>JBDKSW010000011.1:0-346017 GCA_039698035.1 Thermoguttaceae bacterium | reverse complement strand
TGTTCGCCAATGAAAGTGGTACGTGAGCTGGGTTCAGACCGTCGTGAGACAGGTCGGTCCCTATCTGCTATGGGCGCACGAAACTTGCGGAGGTTCTTCTTTAGTACGAGAGGATTTAGAAGGACGTTCCTCTGGTGTGCCAGTTGTCGCGCTAGCGGCACGGCTGGGTAGCTATGAACGGAAAGGATAAACGCTGAAAGCATATAAGCGTGAAGCCCTCTCCAAGATCAGGTTTCGTCGCGGTATATCCGCAGAAGTCCCCTGGAAGACCACCAGGTTGATAGGTCGGATGTGTAAGCGCAGCAATGTGCTCAGCTAACCGATACTAACGGACGAATGCTTGGCCATATGTATCCAATGCTCCTAAGAGGCCTCCTCATCTCCCCTCTCCTTACGAGAGGGCGACGATGGGGGTTAAGATGTCACTTCGTTGCCACAACCAGTCGGCGGGCCCAGTGTCCGGTCCTCGTGTCTCGCAATCGAGACCGCGGCCCCTTCACGAATCCCGCCCTAGCGAGTTGTTCCTTCACAGTTGGAACAGTCGCTCCTTTCCGGTGACCATATCCGAAAGGTCACACCCGTTCCCATTCCGAACACGGTAGTTAAGCTTTCGGAGCCGATGGTAGTACCAAAAGTGCGAGAGTAGGTGTCGCCGGATTTAAATCAAAGAAGAGCCCGCAAGATCCTCCAGGTCTTGCGGGCTCTTTGCATTTCTTGCGGGCTCGGAGGGCCTC
This sequence comes from Thermoguttaceae bacterium, assembly GCA_039698035.1. Lineage (GTDB taxonomy): Bacteria > Planctomycetota > Planctomycetia > Pirellulales > Thermoguttaceae > JAJFUI01. The sequence continues at coordinate 345,283 of JBDKSW010000011.1, read as the reverse complement.
GATTCCGCGGGTTCAAGACGGGCGGGCACAGCGCGACACAAAAGTGGCTCAATTCTCGAGCTTGTAGAGATCCCGGTCGCCGCGCATGATGCCAGCATGCGCAACTCCACACACAAACCCGCCCGGTCCAGCCGCGCCGCGGCTTCTGCGCGGCCAAGCAAGAAGAAGGCGATTCGTGGCTCGACGCCCAGTCGGCCGAGCAAGAATGGGCCGCGTCGCGGCGACGTTGTCGCAGCGCCATGCGGCGAAGACGTCCCCCACTGGCTCCCCGCCGACCATCGCTGGCAGGAAATGCCGGCGGAAGTTCGCAACGCCGTGTCGGGCATCCTCGCCCCGGCCTATCGCCGCTTTGTCATCGATGCGCCGGGCGAGCTCGAACGGTCGATCGGCCTGACGTTGGTCCATCTCATGTGGATCGAGATTTGCGACCAGGCCAAGATGGTCGTGATCGCGGCCGATCCGCAGTCGCTCGACGCGATCCTCGGCCGCCCGGACGAGATGATCGAGCGGCACCTCCGTCTTGCCACCGTCAAATGCCAAACGGCCGAGTTGCTCCTCAAACTCCAGGCGGTCCATGCCCTGCTCGATTCGCCGCCACCGTCTCGTCTCCACTTGGAAGAGACGCCCGCCGTGACGCCCGTCGAGCCGTGCGATGCCACGAGTTCCGATCCCGTTTGCGACACGAACGCCACTCGCCTTTGCCCCAGCTTGCCCAAAACCGCGCGGTCGTGCCGCGTCCGCCAAGCGGCTGCCCCCGAGCGACCGACTCCCAATTGGAAATCCGACGGTCTGCTACCCAAGTCGTTCGCCTCGGCAGAGTCTTGAACATCACGCCCTCAGGCTCCGAAATTGGAAAATCCCATTGCGACCGACCGCTGCGACCATCCCGCCCTGCGACTTATCGCCGCCAGGCCCGAGGTCTTCTGCCGCCGGGGGCATGTCAGCGCCGGATACCGCCATGAAAATGGCAAGACCTATGGGCCCTATTTTCGACTTGGCTACCGCATCGGTGGCCGGCAGCGCACTCTCTATCTGGGTCGCTCCGCCGCGTTGGTCGAAAAAGTTCGCCAGGCCCTTGCCGCCATCCAAAAACCGCTGGCCATTCGCCGTCTGCTCGACCAGTTCGAGCGTCAGCTTCGGGCCTCGTTGCGGCTGCAAAAGCGACGGACCAACGCGCTCTTGCGGCCGTTCGGCCTCTGGCTCAAGGGTTCCGAGGTCCGCGGCTGGCGCCACTCGCGGCTTCGCCCGTTTCTCCCGCGTTGCTTCAGCTTGCGACGGCTCCTCCAATTCCGCAGCTCGACGCCGCATACCGTGATCCGCAAACGCAAGCCGAATCGCAATCCCGATCCGCCCGCCGCGCGGCTGATGAAGTTCCTTCGCGCGCGCGACGGCCCACAGGCGCTCGACGGTGACGCCGGCCGCTCTTGCATCATGCCGAATCCAGGCGGCGGCCCCAATGACGATTTCGCCGCCTCCTTGATGGGCTTCGGTCCCGGCTGGAAAGGCCTGGCGACCGCCGTCAGCACGCCTTGATTGACGGGACCGTCGCCGGCCGCCAGCACGGCGGCTTGGCCGTCCCTTCTTGACAATCGCCGAATCCGGTCTAAGCTGTTGAGCGAGCTTGCCGTTGCCTCCGTGGGGCTCGGCGATTCAACGGGAGTCCGAAAATCGCCGCCAGTCATCCCATGGGTTCCGATTGCGAATCGAAAAAATCTATGGCCGAAGAACCGCTGATCGCCGTCTTTGTCGATTTTGAAAACCTGGCCATCGGCGTCCGCGACATGAAGGCCGGGCGGTTTCAGATCGAACTGGTGTTGAAACGCCTTCTGGAAAAGGGACGCATCGTTTACAAGCGGGCGTACTGCGATTGGCGCAACTACGAAGAGGCTATCCGCGAGTTCCATGGCCAGGGCGTCGAAATGATCGACATCCCCCAAAGCCGGATGAGCGGCAAAAACAGTGCCGACATCCACATGGTCGTCGACGCGCTCGACCTGTGCCATTCCAAACAGCACATCGATACCTTCGCGCTGCTCTCCGGCGACAGCGATTTCTCGCCGCTGGTCTCGAAACTGAAGGAAAACAACCGCCGCGTGATCGGCTGCGGCGTCAAAAGCTCCACCTCCGACCTGCTGATCGCCAACTGCGACGAGTTTATTTATTACGACGACCTGGTGCGCAAGGCCAAGAAGACGCCCCGGCCGGCAAAGAAGGACAGCACCGAGGCCGGCAAGAAGCAGGAAGCCATCGAGCGCGTCGTCGAGGTTGTTCACTCCGTCGAACAGGACTACGATCCGCTCTGGGGCTCGACCCTCAAACAGGCCATTCGCCGCATCTATCCGGGCTTCAGCGAAGGCTACTACGGTTATCGGAGCTTTTCGGACCTGCTCGAGGACATCAAGAAGCGAGGCCTGATCGACCTCGAATACGACCAGAGCCGCGGCAACTACAAAGTGCGGCCGAAAAACGGCTGACCTCGCCGCCGGCGGACCGCATCACGCACGGCTCGATCGGCATCCCTGCAAGATTCGTTAAATCGCCGAGGCCATCCGCCGTGGGGCGACGGAACGACCGGGACAATCGCGGCGTCAGCGAGACGCCTCGACCAACGCGCAATCGTCGTAGGTTACGTGCCCCTCGTCCCAGCGGCATCCGACGACCGTGTCGAGCGTGAAGCGAACACGCGCCGTCTTGCCGCTGGTGGTGAAGGTTTCGCTCAACTCGGTGAAGTCGGCGGCCCGGGTGATGGCCTTCTTGGCGTGACGCGAAATCACCCGGCCGCTTGCGTCGAGCTCCTCGATAGCGAACCCGGCCGAGTCGGTGGGCCTCGTGCCAAAACCCTTGCCGCGCAGGCTGACGCCCTGGACCCAGACCGACGCCCGATACGTCTTCTTGGGATCCACGGAAATCTCTTGGAACGTTTCGGTGTGAATGTCGTTCTGCGATGCGGAAATCCGCAGGGCCTCCTTGCCGCCATGCGGCTTCGGCTCGCCGGCCTGCGCGTGCTTCCGGTACTCGGTCTCCGGATAGATCGCGGCCGTATTGTCGCCCAGGAACTTCAGATTCCAGCCACCCCGACAAATAAATCGCCCCGACCAAACATGCGAAGACGCTTGCCCCAGGACTCCCTCAAGCCCCGCCTCGAATCCCGCGTTCGTCAACATGTTGAGCCCCGGCGGGAAGTCAAATCGCACCGGCTGCGCGCCCGCCCCGGCGGGACCCGCAAGCAATTCGATCGCCTGCACCGACGCCAGGCCGCCAAAGCGGTGCCAAAACCGCACGGCGACAATTCCATGCTCCGGCCGTACGTCACGGAACACGAGATCCACCGCCTTGTTGAGACCACCCGCCGTGGCCGCAATGTCCACGTCCTTGACTACGGTTCGGCCTTGCACGTCGATCGTCGTGGCGTAGCCGCCCGGCTTCGACGGCTCGGCCGTTTGGCACAGCTTGACGCGAACCGAGTAGGTCCGTTTCGGATCCACCGTGAAATTCGCAGTGAAGTCGCGGCCGAAAACGCCATAGCGGTACAACTCGGGATCCGGCGTGCCCAGTACGTCTTTCGTCCGGGGTTCGGTCCAGAACGATGCAGGCGCCACGTCCGCCAACGTGCTCAGTCGCAAAGTAAACTCCGTTGCGGGCAACCAGACGTGTCGCTGCGAATCGGCATAGTCCCTCCGGCCAACCGCTCCAAAAATCACGCGCTGATCGCCGCTGGGCCCGTTGCCGTGGTCGAGTCTGTTCTCGCCCTCGGCCGCCGACCATTGGAGCCCCAAGACATTGATCTGCGTGCCTTGCGACGCGGGGTTCTTCACGCCGGTGGCGACGATTCGGAGTGTGTGCTTGCCCCGCGCCAAGCCGTTCTTGTAATAAACGACTTGCGCCGTCCGCTTCTGCGGCGACCAAAAATCGATGCCGCAAAGCTGCTTGATGCCGTCGAGATAGACGTCGGCCCGGCCACCGTTCGGAGCGACCGTGCCCAACAGCCGCACCTGATTCCCCTCGAAAGTGAAGCTGACGGCGGCTCCGCCCTGCGAAGCGCTTCGCCATTTCCGCCCGGCTGTGGCAGCCGCGTCGATGTCCAGCCAGGGGCCTTCGTACGTCAGCCGGTCGCAAGCGACCTCCTCCTGGGGATCGGGCCCTGTTATCGAAACGTGGCGACGACCGTCATGACGCACGGTGACAAGACAATCTCCGTCAGGAAGTTGCTCCAACGTGTAGCCGTTCTCGATGAGCGACCGCTTCTCGGCAAGCGGTTCGTCGTCGGCCTGGACGGAGGTAGGCGTGAAGGACAGACGCAGCACTTCCTGCGTGCCCTGCGGTGCGCCACACGTCGTGTAGCGCACCGCTCCCTTGCGATAGCAAACCGCTTGCACGACCGAAGTGGTGCGCACAATGTGATTCTCGCGGCTTGCGGCGAAAAGGTCGGGCCGCCAGCCGACGGCCTCCAGGGCGTAACGGAGCGGCAACGGATGGGCCAGGTGGAACCATGAGCCGCTGACGACCGGCGGGCCGCTGATTCCGTCCATGACCACGCCGCTCTCCAGCGAGTCGTAAGTCATCAGTATGCACTGACGTCGCGCTACCTCGCGGGCCCACTCGCTGCCCGACAGCATGGCATACCGGGCCAGCGGGGAAGACATCATCATCGTCGGATATTGGAGCGAGCGGCCGCAGCAGCCCGACGACTCTGGAACGGCCCAAGCGCCTGAATAGACATCTCCCGCCGAGCCGGGATCCACGCTCAGGCGGCAAAACATGAGCGAGAGAATATTGCGAACGTCGGCCTGCCAGTTCGGAAACGCCTCACGCCGCGTCATCATGTAGTCGACCGTGTAGCAGGGAACGCTGCACGCCATCACCGGGTTGTCCCAGTCCCAGAAGAAGTGGCCAAACGTCGAATCGCGTGCCCACCGGGGGAGCAGCGTGTCGCGGAGATACCGCTCGCCAGCCTCGCGGGCCGTAAGCAATTGACCGTTCTTGCCGGTGTAACCTAGGCGGATGAGGTCGTCGATCAGTTGCAGAATAAGCGACACGCTGGCGGTCTGGCGATCGCTGAACTTCGAGTCTTCGGGATTGGCGTAGCGCGGCCACGGCGCATGGTCAGAACGCCGGTCGCAGTGCTCGGCCAACAGATCGGCCCAGTGCTTGGCCGCATCGAGATAACGCGCATTGCCGGTCAGCATGTGCGCCTTCAACAGTTGTGACCCAACTTGCGCGGCAATATCCAACTGGATGAAGCCGTGCGGATTCGCCCGAGCGTAGGCCTTGCCTTTGGTGGGACAACTAATCATGAACCGCGGCCACGGATGGTCGTCGGGCGTCCGGCAGAAATCGAGGACGTAGTCGGCCGTAAGGGTCACGACGCCAATCGCGGCAGGATCGCCCGTATAGCGGTAGTAGTCGACCATGCCGGCGATCAGCGAAACGGAACGCTGGCCGATGTCGCCGTTCTCCCAGTCCGAAAGACTTGGGTTCACAGAAATCGTTCCGTCGGGCTGGATGGACCAGGTGCCGTTGAAAACAAAATGAGGCGCCGCCATGACGGCTGCCGTCTTGTCTACCCACGGGTATCGCTTGAGCGTCTCGGCGGCGATACGGATGCGAAAATCCAACTGCCCGTTCTGTCCGCGGTACCACGGTGCGATGACGCCATAGGGATCTTCGACCGCCGAGTGGCCAAAATAGTGCGTCGGCGGAACGTCGCCATTGGCCCAGGGGCTGACGAACAAACAGCACAGGCGGATCATCCAACGAAGCGCATGGCGATGCAACATTTTCGGTAACTCCTTGCTTTGAGAGCTCGTTTCGCACGAAGGTGGGCAAGACGCGAATCGGAGACAACTCGCTTCGACGCGATCACTGCGCCGCATTGGTAGGTGCCACTAGATATAACGGCTGGCAGTGGCAAACGCAATATCCGAGCGATTAGACTGTGCCAAACAGGGGGGGCGTGACACATTGCCGCTGAACGCCGGCATTGTCTCGTGTCCGACGTTCTATCAGCGAGGAAAAGAGCCGCTGTGCCGATGGTTGCCGAACGTCCGTTGGCGTTGGGCTTTTGCCGACGGATTCAGATATCGCCCGTCAGCTTGTCGTAGAAATCGACGTAGTCGTCGCGTTTGTCGCTCGCCCGCGCGGCCACACGGCGCGCCGCTGAACCGCGGATAGCCGACAGCTTTCCTAACCATTATTTTACTGGGCCATCACGCCGGGCGCGTCGTGCGCGAGCTGGTAGGTCGAGTAGATCGTCAGGCTCATCGGCGCGAGCCGGTCTTGAAACGGCGAATCCGAGGCAATCTTGAATGCCTGCTGCGGATGGATCTTCAGATCGGCCCGGTCGCGGTCTGTTTCTTGCACGCCATACCGGTAAAGCGTCATGGGAGCCTTGAGGCCGCGGACATCGACAACCATGCGGTAGTCGACCGGCGCGTGATTGACGACGGCCAGCGTCCATTGCCCCGTGGGGCTTCGCAGAGCGGCCGCGAAGACGCGTTGGCAGTCATCCATGCGGCCGCCATTGACGGTGCATGAGAGCGTGGACGAATGCTTGGCCACAAAGCGCGACAGCAGGCCCGGCAAGAAATACGTGTTGGCGTGCGGCGTGTAGTCGGTCAGCAGCTTCTTGGCCTTGCGATCCCACGTTTCGATGAACTGCCACTGGCCGTCGAGATCGCCGCGGTTGATGAAGCTCCAGCGATTGAAACCATCGGCGCCAGCGTTGATCCGTCGCACGATCAGCTCGGCGTCCTTGAACGCCGACTCATAGCTGCCTGGTCCCGGATGATCGGCGCCCCAGCCGTTGGCCATCGTTCCGACTTCAGATAGGAAGAGAGGCTTGCCCTGGCCGTGCGCCCAGGCGGCCCAGTCGGCCGTCGTCTTGTCGAACCAGGCCATGCTGTTCTGTTGGTGCAGCCAGTCGAGCGTCTCGTCATAGGTGTGGAAATCGTACGCCCCAAGCAAGTCGAAGTAGTCGAACTTCCGCGGCTGGAGGACCGGCACGCTCTCGGTCATGTCGGCTCGAAGCGGTGGAACGCAAGCGACAACGTCGGGACCTGAAAGCGGAATAGCCACGCCCTTGGCATCCAACGCCTTGCGGACGGCGGCCAATGCCGGCCGCATCGGCAGGGCCCGATCGGGGTACGTCCTCCACCAACCGTTGGGCTCGTTGCTGATGCAGAGCCAGCGAATGCACGTGTACCGCTTCTTCTTGATCAGATGTTCAAGGAGCGTGGCCAACCCTCCGGCGAAGTCGTCAACCGACGCCGGACCGGCGTGAACCCGTGCGATTGGGTCGTCACGCCACTCGGGGCACGTATTCCACCGGACGTTCGCCCACATTTGCTGCAGAAAGACGTCGGCCTCGTTCTTCTGGCACCAGTCGAGGATGCGATAGAGGATTCGCATCTCGGGGTTATCAAACTCGAAGCGGCCCCGCTCCGGCTCGTAAATCCGCTGTTCCAGCTCAACGCGATTCCAGTCAAGGCCAAGCCAACGAGCGTGACGGTCGATCTGTCGCCAAGCGGTTTCGTCCTCGGCCGGCGGATAGCCGCCCCAGGCGCTGCCGCCATGGCTGAGACTTTTGAAGATCGGATGGTTTGGCTTGTCGGAATATGGGATTGGTTCTTCGATGGCATGCCACGAGGCGCCGATGCCGCCACGCATGACATTTGTTGTCTTGGCCGCGTCCACGACGATCGAGACGTCCTCGCCCAACGCGATGGACCAACCGCAGAAGCACCAAGCCCCAAGAAGCAGCACTGCGGAATACGAGCGACGGCTAAGCCGATTGGCCATGACTGGGCCTCGAATTGCTGGTGGGACGCGTTGAGGACAAAAGGGCTGCCACCAGTATCAGGCATCCCGATAGGGTTTACAATGGAGGCAACCGGCGACCGGAAGAGAACCGCGAAGTCCTGTTGCCTGTTCCAGCGTCCGTCACCTTGGGCGATGTGTTCCGGAACGGTTTCGGCCCTTGCGGTTACCGCCAAGATTATCCGTGGCGCGCTCTAAATATCGCCCGTCAGCTTGTCGTAGAAATCGACGTAGTCGTCGCGTTTGTCGCTTGCCCGCGCGGCGATGGCCGAACGTGGATGCTCGTTCAGTTGGCCCGTGATATTGTACTGCACGTGCGGCCCCCATTCCACAGTGCGGCTCAGCGGCAGCAGCCAATTCTGAAGCGCCTGATACAGGGGCCGAATCCGAAACTTGGGGTTGCGGAGGAAACTCAGCAACAATTCCATCGGACAATTGCCGGCCCCTCGCCCCAGCCCAGCCAGCGACGCATCCATGTAATTCGCGCCATGAATGATCGCCTCAATCGTGTTCGCAAAAGCGAGTTGCTGGTTGTTGTGGGCGTGGACGCCGACTTCCTTCCCCAGCGGTTTCGCCGCGGCGAGGTATTTTTTCACGAGCAGCTCGATTTGCTCGGCGTACATCGCGCCATAACTGTCGACGACCACGAGCACGTTGGCCGGCGTCTGACAAATCACCTCCAAGACCTGATCGATTTCCGTTTCGGTGACGGTCGAGGCGGCCATCAGATTCGCCGAAACCTCGTAGCCCTTTTCGGCCGCGTCGCAAATCATGTCGGCCGCTTCGGGAAGCTGGTGGACGTAGAATGCCACACGGATCAGGTCGAGCACACTCTGGCTCTTCGGCGCGATGTCGGTGCGCCAATCGACCTTGCCAACGTCGGCCATGACGGCCAGCTTCAGCGACGTCGCGTTGTCGCCCACGATGCGGCGAATGTCGTCTTCCTGGCAAAACTTCCACGGGCCAAACTGGCCGTCGTCGAAAAAGCGTCGCGACGACTTATAGCCGATCTCCATGTAGTCGATGCCTGCCGCAACGCACGTCTCATAAACGGCTCGGACGAATGCGTCGTCAAAGGCGTGGCCATTGATAAGGCCCCCGTCGCGCACCGTGCAGTCAAGGACCTTCAGTGCGGGACGATAGGTGATCCAAGGGGCCGTCATGATCGATGCTCCGGCGGGTCGCCCACGATCTGCGTCGGTAGACGCCGATCACGGCGATCTGGATATGGTAGGCTGTCAATTCTGGCAGCGCAGGCCGCAAAGTCAAACCACCACGGCGGACCCGGGCCAAGATCAAGCCGGCGAGAAGGTGAAAAACCGCTTGGGTAGGCAAAAAAACGCATGACGGGACGAACATTACGCTCATCCCGCCATGCGACGGGGGAAACTCAGAGATCACGCGAAACGTGCAACGCGACATTGCGAGCCTCTCCCCCAAAAGCACCGGCCGGCGAGACCAGTGGCCAAAGGGAGAGAGGCCGCCTCTTCCAGCACTTTGCTAGAATCCTAATTCATCGCCATGCCCGGTTAGCTCAGAGACCCGTCGTTCGACGATCTCCTTGCGGGCTTTGCTGCGATGATCCATCGTGTCGCGGAGCCGTTGCAGCTCCTGCTCAAGCCGCTTGAGTTCCAACGCGCGGCGTTGCTGGCGAATGTCAAAATGCTTGCCAACCACTTCCGCGATCTGCTCCTTGACCTTCGGCTGGTCTGCCTCGGAAGCATCCCGATACTGCTTGGCCAGCTCTCTGGTTTGACGCTCAAACTCCATGTCCTTCTTGATCAGGGCGAACAGCTCGGGGTCCTTCTTTTCGAGCGATGCAAACCCCTCGTGCGGGAACGGCAAGCCCGGCATACCGATCATCGGCGGATGGCCGTCGTGCATCGGCCCCATGCCGCCAGCGGGCGGCGTCATCGGGCAGCCCTCGCCACCCTTCCTGCCATCGGGGCCTCGCCCATCACGGCCGCCGTCGCGCCCATCGCGTTGAGGCCTGGGGCCACGATCGGCTTCCGGACCGTGGCCTTGGCTCGGTCCACGATCGGCCTGCGGCCCTCGTCCCTGGCCGCGATCTTGCGGCGGCGGTGGCGGCTGACGATCGTCATCGTCTCGCGGTGGCCGGAAACCCTCCGGACCGTGTTGAGCGAGCTGACCTTCCGGGCCGCCCGGCACGGCGCCGGAATCGTCCCAAGCCTCGTTTGCAACCTTCCCCTTCTGACCGGCGTCGCCAGCGACGGTGACGGCCTTGACCGACAGCATCGCTAACGCAAGGGCTGCGGCCACGGCAATAACATACTTCGTTCTCAACATGATCACACTCCTCTCCGTGGTGAATTGTGCGGCAACTCGCCGCATCTTGACTACAGATTGTTCCCCGTCATTTCTTGTTGCATTTGCTCGATCCCGTACTGCAAGGATCCAGCTGCGTCCGGCCCAGCATAGAGTTCATGCTGTGCGTAAAGAACGTCTTTCCCCATGTTTGAAACCTGCTCGTCCCAAGAATCGTCCCACTTCGGGGTAGTCGTGGCGTTCCGCGACGCGACACTGGCAACTTCTTTCGGATTGTTGACTTCTTGCGACTTCGCAACTTGCGTTGCGGTGTGCTTTTCTAACGGTTTGACCTGGCGATCTATTGCAACCGGTTGTTGGGATGATTTGTCAGATTGGCCAGCTAGGTAGCTCCAAGCCACGACGATGCCGATCAGCAGCGAGGCCGCCAGCATTGCCGTTGCGGAAAGTGTCAAGCGGTGTGGACGCGATGCAGCAGTCACGGTGGACTGCGGCATACTCCATCGCAGAATCTCCGGCTCGCCGGCCGGTTCAGCCGCTTCGACCAAATGCACGAAAGCGGTCCAGGCCTCGTTGAGCTTGGCGGCTTCGCCGGTCAGCCCGTCCTGCAATTGAGGCTGAGCCGTGGCCTGCTCAAGCAGTTGTTGCAGCTTATCGAGGTTATTGTTGGTCATGACACTTTCTCCAGCAGCAGCTTTCGCATGGCCTCCAAACCGCGCCGGCAATGACTGAGCGCGGTGTTCAGCGGGCACTCGATTGTCTCGGCGATTTCGGCAAAACTCATTTGGCCGTAGTATCTCAACAGCAAAACGCGACGCTGCGCGGGCGACAATTGATCCAGTGCGGCCGTGAGCTGTTCGATGTGCTCGGCGATGACAACCGCGCCGGTTGGCTCGCAAGCCGGATCGGCCGGTTCATGGACGTGCCATCCCTCGTCGGTCAGGTTCACCTGCGGTCGGCGACGTCGGCCGTGGTCGCAGGCGACCCGGTCGGCGATCCGTAATAGGTAGGCCCGAGCGTTGCCTTCCTCGCGGTACCTTGCCCGGGCTTTCCAGGCTCGGCAGAAGACTTCCTGACTCAGATCGTCGGCCACTTCGGGGCGTCGGACCATCGCCAAGAGGAATCCTCGTACCGCCCGGCCGTGCGCACGGACCCAGGTCGCAAACAATTCCTCGTCGCAGTTTTGGCGTTTCTCTGCCATTCCTACGATCCTAAACGAAAGATCCCAAGGTTTATTGCGAGTTTCTACCGTTTTCAGGGGGGGCGGCCAACGTCGGCAACCGTCTCGCTGAAAGATCCGCAGAGCCGAATTGGGGCAGCTAGTGCCCCCGGTTGCTCTACGTCCGTTGCCCCAGCGGCTCCCAGTCTCTTGTTCCGCCGCAAGCGGATTGCGGCCTCCCACCCCGATCCGGCCCAGACTGAGTCGTTGTCCTCGGTTGGGGGGGCGGCTTTGGTGGCGTCAAATTTCGAAGATGGCCTCGACCTCGACCGGCACCCCGAGCGGCAGTGAGCCAACGCCGACGGCGCTTCGCGCGCCGACCCCCAGCTCGCGACCGAAGATGTCGGCAAAAAGCTCGCTGCATCCGTTGATGACGGCGGGCTGCTGGGTGAAGCTGGGCGTGCAGTTGACAACGCCGAGCAACTTGACCAGCCGCCGGATGCGGTCAAGGCTCCCCAGCTCTTTCTGAAGCGAGGCCAAGATGTTTAGCCCAACCGACTTCGCCGCCTGATAGCCGGCCTCGACGTCCAATTCGGCCCCGAGCCGACCGACGATCAGCTTGCCGGCTGCATCGGTCGGCAAATGGCCGGACGTATAAACTAGGTTGCCGGAGACGACAATGGCCCGATAAAGGCCCTTCGCTTCGGGGGCTGGCGGCAGTTCAAGGCCAAGCTGGCGGAGCTTGGCGGCCAATTGAGATTCAGCGTTCACGATATGAAGCCTTTCAACGTGTTGAGGTAGTTCCGCGACCGTTTAGTCGCTACTTCCGGTTTCAGAGAAAAGTTCAGCATAGTCGGCCCACTTTCCGGTCGCCAGGGCATTCTTGGCGAACATCGAATTGATTGCATTCGGCCGCGATGGCCGAAGTGTATTGCAGCGCGGCGATTTTGGAGCAAGTCTCGCTTTGGTGGCGATCAGCTCGCTTCAGTCGTTCAAAAAACGCTTTGATCTCTCCCGAAAGGACCCCTCCGTGCAACGTTCGCTTTCTGTTTTGCTGCCAGTGAAGAACGCGCAGGCCACGCTGAATGAGAGTGTCCACGAGATATTAGACGTTGTGGCCGATTCCGGCGAGCCGTTCGAGCTGTTGATTATCGACGACGGCTCGACAGATGCCACGAGCGAGGTGGCTCACGAGCTGACCCGCCACTATCCGCAAATCCGCGTCATCCGCCATCCGGCGTCCATGGGACGTGAAGTCGCGATTCGGACGGGCATCACGCGAAGTCGCGGTCGAATGGTCGTCCTGAGAGACGATCAACGCGGTTTTTCCATCCTAGAGCGTCGGGCCGAGCCGCCCAAGCTGACTCCGAGTCGTCCTTCGCGGCCCAATTATCTCCGCCGCGTGCGAGACTTCGTCTTCGGCGAGTAGCAGATGGGCGTCTACGGCCGGTTGCGCCTATTGCGCTAGAGGCCGGCAACCCGTGGGCGCTACTTGCAATTGTCGGTTGGGCAAGTAAGATGGATTATTGGCGGCGGTTGCCGACGTACGACTGACTCGCAACCCCTGAATAGTGCAGCCGCCGTCTGTGGCATTCTGCCACCGGGCCAGTCTTTGGCGCGACGGGTGGGCAAGCACCGTCGCAAGATGGCGTCCGGCCTCCGGCCGGTGCTCTTTTCTCTTTATCCGACTGCGAGGTCCATTTCCACATTTTTGGGTTCGTCGTGTCGTTTGACGTTGGCCCGTGAACGAAGGAGGCATCCTCATGAGTACCGGTCATTGCACCGCGGCAGGTGTTGGGCCGCCGCAGGTCGTACCGCTGCCGGCCGCCAGCAAAGTGCCGCTCCAGCGGCTGGCATCCATCCGTCGTCAGCAAGGACTCTCTCGCCGCACGATGGCGAGACGAATGAACGTCGAGATCGGCCAAGTGCGAGACCAGGAATGCGAGACGGCCGACCTGCCGTTGAGCGCCCTGTATGCTTGGCAGCGGGCGTTGGAGGTTCCCATTACCGAACTGCTGATCGAAGCCAGTGACGGGCTTGCGTCGCCCGTCCTAGAACGGTCCCAGTTGGTCCGACTGATGAAAACCGTTCTGGCAATCCAAGAGCAGAGTAAGCAGGAATCGATTCGACGCATGGCCCAGACGATGATCGCACAATTGACGGAGATCATGCCCGAGTTGGCCCATGTAAGCCCTTGGCATGCGATTGGCCGACGGCGTCGTCTGAGCGAACTTGGAGTGGCTGCCCAGCGTCGTCTGGGTGAAGACATGTTTTTGGATCGCCAGCGGTAAACGCTGCAGCCCCATGGGGCAGAGACAACTTGGCGTGGGACCGACTGCCAACCTGCCCAGGCGGATTGGTTTTAGGTTCCGCTCTCCAGGGCCGGCAGGGCGGCTTCGGTTTTCTCTTCCTGCCCCCCCGCCCGATCGCCTTGCGGAAACACCGTCTTCATCCTTAGAATGGGGGCATGGCTGAGGACTATTACAGCGTTCTGGGCGTTCCGCGAAACGCCTCGCCGGCCGAAATTCAAAAGGCCTATCGCGAGTTGGCCCGCAAGCACCACCCGGACATGAACCCGGGCGACAAGACGGCCAAAAAGAAGTTTCAGAAGGTGCAGGCGGCCTTCGACGTGCTCAATAATCCCGAAAAGCGGGAAATGTACGACCGCTACGGCAGTTCGTTCGAGACGGTTGGCCAAGGTGGGCCGCAAGGCGCACGCACTTGGACGTCGGGCGGGGCTGGCCATGGTCCAGGCGGCTTTAGCGCCGAGGACATCGACCTCAGCCAGTTTCTCGGTGAGCGGTTCGGCCAGGAGATGCCTGGCGGGCTTGGCGACCTTTTCGGTCAGTTTCGCCGCGCCGCCGGCAGGTCGCGCAGGTCGGCCGGGGCCCAGCAGGCCGCTCAGCGCAGTGCCGACCTTGTCCAGGAACTGCAAATCCCATTGAACACGTCCGTCACCGGTGGCGAGGTTCAAATTTCCGTGCAACGTCCTGGCGGCAAGACGGAAACGCTTGCTGTCAAAATTCCAGCGGGCATTGAGGACGGCAAGAAGATTCGTATCCGCGGACACGGTCAGCCCGCGCCGCGTGGTGGCACGCCTGGCGACATTTTGCTGACGATTCGCGTCGAGCCCCATCCCTTTTTTCACCGTTGCGGCAACCAACTGCACGTTCGCGTGCCGGTCACGCTTGGCGAAGCAGTCGCTGGGGCCAAGGTGGATGTGCCTACGCCGAAGGGGACAGTCACCATCAGCGTTCCGCCAGGCTCGTCGAGCGGCACTAAGCTCCGCGTCAAGGGGCACGGCGTGACGCCAAAAAATGGAACGGCCGGTGACCTCTTGGCTGAAATTCAGATCGTCCTGCCAAAGTCGCTCAGCGACGACGACCGCCGGGCGATCCAGCAGATCGACCAACGCTATTCGCAGAATCCGCGGCGTTCGCTGCGGTGGTGAAAACCCGTTGGCCGGCCTTTGGGCCCAGCAGTCATGTCCGAGCAGCGATTCCTCCCGCGGCAGCACCTTCGCCAAAGCGGCGACTTTCAGCGGGCGTTTCGTGGACGCCGCAGCGCCGCCGGCCCGGCGATTCTCGTGTTCGGCTGTCCGAATGGACTGTCGTATCCACGGCTCGGGCTTTCGGTCTCACGTCGGGTGGGCGGCGCCGTGGTTCGCAATCGCTGGAAACGTTTGCTGCGAGAGGCCTTTCGCCAGACGCAAGAGGGGCTGCCACGCGGCATTGACTTGGTTGTCGTCCCTCGCGGCACGACGGTGCCATCGTTGGACGAACTTCGAGAGTCCCTGGTTCAGCTTGCCAATCGCGTTGCCAGAGGAAACCGCAACCAATTTACGCGGCCGTGAGGTCGCGCTGCGACAATGGCACGCTGTCACAACCTCGTAAGTCTGCTGCTGTGCCTGCCCAGTCTGACGCTGATTGGCCTGGTCCGCGTCTACCAGTGGACGCTGGGACCCATGTTGGCCGGCCGCTGCCGCTTTCAGCCAAGTTGCAGCGAATATTTCATCGGGGCTGTGCGAAAGCACGGAACGATTTGCGGCGTCCTCCGTGGCATTTGGCGCATCTGCCGCTGCAATCCGTGGAACCCGGGTGGCTACGATCCGCCGTAGTTCATGTATTCAGCCTGGCTTGACACGAATCCCTCTCTTGACCCGGGCCGAGCGACTGACTATCCTTCGCGTCCGCGGTGATTTTGTCGGCGGCGTTTGCTCGCCGACGCAGCTCTTTTCGGTTTGCGTTCTCGTCCGAGACGGAGTGCATGGAAGCATGAAACGTCGGCATTTCCTTCTGCTGGCCGTTGGTTCCGCCCTGCTGAGCATTGGCGGGTGTTCTTGGTTCAACAGCACGATGCGCTCGCAAAGTCCGGACGACGCCAAAGTCGAGGAGGAATCGAGCACTCGGCTGATCGGCGACATCGCCGTGCCCACGGGCATTTGGCCGGTGCGGGTCGAGGCGATCGGCCTGGTGACGGGTCTCCACGGCAATGGGTCCGATCCGAACCCATCGCCCCAGCGGGCCGCATTGCTCGCGGAAATGCAAATCCGGGGCATTGCCAACCCGGATACCGTCTTGGCATCTGGCGACGTGGCGATGGTCATGCTCGAAGGCTACATGCAGCCAGGCATTCAGAAGGGCGACCACTTCGATGTCGAAATGCGCGTTCCTTCGCAGAGCGATACGAAAAGCCTCCGGGGCGGCTACCTGCTCGAAACGCGACTCAAAGAACTGCGGGTGGTGGAAAACGAGTCACATCAAGGCAAAGTGCTAGGCGGTAACCTCCTGGCCTTGGCTCAGGGCCCCGTGCTCACGGATCCCACGGCTGACCCGACGAAAGACCACGTGGCGGTCTGCCGCGCGCGCATTCCCGGCGGTGGCGTGTGCATGAAGAGCCGGCCATTGGGGCTCGTGTTGACCGAAGGGCATCACAACGTCCTCGACGAATCGAAGCCCGATCCCGAGGAAGCCAAGTATCGCATGCGCGGCGCGGTCTATAACTCAAAGGTCGCCAACGCCGTGAACAAGCGGTTTCACACGATTCGGAATGGTGTGAAAATTGGCATGGCCAAAGCCATCAACGACCAGCTCGTCGAATTACAGGTCCATCCTCGCTACAAAGACAATATTGCCCGATACATGCAGGTCGTCCGGGCGCTGCCGCTGTCCGAGTCGGCGCCGGAACGAATGAAACGAATCATGCTGCTGCAAAGCCGGTTGCTTGATCCGACGACGGCCGCCGAAGCGGCGCTTCAGCTCGAGGCGATTGGGTCGGACGGCGTCGATTCGCTGATGAAGGGCATCGATTCGAGAAATCCGGAAGTTTGCTTCTACGCGGCCGAGGCGCTGGCCTACCTCGACCGACGTGAAGCGGCCGAGCCCTTGGCGCGAATCGCTCGCGACCAACCGGCCTTCCGCGTCTTTGCCCTGACGGCCCTAAGCGCCATGCAAGACTACTCGGCCTATAGCGAGCTCCGCGAATTGCTGTCGGCCACAAGCGCCGAAACGCGATACGGAGCGTTCCGCGCCCTCTGGGCGATGAACGAAAAGGATCCTGTTTTGCAGGGCGAATTCCTTGCCAAGCAGTTCCATTACCATGTACTCGACGTAGCCGGTCCGTCGATGGTCCACGTTACTCGCAACCGTCTGGCGGAAGTCGTTTTGTTCGGCAAGGACCAAAGGTTGCTTCTGCCGCTGGCGCTCAATGCTGGCAGCGAGATCATGCTGACCAATACGCCTGAGGGTGAAATCTCGGTGAGCCGCTATTCTGTCGCCGATGGCGATCAGAAGCGAATCGTCTCGACCCGGATCGACGAGGTCATTCGCGCAATTGTCGATCTCGGCGGAACCTATCCCGACGTCGTGCAGGCGTTGGAAGAGGCTCGGCAGCAAGGCGCTCTCGAGTCGCGGCTCGAGGTCGATGCCCTGCCCGAGGCCGGCCGCTCCTACGACCGTGTTTTCGAGGAGGAGCCCACCAAATCGAGCAAGGCCGGAGGACGCGGCGACGAGACCCCGGCGGCAAGGAAGGTCACGCCAGGCAGCCCGGCGCCTGAACTGTTCGAGAAGCGGGGTGCCAAGCAGACCGAGGCGGATGGCAATTCCGACGACGACGGTGAGTCGGATGACGGCGACAAGGGCGAAAAGAAAAAAGGCTTCTTCGCCAGAATGTTAGGACGCTAACCCGGCGAGGCAGGCCAGCAATCTGCCTCACGACGGCTCGCTATGTTCAAGGCCCTCGACATTGTCGGCTTCAAAAGCTTCGCCGACCGCACACGGTTCGAATTTCCGCCAGGCATTACGGCGGTCGTCGGCCCGAACGGCTCGGGGAAGTCGAACATCGTCGATGCCATCAAGTGGGTCCTCGGCGAGCAGAGCGTTAAGAGCCTTCGCGGCCGAGAGATGGCCGATGTGATTTTCAACGGCTCGGGCAGCCGCCGTCCGCTGAACGGCGCTGAAATCACGCTGACGCTCGACAACTCGAAGCGGCTGCTGGCCGTCGACGCCGCCGAGGTCCACATCACGCGCCGCGTCTATCGCAGCGGCGAGGGCGAATACCTGATCAATCGCAATCCGGCTCGTCTTCGCGATATTCGCGACCTGCTTTCGGGCACGGGTATGGGCACCCAGGCCTACAGCGTCATCGAGCAGGGCAAGGTGGATGGCCTTCTGCAATCCTCTCCGCGAGATCGCCGCGTCATCTTTGAGGAAGCGGCCGGTATCAGCCGCTTCAAGATGCGAAAAATCGAGGCCCTCCGCCGACTCGAACGGGTCGAGCAAAATCTGCTGCGATTGACCGACATCGTTGATGAAGTCGAAAGCCGGCTCCGAGGCGTTCGCGCCCAGGCAGGCAAGGCGAGACGCTACAGGGAACACAGCGACCGCCTGCAAGAGCTTCGTACGCAGGTGGCGCAGGTCGATTGGAAACGGCTTACCGAAAAACTGGCCGAGATCGATGGCGAACTCCAGACACTGAACCAACAACGAGACGGCGCTGCCATCGAAGCGGAGGAACTCGACGTTCAGTTGGCGGAGGCCGATGCACGCACCGCCGCGCTCGGCGAAGACATTCGGCGGGCCGAGGCGCAGACGGCGGCCAATCGCGAACGCATCGCGGCTGCGGAATCCACGATCGAACACGAACGAAGCCACGGCCTGGAGCTGGAGCAGGAGATTGCCCGTTACCGTCGCCAGTTGACGGCTGTGAGCGCTCGGGCAGGCGACCTTCAGCAGCAGCTGCACGACACGACCGAGGCCCTCTGTGCGGCCGAAGGCAATCATAACGGTGTCGTGCAACGCCGGACAGATTCCGAAACCGCGCTGGCGGCGATCGTCGCCTCGCTCGACCGCCTTCGCGACGAGAACGAACGGCGCCGTGCGGCCCACGTTCACCAAATGCGACAGTCGGCTACGCTGGCCAATACGGTCGGCTCGTTGGAAAGCCAAACCGCCGCCGCCGCCGATGCCCGTCGCCGGGCGGCCGAAGGAATGGCCGAGTTGGATGGCACGCTGGACACCCTGCAACGCGAGCTCGACGACTTGCGTCGCAGCCGGGCGGAGTTGGCCGACCGTGTGGATGAGCGCGCTCGCTTGCTCGAATTGGCAAAAGAGCAAGTTGGCCGGTCCCAACGGGAGCAGGCCGCACGACAAAATGAACTGGGTGGACTGCGCCAACGCCGCAGCGGCGCCGCCGAGCGGGCCGAGGTGCTTGACGACCTCGTGCGCCGCCACGACGGCCTGAGCGACGGTGTCAAGGAGGTCCTCCGGCGCGCAGCCGATTCGGCTGATCCAGCTTTCCACGGGGTCGCCGGACTGGTGGCTGACGTCCTGCAAGTCAGCGTCGAGGTGGCTCCGCTGGTTGAGATCGCCTTGGGCCAAACATCGCAGCATCTGGCGGCCATGCGACGCCGCGAACTGCTCGATTGCCTTGCGGCCGAATCTGGCCGACTCGGCGGTCGTGTCGGTTTCGTCTGGCTGGATGGCTTTTCGACCGCCCCTGGAGCGGGCGAAACGGCGACAGTGGATCTCGAAGGTCGGCCAGGCGTCATCGGCCGGGCTGACCGATTCGTGCAGTGCGAGCCGCGTTTCAAGGCGCTGGCCAACCGGCTGCTGGGCCGGACTTGGTTTGTCGAAAAACTGGATCATGCGCTTGCCATGGCGCATACCGTTGGCGCCGGTCTGACCTATGTCTCGCTTGCCGGCGAGCTGCTCGAACCATCCGGCACGTTGGTCGTTGGTCCGCGCAACGTGGCTACCGGCCTGATCTCTCGACGCAGCCAACTCCGTGCCCTGCGGGTGCAACTCGATGAACTGGACGTCGCCATTCAAGCGGCCGAAACGGCCATCGCTACCCTCGGCGCGCGAATCACCGTAGAACAGCAGATGACCGCCAAACGGTCGGCCGATCACCAGCAGACGCTGACCGCCGCGGCCGAAAATCGGCAGGCGGTAGCCGCCGCCGAACAACGCCGTAGCGAACTCGATCAGCAGCGAACCGCGCTTGGCCGCGATTTCCAGCGGGTCGAGGCCGAACTCGAATCGTCCGACCGTCGCCTGATCGCAGCACGCCAGCAGCGTAAGGCGGCTGACGCGGCCCTGGCCGAGCTGGAAGCGGCCGTGCAACAACTTGATCAGGAAGTTGCCACGCTCGAAGCGCGGCGGCTCGAGGCCGAACGGCAGTGTACCGCGATCAAGGTGGAGTTTGCCCAGAGTGAGGAGCGGCTGCGCAACCTCCGCGACTACCGGCGGCAATTCGAGGAGAATCAGCAGGAGCGACAGCGGGCAATCGATGAAAGCCTCGAGCGATTGGCCGACGGCACACGTCGCATGGATGCTTCCCAGCGATCCATCCTGCATGCTGAAGCCGAAATCGCCGAGCTGTATCTTCGCAAGGAGACATTTGCGAGTGAGACGGTCCAGCTGGCCCGACAGCGCGAAGCGATCAAGACAAACCGGAGCGACCTGGTGGCCGAGTCTCAAAAGCTTCGCGGCCGAATCCGTAGGCTTGACGACAGACTTCATGCCGCGGAGATTGCAGCCACCGAGGTGCGCCATGAGCGGACGACGCTCGCCTCGCGGCTCCACGAAGACTACGGCATCGATTTGGCCCAATTGGAGCAAGACGGCACGCCGCAGGAGCAGCTCCAGCGGACAGCCGTCGAGCGGGAAATCGAGGAACTGCGACAGAAAATCAACAACCTGGGCAACGTCAATCTCGAAGCGCTCGACGAGCTCGATCAGCTTGAATGCCGGCATAAGACACTTGCCGATCAGTACGCCGATCTCCGATCCGCCAAAGATTCGCTCGAAAAAATCATCGAACGGATCAACGCCGACAGTCGGCGGCTGTTTACTGAGACGCTCGAAACGGTGCGCGAGCACTTCCGAACGCTTTTTCGTGACCTGTTCGGCGGCGGGCAGGCCGACATTATTCTGGAAGAAAACGTGGACATCCTGGACAGCGGTATCGAGATCGTCGCTCGTCCGCCCGGCAAGGAACCGCGAAGCATTTCGCTCCTAAGCGGCGGCGAAAAGACGATGACGTGCGTGGCCCTGCTGCTGGCGATCTTCCGCAGCCGTCCCAGTCCTTTCTGCGTGCTCGATGAGGTCGATGCCGCGCTGGACGAAGCCAACATCGACCGCTTCACCAAGGTCTTAAAGGACTTTCTCGCCTGGACCCAGTTCATCATCGTCACGCACTCGAAACGGACGATGTCTTGCGCCAATTCGATCTACGGCGTCACCATGCAGGAGTCAGGCGTCACCAAACAGGTTTCCGTTCGTTTCGAGGACGTCAGCGACGACGGCCACATCCTATCGAGCGCGACGGAATCCCGTGCCGCCTAGCCGCCGTTTCGCCTTGCGGAGGACGAGACCGTCAATAGCCGCATGTTGCCGGGGCCGAGCAACTGATCGACGCGTGCCCGCATCTCGCCGCCGACTGCCACGTGCATTCCGTCGCATCGGCATTCGACGCGACTTCCATCGCGCAGACACAATACCAGTTGCAACTCGCAATTGCCCGGATAACCGCTTAGGATTTCGTGCAGCGCGTCGAGTGTCCGCGTAGCTCCATCTTCTTCATTGACGCGAATTCGGATGCCGCGGGTGCAACGCGATGCGAGGTCTGCCAGCGGAATGATCTCGTTGACGATCAGATTCGCTTCCTCGCTGCCGGGCCGTTTATCGACCGCGCCGCGAATGGCGACGATCGCCTCGGGCTGGATCTGCTCCTCGCAGCGAGCGAACAGGTCGGGCCAAACGATGCATCGCATGATGCCGGCCGTGTCCTCCAAGTCGAACATGGCGTAGCGGCTCGGGCTGCCAGGCTTCGGGTTCTTCGTGTGCGAGTACTTGATTGCACCCAACATGCCGCCGACCATGACTTCGGTGCGATGTTTCTGCTCGGCGGTCGAAACCGTGTTGTGCGAACAGTAGGTCGCCAGCGTCTCTGCGTGCTCGGTCAGCGGGTGGCTCGAAAGGTAGAACCCGAGTACCTCCTTTTCCTTGGCCAGCTTTTCGTGATCGTCCCACTCGGGCAGGTCCGGCAAGTTTGCCGCACACGTTTCCGGCTGATCGTTGTCGTCACCGCCAAAGAGCGAGCGTTGGCCGCTACGGCGGTCTGAGGCGGCGGCTACCGCGGCTTGCAAGGCGCGTTCCAGCCCAGCCATGAGTCGCGACCGCCGAGCGCCGAGCGAGTCCAACGCGCCGGCCTTGATGAGCGACTCGATGGCGGTGCGGTTGACCGTGCTCGGGTCGAGCCGCTCGCAGAAGTCCGAGAGGTTGCGGTAAGGGCCGTTGGCCATTCGTTCGGCGGCGATGGCCCCGGCGGCTGCTCCGCCGCAGCCCTTAATGGCCGAAAGGCCGTAGCATATCTGCTTTTCCGCGGCGGCCGTGTGAGCGGTGGCGGCCGGTTGACGGCCGGTCCCAGTGGTCCCACAGAGAACAGTGAATTCCTCTCCTGAACGGTTTACGTCGGGCGGAAGCACAGTGATTGCCATTCGCTGGCAATCTTCGAGGTGTTCGACCAGCGAGTCTTTGCGCTTGAAGTTCCGGCCGGGGATGTCGCTGCTCAGCAGCGCGGCCATGAACTCGACTTTGTAGTGGGCCTTCAGGTAGGCCGTCATGTAGGCGATCAGGGCGTAGGCGGTCGAGTGGGATTTGTTGAACCCGTAGCCCGCGAACTTCTCAATGAGACCGAACAGTTCGGCGGCCTCCTTTTTGTCCATGCCCTGCTGGTGCGAGCCCTCGATGAACTCCTCGCGGTACTTGGCGATCATCTCCAGCTTCTTCTTGCTGATCGCCTTGATGCAGCTATAGGCGTTGGCAAGCTTGATGCCGCCCAGCCGGTTGAGAATCCGCATGACCTGTTCCTGGTAGACCATGACGCCGTGCGTCTCGCCCAGGACTTCCTTCATCACCGGATGCTTGTACTCGGCCTTCTGCCGGCCGTGCTTGACCTGGATGTAGTCGTCAACCATGCCGCCTTCCAGCGGGCCTGGCCGGTACAAAGCGTTTGTGGCGATAATGTCCAGGAAATGGTCGGGCTTCATCCGCTGCAACAGGTCGCGAATGCCGCCGCTTTCCAACTGAAACACGCCCTTGGTCTCGCCGCGACAAAGCAGGGCGAACGTTTCCTCGTCGTCCCGGGGAAACACGTACGGATCGATCCGCTTTCCGGTCGTCTGTTCGATCAGGTCGATGACCTTGGTCAGAATCGTGAGGTTCCGCAGCCCGAGGAAGTCCATCTTCAGCAGGCCAGCGCGTTCGACGTCGCCCATGTCCCACTGGGTGATGATTTCCTTCTTGTCCTGCACATGTTGCAGCGGCAGGTAGACGGTCAGCGGCTGATCGGCGATGACGACGGCCGCGGCGTGGGTGCCCACGTTCCGCGCGAGGCCCTCGATTCCCTTCGCAAGGTCCAGCAGCTTGCGGACCTCGGGGTCGCCTTCGTACACTTTCTTCAGATCGTCGCTCTTTTCGATGGCGTCCTTGAGCTTGATCTTCAGTTCATCCGGCACCAGGGCGACGATTGCGTCGACGCGCGGGATCGGAAGCCCGAGAGCGCGGCCAACGTCGCGGATCGCCGCGCGCGCGGCCAGCGTCCCGAACGTGCCGATCTGAGCGACATTGTCTACGCCGTACTTGTCCTTGACATACTGAATGACTTCGCCGCGACGCTGTTGGCAGAAGTCGATGTCGATATCAGGCGCCTCGCGGCGGCTCTCATCCAAGAATCGCTCGAACAACAGGTCGTATTCCAGCGGACAGACGTGGCTCAAATAGAGTGCATAGGAAACCAAGGCCCCGACGCCCGAACCGCGGGCCGTGGCCTCGATGCCCTGCGACCGGGCGAAACGCACGTAGTCCCAGACGATCAGAAAGTAGTTGGCGAAGCCAAGTTTGTTGATAACTGCCAGCTCGCGGTCAAGCCGAGCGGCCACTTCCTCCGAGAAGCCCTCCTTGATAAGGCGCGACTCCACGGACGAGGGTTCAGGGTTCAGAGCCTCGGGCTGGGACTCCGAAAGGGGTGTCTCTGTGTTTACTGAACCCTGGACCCCGATCTCTGAACCCGACCTGTAACGGTCCGGCCGATTCGCGTAGCGGTCTTTCAGACCTGTAACGCACAACTCGTACAAAAAATCCTCGGCCGACTTGCCATCCGGAGGCGAATAGACCGGAAAATGCCGCTTGCCGATCTCCAGTTCGATTTGCACGCTGTCGGCAATCTCTTGGCTGCGTCGCACGGCATCTTCCAAGCCGGGAAACGCGGCGTACATCTCCGCGGGGCTTCGCAGATGGAACTCGTTGGTCTCCATCCGCATCCGATTCGTGTCGGTGCGAAACTTGCCCGTGTTGACGCACAGCAGAATATCCTGGGCGTCGGCGTCCTCCTGGAGCACGTAATGAACGTCGCTGGTGGCGACCAGCGGGATGTCGAGCCGCCGGGCGACCTCGAGGGCCCCCTGCATGGCGGCACGCTGGATCTCCAGATGATTGTTCTGGATCTCGATGTAGTAGTCGTCGCCGAATAGGTTGCGAAACCAGGTGGCGATCTCGGTCGCCTTGTCCAGATTGGCTTCACTGCCGGCCAGAATCGTGCGGTTTAGCTCGCTGGCGACGCAGCCGCTCAGACAGATCAGGCCCTCGCGGTGCTCAGTGAGCAACGGTTTGTCGATTCGCGGCTTGAAGTAAAAGCCCTCGAGGAACGCGGCGGACGACAGCTTGACTAGGTTCCGAAAACCGGTGGCGTTGCGGGCCAACAGCGTCAGGTGATAGGCCGCCTCCTTCGAGCCGCTGGCCTCCTTTTGGAACCGGCTGCCTGGAGCAATGTAGGCCTCCAGCCCCAGGATCGGGTTGACGCCCAGTTCCTTGGCTGTCTGGTAGAACTTGAGGGCCCCGTGCAGGTTCCCGTGGTCGGTCAGGGCCAGGGCGGTCATTTCCAGGGCCTTTGCCCGCTCCAAAAGCCGTTTGACCGTGCCGGCTCCGTCCAGCAGGCTGTAATGGCTATGACAATGCAGGTGGGCGAATGGCAAGTTGCTCATGGGTATCCTCCGTGCGGCGAGCCGAGCGGCCAAGCGTCCATTTTATCGCCGACCAGACCTCGGGGACAGGACGGGGCCCGCCGGGCTTTGCGCCGCTGCGATGGTTTCAGGGCTGTCGCTGCTTTTTGTGCCGTTGATGCCCGAGTTGTCGCGGAAAGGATTTTCCTACGCCTACTGCGCCTTGGTTGGATTCACCATCGGCATCGCCGGCCTGTTTGGCGATCTCGTCTTTTCGATGATCAAGCGGGACATCGGCGTCAAGGACTCCGGTACGACTCTGCCAGGGCACGGCGGCATCATCGACCGCGTCGACAGCCTGGTGTTCACCACGCCCGTTACGTTCCACCTCATCTATTGGCATTGTTTCTGAACGTACGAGATACGTGGTGTTTCTGCTGCGACTCGCCCGTGAACGACGCCGGCTCGCTGGATTGCGTGAGGCTCCGTCAGTCTTTTGCTGGGCGTAACTTTTGCTGGGGCAGGTGGCGTGGGACGGGCTCGCGATAGGGCTTTCCGGCCACAAACAATGTCAGATGCTCTCGCAACTCCTTGGCCAACGCCCAGTCGTTCTGCCGCGTGGCCAATTCCAAGGCTTTCCTCGCCACCGCCACCGCTTCCGAAAATCGTCCCGCCTCGGCGTAGGCCGCCGCCAACGTGTCGAGCACTTGGGGCTCCCGGCCGCCGGTGGCTCGGACCGCCCGCTCCGCAACCTGCACGGCGTTGACGCCATTCCGCACGGAGGCGTCTGGATTTGTGGCCAGCAGCCATGCCAGGCCGTTGAGCGCCTGATCGTGGCTCGGATCGAAGTTGAGCGTCTCTCGGAACTCGGCCTCGGCCTCGCTTGCTCGACCACTCGCAATCAGAGCATACGCCAAGCGAAGCCGGGCATTGTTGTAGCGCGGGCGAAGGGTCAACGCACGCTGGTACTCGACGATCGCCTCGTCCAGTTGGTTCTCCCGGGCCAGCGCCGTGGCAAGGTTGTTGTGCGCCTCGGCATTGTCAGGCGCCGTCTGGACGGCCTTCAGGTAGTGTTGCCTTGCCTCTGCCGCTCGGCCCCGAGCAGCAAGCGTGTTCCCGAGGTTGTTGTGAACGAACGAGCAATCCGGGTTGTACTCCAGCGTCGCTTCATAAAGCGCGACGGGGTCCCGATAGATCTTGCTCTGTTGACGGGCGAGAACTGCAAGCGTCGCGACAGTCGCGGCGGCCAGAAGGATAGGGAGCCAGGCCGTGGCGGCGGTCGTCCGTCGCCGCCAAACGCCCCAGCCAGCGGCGGCCAGTGTCGTGATGGCTATCAATGCAATGTGCTGATAGTGATCCGCCACCAGCGAATAGAGCATGAAACCCACGTCCGTAAACCCCAGCACGGGCGTCAATGCCACGCAGAAAAAGGCCCAGGCAAACAGCAGCGACCGTGGCCAGCCGTTGCGATGCGGCCACAAAATCGCCGTGACGGCCGCCGCTGCGAGCAATGGCAGCCACCAAAGCCAGTTGTCGGCGTCGATGTGCCATTGTGGATAAATGAACGCCAAACGGACTGGCAGCACGGCCTTCGACAGATAGAACCAAACGACGCCGCCAGCCCCCAACAGCCGATCCAGAAAGTCCACCTTGCGAACGGCGTGCGAGGCCCCGTGGGTCTGAAACCACAGGTTGACCAGCGTTAGCCCGATGGCGACGGCGAAGAACGGGGCCACGCGCACAACATCCGATTTCCGGAGAGGCCGCAACCACCAGACGATCAACACCAGCAGCGGCGGCAACACGGCCACCGAGCCCTTGGCCAGCATGGCCGCAACAAATGCCCCGAGGCTAAGCCAATACCAACGGTCGCGGGGTGGCGGGCTCTGACGCATGGCCGGCCTGGGCATTGTCCGTTCCGCCTTCACATACCACAGAATCGCCAGCAAAAACAGCGGCAATGCCAGCGCGTCCTTCCGCTGGGCGATCCAGGCGACCGATTCGACGTTGACCGGGTGCACGGCGAACAGCATGGCGCCGAGCAATGCACCGGGAATGGACAGCATACGGAGAATTCGCCAAATCAGCAGCGATGCGGCAATGTGCAGAAGCACGTTGGTGACGTGGTAGCCCGTTGGGTCCATGCCCCACAGACGCCACTCGATCCAGAGCGACGTATTGCTCAGCGGCCAGTAATCGGCCGGCTTCGTGCTGCACCAAAACCAGTACAGGCCGTCCGACGCCTTGATGAGTGGGCTGTCGGTCAGCAGGATGTTGTCATCGAGAATGAACCCACCGTGCAGGGCCGGTCCGTACACGAAAAACACCGTCACGACAATCAAGGCCACCCCAGCCAACACGGCAAGCAAACCGTTTCGGTTTGATGTGGCCAGGCGGGAGCAGTCGTCGTTGCGAGGTTTTTTCACCGTCGTGCTATATCTGGCTTGATCGATTCGGGCGTTGCCGTTGATCGTCGTCCACCGTGGCCAATGAGCCAAGAAAAGGCGAGCCGGCTGCGCAGAAATAAAGACCAAATACCGGCCCGCGGAGGGCGTGCATCCCCAAACACCCAATATTGTCTGGGTGGGGTTGACCGGTCAAGCTGGTTGCCCATGGAAAGCGTTTTAAGGCGATACGCACCACCCTTCACTACTAGCCTTGCGGTGAATCTGGTTAATTCACGGAGACTTCTTTGGGCTCTGGGATGTGACGAGAGGCTCAAAAAAACGAATCTGGAATTTTCAGCACCGCCCATTGACGTCATCTGACGACAATGATACGATCTCTTGTTTCCCGCCTGAGTGGCGGGACCGGACTGTTGCTTGGCAAGTCGGCAGTCGAGTTACTCGGAGGATATCCGTGGCTGGTCAGACTAGCGAAATCATTCGGATTCGGATGGAGGCGTACGATCACGCTATCCTGGATCAGAGTGCCGTAGAGATTGTGGACACCGCAAAAAGGACCGGCTCGGTCGTTCATGGGCCAATCCCACTGCCGACGCGTGTTGAACGCTACACGGTCCAGTCTAGTCCCCATGTGGACAAGAAGGCTCGTCAGCAGTTTGAGATCCGCACGCATAAGCGGCTGATCGACATCATGCAGGCGACTGCCAAGACAATCGAGGCGTTGAATAAGCTCAGTCTGCCGGCCGGCGTGGACATTAAGATCAAGGCGACCAGTCGGCACTAAAAATTGCGACGATGAGGGCTTGGGCGGGTGTGGTTGAGTCTCGTTCCTGAGTTTAGGACCTGAGTCCCGGATACTGAACCCGAATATGAAACGGAAGCTGGGTGGGTAATGTCGGCCGGAGCCGGCGGTTCCCACCGGCGACGTAGCACAAGGGCCAACGGCGATGGTAGTTGGAATGCTCGGCCGAAAGGTCGGGATGACGCAGATTTTCGATGCGACCGGCCAAGTGATCCCGGCAACGGTGATTCAGGCGGGCCCTTGTCACGTCCTCCAGTTGCGAACACAGGCCCAGGACGGCTACGAGGCTGTTCAGTTGGGCTATCTTGATAAGCCTCGCCGTCTGGCGAGCCGCGCTGCCCGTGGGCAGGTCGCGAAGCTCGATAGCAAACGTCAGAAGCGACGTGCTGCTGCCGGAATTCAGCTTGCTCCAAAGGCCGGCTGTGAGCCGCAGCGATTCGTTCGCGAGTTCCGTGGTGCGACGGATGGCTTGGCTGTCGGTCAGGAAGTCAAGGTCGATGTCTTCGCCAAGGTCGCTGCGGTCGATGTCATTGGCACCAGTAAGGGGCGTGGCACGGCCGGTGTTATGAAGCGGCATAATTTCGCCGGTCAGCGGGCTTCGCATGGTGTTAAGAAGGTGCATCGCCACGCCGGCTCAATCGGCTGTAATACCGATCCGCACCACGTCTTCAAGGGGCGTCGGATGGCTGGCCGCTATGGCAATGCCCGCTGTACGATGCGGAATTTGAAGGTCGTGACGGTGGACGTTGAAAACAACCTGTTGGTTCTTCGCGGCGCAGTTCCGGGTCCCAACGGCGGCTACGTCGTCATCCGGGAAACGAACAAGTTGTAGGATTGCAACGGTGCGTCTTTTCGCACCCCATGACATACGGTGTAGCAATGCTGAGTTTGCCAATTTACGATCGAACGGGCGCTGAAGTCGGCAAGTATGAGATCGATCCCGCGCAGTTGGCCCCGCGCATCAGCAAGCAGTTGCTGCACGACGCCGTCGTGATGTATCAGAACAACCTGCGACAGGGCTCTGTCAAGACGAAGACCCGTAGCGAGGTTTCGGGTACGAGCAAGAAGATGTATCGGCAAAAGGGTACGGGCAACGCTCGGGCGGGCTCCCGCCGCAGTGGCGTGCGTCGTGGCGGCGGACATATCCACGCCAGGCAGCCCCGTGATTGGTCGTACCGGTTGCCAAGGAAGGCGCTTCAGCTTGCGACGCGTATGGCGCTGGCGTCGCGTCTGGCCGACGCAGAAATCACGTTGATCGACAATCTGAGCTTCGAGCAGCCGAAGACCCGCGATGCAGCGGCCATTCTGAAGGCGCTCAAGCTTGCGAATACGAGTGTGTTGGTAGCACTGCCTGACTACGACACGAACGTCTACAAGAGCCTTCGCAATGTGGGCGGTGTGTCGGTTGCCCCGGTGACGGAACTCAATGCACTCAATGTGCTGAGCCCCAGGCGGGTGTTGATGACCACGTCGGCTCTGGACGCGATCCGCGAAAAGACATCCACGAAACAATAGTAGAGAGCCGCGACCGGGCGTCGCGTGTGAAGCCGCAAGTGGCTTTTGTGAGGAAATATCATGGGTCGAGATGCCACGAAATCCGGCGTGCAGTTGGAGCCGCATCAGGTCATCCTTCGGCCGCTGGTGACTGAAAAGGGAATGCACAAGGCGAATCGTTGCAACGCCTATGCCTTCGAGATCAGTCGGCTGGCCGGCAAGGACGACGTGCGTTCGGCGGTCGAGCACCTGTTCGATGTGAAGGTGGTGCGAGTGAATATTCAGAACCGTCGTGGCAAGGCTCGCCGAAGCCGGTTCCGCAAGGGAAAGACCACGGCCTGGAAAAAGGCCATCGTAACGCTGGACCCCGAACATAGGATTAACTTCTTCTAGTGGTCTCGAGACGTGGTCAGCGGCCTGTGGCCGATGGCCGGAGGAAGCGAAGACCGCGTCGTTTGCTTTGAGAGACTGACCACTAGCCACTGACCACTGACCACTACCATGGGCATTCGCAAATACAATCCGACCACGCCAGGCCGTCGTGGGGCCACCGTGAGCGACTTCGCCGAGCTAACCCCCGGTGCCAAGCCGGTGAAGGCTCTGATGCGGCCGAAGAAGCGCAAGGGTGGACGCAACAACCAAGGGCGGATCACGGCCCGGCATCGCGGTGGCGGTCACAAGCGGGCGCTCCGCCTGATCGATTTCCGTCGCGACAAGGACGGCGTGCCGGCCCTGGTTAATTCGATCCAATATGACCCGAATCGTAGCGCGCGGATCGCGCTGCTGCATTACGTTGATGGCGAGAAGCGCTATATTTTGGCCCCCGAGGGCCTCAAGGCGGGCGACAAGGTCCAAAGCGGGCCGGACGCGCCGGCGGCTGTCGGCAACTGCCTGCCGCTGTCGCTGATTCCGCTGGGCATGGATGTTCACAATATCGAGATGCAGCCTGGTCGCGGCGGCGTGTTGTGCCGGTCCGCTGGCATTCGGGCCACCCTGGCCGCCCGCGATGCCGACTGGGCCCAGATCAACCTGCCGAGCGGTGAAATCCGCCGCGTGCCGGCCACGTGCCGCGCCACGATTGGCGTGGTTGGCAATTCGGATCACATGGGTATCGTGTTGGGTAAGGCCGGCCGCAATCGGTGGCTTGGCTGGCGGCCGTTCGTTCGCGGTACGGCAATGAACCCGATCGACCATCCGCACGGCGGTGGCGAAGGTCGCACCAAGGGCGGTCGCCATCCGGTGAGTCCTACGGGCAAGCTGGCTAAGGGCGGTACCACCCGTAAGCGCCGAAAGCCGTCGAACAAGGCAATCGTCCGTCGGCGCAAGTCCCGAAGGTATGGGCAATTGAAGATCAAATGAGTGGCCACTGGCCAGCGGTCAGCTTGATGGCTGGTTGCTGATCGCGGATGGCTGATAGCTGAAAGCTTGACTATGGGAAGATCACTTAAGAAGGGTCCGTTCGTTAACCCCAAGCTGTTTCAGAAAGTCTCGAAGCAGAACGATGCGGGAACGAAGGAGCCGATGAAGACCTGGGCCAGGGCGTGTACGATCGTGCCAGAGTTCGTGGGCCACACCTTCATGGTCCATAACGGCAAGGTCCACCTGAAAGTGTTTGTGACCGAGGAAATGGTGGGGCACCGCTTGGGCGAGTTCGCCCCAACGCGGACCTTCCGCGGCCACGGCGGGAAGGGCAAGCGATAGGAATATACCATGGCGTACGAAGCGACATACCGATTCGCGCGCATCAGCGCCCGCAAGGTTCGCCCCTTGGCTGACCTGGTTCGCGGCAAGCTGGCCGATGACGCCCTCGACATCCTCAAGTATCAGCCTCATCGTGGGGCGCGGATGATCGAGAAGGTTCTTCGCAGCGCGCTGGCAAACGCCGAGGATCGTCGGGCGGCTAATCTCCACCACTTGGCGGTCGTGGATTGCCGCGTGGACGGCGGCCCGATGTTCAAACGGATGCGGCCGCACGCACGTGGCATGGCCTCCGTCATTAAGAAGCGATTCTCCCACATTCACGTGGCATTGGAATAAACGTTTAGCGGTCGCCGACTTGGCGGCAAGAGCAAACCATGGGTCAGAAAGTCAATCCCGTCGGGTTTCGTACCGGCATCATGGTCGGCTGGAAAAGCCGCTGGTATGCCTCGAAACAGGAGTTCGCCGATCTGCTGGTCGAAGACCAGAAGATTCGCAACTACATCAAGGACCGCAAGGACAAGTTTGGCAAGGCGCTCTACCCGGCGATCTCGAAGATCGAGATCGAGCGGACTCGCGATGAGGTTAAGGTCGTGCTGTTTTCGGCGCGGCCAGGCCTTCTGATCGGACGCAAGGGTGAGCGAGTCGAGGAGCTGCAAAAGGAGCTTCAAGAGAAGACCGGCCGCCGGATCAACCTGAAGATCGAGGAGATCAACCGGCCGGAGATCGTTGCTCAGCTCGTCGCCGAGGACATCTGTGAGCAGTTGGAAAAGCGTTCCGGGTTCCGCCGCACGATGAAGCGGTCGATCGAGCAGACGATGGAGGCGGGGGCCAAGGGAATCAAGATTCAATTGTCCGGCCGGCTCGGCGGGGCCGAAATGTCGCGCCGCGAGAAGCAGATTGCCGGCTCGATCCCGCTGAGCACGTTGCGGGCGAAGATCGATTACGGCTTTGCCGAAGCGCTGATCGCCCAGGGGCACATCGGCGTGCAAGTGTGGATCAATCAGGGAACATACAGCGAGGACGAAGATCATGGCGCTGATGCCAAAACGGGTCAAGCACCGAAAAAGCCAAAGAGGACGTATAAGAGGTAACGCCTCGCGCGGTAACCGCGTGGTCCACGGCGATTTCGGCCTGCAGGCAATGCAGGGCGGCTGGTTGAGCGCGGCCACGATCGAGGCCGGGCGTATCGCTGCCCAGCAGTACCTGCGGAGCGAAGGACGCCTGTATATCCGCGTCTTCCCCCACAAACCCATCACGTCGATCCCCTTGGAGACGAGAATGGGCAAGGGAAAAGGCGAGCCGGAGTATTGGGCCGCTGTGATTCGTCCCGGCACCGTGCTGTACGAGGTCAGTGGAATTTCCGAGGAGGCCGCGCGGATGTGTTTCACCCGTTTGGCCCACAAGATGCCGGTTCGCGTGCGGTTCCTCCGCCGCCGACCCGTTTAGTATTGGAATTCGGCACCCTAGAAGAGAACGTGACATGACCAAGGCCGCCGAACTTTGCGAGATGAGCGACGAGCAGTTGGCGCTCAACTTGAAGGACACCACGAGCAACTTGTTCCATCTGCGGCTGCAAGCCCAGACGGAGCGGCTCGACGCGCCCAGCGAGCTGCGAAAGCAGCGACGCCTGATCGCCCGGATTCAGACCGTTCAGACCCAACGTCGCCACGCCGCCGAGAAAGCTCAGGCTGTCAGTGGCGCCGCCGAGAAGCAGGAATAGGAGCCATGCCCAAGCGCATCGAGACCGGGATCGTCACCAGCGACAAGGCGGCTAAGACACGCCGGGTGGAGATTCCTCGGCTGGTCCGGCACCCCCGGTACGGAAAATACATCCGTCGGAAGACGGTCTGCCACGTCCATGATGAGAAGAACGAGTCGCAATTGGGCGACCTGGTCGAAATCGTCGAATCCCGGCCGCTGTCCCGAACCAAACGTTGGGAATTGGTCCGGATAGTCGAGAAGGGAAAGATGCTGGACGTGGCCGCGATGCGTGCCGCCGCCCGTTGCAACACGCCCGCGGAGCAACCCGCCGCCGAGTAGTTCGGGGCAAGGAGCATAGTCATGATTCAAATGGAATCGCGGATGGCCGTGGCCGACAATACCGGGGCCAAGGAACTGATGTGCATCAAGGTGTTGGGTGGCTCGCGGAAGCGGTTCGCCCGGCTCGGCGACATCATCGTCTGCAGTGTGAAGAGCGTCAGTCCCGGCAGCGACCTAAAGAAGGGGGCCGTGGTCAAGGCTGTGATCGTTCGGACGAAACAGCCCACCAGGCGGAGCGATGGCAGCTACGTACGGTTTGACAGCAATGCGGCCGTCATTATCGATAACGACCAGAACCCGCGCGGTACGCGCATTTTTGGCGCCGTCGGCCGCGAGCTCCGCGACCGGAACTTCATGAAAATCGTCAGTCTCGCCAGTGAGGTCGTGTGATGCGGATCAAGAGCAACGACACCGTGAAAGTGATCGCCGGCGATGATCGCGGCACCACCGGCAAGGTTCTCCGTGTGATTCGGAAGACCGACAAGCTGGTCGTCGAGGGTGTCAATCGCGTGTACAAGCACGTGAAGCGCAGCCAGAAGAACCCGCAGGGCGGCCGGCTCTCGAAGGAGATGCCGATCTCCGTCAGTAATGTGCAGCTGGTCTGCCAGAAGTGCGGGGCCGCGGCCCGAGTCGGCGTTCGCTATCTACCCGACGGTGCCAAGGAGCGTTACTGCAAGAAATGTGGGGCGGGCAACGGGCTGGTTTCGCCGGCCAAGGCCCGATACGCCGCGAAGTAGAGGATTATTGCAAGCCGCAATCGGCATTTGAGAGAACAAGCCACGACCGCCGTTGCGAGTAATGCCGCAGCCGGCGGACCCGTCCGAGGCCAGATATGAGCGCAGCTAAAGCAAAGAAACCGAGTAAGGCCGAGCAATCTCAGGAGCCGGAGGTTGTTCCGGTCCCGCGGTTGCAAGAGAAGTACCGAAAAGAAATTCTCGCCAGCCTGGCGGAGAAGCTC
The DNA here is from genome assembly GCA_039698035.1 of Thermoguttaceae bacterium. GTDB lineage: Bacteria > Planctomycetota > Planctomycetia > Pirellulales > Thermoguttaceae > JAJFUI01. The sequence goes on along the minus strand of JBDKSW010000011.1, from coordinate 311,122 downwards.
GGCCGCACCAATCGCCACGCGTTGCCCCGCCTGCAGAAGGTGGTTGTGAACATGGGCGTTGGCAAGGCGATCAGTGAAAAGAAGCATCTTGAAGAGGCGGTTCAGGCGATGACGCTCATCTGCGGCCAGAAGCCGCTTGTGACCGTCAGCCGTAAGTCGATCGCTAACTTCAAACTGCGCGAAGGGATGCCGATTGGCTGCAAAGTGACGTTGCGCGGAAAGCGGATGTATGAGTTCCTCGACCGGCTGATTTCGATCGCCTTGCCGCGAGTTCGCGACTTCCGCGGGCTCGATCCCAACGGCTTCGACGGTCGTGGAAACTATAACCTGGGGCTGACAGAGCAATTGGTGTTCCCGGAATTGAACCCCGATAAGTTCACCACGCCCCAGGGTATGAACATCACGCTGGTCACCAGCGCCGAAAACGACGATGAGGCCCGCGAGTTGTTGCGGGGTTTTGGAATGCCGCTGCGTGCGGCCTAGTTGGGACATACGATTCCACGAGTGAGATGATTGCATGGCAAGCAAGTCGAAAGTCGCCAAAGCGCTTCGCAAGCCGAAGTTCTCGACCCAGCGAGTACGGCGGTGTCGGATTTGTGGGCGTCCACGGGCTGTGTACCGCAAGTTTGGCATCTGCCGGATTTGCTTCCGTAAGCTCGCCGATGGCGGCTTGATTCCCGGCGTCCGCAAGGCGAGTTGGTGAAAGGACCCTAGACCGATGATGACCGATCCGATTGCCGACATGTTGACCCGCATCCGGAACGCGGTGCGCGTCGAACGGCCCCAAGTTGATATGCCCGTCTCCAAAGTGAAGCGGGGATTGGCGGAGGTGCTTAAGCGCGAAGGGTATATCTGGGATTGGGAGGAGGTGGAGGGCCAGCCGGCCAACCAACTCCGCGTCCATCTAAAGTACGGCCCGAACGGGGAGCGGGTGATTCGGCGTATTCGCCGCATCAGCAAGCCAGGTCGGCGCGTCTACAGTGGCGTGACGAGTCTGAAGCCGATCCTCGGCGGGCTGGGTATCTGTATTATCAGCACCAGCCGCGGCGTGATCAGCGACCGGGAGGCCCGGCAACGGAAGCTCGGCGGCGAAGTCCTCTGCGAGGTTTGGTAATCATGTCTCGGATCGGAAAAAAGCTGGTGCCGGTGCCCGCTGGAGTGAAAATCCAGATTGCGGACCGGAAGATCACCGTCGAAGGGCCGAAGGGCAAGCTCGAATGGGAGCATCGCCCCGAGGTGTCCGTCGCGTACGACGACGTCGCCAAGACGATTGCCGTCACTCGCCGTGACGACGAGCGCCTGAGCCGGGCGCTGCACGGCCTGAGCCGCGCGTTGGTGGTCAATATGATCGTCGGCGTTACTCAGGGCTATGAGAAGCGTTTGGAAATTCAAGGCGTCGGTTATCTGGCGGCAGTGCAAGGCACGACGTTGCAGCTTCGCGTCGGGCTGGCGAATGAGCTTCACGTGCCGATCCCCGAAGGGATCAAAGTTGGCGTGCCAGATCCGCAACACATTGTGATTCAGGGGATCGAGAAGCAGTTGGTCGGCCACTTTGCCGCGTCGGTTCGCGCGTTGCGGAAGCCAGAGCCCTATAAGGGCAAGGGTATTCGCTACCTGGGCGAGCCGGTCCGCCGCAAGCAGGGCAAGGCCATGGTGAAATAGCGGCCAATGACCCGTGGTCAAGGGCCAGTCAAGCGCAGTTAGTGGGTAGTGCTTTTTGGGTTGCTGGTTGGTCGTTCGTTGAATTGGATGGTGAGTGGCAATAGGTGCATAGCTCGCCTTGGCAAACCACCGACCACGGATCACTGGCCACTGTTTGAGAGGATTCCACCGTGAGACACGAGAGACAAGTTGGCCGGCAGCGAGGGCGCCGCGGCCTGCGCGTCCGCAACCACCTGAAGAAGGTTGCGAGCCGCCCGCGGTTGAGCGTCTTCCGCAGCCGGCAGAACATGTACGCGCAGATTATCGACGACAGCGTTGGCCGGACGCTGGCAACCGCCAGCACCCGTGACCCCGAGCTGCGGGAAACGGTGCGCTATGGTGGTAACAAGACAGCCGCCACGGCGGTTGGCAAGGCGATTGCTGCCCGGGCCATTGCCGCGGGCATCCAAGAAGTGGTCTTTGACCGCCGCGAGTACAAATATCATGGTCGCGTGGCTGCACTGGCCGCCGCCGCCCGAGAAGCAGGTCTGAAATTCTAGCCGTCACCAATCAGCGATCGGCCTTGCGAAGGCGACGCTGATGGCTGTGAGCTGAAAGCTGAAAGCCAGAGAATATGTCAACCGACACCGTTCAAGGTCAATTGATCGATAAGGTCATCAAGATCCGCCGCTGTGCCGCGGTGGTCAAGGGAGGCCGGCGTTTCAGCTTCACGGCCCTCGTCGTCGTCGGCGACGGTCAAGGTCGTGTCGGCTGGGGCTACGGCAAGGCAAACGAAGTTCCGCCGGCGGTCGAGAAGGCCGTGAAAGACGGTTCTCGCAACCTGATCCCTGTCCATATGCAGGGCACCTCGATCCCACACACGGTCAAGGGCCGCTTCGGCTCGTCCCAGGTTGTCCTCGTCCCGGCTGGCCCGGGTACGGGCGTGATCGCCGGTTCGGCGGTTCGTGCGGTTTGCGAGGCGTGCGGCCTCCACGACATCCTCACGAAGAGCTTCGGCTCCACCAATCCAACTAATCTCGTCAAAGCCACTATTGAGGCCCTGAAGTCGCTTCGCTCGCAGGGCGAAGTCGAACGCCTGCGCGGAGTCTCCCTGACATGAATCTGAACGACGTCCATCGCGGAATCCAGCGGAACAAGTCGCGTAAGCGGATCGGCCGAGGCATTGGCTCCGGGCACGGCAAAACGGCCACCCGCGGCAGCAAGGGCCAGGGCTCTCGCTCGGGTTCCTCGACTTCGCCAGTTTTTGAAGGCGGCCAGATGCCTTTGGTTCGCCGCATTCCGAAACGTGGCTTCACAAATCAATGGGCCCCGTCCGTCGCCATCATCAACTTGGCCTCGCTCGAAACCCACTTCCAGGCCGGTGAGGAAATCTCGCCCGAAACGCTTCACGGCAAGGGCCTCCTCAAAGGCAGCTTCGACCAGTTGAAGGTCCTGGGCAACGGCGAACTGACCAAGTCGCTCAAGGTTTCCGCCCATAAGTTCAGCCAGTCGGCCAGCGAGAAGATCGAGAAGGCCGGCGGGCAGGCGATCGTCCTGCCAGGCAAGAAGCCGGTCGTGAAGAACAAGATGAAGGCGAAGGCCCGAAAATCGTAGGAAGCGATAAGGCTCGGTCTTGGGTGCCAGGTCTTCAGCCTTAGGTCTTGGCGTTAAGACCCAAGCCCCAGGACATAAGGACCAAGCCCTATGCGAAGGATCTAGCCATGTGGGAAAAGATTCGCGTCATCTTCACCATTCCCGAATTGCGGAAGAAGATTCTCTTCACGCTGGTGCTGTTGGCCGTCTACCGGATCGGCGAAGCCATCCCGCTCTTCATCGTCGATTATAAGAGCATGAGCGCCTTCTTCGGCGGCTCGGGCGGCATGGGTGACATCTTTCGCCAAGTGGCCATCTTCAGCGCCAGCGATCTGACTCGCGCCACGATTTTTGGCCTGGGCATCATGCCCTATATCTCCGCATCGATTATCTTCCAGCTGTTGGCCAGCGTCTATCCGCCGCTCGAAAAGCTGCAAAAAGAGGGTGAGACCGGCCGCAAGAAGATCAACGAATACACGCGCTACGCTACCATCATCCTATGCCTCGGCCAGAGCTGGGCCTATATGGCTGTGCTGATCAAGCAGGGCCTCGTCCGGCAGGACCTCCTGATCGACGGCACGTTGCCGTTCATGTGGCAGCTCACGGCCGTGCTGACCATGACCGCCGGAACGGCGTTTCTGATGTGGCTTGGCGAGCAGATCGACGAGTACGGCATCGGCAACGGCATCAGCCTGATCATCATGGCCGGTATCCTGGCCAGAATGCCAGGCGCCAGCTGGTCGCAGCTCATCGAGCCGATCAGCAAGGCCGGTTTGGAGTTGAGCGGCGGCCGCGGCCAGGTTGGCGTCGACACGCTCCTGATGCTGTCCGTCCTGTTCGTGGGCGTCGTGGTCGGTGTCGTGCTGATTACCCAGGGGCAACGCCGTATCCCAACCCAAAGCGCGAAGCACGTTCGAGGACGTCGCGTGTACGGCGGCACCCGCCAGTATCTGCCGCTGCGGGTCAATCAGGCCGGCGTCATGCCTATCATCTTTGCCAGCAGCTTGTTGCTGTTCCCGCAGGTGATTTTCAAGGCCCTGGCCTCCTCGCACCCCAATTTCTGGAGCGGTATCGCCGACTCGTTCCAGCGAGGCGAGTCGTGGACCTACAACATCCTGTACATCATCCTGATTTACTTCTTCTGCTACTTCTGGACTGCCATCTCCTTCAACCCGAAGGACATGTCGGATAACCTGAAGAACTACGGCACGTTCATCCCCGGCTATCGACCGGGCAGACGGACCGCCGATTACCTGGAAAAAGTCATGGTGCGGATCACCTACGTGGGCGCCGGATTCTTGGCGGTCGTGGCGATCCTGCCTACGGTCGTCGCCTCGGTCGCCGGTGTCAATTACGGCTTGGCGAGCTTCTACGGCGGCACCAGCCTGCTGATCGCGGTGAGTGTTGCGTTCGATCTCGTGCAAAAGATCGACAGCCACCTCGTCATGCGGAACTACAAGGGATTGTTGGAGCGAGGGTAGAGCGACCTGGGGGATCGTGGAATGCGTCTCCCAGCCCCCCCGTTCTGACTCCTCGCATTGCTTGCCTTAACGAGAGGTTCGCTCTTATGCGTATGGTTTTCATTGGTCCACCCGGTGCGGGCAAGGGCACGCAGGCTGAGCGGCTGGTCAAAACCTACCGGATGGCGCATCTTTCGACCGGCGACATGCTCCGTGCCGCCCGCGACGCCAAGACCGACGTTGGACTGAAGGCTGACAAGTTCATGTCCTCCGGCGCTCTGGTGCCGGACGACATCATCATCGAGATTATCGCCGAGCGGCTTGCTATGCCGGATTGCCGCGATGGCTACCTGCTGGACGGCTTTCCGCGGACCATCGCCCAGGCTGAGGCGCTCGATCGGATGCTGGCCGAGAAAGGGACGCCGCTCGACGCGGTGCTCGAGCTGCAAGTGCCCGAGGATGAGCTGTTCCGTCGGCTGGCCGGTCGAGGGCGAGCGGACGATACGCCTGAGGTCATTCGCCAGCGGCTGGTTGCCTATCGTAAACAAACCGAACCGCTCTTGGCCTTTTACGGTCGCAAGGGATCGTTGAAGTCGATCGACGGCCTTGGGACGGTGGACGAGATTTTTGGTCGTGCAAGGGCCGCGTTGGACGGGGAGTAGCGTGGAGATATTACGGTCGCCGCGAGAGCTGGCTGAGATGCGCAAGGCCGGACTGCTGGTCTGGGAGGCCCATCAGCGCGTCACCGAGATGCTTCGCCCGGGTGTGACGACCGCCGAGATCGACGCCGAGATTGACCGGCAATTCGCCGAGCATCATGCGAAGCCGCTGTTCAAGGGGTTTCCTGGCCCCGTGCCGTTTCCGGCCTCGACCTGTGTGTCGATCAACGAGGAAGTGGTGCATGGAATCCCCGGCAAACGGCAACTGGCCGAAGGAGACATTGTAAGCATTGACACAGGCTGCCGGCTGAATGGCTGGTGCGGCGATGCGGCGGTGACCCACACGATTGGGCGCGTTTCTCCCGAGGTGGCCCGCCTGGTGGAAGTTGCCAAGAATACGCTATGCCTGGCGATTTCACTGCTCGATCGTTGCTCGCGGTGGAGCGAGGTGGCCGCCGAAATGGAGGCGTACGTCAAAAAATACCGGTTTTCGGTCGTCGAGGCATTCGTCGGTCACGGCATCGGCCGTGACATGCACGAAGACCCTCAGGTGCCGAATTTCGTGAGTACCCAGATGCGGCGAGGTCATGGCGACTTCCGTCTGGCGCCAGGCCTGGTGATCGCGATCGAGCCGATGGTGAATATGGGGACCAAGCGGGTTCGCACAAAGGCGGACCATTGGACCCAGGTCACGGCCGATGGCCGTCCGAGTGCCCATTTCGAGCATACCGTCGCGATTACGGAAAATGGGCCTTGGGTGCTCACCGCCGGGCCCAACGGTGAGACTTGGTGAGGGTTGTGATGGCGGTTTTTCGCCCAAAAGCGTGCTGTAGCATGCTTTTGGCCAATTTTGTTTTTTTCTCGGTTAGTGGGGCTTGTGTGCCTGGGGGGTTGACGCTTATACTAAGGTGCTTTGCCTCACACCAGCACCCGGTTTGTGTGCCGTTACCATGAAAGTACGTGCCAGTATCAAGCGAATTTGCGAGAGTTGCAAGATTGTCCGTCGCCGGGGCGTGGTGTTCGTGGTTTGCAGTAATCCACGCCACAAACAGCGACAGGGCTGAACATAGCAGGAGTGCCGACGAATGCCGCGTCTGTTGGGTGTTGACATCCCGAACGATCGCCCCACTGAAATTTCGCTCTGCTACCTTTATGGGGTAGGGCCGAAAATCGCCCGCGATCTGTGCCGCAAGGCGGGAATCGACCCGCATGTTCGTGCCCGCGAGCTTCGCGAGGACGAGTTGGCCCGCTTGGCTGCTCTGCTCGACAAGGACTATGTCGTCGAGGGGCAGTTGCGGCGCCAGCGTAACCAGAATATCGCGCGTCTGAAGGACATCGGTTGCTATCGTGGGCTGCGGCATCGCCGTGGCCTGCCGGTGCGCGGACAGCGAACCCGTACCAACGCCCGCACGCGTAAGGGCCCGAAGAAGACCGTGGCCGGCAAGAAGGGCGTCAAGGACTTGCGATAATGCAGATATCGGGTGTCGGTCTTCTCCGCGTTTGAGCGGACTGCTGCCTGCCTTAGAACTTTGGAGTTTTGACATTGGCCAAAACATCGACTTCAGCGTCCAGCAGCTCGCGAAAAAAGGTTCGCCGTAACGTTAGTGTGGGCGTGGCTCACATCAAGGCGACCTTCAATAACACGGTGATTACCATCACCGACGGCAAGGGCGAGGCCCTCTGTTGGGCCAGCGCCGGCACTTGCGGTTTCAAGGGAAGTCGCAAGAGTACACCGTTTGCCGGACAGATGTCGGCTCAGCAGGTGGCCGAGAAAGCCGTGAAGTATGGGATGAAGGAGGTTGACGTGAAGGTGAAGGGGCCCGGCAGCGGTCGGGAATCCGCCATCACGGCCCTGCAGGCCGCCGGTTTGAAGATTAAGTCGATCGAAGATGTGACCCCATTGCCGCACAACGGTTGTCGCCCAAAGAAGCGTCGCCGCGTGTAAGAAAAGTGAATTGCGGGTGGTGGGTCGTGGATCGTGCAACGAAAGAGTCGCAATCGCTGTATCGCCCATTACTCAACGCCCGCTAGCTCCTGACCACTGACCACTGACCACCAGATATGGCCCGTTTACATTCGCCAGTTTGTCGCTGTTGCCGTCGTGAGGGGATGAAGCTGTTCCTGAAGGGAACACGCTGCGATACGCCGAAGTGCGCGTTCGAGCGCCGCGAGTCGGCCCCTGGCATGGCCACCGGCCGTCGCTCCAAGGTGACGGACTACGGCGTCCATCTTCGTGAAAAACAGAAGGTCAAGCGCCACTACGGGCTCATGGAGCGTCAGTTCCGCAAGGTGTTCGCCGTCGCCAATAAGGGCAAGGGGAACACGGGCGAGGCCCTGATGAGCCTGCTTGAACGCCGCCTGGACAATGTTGTTTATCGGCTCGGTTTCGGTCTGTCGCGCGCCCAGGCCCGATTGCTCATTGGGCACGGCCACGTGACGGTCAACGGCCGTCGGGTCGACATTGCGAGCTTTCTGACGCGGCCTGGCGACACGATCCGCATCAAGAACCGCCCGAAGAGTCTTCAGTTGGTCGAGGCCGTGCTGGCCGAGTCGCAGCGTCAGGTCCCAGATTTTCTCAGCCGTTCGGAAGGGACGCCGCCCGAGGGGCACGTTCTCCGGATCCCCGAGGCTGGTGACGTTTCGATTCCGGTGCAGCCCCACTTGATCGTTGAGCTTTGTTCCAAGTAGCACCCAGTTTGCCCGCTTAGTTTCGTCATTCCGATCGGAGCCTAAAGATGCGTATTCGATGGCGCGGCCTTGAATTGCCCAGCCTGGTCACGGCCGAACGATCGACCCTTTCGGCCACATACGGCAAGTTCGTCGCCGAGCCCTTCGAGCGTGGTTTCGGGGTGACGGTGGGGAACAGCCTCCGCCGCATTCTGCTATCCAGCCTGGAAGGCAGCGCGATTACCCAGATCAAGCTGCATGGCGCTCAGCACGAGTTCAGCAGCCTGCCCGGCGTGATCGAGGATGTGACCGACATCGTCTTGAACGTCAAGTCGTTGATCGTCAAGAACCACAGCGACCAGACCCGCGTCGTGCGGATCGAAAAGAATCAGAAAGGCCCTATCACGGGCGCGGATGTCCGGACCGACGATCAGGTCGAGGTGCTCAATAAGGACCACCTGATTGCGACGCTGACCGAGGACGTGCCGTTCCTGCTCGAGATGGTGATCGAGAACGGCCGCGGTTATGTTGCGGCAACAGAGCACACGCCTCAGGCTCAAGAAATCGGCATTATCCCCGTGGACGCCGCTTTTAGCCCCGTGACGCGTGTCCGTTACGATGTCGAAGAGACCCGAGTCGGTCAGAAGACGAATTACGACAAGCTGACGATCGAGATTTGGACCAACGGTTCCGTTTCGGCGGAGATGGCGATCGTCGAAGCGGCCAAGATTCTGCGAAAGCACCTGAATCCGTTCGTCCAGTACCATGAGTTGGGCCCGATGGTTCACAGCGAAACCCGCGCGTTGGGCGCCGGAGGCGTTGACGACGCCACCGAGGCGAAGCTGAACATGAGCCTGGCCGAGCTCGACCTGTCCGTCCGGGCGACCAACTGCCTGGAATCCGAGAATATCACCACGGTCCGCGATCTGGTGACTCGCACCGAGGAGCAGTTGTTGGAGGTCCGCAACTTCGGCGAGACGACCCTAGCGGAAGTCCGTGAGAAGTTGGCCGACATCGGTCTGCGGCTGGGCATGCGGCTTTCCGCTGCTCCGGTCGGTATCCTGTAAACTGCGGATCCAGAACCGCGTCCACCGAACTATCAAGCCGCGACCAAAACAGTCGCCAGAGAGAATCCTGCCATGCGACACCGACGACGAGGCCGCATTCTTGGCCGTAATCCAAGTCATCAACGAGCCCTGCTCCGCAGTTTGGCCACCGCCCTGTTTCTGACCGAGCGCGACGCCGAGGGCGAGGCGAACAAGCCAAAGACCAAGGGGCGGATTATCACGACCATCCAAAAGGCCAAGGAAGTTCGGCCGCTCGTCGAAAAGTGCATCACACTGGCGCGTCATGCGTTGCCCCACCAGGAAACTGCCGACCATCTCGAGCCAAGCGCCGAACGGCACAGCGACCAATGGCGGGCGTGGCGCAAGAGCGACCAATGGCAAGCGTGGTGCAAGGCGATTGCCCCGGTCGTCGCCGCCCGACGTCGCGCGCTGCAGCTCTTGGGTGACAAGCAGGCCGTGCGAATTCTGTTTGAGGACATTGCTCCGCGATACACGGATCGCCCCGGCGGTTACACGCGTATCCTCCGCCTCTCGAAGCCTCGGCTGGGTGACGCCGGTACCCGTGCGGTGCTAGAGCTGGTCGGCAAAAACGACCGCGTTCGTCGCAAGGCGGCCCGTCCGTCGTTCGAGATCGACGAGCCCGAAGCCCAACAGTCTGTCGACGCAGTCGCTCCGGCCGTCGAAGAGACGCCTGCCGAGACGAAGTAGTCGCTGGTCAGGCCGCAGGCTGCCGACGTTCTGTCTGCCACGATGCCGTTTGGGATATCCAAAATGGTCAGTGGGGAAGTCGAGTCGTCGGGCGAGCAACCCGTTGATCCGGACCCGTCAGACGAAGAGCCGTTGAGCTGGCGGCTCGCCGTGGTGATCGGCAATGCGTTTCTGATGTTCCCTTTCGCCATGGGAGGCAAGGGGCTTCCGTTCTGCTCGGCGAAGCTGGGCGGTTTTTGGGATAGCTATTTTCTAGTCTTCGGGGCTCCAACGACGCTTCTCCTCTGGGGTTGCCCCGATCGAGTGCGTGCAAATCTTCATGGGTTCCAGGCGATCTACATTGTCAACTTTGTCATAGTCTCCTACTTGCTTGGCTGGCTTGTCGAGTGCGTCGGGAAGTGGTTTTTGGCCGAGTAGGACGGCAGATTGGCAATCGCATTCCCGCCCGACTTGCCGGCGCTGATGTGCCGTCCCTCGGTCTGGACAACCGTGGGCGGGGAGCGCATCATGGGGGGCGGGGACTCTCGGACGAGCGAGGTCGCCGAGAGGACGGCTCGCCGCATCACCGATTAGCATTCCGCCTTCTGGGAGACGAGTTCATGAGACTGTCTGTCATGCATCGTCCGACAACTTGCCTCTGGGTTCTCTTCGCATTGGCCGCGTTGCCGATGGCTTCGAGCCACGGCGACGAAATCACCAACTCGGTGGGCATGAAGCTGGAACGAATTCCGGCCGGCGAGTTCATGATGGGCGCCACCGAGTCGGCTGAGAAACTCGTCAAGGCGTTCGCCGCCTACAAGCGCCAGCCCGATTTTTTTGCGGACGAGTATCCGCGACACCGTGTTCGCATCACGCGGCCCTTCTATCTCGGCAAGTACGAGGTGACCGTGGGCCAGTTCCGCCGCTTCGCCGACGAAACCGGCTATAAGACCGAGGCCGAGCGCGACGGCACGGGCGGTTGGGGCTATAATCCCAAATCCGGCAAGTGCGAAGGCCGCGATCTGAAATACAACTGGCGCAATCCGGGCTTCCCGCAGAGCGACGAACATCCGGTCCTGAATATCACATGGAACGACGCCATCGCGTTTTGTCAGTGGCTCTCACACAAAGAGAAGCAGGACTACCGCCTTCCAACGGAGGCCGAATGGGAGTATGCCGCTCGCGCTGGCACGACCACTCGCTATGTTAACGGTGACGACCCCGATGCTCTGGCCAAGGTGGGCAATGTCGAGGACTCGACTGGCCGAACCACGTTTCCGCACGTGCAGGAGCTCGATATTCCGCCCGACGGCAAGCTGCGTTTCACGGTGCCAGTGGGCCAGTTCCCGGCGAACGGTTTCGGTCTGTGCGACATGCACGGCAACGTCTGGGAGTGGTGTTCCGACTGGCACGCAGATGACTACTACGCTCATTCGCCCACGAATGATCCCAAGGGCCCCGCATCGGGCAGTGTTCGCGTCCGCCGCGGCGGTGGCTGGAACAGTTTCCCGCTTTGGGCACGCGCTGCGATGCGCAACTGGAACACGCCGAAAAGCCGCTGCATCAATCTGGGCTTTCGTGTCGCACGCGGCACGCCGGCCAGCGAGCGTAACGGGCTCTCTGGATCCTCAGCCGACCGGCCAAGTCGCCGAGGCGTCACCACGATTGTGTTCGCTGGCGACGTCATGCTCGACGGTGGGCCAGGCCATGCCGTCATGCACGGGACCGACGTCTTCCGCGACTTCGAGTCCGTGCTTTGCGGGGCCGACGTGGCGGTCTGCAATCTGGAATGCGTGCTTGCCCCCGGTGGCCGACAAACCTATAAGACGTTCACCTTTCGCGGTCCCAAGGACGCCGTGCCGCTGCTAAGCCGCTACTTCACGGCCGTCTCCGTGGCCAACAACCATGCCGGCGATTGGGGGCCCGACGCTTTTCAACGCCAGTTGACCATGCTTTCCGAGGCCGGCGTTGGCTGTCTCGGCGGCGGTCGTAACTTGTCCGAGGCCCGGCATCCGCTCATTCTGGAGCGCAACGGCTTGCGAATCGCGCTGTTGGGCTACTGCGGTTTTCCGCCACGTTCCTACGCAGCCGGCGAAAAAACGCCCGGCGCCGCGTGGATGAACGAAAGCGAGATGCTGGACGACTTGGCTACGGCTCGGGACAAGCATCATGCCGATGTGATTATCCCATTTTTGCATTGGGGCCGAGAAAAGACACCGCAGGCGGCCGACTGGCAACGTGTGCTGGCCCGCCACCTGATTGACGGCGGCGCGACGGCCGTCATTGGCACCCACGCCCACGTCACGCAAACCATCGACACGTATCGTGAGAAGCCGATTGTCTACAGCCTCGGCAATTTCGTCTTTGACTACTTTCCCAACGACCCGGCCGTCTGGACCGGCTGGCTCGTCCGGCTATCATTGGATGAGGCCGGTCGCGTCGGACTCGAAAAGTTCACCTTCGAGATTGACAAGGCGGGGATTCCGCATCCCGCGGCGACCGCCAGGGTCACGGCAGCCTCGCAGTGACTTGGCACGCCGCGCCGTGTCGGAGTTGGAGGCTTGGCATGCGCAAAAAAGTTGTAGTCAACGACCTGATGCAGCACGGCTACGTCTACTACCTGACAGAGCCCGTGGGCCAGAACTTCGATCCCGAATTCAGGCCGGAGCTGACGCCGGCCGAAATGCTCACGCTGGGCGTTTTTGGCGGCAAGTATATGACGGACTGTGTGGAGGAGTTTCCCGACGCCTGGTTCCGCGAGGCCAAGCTTTGCCATGCGCGGCATGATCCGCGACTGAACTGTTTCGGCGTCAATGCCTCGAAGCCGCTCTGGTACTGGCAAGCGAAAGGCTGGATTTGGCCCGACGATCCGCGGGGCTGGTTTCAGTGGTACTGCCGATACTATTTGGGCCGCCGCTCGCCCGACGACGCCCGCCAGATTCGCCGGTGGAAGGCCATGCGGCGTCACATCGCCCAGTTGCGAAAAAACTGTCGGTCGGGCGATCTGGGCTGCCGGAAAAAACAGCGGCAGGCCTTGTTGCACTGGGCCTATGACAGCCGGCGGATTTAGCCGCGACAAAGCCGGCCTATTCGTAGCGGAGCGCTTCGATCGGGTCCAAACGCGATGCCTTCCAGGCCGGATAGAAACCGAACACGACGCCGACACCGGCCGAGACGGCGACCGCGGCGATGATCATCGTGAGCGACGCCTCGGTCGGCCATCGCACCTTCCATCGCACGAGGATCGAGACGGCCCGACCGAGTAGAATCCCGATGCCGCCGCCCACGAGACACAACACCACGGCTTCGACCAGAAACTGCCGCAGAATGTGATGGCTCCTGGCGCCGACGGCCATGCGAAGCCCAATCTCGCGCGTCCGCTCGGTCACCGACACCAGCATGATGTTCATGATGCCGACGCCACCAACGACGAGCGAAATAGTTGCCACGGCCAGCAGCAGCGTGCTCATCGAGTCGGTCATCGAGGTCATCATTTTGGACATCTCGGCCATGTCCTGAATGTTGAAGTCGTCCTGTTTGCCCAGCCGGATGCGATGGCGCTCGCGCAGAAGATCCTGAATCTGGCTGATGGCCCGTTTGACGTTCGTTTCCGAGACCGCCTTGACGACGATTTGGTCGACATTCGCGAAACGGACCGGCTGTGGTGTGTTGGCCGTCTGGGTCGATGAGGTGGAAGGGTAGAGCGACGTGGCCGTTGGGTACAAATCACTCAGCGTATTGACCGAGTCGCTTGTCGACGAACTTGAGCTCGACGCACTAGCGCTCTGGTTCGTGTTCGCCAGCGCGCTGGCGCTGATGCGATACTTGATTGTCGTCCAAGGGGCAAGCAGGACGTTGTCTTGATCCATGCCCATCATGTTGGCGCCCTTGCGGCGAAGCACTCCGACGACGCGCATCGTCACGTTGTTGACGCGTATCTCCTTGCCGATGGGCGATGCGCCTTGAAACAGTTTCTCCTCGATCGTGTGGCCGATCACACACACTTTGGCCGAGTTTCGCACATCGCGATCGCTGAACATCTGCCCCTTGGCCATGTTGCCCCAGTCGCGGACGACCAGAAACGCCGGCGTTGTGCCTGTGATTTGCTCGGGAACGCAGTTTTGGTTCCCGTAGATGATTTGTGCTCTGGCACGCACGGTGGGGGCGACGCCTTGGACAGCCGGACATTGGCGGCCGATTTCCTCAGCGTCCTGCGGCGTTAGGGTCATCATGCTGCCCGCCCCCTGGTTGACGCCCCCGGTGGCCGCCGAGCCCGAGAAGATCATCAATGTGTTGGCGCCCATGCCGGCGATCTCCTTGCGCAGGGATGCCTTGGAACCCTGGCCAATCTCGGTCATCGCGATGACGGCCGCCACGGCGATAATCACACCGAGCGCGGACAGCCCCGAACGCATCTTATTGCGTGCGATAGCGCCCAATGCTGTGCGCCAGGTGGCCGGCAGGAACCGTCGCGGGCTGGATCGGCCCATGTTGGTCCCGCGTTCTCCGTAGAGTTGCGAGAACGAATCGTCGCCTGCCTTGGGACGCTCAGCCGCCGCTTCCGCCGTTCGACGGTCATCGCAGTGATGGCCGTTCTGAATGGTCTCGCCGTCGACCATGCCGTCGGCGATGTGAATCGTGCGGTGAGCGTAGGCCGCCACATGCGGATCATGCGTGACCAGGATGACCGTCATCCCGTCGGCGTTCAATTGCTGAAACATCCGCAGGATTTCAACGCTCGTGTGCGAGTCCAGGTTGCCGGTGGGCTCGTCGGCCAAGACCAAGGCGGGCCGATTCACCAATGCGCGGCCGATGGCGACCCGCTGCTGCTGCCCCCCCGACATCTGCGATGGCTCGTGATGCGTGCGATCCTGCAAGCCAACTCGTTCAAGCACGGCCTGGGCCAAGTGGCGGCCTTCGGCCAAGCTACGCCAGTTCGGGCTGTAATCCAACGGCATCAGCACGTTGTGGACGGCCGTCATTCGCGGCAACAGGTTGAAACTCTGAAAGACGAAGCCGATCTTTTCAGATCGGGCCAATGCACGCTCGTTCGATGTCAGACCGCTCATCTCGCGGCCATCGAGCCAATACTTGCCCGACGTGGGATGGTCCAGGCAGCCCAGAATGTTCATTAACGTGGTCTTGCCAGAACCGGAAGCCCCCATGAGGGCAACCATCTCGCCGCGAGCGATGGAAAGCGAGACGCCCCGGAGCGCGGGCACGAGCACCTCGCCCACGTAATACGTTTTGTGGACGTTTTCCAGCCGAATCAGCTCCATGCGCAACTCCATCAATCGTCGGAAAGCAAGAGACCCCACGCCTGAGCCAGCTATACAACTTGGCCGCACCGCCTCGCGACCGTCACATGGGCGGCGGCGGATGGTGGTTGCCCTTGGGCGGCGTCGGCAGGAACGGGCTGCTCACCTTCGTTTCTTCACTTGCGTTGGGCCGTGTGGCCGTTCCGATTTCGCCCGCCTCCGCATCGCCGACAACCACATGCATCCCCTCGGAAACCCCGCTGCCGCTGACTTCTGTCGTGCGATCGTCGGTGATTCCTGTCACGACGTTGATCGGTCGCACGAACCCGTCGCCCGTCGCGATCCAAAGCTGCCCTCGGTTCATGAGGTCTTTGCCTTCGACCGGCTCGGATTCCGAGGTTGTCGTCAAAGACTGGATCTGCGACGCCTGCGGTTTCCATCGCAACGCGGCATTCGGCACTCGCAAGACGTTCGAGCGATGCGCCGTCTGAAAGCGGACATTCGCCGTCAAATACGGCAACAGTCGTTCGTTCGAGTTGTCCGTAGTGACGATGACCGTGTAGGTGACGACGTTCGAGGTCATCGTCACGTTCATACGGATTTGCGTCACCTTGCCAACGAATGTCTCGCCCGGCAGGGCATCGACCGTGAAAGTGGCGGGCATGTCAACGCGAATCTGACCGATGTCGGCCTCGTTGACCGACGCCCAGACTTGCATTCGCCGCAGGTCCTTGGCGATCAGGAACAGGCTTGGTGCGTTTAGGCTGGCCACGACCGTCTGGCCGATGTTGACGCGGCGAGCGAGGATTACGCCGCGGACAGGCGACCGAATCGTCGTGTAGCCGAGGTTGACCTTCGCCATGCGAAGGGCCGCTTCGTTCTGCTTGATCGTTGCCTTGCCGACCGCGAGGTTGGCCACGGCCGATTTGTAGTTGGCCTTGGCCGTGTCATAGTCGGTGTCGGCAATTGCCTTTTTCGGACGCAACTCTTGGGCTCGTTTCCATTCCTGCTCCGTTTGCTCGCACTTGGCTTCAAGTTGAAGCAGGTCGGCCTTCGACCGATCGAGCGTCGCTTGGGCCTGGTCGAGCGCGGCCTCGTAGGACGTCGGGTCAATCTCGGCCAGCACGGCGTCTTTCTCCACCTTCGAGTTGTAGTCGATCAGCTTGGTGGGGCTCTTCGGGTCTGGCCCAAAGCGAACGATCAGTCCGGCCACCTGGGCGCCGACATCGACCAAGTCCTCAGGCTCGAGGGTGCCCGTTGCGCTGATGGTCGATTGGATGTCACCGCGCGTGACCTTCTCGGTTCGGAACGCGATGGGCGATTGCGAGGTCAGGTGCTTCGCATAGTAGGTCGCCCCACCGGTCAGGGCCCCGACCAAAACAAGTGCCAGAAACATTGTCCTCATCAGGTTGCCTCTTCACCAAAAGCTGATGCAACACGGTAATGCGCCACTCACTGGGGCGGCACGCTACTCTTCTCGCGGCGGTTTTCCGCCCGGCGGCGGCCCCATCGGACGCATGCCGTTGTCATCGCCCTCGTCTTCTCCGCGTCCTCCCATGCCGGGCGGCGGCCCACCATGCCCGTCGTGGCCTTGGCTGGTCGCTCGCGACACGCGCTGCTCAATGATTTCCTGCTTTGTTTTCTCGCGGTACTTCAGTTCGACTTCGCGGCGCTTTTGGCCAACCTCGAAATGCTCGGTGGCCACTTTTCGGATTTGCTCCTTGAGCTTCGCTTGCTGTTCAGTCGACGCGGAGCGGTATTTTTTGGCGATCGTGGTGATGCGCCGAGCCAGCGCACGCTCCTTCATGATGAGCCGGTACAGTTCAGGGTTGTCCTTCTTGATCGCGGCGAGCTCATCCTGTCTGCGCTGCTTGTAGGCGCCGCCGTGTCCAGCGTCACGTCCGCCGCCACCAGGGCCAAAGCCTTCGGGCGGTTTCTCCGGACGCCCCTCCGGCGCATCTTCTTTGTCGTTGTCGCCAGATGCGGCTCGATCGGAGTCGGACGACCCCTTTCGGCTCCCGGAGGACTGGGCCCACAACGGGCTGGCGGCCAGGACGAACATGACGCTGGCCAGAACAACAACTCCTCGGCTTCTCACTCGCATCGTGTTGCTCGCTTCTGTTCGGGGAGGATCACCACAATTCTTACACGTCGCACAGAGTTTGCGTCGCATCATGCGACAGCATCGGCCATTCTGTGACGCCGGCAACGCATAAGAAAGCCGACTTAGGGCCACTTGCGCTAAACCACGTATTCTATTAACGGGCCGGCTGGCCAAAAAGTGCATTGAAATTGCGGCGGGTGGCCGACACGTAGGCCAATGGTCCGCCCGACCTGCAAACCGGGCATTCGCGAGCGCATCGCTCAATGTGACCGAGCCCCCCGGTGGTGTGTGTTTTCAGTCGCCGTGCAAGGCTATTATCTCGGCTGAGCGATGAACTTCCGTAGTGCCCTGTAAACCGCGAGTCGTTCCCGCGGGATCCCTTGATGCGTTCAGCACGACGGAAGCCGCCCCCCAAGAGTGCATCCCTTGGCGGCAAAGACGCACTTCGGAGTCCCTCTTGGGTGGAACCCTTGACCGCTACCTGGCAATTAGAACAATAGCGTTCATGGAACAGCGTACCAGCCAACCCTCCGGCACTGTCACGGCCAAGCCCGTTGGCGTCATCGACGTGGGGGCCAACGCCTTGCGAATGGTCATCGCCGAGGTCTTTTCCGACGGCCGTATCGAGGTGCTGGAGCAACTGCATCGGGCCGTTCGTTTGGGCCAGGACACGTTTCACCGCGGCCGACTGGGGGCCGAAAGCATGCGGGCGGCCGTTGCCGTCCTGCGTGATTACCGCCAATTGCTCAACCTGTACAAAGTCGAGCAGGTCCGGGCCGTCGCCACCAGCGCCGTCCGCGAAGCGGCCAACGGTGATATGTTCCTCGACCGTGTCTTCATGGCCACCCAGTTGAATATCGAGGTGATCGACACGCCCGAGGAAATCCGGTTGACCGTCTCCGCCGTGCGTCAGGCCGTGGGCAACGCGCTCGGAGTCAACCAGGGCCACACGCTGATCGCCGACGTCGGCGGCGGCAGCACCCTGCTCACCATTTTGGAAAACGGCGAAATCGCCACCTCGCAAAGCCTGCGGCTCGGAGCCATCCGGCTCCAAGAAATGTTTGCCACGGCCGAGCAGTCTCCGCGGCGATCGGCCGACATCCTACGCCAATACATCACCAACACGCTCTCGGTGTTGGAGAGCACGGTTCCGCTCGGTGAAATCGACTCGTTCGTGGCCGTGGGTGGCGATGCCCGATTCGCCGCGCGCGAGGTAGGCGTCGTCACCGACTCGGCCGATCTGGCCGTCATCGCGTCGGGCGACTTCGACCAGCTCGTCGAGCGTTGCGAGCGACACACGGCCGAGCAACTGTCGAAGCAGCATGGTTTGCCGTTTGCCGAGTCCGAGACCTTGAACCCGGCCTTGCTCGTTTACCAGGCCCTGCTGCATCAAACCAAAGCCGCCGAGATGATCGTATCGCACGTCTCAATGCGCGACGGCTTGCTGCTGGAACTCGCTGCCGAGGCGACCGGCGCCGAGGACCCGGCCCTGCTGACCGGCGTCCTGCATTCGGCCACGGCGATTGCCGAGAAGTACCGCGTCGATATGGATCATGCCCAGGCGGTCTCTGAGATCGCGGCCCGGCTGTTCGACATTTTCCAGCCAGACCACGGCTTGAAGCCCCGGCAACGCCTCCTGTTGCGCGTCGCCGGCCTGCTGCACGAGGTTGGCAGCTTTGTGAGCAGTCGCGCCCACCATAAACACAGCGAGTACTTGATTGCAAACTCCGAGATTTTCGGGCTGACTCGCAGCGAAACGGCCCTGGTGGCCTTGGTGGCCCGCTACCATCGACGCAGCGTGCCACGCTCCTCGCACCTGACTTACGTGGCCATGTCGCGCGAGTCTCGAATGCTGGTCAACAAACTGGCCGCGCTACTGCGGGCCGCCGACGCGGTGATCCGCGGCCATCGTCGTCGGGCGGCCGATGTCCGCTTCGCGCGCCATGGCGACGAGTTGGTCGTCTCGATGTCCGGCGGCGCCGACTTGCTGCTCGAACAGCGTGCTTTGGAAACCAAGGGCGA
Organism: Thermoguttaceae bacterium; assembly: GCA_039698035.1. Taxonomy (GTDB): domain Bacteria; phylum Planctomycetota; class Planctomycetia; order Pirellulales; family Thermoguttaceae; genus JAJFUI01. The sequence goes on along the minus strand of JBDKSW010000011.1, from coordinate 291,964 downwards.
CCTGCTCGAAGACATCTACGGCGCCAAAGTCCGGCTCGAGGAGCCATAGGATCGGTCGCTGTGTGAAACCGGGAGCCCCGAGCGAATATGGCTAAGAATCTACTCAAGACGCCCCAGCTTTACATCAATCGTGAGTTGAGTTGGTTGGAGTTCAACCATCGTGTCCTCGAACAGGGGCTCGACACGGATCTGCCGCTGCTGGAACGGCTGAAATTCCTGGCCATCGTCAACTCCAACCTGGACGAGTTCTTTCTCGTCCGTGTGGCCGGCCTGATACGCCAGCGGGCAGCCAAACGCGGTCGCCGCGACCCGGCCGGCATGACGGCCGCCGAGCAACTGACGGCCATCGCCGCCCGCGCGCATCGCATGGTCGATGCTCAGACGGCCGGCGTCCTTGACATTTTCTCGCGGTTGGCCGAGCACGGGCTGAAAATTGTGGGCAGCCAGCAATGGACGGACGAGCATCGCCGGTTCACAAGAGCATACTTTGCCCGCGAGCTTCAGCCGATTTTGACGCCGCTGGCCATCGAGGAACTGAAGCCCGGTCCGCTGCTTCCCAACTTGCAGTTGCACGTCCTGGGGCTAGTCACGTGCCGAGACGACGACGATCAACCACGAGAGCGGGTGGTCGTGGTCCCTGTGCCCAGCCAGTTGCCCCGTTGGGTTCCGTTGCCCGCCGATTCGGAGACGCATCTGACGCCGCTCGAAGACGTGATCGCGGCCAACTTGGACGCGCTGTTTCCCGGCGGCAAGGTCGCTGCCACCGCCGCCTTTCGCATTGCTCGCGATGCCGACGTCATGTTGCAGGACGACGAACAAATTGACGACCTATTGCACGCGATGGAAGAGGTCGTTCTGGCGCGACGGCGCAGAACGCCGGTGCGGCTGACCGTCTCGTCGCGATGCGAGCCACGGCTCCGAAAGTGGCTCGCCGACCGTTTTCAATTGGATGACCAGCAAATCTACCATGTTGATGGCCCGCAAGAAGCGTCGGCCCTCATGGAACTCGTGAACCGGCCAGGCTTTGACCAGCTTCGCATCGACGAGTGGTTGCCCCAAGTCCCCCGCGACCTGATCGGTGCGGATGATCTTTGGAAGGCGATCCAGGACCGGGACATCTTGCTCCATCATCCCTACGAGAGCTTCGACCCGATCGTGCGGCTCGTGCAACAGGCCGCCGAAGACCCACAGGTGCTCGCCATCAAGCAAACGCTTTACCGGACCAGCGGCGACTCGCCGATCGTGCAAGCCCTCGCCCGCGCAGCTCAAAAAGGCAAGGAGGTCACGGCGCTCGTCGAGCTGCGGGCACGCTTCGACGAATGGCGAAACGTTCATTGGGCGCGACGATTGGAGGACGCCGGCGTTCACGTCATTTACGGCGTTGCAGGCTTCAAAACGCACGCCAAGGCGCTGCTGATCGTTCGGCGTGAGCAACATCGCATCCAGCGTTACGTCCACTTGGCCACCGGCAATTACAATGATCGCACCGCCCGACTTTACTCCGACATCGGCCTGATGACCTGCGACCGCGAGCTGGCCTCGGACGTGGCCGCGTTCTTCAACCTGCTGACCGGCTATTCGCAATCGGTTGGTTGGGCCAAGTTGGCCGTCGCGCCGCTGGGCCTACGCCAAAAATTCATTGACCTGATCGATCGCGAAGTCCAGGCCTCGACGACCGACCGTCCTGGCCTCATCATGGCCAAAGCCAACTCGCTGGAAGATCCAGAAATCTGCAGGGCCCTGTTCCGTGCGAGCCAGGCCGGCGTCCAGGTGCTGCTTAATGTCCGCGGCATCTGCTGCTTAAGGCCGGCCGTCGCCGGCGTCTCCGAAAACATCGAGGTCCGTTCGATTGTCGATCGGTACCTCGAACACGCCCGCGTCTTTTATTTTCGCAACGGCGGCCATGAGGAAGTCTATTTGAGCAGCGCCGACTGGATGCAACGGAATCTCAGCAAACGGTTGGAACTGCTGTTTCCAGTCACGGACCCGGCCCATCGGCAACGGCTGATCGACCTGTTGCGAACCTATTTCGAGGACAACAGCAACGCCTGGCGGCTGCTTTGCGACGGAACCTACGAGCGTGTCCCGCGCACGGGCCCCCGCGTTCGAGCACAACTGAATTTCCGCCGCGAGGCCGTGACGGCCGTTCGCGACGCAGCGCACGCTGATCCGCAGTTCCGCCCCTTGGTGAGGCCTCGTCCATAGACGCGATTCGGCGCTTGGGGTCGTTGCGTTAACAGCACTTGAGCCGTGGGCGAAAACGGCCTAAAATCATTCGTTTTCCACAAAGTCCGAGAGGTAAGGTCACGATGGAACGCACGCTCGTCCTGCTCAAACCCGACTGTGTTCGCCGCCGGCTGATGGGCCGGATCATTTCCCGGCTCGAAGACAAAGACCTGGCGATCGTCGCCATGAAGCTGATGCGGATTACGCCGGAACTGGCCAAGCGGCATTACGTCGAGCACGTCGCCAAGGCTTGGTATCCCGATCTCGAAGAGTTCATCACCGGCGGGCCCGTCGTGGCCATGATCGTGGCCGGTCCTGAGGCCATTCAGGTCTTGCGCAACATGGCCGGCGCGACGAACGGATTGAAGGCCAATCCTGGCACGATCCGCGGCGACTTCAGCGCCAGCCAGCAAATGAACCTGATCCATGCCTCGGACAGTCCCGAGTCGGCACGGCGTGAAATCCCAATATTTTTCAGCGACGACGATGTGTGCGGCTGAGGGGCCGCTTCCCGCGGGCAAAAGGACCGCAAACGCCAGTCGCTCGGACAGGCCGCTAAATGTCGACGATCACCTCGGCGACCCACTCGACGCCGTCAGGGTGAAGCGTCAAGCCGTGCCACGTAATGGCCTTGACCTCGACGTCAACCTGATGTCGCGCGAGGTCGAGCGTCTCACCTCGGGCGGTCGCCTCGAGTTGCGCCGGGCGGCCGTCTTCCCTGGTGATCGTCACGCGAAACGCCGAGAGTGCGATCCGCTCCGCGTGAAACGTGTAAAGCACTTCGGCCAACCAATCGTGAAGCAGCTCTTCAAGATCATCGGCCTGAAGGCGGATCGGCACCGTTTGACGCGGCTCGACGGCCTCGGGCGTCTCCAGCATGATTGCCAGTAGCCCCCGGGCCGCATCCGCGAATAGACCGTCCAGGCTCGCGGCGCGGATACGAATGCCCACATCGGCCGTATGCTCGAAAATCTCGTACATCGATGGCATTGTACGTCCGCGGTCGGCCGCGAGAAACGGGGGGCCCCCTTTGCGAGGAAACGTCATGGCGTTCGGAATTCGTCGTGTCGGGCAATCTTAGGAAGGGCTCTCGCTTTTCTTTACACCGGAACTCCGCGATGATAAAGTAGATTGTTCTATCGTGCCCCATAGTGCCTTGCCCTATCGCACGTCAACCGGATGGTATTGGAATTCCAGACCGACGCCGACTGCATCCGTATCCGTGGGGCGCGGACGCACAATCTACAAAATGTCGATCTCGATTTGCCCCGTGACCGGTTTGTGGTCGTTACGGGACCCAGCGGCTCAGGCAAGAGCTCGTTGGCCTTCGACACGCTTTATGCCGAGGGCCAGCGGCAGTACATCGAGAGCCTTTCGACCTACGCCAGACAGTTCCTGCACCAATTGGAACGTCCGGATGTTGATCTGATCGAGGGACTTCAGCCAACCATCTCGATCGATCAGCGGGCCGGCGGCAGCAATCCACGCAGCACGGTGGCCACGGTTACCGAGATTTACGACTATCTGCGGCTGCTCTATGCCCGGCTCGGCGAGCCCCGATGCCCTGGCTGCGGCGAGGCGATTCGCCAGCAGACGCCCGAGCAAATCCTCGACGCCCTGATGGAACTGAGCCAGGGCACACGCGTCATGATCCTCGCGCCGATGGTTCGCGGTCGCAAGGGAACGCACAAGGAAGTGTTCGAGGCGATCCGCAAGGCGGGACTCTTGCGTGCACGCGTCGATGGCGAGATTGTCGATGTCGGAGACCCGCCGTCGTTGGCTCTCCAAAAATTGCATCACATCGAGGCGGTCGTCGACCGGGTCGTCGTCCGCGAGGGCGTCCGAACACGCATCGCCGAGTCCCTGCGATTGGCAATCCAGCACGGCGATGGGCTGGTGATCGCCGCCAGTGAAGAGAAGACGCCCCAGGGCTCCGTCTGGCGAGACCGCCTTTTCAGCACACTGTACGCCTGCCCCAATTGCAAGACGAGCTACGAGGAACTCGAGCCGCGTGCTTTCAGCTTCAACAGCCCCTATGGCGCATGCCCTGGCTGCGAGGGGCTTGGCTCTCGCATTGGCTTTGACCCAGAGCTCGTCCTGCCGGATGCAAGCCTTTCATTGGCCGACGGAGCCATTGCGCCGTGGCGAGCCGATTCGCCCAGCGCGTCTCGGAAAAGGCAGCAGTATCTTGAGCCGTTCCTGGGCAAGGTCGGCGTCAGTTGGGAAACACCGCTCGTAGCATTGTCGGCCAACCGCCGGGAAGAGTTGCTCAACGGCGCTGGTAAGCGGTTTCCGGGCGTGCTCGAAATGCTGGAAAAAGAGTATGCCACGACGAGCAACGAAACCAAACGGCAGCGGCTCGAAGCGTTTCGCGCCGAGACGGTGTGTCCCGACTGCGGCGGCGCTCGGTTGCGTCCCGAGGCTCGCTCCGTGTTCATCGGCGGCCGAGCGATCCACGAAGTGACCGCGATGCCCATCGCGTCGGCCAGGGCCTTCTTCGCCAATGGCTCGTCGACGGAGCAGATGCTCGATACCATCGTTTTTGCCGAGGCCCAGCTTCCCATCGCCGAGCCGATCCTGACGGAAATCGTCGCTCGGCTCGATTTTCTAGAACGTGTCGGCCTCGGTTATCTCACGCTCGATCGCCCCGCCGGCACGCTGAGCGGCGGCGAGTTGCAACGCGTGCGGTTGGCGTCCGGACTCGGCTCGGGGCTGGTTGGTGTTTGCTATGTGCTCGACGAGCCGTCGATTGGCCTTCATCCGCGCGACAACGGACGGCTCATCGAGGTGCTGCGCCAGTTGCAGTCGCGAGGCAATACGGTCTTGGTGGTCGAGCACGACGAGGCCATCATGCGGCACGCCGACTGGCTTGTCGATCTTGGGCCAGGCGCCGGCCGACATGGCGGTCGCGTCGTCGCGCAAGGGCCGCTCGACCAGGTGGCCGCCGACCCGCAGTCGCTTACCGGCCGTTATCTGGCCCGTGTCGAGCGGATTGCCGTGCCCGATCGTCGTCGCCGTGCGGCCAAAGCCCGCTCGATCACGGTCGATGGGGCGGGGACCAATAATCTCAAGGACGTGACGGCTTGGTTTCCGCTTGGCACGTTCATCTGCGTGACGGGCGTCAGCGGTTCGGGCAAGAGTTCGCTGGTTGACGAGACGCTCGCCCGGGCGCTCGTGCGCCGATTGGGAGGCGTCACGCCAAAGCCGGGACCGCACCGCGGTCTTCGCGGCGTCAGCCAAATTGACAAGGTGATCCAGATTGACCAGTCGCCAATCGGTCGGACGCCGCGCAGCAACCCGGCGACCTATATTGGCGTGTTCGACGAAATCCGCAAGGTGTTTGCCAATACACGCGACGCACGCCAGCGCGGCTACAAGCCGGGCCGCTTCAGCTTCAACCTCAAGGGCGGCCGATGCGAGGCCTGCCAGGGCCAGGGGCAACGCCGCATCGAAATGAACTTTCTGCCCGACCTGTACGTCAATTGTCCCGTGTGCGAGGGCAAGCGATTCAACCGGCAGACGCTCGAAATCCATTACCGCGATCGCTCGATTGCCGATGTGCTCGACATGCGTGTCGAGGAGGCGGCCGAGTTCTTCAAAAACTTTCCGGCCATCGCTCGTCTGATCGGCGGCCTCGCGGAGGTTGGCCTCGGCTACATCACACTCGGCCAGTCGTCCACCACGCTCTCCGGCGGCGAATCGCAACGCGTTCGGCTCGCCACGGAGTTGAGCCGCGTGCAGACCGGCAAGACGCTTTACATCCTCGATGAACCCACCACGGGCCTGCACTTCGATGACGTACGCAAGTTGCTTGCCGTGCTCGGACGCCTTGTCGATCTCGGCAACACGGTCCTCGTCATCGAGCACAATCTTGATGTGATGAAAACGGCCGATTGGATCATCGACCTCGGCCCCGATGGCGGTCAGGCCGGAGGCCAGATCGTGGCCGTCGGCACGCCCGAGGAAATCGCCGCGATTGCGGAAAATCACACGGGCCAGTTTCTGCGAACCGTGCTGCCTTGATGGGGCGGCGAGATGTCAGCGATCGACCTCGTCCGGGATGATCGGGGCTTCGACAAAGCACACCGGGCACGGCGACTTCCGCACGATGCCCTGGAAATCAATCGGCGACGAGGGTGCCTCGCCCGTGCCGTTGTGGCGACGGAGGATCAGTAGCCCGCAACTCAGCTCTCGGCAGAGCAATGCAAGCTGATCCGTCGGGTCGCCCGTCGGAAGCTGGCAGACTTCGACTTCACGGTGCAGTTGCTCGGCGCGCTGAAGGTCTTGTTGCAGACGTTCAGGCGTGCCGTCGGGCGAAGGGACTTGGACCAGCGTCAGAGCCACGTCCGGGTCGATTGTCGTCAGCGCGACGGCAAACAGATCGCTGTCGGCCAACGTGCCATTATGCACCAGCAGGACGTGACTGGCGCCGACGCCGGCCGAACGCAGCTCGGCGACCGAGCGAGCCTGACGCTCGCCGATCTTGGGAATGCGGTTGCCGCCCGCGATGTCGAAATAGAGGTCGCGACTTCGGCTCAAAATTCGGACCGTCAGCGGTGTCGGATCGCCGCCGTGGATGTCGATCCAATAGAACGCAATTTGCTCCATTTGGGCGTCGGCCGTGTGGATGTTCGACGCTCCAAGAACCAGCTCTTGCACCTGAAGCTCGCGGGCCGTTTGGACAATGGCAAACAGCGGGCTGTTGGTCCGAAGGATCAGCGGCAGCACGTGCTTTCCGGCCTTTTCCGCCCGCTCGACAACGGCCGTCATTAGCCGGCGGTTGTACTCGTCGAGGTCCGGCCCGCTCTGGGAGGCGTCGCCGCGTGCCGCGACTTGGGCCGTCATTACGGCCATATCGGTCGTCTCCGGGTCCGTCTCGGCCAACGCACGCTCGAGCATGAAAAGATTCTGCGTCGAGCGGATGGCTACCAGCTTGCGGTAGGGCTTCGTCAAACTCAGCAACTGGGGCGTGACCTGATCGATGCTCCGCTGGTTGAACTGCTCGATGTGTTTGTGCGCTGCCGCGCCGCGCCGCCGCTCGTGCAATCGCTCGGAGGCGATGAACGTAATCAGAAAAATGACGGTGAAAATCGAGCCGCCGATCGTGGCCACTTCCTTCGTGAGCGTGTTCAGCACGGCCGCGGTAAGCAGAATGAGGAGGATCAATAACAGACCGATCGGCAGTTCCACGCCGCGGATATGGAGGTTCAACGGCACCTTGTACTCTCGCGGGCTGCGGTCCTTGAAGCGGAGCACCACCATCGCCATCGTCTTGAAACAAAAACTCCAGACAATGCCAAAAGCGTAGGCCTCGCCCAGCACATACATGTTGCCGCGGCTCAGAAGAATCACGGAAAGCTGCAATGCAACGATCAAATAAAGCACGCGGTAGGTCGTGCCGAAACGACGGTGTGGCTTCAGAAACCAGTCCGGCATGACGCCGTCCTCGGCCACCCGATTTAACACCCCGTTGGATCCGATGATGGCCGTGTTCACTGCGCCTGAGAGGATCAGGAAGCCAGCGACGACCACCGCCGCGTTCAACAACAGCCGGGCCACCGGCGGCCCAATGACGCTCATCGCCAACCCGCCAATGAGGTTGTCCGAGTAGAGCTTCATGCGAACGTCGTTCGGAATCAACAGAACGGCCAAGAACGACACGGTTCCGGTCAGGGCCACGCTGTAGAGGAAAACGATGAGCGCGGCCCGCTTGAAGTTTGGCAGTTTGGGTGATTCCACCTCGCGATAAACCTGAGCGAGTGTCTCCAAACCGCTCATGCCGAGGATCGAATGGGAAAATGCAATCAAAAGGCCTATCAGGCCGACGATGCTCAACCAACTGTCGGGCGCATGGAGTTGCCGCCACAGGCCGGGCCACAAATCGCGGATGAACCCCTGCGGGTCCTCTTGCCGGCCGGTCGTCTCGTTGACCTTCGGTACGGGCTTGAGGTGGCCGTGCTCGTCGGCTTCCATCTTGACCAAGGGCTGGCCGTCTGCGCCGAGCTTCCAAACTTCCTCGGTCAGGCCCGTGTCGAGCTTCTTCAGCACCGTCTCGTGCTCGACCTTCGGGGCCAAGTCGGGCTGCCACGGCACTCGGTTGGCCGGCCCCTGCACCGCCAAAGTGACAAAGCACCAGACGAGCAACACGGCGGCAACAACCGTCGTGATGCCCACGATCTTCAAGGCTTTACCGCTCGACTCGTGGATGCCACGCAGATTTTGCCGGAAAAAGTAGATGGTGATGGCGCAGGCGATGACCACAGAGCCCCAGCGGCGGATATAGTCGGCCGTGGTCGCATCGACGCGCAACGCGGGATTGACCAAGGCGATCGCCTCGAGCGCCAAGCCCATGATGTATTGTCCGGCCGAAGCGGCGCTGATGGGACCGGTCAGCGCGTAATCGAACATCAGGGCCGAGACGGACAGCTTGGCCAGGAATCCGCCCATCGCCTCCTTCACCACGCGATAGACGCCGCCGCGCACGAACAGCGAGCAGCTCTCGATGTACACCGAGCGGACCGCGTAGCTAAACAACATCACGGCCAGGATGAACCACGGGGCCGCCGGGCCAATCGCGCTCTCGACGATTCCACCAATGTAGTAGGCCGTGCTGGCCAAGTCGGCCAAGACGACCGCGGCTGTCCGCCAGTAGGAAATGAACGTGAACATCACGCTGCTGACGACGATTACCTGGATCGGTCGCCGCACGCGATCGCCAAATCCTGGCGTGGCTTTAGACGGATCGGACTGATCGGCCATACAATCCCTAGGAGCAATTCGAGCCGGCGGGCGCTAAAAATCTCCCTCGCCTGCTTCGGGGCAAGGGCATCTGAACGGCGGTTGATAAGCGATTGTTTTCCGCCGCTCCAGCGGTTGGCGTTTTCCAAAAACGGCCGAGCGGGACGCCGAACGTAAACACGCCAAGATAATACGCGGCGGTTCGGTCGTCAATGGTCCCAGCATTCAGGGGCCCGCGGACTGCGATTGCGCTGCGTGATGGGTAACTCAATGCGAATTATCGGGTTATGGCGATACGGCACGTCGCCGCCCCTGCAAGGCCCGACGGTGTCGCCGAGACGTCGGAAAGCTTTGCGTCATTTGCCCGACATCGCTTTTCTGCGCGTCGCAATCGCGAAAACAACACCACTGCCGCGAACGGTCGGCCCCTTGAATCGCCCTGTTCGCGTGTGTTATCATCAAGGGGTTTTAGACAGGGCCTAGCCCGAATGGGTGGGTTCGGTCGGTCTCGTGCCATTAGCTGCGTCAAGGAAGGCTCTTGCTGTGCCGCGTCGCAACGACATTCATAAGATCCTGCTGATCGGTTCCGGTCCCATTATCATTGGGCAAGCGTGCGAATTTGACTATTCCGGCACGCAGGCCTGCAAGGCCCTCCGCGAGGAAGGTTACGAGGTCGTGTTGGTCAACTCCAACCCGGCCACGATCATGACCGACCCGGAAATGGCCGACCGCACGTACATCGAGCCTTTGACCTGGCAAATGGTCGAAAAGGTGATCGCCGCCGAACGGCCGGACGCCTTGTTGCCGACCTTGGGAGGCCAGACCGGCCTGAACCTGGCCATGGATCTGCACAAGCACGGCGTACTCGAAAAGTACGGCGTCGAGATGATCGGGGCCAACGCGGCCGTGATCGACAAGGCCGAGTCGCGTGATCAGTTCAAGGCCGCGATGGAGCGGATTCACCTCGAAGTGCCGCGCGGTCGCACGATCAACAGCCTCGACGAGGCTCGGCAAGTGGTGGCCGAAATCGGATTGCCATGCGTCGTCCGGCCCAGCTTCACCCTGGGCGGCACCGGCTCCAGTGTCGCCTACAACCGCGACGAGTTCGACGGACTCGTCCAACGCGGGCTCGACCTCTCGCCCATCCATCAGGTCCTGTTGGAAGAGTCGGTGCTCGGCTGGAAAGAGTTCGAGATGGAGGTGATGCGCGACAAGGACGACAACTGCGTTATCATCTGCTCGATCGAAAACTTCGATCCGATGGGCGTCCACACGGGCGACTCGATCACCGTCGCGCCCGCCCAAACGCTGACCGACAAGGAATACCAACGGATGCGCGACGCCTCGATCGCCGTGATGCGCGAGATCGGCGTCGAAACGGGCGGTTCCAACATCCAGTTCGCCATCAATCCGAAAAACGACCGGATGGTGGTCATCGAGATGAATCCCCGCGTGAGCCGCTCGAGCGCCTTGGCCTCGAAGGCCACAGGCTTCCCAATCGCCAAGATCGCGGCCAAGCTGGCCATTGGCTATCGGCTCCACGAACTGCCCAACGACATTACCCGCGAAACCAAGGCCTGCTTCGAGCCGACGATTGACTACGTCGTCACCAAGGCCCCGCGTTTCGCCTTCGAGAAGTTCCCCGAGGCCAATCCGACGTTGACCACGCAGATGAAAAGCGTGGGCGAGACGATGGCCATTGGGCGAACCTTCAAGGAGTCGTTCCAGAAGGCGCTTCGAGGGCTGGAGGTCGGCAGCTTCGGCTTCGGCTGCGATGGCAAGGACCTTTGGGGCACGCCCGAGCAGCCGGCGCTCGACGAGGTTCGCTCCAGTCTGATTCGCCCCAACGAGCAGCGCGTGTGGCATCTCCGCTATGCCTTCAAGTACGGCATGTCGGTCGAGGAAATCTACGAGCTGAGCGGCATCGACCCCTGGTTTCTCGAAAACCTGAAGGAAATCGTTGAGTTGGAGGAGCACCTGCGCGAGCTGGGCGGCATCGGTCCATGCGACACGCCGACATTGCGCCGCGCCAAACAGTTCGGCTTCTCGGATCGTCAGTTGGCCATCCTCTGGAAGACGACCGAGATGGACGTGCGCCAAGAGCGAAAACGCCGGGGCGTCGTCGCGACGTTCAAGTCGGTCGATACCTGCGCCGCTGAGTTCGAGGCCTACACGCCTTACTACTACTCGACCTACGAGGATGAAGACGAGACGCCGGCCAAGAAGCCAGGCGGTAAGCGGATCATGATCCTGGGCGGCGGTCCCAACCGCATCGGCCAAGGAATCGAGTTCGACTATTGCTGTTGCCACGCCAGCTTCGCCCTGCGCGAGCTGGGCATCGAGTCGATCATGGTCAACAGCAACCCCGAGACCGTCTCGACCGATTACGACACGTCCGACCTGCTCTTCTTCGAGCCCCTGACGACCGAGGACGTGCTCAATATCTGCGACCGCGTGCAGCCCGACGGCGTCATCGTCCAGTTTGGCGGCCAAACCCCGTTGAATCTGGCTCGGGCGCTCAGCAATGCGGGCGTGCCCATCATCGGCACGAGCGTCGATACGATCGAGGATGCCGAGGACCGCGAGAAGTTCAAAAACGTGCTGAATCGCTTGGGGCTGAAGCAGCCGGCCAGCGGCATCGCCCGGACCATGTCCCAAGCCCGGTCGGTCGTTGCCGAAATCGGCTATCCGGCTCTGGTGCGGCCCAGCTTTGTGCTCGGCGGCCGCGCGATGGAAATCTGCTACGACGTGGCCCAGTTCGAGCGATTCGTCGCCGAGGCGTTCGTCGTCTCGCAAGGCCAGCCCGTGCTGATCGACCGCTTCCTGGAAGATGCCATCGAGGTGGACGTGGACGCCATTGCCGACGGCGAGCGGGTGATCGTCGCAGGCATCATGGAGCACATCGAGGAGGCCGGCGTCCATTCCGGCGACTCGGCCTGTGCCATCCCGCCGTACAGTCTGCCCGAGACTGTCTGCAACGAAATCCGCCAGGCCACCGAAGCGCTTGCACAACGGCTGCAAGTTCGCGGGCTGATGAACATCCAGTACGCGGTCAAACGCGAGGTCGGCCGCCGGAACGTCTACGTCCTCGAAGTGAATCCCCGGGCCAGCCGCACGGTGCCGTTCGTCTCGAAGGCCACGGGCATGCCGTTGGCCAAGGTGGCGGCCAAAGTCATGGCCGGCGTCAGCCTGGCCGAGCAGGGTTATTTCGAGGAGCCAACGCCGCGACAGTTCTCCGTGAAGGAGGCCGTCTTCCCGTTCGCCAAGTTCGCCGGCATTGATGTTGTCTTGGGCCCCGAAATGAGATCCACCGGCGAGGTGATGGGCGTTGGTGAAAGCTTCCCGATCGCCTTCGCCAAGAGCCAACTGGCCGCCGGCACCGTGCTGCCCGAGCGGGGCACCGTGTTCATCAGCGTGGCCGAACGAGCCAAGGAACATGTCGTCGAGCTGGGGCGGCGGCTCACGCGCATGGGCTTCGAGCTGCTGGCCACGCGCGGCACGGCCGCACGACTTCAGGCGGCCCGCATCGACGTGCAGACCGTCATGAAGCTGCGCCAAGGGCATCCCAACGTCCTCGACTACATGATCAATCGCAATCTGCATCTGATCATCAACACACCGAGCGGCAAAGGTGCCCGAACGGACGAGGGCCGCATCCGCGCGGCTGCCGTGGCACGCGGGATTCCCTGCATCACGACCCTCGACGGCGGCCTCGCCGCGCTCGGCGCCATGGAAGCCCTGCGACAGCAGGAGATGGTTGTCCAGGCCGTTCAGGATCGCTTTGCGACCGCGAAACCAAGCGTTGTCGCAGCGTCCTAGGACCGCGCGGCAATGAGGCCCCGGCGCGTAGCCGTGAAACGCCCTAAATGACCACGAGCCACTCGTGCTTCCAAAGCGGATTGCCGCACTTGGGACACTGCTTGCCGACCTTCAGCGGCCGACCCTTGCAGACGCTGCAATCCTCGATCGCCGGTTGTTGTTCGAGTTGCTGATGGCGCAATTGACCGGCGCGCGCCACGTCGCCAAACGCCGCAACCGTGGCGATCTGCACGGACAAAGGGAAGAGCGTGAACAGAATCAGCGGCGCTTGACGCGATTCAGGCAGCACGTGGGCCAGCACGTCGGTGAAAGTCAAGAGCCGTCGCTGCGGCGACTTCGGTCCGTATTCGACCAGCCGTTCGAGCGCGTTCGCGTCGAGCAACGCCTCGCCGAGCAGCAAATGGCCGAGCCACTGCAAATACCAATCGTCCGCCGGCCCGATGGCGTTCATCGCCGCGGCCGCGGCGCGCGACTCGACGATCTCAAACAACGCCGTTTCCGTTCGCACCTGGAGCTGGGTCTTCAGCTCCGAGATGGGCACCAGCATCGAGTCCTTGCCGACGTTGCGTTGGACATCGCCGTGCAAGCGGCTGTAGAGCAGCTCTTGCAGCAGGACGAGACCGTCCTTCAGCGACGTGGCCACCGCCTCGCCGTCGCTGCGTCGAGTGCGGGTGTTGAACTCGTGGACTGCCTGAGCGAAGGCGGCCGTCCGCCCTTCCGTTGCCATGGCCGGACCTTGTGCGTGAACATCGGGCGCGGATCGTGAACTCGGCACGCCCGCTATTCAAGATATGCACGTCGCCGGTCGGTAGTCAAGCGACGGCAACCGGCGAGACCTACAAGAGGCCACACGGCCGTCCTCATTGCACCCGTTTAGCCGGTTGGTCCGTGCGCCCGTAGGAGTAAGCCCAGTAATGATATTCGTTGGTGCTATTGTCCGGCTGGCTGGCGACGTGCCGAAGCCTAATCGTGAGCTGATGCTTTCCTTGGGTGTACTTGACCGGAATGTCATAGTCCGTATCGCGGAAGGCCGTGTCGGGCGTGGCGGCCAACTCGCAGACATACCACGGAGCGTCGGGAATCAGCTCGCCGTCGACGAAAACGTCCGTCCGCTGCACATTGCTGCGATTGCGGTTCGTGCGACGTCGCAGCTTGACGCCCTCGTTGGCCGGATCGATTGTCACCGTGAACTCACAGTCGCCGGTGAACGCTCGGCCGTCGTCGGTCGTCGTGGGCGTACGAGGCTGGTGTTCCATGCGGTCGTAGGAGCTTGACGTCACGCCCGCCCAGACTTGGCCGGCGACGCGGTAGCCGTGCGACTGCTCGCTTCCGGCGTTGCCAACGTCGAACTCATCGGTGAGCGTCAAATTGCGAACGCCCGGCTTGTCGCGGTAGCTCCAAATGATGAAGTCCGTCTTCTGACCCCGGTTGGGCGAGTTGCCGCACTTGCTGTGCTCGTAGCACATCTTGATGGACGCATCGAAGATGTATGGCTCGTTCAGGTAGAGTCGATACCCGCCCTGGAAGCCGTTGACCAGTCCGCCCCAATAGGGCTTTTGGATCGCATAGCCGCCCCAGCCTTGGTTGTGATCGTCCTCGGTGCCGTCGCCGTGAATCTGCGGGGTGCGCGATCCATCGATGAACGTGTACTCGTCGCCGTCCATGTTGTAGCCGTTGCTGTACATCATCAGCCCAACCACTTTGCCGCGGCCAGTCGCTTCAAACGCCCGCGAGTAGAGCTCGCCGTCCGGCGAGACATCCACCGTGCGTTGGACGTGGAAGTAGCCGCATTCGCCAGCCCGGTAACAAAGCGATTCCGCCGACGCCGACACGGCTTCGAGATCCAACGAAACGGGCGTCCGGCTGTCGTTGACAAACTCGATGTGGGCGCGCGACCAGTAGGGCATCGGCCAGTACGCGTAGCACCGGTGGCTTTTTGCGTCGAAGCCGAACATCAGCGTCGAAAGCGTCTTGCCGGAGACATCCTCGACGCCAATCGTTTCGCCACCGCCGCCGAAGAACGCGGCGACCGGAATGTCAACGGCTGCCCCAGGTTGATCGTCCCACGTGATGCGGATTCGGGTGTGAAAGAACGTGTCGGCCGACCACGGTGCCATGCTTAGCCGCAGGGACGTGATCGCTCCTTGGCCCGACAGGTCGAGCCCGGTCTTCGTCTCCTTGGGGGCCAAGGCGAGCGACTTCTTGTGTGTCGTGGCTGGGACGTCTGCCCGAGATCGACGCTCGTCTGCTCCGGCCGCCTTCGCCCGCTGGCCCTCTCCCGCAAGCGGCCGTAAAGAGCCATCCTTGGAAAGCCGCTTCGGATCCTCGCCGACACGCTCGAACTGCCGCCGAACGATCGACGAATCGACGTCCCGACCCTTCCAGGTCTCGACGGGCGTGCCGGCCGGATATTTCAGATAGGTGTACTGAAACCACGTGGATTCAAAATGTTTCATGCCGGCCGGATGATAGGCCGCGATCTTCAAGCGTGTCTTGAAGGTCAGCGGATAGTACATGATGGCGAACGTGCCAGGACCGCGGTCCCACTGCAAGCCGAGCGTGTCGAAATAGGCCAGCGGCGGTGAGAAAGGCGCCGTATAGTTGCCGCCTTTGCCAAAAAACTCGGCGAACGTCATGTCGATCCGCGGTTTCGGCTCGTTATCGAAGTAGTAACGGATGCGAACCTGGTCGGCTGGAAACTTTGTCATCCCCGAGAAGACGTTCATCTGCTGCCGGCAGAGATAGCCGGGACCGATCTCATCGAAAAACACGTACTCGCCATTCTCCTCGTACCGCTTGAACAGGCCGGACGCATTTTCGCCCGCCGGGTCGTAGGTGATGAACTGCTTGGTCTGTGTGCCGTTGGGCTGAAACACGGGCAGCAGGTCGAGCCGCCGCATGGCCGCGAAGCCCGTGGGACATTCGGCCGCGCCGGCCGCTTGACCGAGGATCGTGACCAGGCAAACCAATCGGAACGCACAGAAACGTTGCATGAGGTTGCTCCAAAAAAGGCGGCAGGGCGCAGAGTGCCAGTTGCGGTGGGATCGGTGCTGCGACGTTCCACCATGATGCACTTGTGACTTGCTGAATACAAGCGGGGCGCTCGCGACAATCCAGTTCGGCGCCCACGATTTGACATCGTAGGCGTGCGTGACTAGCATAGCGTTAGACTCATCGAACGGACTTTTCTCGTCAGCGAGCGACGCAATGCGTGTGTCGTCCAATTGCCGTCGTATGACCTGGGGACATTCCCGCTTGCAGCTTATCACACTGGCCGCCGCGCTCGCGACTGCGTGGGCCACGAGCGCGCCGGCCCAGGAGTATATTGCCACGGACAGGCCAGGGCCGAGCCTTGGAATGAACCTGTCCGGCTCCATCCGCGCCCAGCAGTCGGCCGGTACGTTCCGCGATGCCGTCCAGACCTGGGGCCTATATCGGATCGCCGTCAGCCAGGCGGAGGCCGGGGGGACGCAAGATGCCAAACGCACACTTTCGCAGATCACCCAGGGACCGCCCCTGCGGCCCTCCGAGGTGACCGGTGTGTGGTTCTGCTGCGGTCGTCCGATGATGTTTTCGACCGCTGCTCCGCAAGCCGCCGGCGGCCCAGGGATTGCCCGGGCCGCCAATCGCGGCAACTACGTGCCAACGACCGTGCCGAAGGGGTTGCCGGCCAACTATCTCGCGGCCGATCCGCGTCATGGGCCGGTGATCGACTTCACGGATGAACGCGACGCTCGCGGGACGCGAATCACGGCTCGAACCTATCGCGACGGCCACGTCGTCATCGAGACGCCGCGCGCCGACGGCCTGACTCGCGGTGACGCTCGCGCCGCGCCGGCTCGCTCGGGCTCGGGAAGGTCGAATTCCTAGGACCGAAGCGGTATGCCCAACTCGGCAAGTTTCTCTGCAATGTCGTCGGCGTGGGTCGCCGGATGCACGTCCTTGTCGATGTACAGGATTCGACCGTCGCGGCCGATGAAGAACGTCCAGCGGCTGGCCCACTTCTGAATGGCCCCGGTGACGCCGTACTCGCGGGCGACACGCCCGTCGGGGTCGCCGAGAATCGGATAGTCGGCGCCGACCGCCGCCGCAAATTCCTTGTTTTTCGCCGGCGTGTCCACGCTCGCGGTGAAATAGGCCACGTCGAACTTCTTAAGCTTCGAGCCGTGTGCGGCCATCGCCGTGCACTCCGTCGTGCAGCCCGGCGTGAACGCCTTCGGAAACCAAGCGAGCACCACCGCTTGCTTGTCGCGGTAGGCGGACAGGCGATACGTTACGCCGTCGCTGCCCTGCAGCGTGAAGTCGGGCGCTAGGTCGCCAATTTTCAACTCTTCGGCCGTTGCGACGCCAAACATGATGACACCTCCGGTGTGTTGGTGAAGCCCCAGAAGGAACACTTCAGACCCGTCGCCATGTTGCCGCCGAGCCATCGGTTCCCCGTCCTGCGGGCTGCTGTGCACGCATTCTACAGAAGCGTCTCGTCGGCGGCCAGAACATGTGGGCCGGCCGGAAGTTGCGTCCCCGGGACACTTCGTCCTGCTCAGGCTCTTGCCAGCAACGCGCGAGCGAATCAGGACCCGTTGGTCTGCAAGATCCACGGCCCACACGCTAGTCGACAACCAGAACGCCCGTCCCGCTGATTCGGTCCTGCTTCAGGTCCAGCAGGGCCCGATTGGCGTCGGCCAGCGCGTAGACGGTCGTCCGTGGCCGAATGGGAATGGCGGCGGCCTCGGCCAGCAGCTCGCGACCGTCCTGCCGCGTGTTGCAGGTGACGGAATGGATGTCGCGCTCGTGAAACAGATAACGCATGTAGTCCATTTCGGGAATGGGCGTCATGTAGATTCCGGCCAGCGAGAGCGCGCCGCCCTGGTCGAGCTTTTCGAGCGCGGCCGGCACCAATTCGCCGGCTGGTGCGAACAGGATCGCGCTGTCCACCTTGACCGGCAGGTCGGCCGCACACTCGCCGGCCCAGATGGCCCCCATGCGCAAGGCCAACTGCCGGTGGTTTTCGCCGCGCGTCACGACATAGACCTCGCAGCCGCGATGCAGCGCGATCTGAATCACAACGTGGGCCGAAGAACCGAAGCCGTATAGGGCCAGCCGGCAGCCCGGTCGCGCGTTGCAGCGTCGCAAGGCGCGGTAACCAATGATGCCCGAACACAATAGCGGCGCGGCCTCGATGTTGCTGAAGCCGGCGGACCGCTCGGGCAGTGCGTAGACGAAATCGGTTGGGGCTACCGTGTATTGGGCGTAACCGCCGTCGGCGTCGTAGCCGGTGAACAGGGCCGACTCGCAAAGGTTTTCCTGCCCGTGCTCGCAGAAGCGACATCGTCCGCAAGTGTGCCGCAACCAGGCGACGCCCACGCGCTGGCCCAGTTGCAGTTCGCACGTCGCACCGGCCAACGATGGCCCCAGCTTGTCGATCACGCCGACAATCTGATGCCCGGGGATCACGGGCGATTTGTGTTGCGGCAGGTCGCCTTCGATGACGTGCAGATCGGTCCGACAAACGGCGCAGCAACTGACACGAATTCGCGCTTCGCCCGGCCCTGGCTCGGGCGTCGGCGTTTCGATCCACTGCAACGGCGCGGACTCGACCGGCGCGATCCGCGTAAGCATCATGGCCTGCATCGCATTCCTCGCGACCAGCGGATTCCTGCCACTGCAATCGTAACACGCGGCGTCCGCCTTTCAAGCCCCGAGGCGGCCACGGATCGCTGAAAGCGGACGGTCATTCCGCCGAGGCGGCGTGTTCGTACTCATCGACGTCGGACAAGTCGAGCGAGGCCCCCTCGCTCATCGGCAGGATGACGATCTCGCCGAACAAATTGCTCTGGTCCACGCGGATATGATGATGTCGGACCAGTTCGAGGATGGCCAAAAAAATTCCGATGAGCGTCGACTTGTGCATCGTCGGCTGAAACAGCTCGCGGAACCGCAGTTCGCCCTTCTCCAGCAGCCGGCCGTGGATTCGGCTCATGAAGACGTGGATCGGCGTGTCGTCGTAGACGATGTTCGACGGCCGTGCGGCTTCGGTTTCGCGCATGATGCGGCCAAACGCGCTGACCAGGTCCCACAACTCGACCTCGTGGATCGGTTCATCGTCGATGCGTCGTTCACGCGGCGGGGCATCGCTGGTGAGCCGCGCATAGCACTGCTGCCACTGGCGGCCCCGTTCCTCCAACATGCTGGCCGCGTCACGATACTTCTTGTATTCCAGCAGGCGGCGAACCAGCTCCTGACGCGGGTCTTCGACATCCCCCTCGACTTCGTCGCAGCGCGGCAGCACCTGCTGCGACTTGATTTCGATCAGCAGGCTGGCGACGCCCACGAAATCGCCGACCGCGTTGACGTCCAACTGTTCGAGCACGGCCAGATAGTCGAGGTACTGGTCGGTGATCGTGGCAACGGGAATATCCGTGATCTCCACTTCGTGCTTTCGCACCAAGTAAAGCAACAGGTCCAAGGGACCGCGAAACACGCTCAGGTCAACGCGAAAGTCAGGCATTCGGTTTGCGTTTGCGGTTCAGGTCGGGCTTGGTGAATCGGCCGGGCAGCCGCATCGTAAATGTCGACTTAAGCTGCCTAGTATGCCAACGCGGAACGTTAGGCGGGAGCGTATGGCGGGCGCACACGCGGCAAAGGCCCCCCGACCGCTATCATGCTTTTCGACTGCAAAGGCGATACAACTTGAAGGTCGCCACGTCGGGTACGACGCTTGTCCGACGGCGGCAGCTTGGCTAAACTGGCAAAACGATGATTTCCTTTCCATTGAGGGGGAGGCACAATCTTTGTCGAACGAACAACTTTGGGCTCCTTGGCGTTTGGAATACATCCTTGGTCAGCAGGACGCCGATGACGCGCCCTCGCCCGAAAACCTGCTGCCTGGGTCCGATCCGCTCTGCTTTTTGTGTCAGACGGCCGATGAGGGCCAGCAACGCCGTCGAATGGTCGTCGACCGTGGGCCGCATACGGTGACCCTCCTAAATCGGTATCCCTACAACAACGGGCACCTGCTCGTCGCGCCTCGGCGGCACGTCGCTCGGCTCGACGAACTGGGCCCCGAGGTCGAGGTCGAGCTGTCTCGCAAAATCACCCAGATGGTTGGCGTCCTAGAGCGTGTCCTGCAACCGCAGGGGTTCAACGTCGGCTTGAACCTCGGCCGCCCAGCCGGCGCGGGTGTGCCGGGCCATCTGCATTGGCACATCGTGCCCCGCTGGGTTGGCGACACGAATTTCATGCCCACCATTGCCGGAGTCCACACGATTCCCCAGTCGCTCGAAGCCCTGTGGGAGTTGCTCACCACCGAGTTGAAACATCCAGAATGAGCGGCCATGTCTGAAATCAACCAAGACGCCGAACCGATTGTCCAAAACCGGCCCTTCACCATCGAAGTGGCCGAACGCATCCGCCGGCTGCCGCCCTATCTGTTCGCACGCATCAATCGACTGATGTACGAGCAGCGCAGGGCAGGCCGCGACGTGATCGACCTGGGCATGGGCAACCCGAGCGATCCGCCTCAGGACCTGGTGATCGACAAGCTGGTCGAGGCTGCCCGCGACCTGAAGAACCACGGCTACAGCCCTGCCCAGGGCATTCTCAGCCTTCGCCGCGAGGCCGCCGCGAAATATTTCACGCACTACGGCGTGCATCTCGATCCACAGTCGGAAGTCATCGCCTGCCTCGGTTCCAAGGAAGGCTTCAGCCACATGTGCCTGGCGCTGGTCGGCCCCGGCGATACGGCCATCGTGCCCGCGCCCAGCTATCCGGCCCATCTCTATGCGGTGGCGATGGCCGCCGCCAACGCCATCCTGCTGGAAGTGGCCGACAGCGCGAAGCTGCTGGCCAACATCGACTACACGTGCCGGCACTTGGTCCCTCGGCCCAAGCTGCTGATCATGAACTACCCGCACAACCCGAGCACAGCGGTCGTCGATCCGGAGTTCTACGTCGAGGTCGTGAAGCTGGCCAAGAAGTACGGCTTCATGGTCATCAGCGACTTGGCCTATGCCGACGTGACGTTCGACGGCTACCAAACGCCCAGTTTTTTGGCCGCGCCCGGCGCCATCGACGTGGGTGTCGAATTCACGACGATGAGCAAGGGCTACAACATGGCCGGCTGGCGCGTCGGCTTCGCGGCCGGCAACGCCGAGATGCTGCGGGCCCTTTCGACGATCAAGAGCTACTACGACTATGGCATGTTCCGGCCCATTCAGATCGCCGCCATCATGGCCCTGCGTCACACGGACGCCGCCGTCGAAGCCCAGGCGGCCGTCTACCAGCGCCGCCGCGATGTCCTTTGCGAGGGCCTCGAACGGATCGGCTGGCCCGTCGAACGCCCGAAGGCCACCATGTTCGTCTGGGCGAAGATCCCCGAACCCTGGGCTTCCGAGCTTAATTCCATCGACTTCGCGATGAAGATGCTCCAGGAAGGCGATGTGGCCGTCAGTCCGGGCGCTGGTTTCGGCCCGGCCGGCGAGGGCTTCCTCCGCCTGGCGCTCGTCGAGAACGAAAACCGGCTACGTCAGGCCGTACGACAAATCGGCCGCTGCCTCGGAAGGTAGCTCTTGCGGTCCTCGCAACGTGGCCACAGACGGAGCTACCGCTCCGGTGCTAGCCTCGTCGCCCTGGTTCGTCGCGATGCCGCCTCGATTGCGATCCGAACCAAGCCGGCCGGGTTGCCCGCCGACCACCGCTGAGGTGGCGGCAATGCGAAAAAGTCGCCGCCGTTTGACTTAGCCGAAAATGCCGCGCGGCGCGCAGCCGACGAACCGAAATAGCGGGGCAGCGTTTCGACGCCAAACGGTCGCTGCTCCGTCGGGGGGGCTGCTTGCCGGCGACGAAGCGGGCGGGTTGCCCGACGTTCGCAGGGAGGCAGATGATGGGCGATCGGTGGGCGGGCGACGGGTCGCGAATGGCAGCGGCTCTGATCGGCGCGATCTTAATCAGCTTGGCGGCCCACGTCTCCGTGGGGCAGCAGACGTCGGCAGACCAGACGGCATCACCGCCGCAGGTCGACAAGCCGACCGACGCCAAAGACATCCTGAACCTTGACCTCGAACAGCTCGCCAACACGCCGGTCACGGTCCCGGCCGGCACCTCGATGGCAGCCGAAGTGACTTCCGTGTCGCGAACGGCCGAACCAATTGCCCGGACGCCCGCGGCCGTCTACGTGGTGACCAACGAGATGATCCGCCGTTGCGGCGCTCGGAACGTGCCCGAAGTGCTGCGCACGGTGCCTGGCGTTGACGTGGCCCAAATCAATGCAAGCACCTGGGCCATTTCGATCCGCGGCTTCAATGGCCGGTTCGCCAACAAACTGCTCGTGCAAATCGATGGCGTGGCCATCTACTCCCCGCTGCACTCAGGAGTCTTCTGGGAACGCGATCCGGTGATGCTCGAAGACGTCGAGCGGATCGAAGTCATTCGCGGTCCCGGTGGCTCGTTGTGGGGCAATAACGCCGTCAACGGCGTCATCAACATCATTACGAAGTCCTCGAAAGACACTAAGGGCGTCTACGCCGACGTTGGCGGCGGCACCGAACATCGCCAGTTCTCCAATCTCCGGGTCGGGGGTCAGTCGGGCGATGTTGCCTACCGAGTGTGGGGCAGCAATGCGGATGATAACTGCGGCTATGTGCCTAACCCGGGCGACCGCGCGGTGGACTCCTATCGCTATGCTCAGGGCGGTTTCCGCGCCGATTGGACGCCAACACGCGAAGACACGATCACCTGTCAGGGAGACTTCGTCGACGGAAGATCCGGATATCAGGGCTACACGGCCATGATGGAGCAATTCACTCCGAGCGATTTCTCCCGACGAACCCTGATGAGCCGTTGGGCGCACCAGACCGACCCCGATACCGATTGGGCCGTCCAGGCGTACTACTACGAACCCTATGGCGATAGCGAACAGGTCAGGGAATGCAACACGAATTTCGACGTGGACTTCCAATACCACGCGAAACGCAATCGTCACGACATCGTCTGGGGGTGCGGGTATCGTAACGACAACGAGGAACTCCTTTTCAATTTGACCAGCGGCGGTTGGCAACCGCCGTCGCCAGGCATCACCAATCTCGACACCGAAAAGATTCCAAGTTACTTCTTTCAGGACACGATCACCCTCGTCGAAGACAGGCTGTTCTTTACGGCGGGTTCGAAGTTCGATCACAACAACATTACGAACTTCGAGTACCAGCCGTCGGCCAAGCTGGCCTACACGCCCGACGAGCGAACCTCGTGGTGGGGTGCCATTACCCGGGCGGTTCGCACGCCGTCGCTCAAGGAACGGGCCAATACGCACGAAGACCTGGACTCCGAAACGTTGTTGTCTTATGAAATTGGATACCGCCGCCAAGCGACCGAGCGGTGCTTCTGGGAGTTGGCCGTCTTCTACAACCGTTACAACAACCTCATCGCCACCGCGACGATGTCCGCCCAGGGCTATGCCAACGTCGGAGACGCCGACACCTACGGGTTCGAGTACAACACGACGTATCAGGTCGCTCCAGGCTGGCGTCTCACCGGTTCATATTCCTTTTTCATCGAATGCCTGACGGTGCCCATGCCCTACATGTACGAGTTTCCCGCTGGAGCCAATCCACGAAACATGTTTTATTTCCAATCTGGCTGGGATCTTGGCCACGACGTCACTTTTGACCTGATGTTTCGCTACGTCGATTCGCTTGCCATGGGAGTGCAAAAGTATTTCGTGGGCGACATCCGAGTCGCGTGGCGACCGACACGCCGGTTCGAGATGTCGGTGGTCGGCCAGAACCTGTTCGACGGCCGTCACTACGAGTTCTACGACGCACTCGGCGTGAAGGCCACTGAGGTCAAACCGGGTGTGTATGGGATGGTCTCGTGGCGCTATTGAGGCAACTCGAAATTGGCCTGTTTGCCGGGACTCCCGGCACCCGCTTGAGGGAGAGAAAGCAACCCCGAGACAACTTGGACGAGCCTAAGAATCAACGACCGTGAAACGCTCCTTGGCCCATCCTCCGATGCCCGACACATCGTTGGCCACATCCGTACAACGCGGTTTGTGGCTGCGGTGGACGCTGGTCGGCCTGCTGGCCGGCGCTGTGCTGCTGGCCGCGTCGAGCATTGCTCTCATGGCCCAGGAGGAGGAGCCGCCGCCGCTGGCGAACCGCGAGTACCCGATCAAGGCGGCCTACTTGTATCAGTTTGGGCGGTACATCGAGTGGCCCGCAAGGACATTTCCCAATGCCAAGGCGCCGTTCGTGATCGGCGTCTTGGAAGGCGACCCGACGCTTCCAGACCTCGATCGGATTGCCCAGTCCAAGACGATCCAGAACCGGCCGATCGAGATCCGACGGTTTCCGACGCCCCGGGCGATGCAGGCGTGTCACATCCTTTTTTTGCCCGGCTCCGTGCCACCGGAGTCACAGTCGGAGGTGGTTCGGCGACTCACCGGACGGGGAGGTCTTTTGGTCGGTGAGTCGGATGACTTCCTCGATTTGGGAGGAACAATCCGCTTTACCGTTGAAAACAACAAAGTGCGCATCCAGGTCGCCCGAAAGGCGGCACAACGCGAGGGACTGATTATTAGTGCCAAGTTGCTCCAAGTTGCCCATGTTGTAGATTAGTCCTGATGAGATTTCGCCACACGCTCAACTCAAAGCTCACCTTGCTTACGGCCGTGGCCGCCGGCGTGGCCTTGTTGTTGTCGTGCATCGCGTTTTTCATCAACAACGCCTGGACGATCCGTGCGGCAAGAGTCCGCGAACTCTCGACGATCGCCACAATTCTCGGAGCAAACACAACCGCCGCGGTCGAGTTCAACGACGTGAAAACGGTCACAGAGTTGCTTGGCTCGCTTAAACAACAACCGGCCATCCAGTTCGCGGGCGTGTACGACGCGCATGGCAAGCTGTTTGCCTCGTATCCGGCCCATGCGTTGCCGCCGGCGGCTCGCGACACCAAGTCCCTCGGGCCCGATTTTGTCGACATCGCCCAAGACATTGTTGTGGGACGCGACAAGATCGGCACAATCCATCTTCTCGCGGATATGCGCGAGTTGCGCCAACAAGCGTTGGAGTATCTGCGGATCGCGCTCCTCGTGCTGGCCGCTGCCTTGACGGTCTCCATCGCATTGGCCCGCCGCTTGCATCGCTTGGTGACCAAGCCCATCGCCAACCTTGTCGAGGCCATGCGCCGAGTGACCGAGGGGGACGACTACTCGATCCGCGTCGAGAAACTGGGCAACGACGAGTTGGGCGTCGTCAGCGACGGTTTCAACGCCATGCTGGACCAGGTCGAGCAGGGCCGCAACGCCTTGAAGCATGCTCACGACGAATTGGAGGGCCGCGTCGTCGAGCGAACGGCCGAGTTGCGGGTTGCCAAGGAGGCCGCTGAACTGGCAAACCGCACCAAGAGCGAGTTCCTGGCCAACATGAGCCACGAAATCCGCACGCCCATGACGGCCATCCTTGGCTATTCCGACTTGCTCTTGCAGCCCGATCTCGACAACGGTGAACGAGATGAATTTCTCCAAACCATTCGGCGCAACGGTCAGCATCTGCTGGGCATCATCAACGATGTCCTCGATATCTCGAAAATCGAAGCCGGCAAGATGACCGTCGAGCGAATTCCTTGTTCGCCGTGGCATGTGGCCAACGAAGTGGCCTCCCTGATGCGCGCTCGCGCGACCGAGAAGCGGCTCTATCTTCAGGTCGAGTACCAAGGGGCCATCCCCGAGACCATTCAAAGCGATCCCACGCGATTGCACCAAATCCTGCTGAATCTGGTCGGCAATGCCATCAAGTTCACCGAACGCGGCGGCATCCGGCTCATCGTACGCATGGCCACCTCGGCCCAGGTGTTGAGACCGATGATCTGCTACGAGATCGTCGACACCGGCATCGGCATGACTCCCGAGCAGGCGGCCTCCGTCTTTGAACCGTTCTCGCAGGCCGACACCTCGACGACCCGACGGTTCGGTGGCACAGGTCTTGGTCTGGCGATCAGCCGCCGGCTGACACGCATGCTGGGAGGCGAGGTCACCGTTCAGAGCGAACCTGGCAAAGGCAGCAGGTTCCTGGTGACGATCGAGACTGGACCGCTTGCCGATGTTCGCATGTTGAGCGGCCTTTGCGAGGCCGCGCAAGCGGCCGAGCAGAAAGCCACAGAGAATGCGGCCGCCGACGTTCATCTCTCCGGTCGCGTCTTGCTGGCCGAGGACGGACCGGACAACCAGCGGTTGATTGCCTTCGTCCTGAGACGGGCCGGAGCGGTCGTCGAAATCGCCGACAACGGCCAAGCGGCCATCGAGCGATTACGGCAGGCCACCGATGCCGGAGGACCATTCGATTGCGTCCTCATGGACATGCAGATGCCGGTGCTCGACGGCTACGACGCCACGCGGCATCTTCGCCGCATGGGTTTCGTTGTGCCAGTCATCGCGCTGACGGCCCACGCCATGCGCGGCGACCGCGAGCAATGTCTCAATGCCGGCTGCACAGACTATATTTCCAAGCCGGTCGACCGCGGACAGTTGCTCCGCATGGTGGCCGCCTACCTGGGTAACGATGGCCAGCCTGCCGGCCGCCCGTACGAAGCCGCAGCGGAGGGCTCGTCAGCCGTGTCGGCGCCATGACCCGTGGGCGCTCGAGAACCGCAACCGAACGAAAAGAGGGGCGCCGCCAAGCCAGTCTGCCCCGTGCCTGGAATGACGGTCGCCCATGGAAGTTGTCTGCCCCAACACTTACTTCGCACCGCTGACGATGGTATTATCGCAAACGGGGGTGACACCTGCCTGTCACCGCTCAGTAAACTATCGCTCGACTTGCGAAAAAGTCTACCCGAGGGCCCTGGTATGCCCGCTGCACGCGTTTCCGCCACGACGCTGGGCAAACTCCTGCACGCCGTCCCGCAGCCAGTCTACATTCTGGAACGCGATCTGACGATCATTTTCGTCAATCAGGCGTGCCGCGAGTGGCTCGGCGATGCGGCCGACAACCTGCCGGGCCGCCGATGCGTGTACGCTTCAACGCCCGTGGCCGACGGCCCCGACGCGCTGGCCGCCTCGTTGTGCCCCCCGCCCGCCGTGCTTTCCGGCAAGCCGTTGTCAAGCACAATCGTTGTCGCGGACGCGGCCGGGACAATCGGTTCACGCAACGTCCTGTTTACGCCCCTGTGCGCCGCCGGCCGCGTCGTCGCTATCGTCGCACTCGTGGACTCTTGGGCAATGAACGCCTCTGAACGGTCCACGATTGCCGCGACGCCCGAGGGCGATGGTGCGGCCCTCCACGACGCCATTCGCCGTTTCCGCCAGGAAGCCACGGCCTGCTATCGGGCCGATCGACTGATTGGCGAAGGGCCCGCAATGCGGCTCGCGCGACGCCAGGTCGAACTGGCCGCGGCAAGCCGTTCCAGCGTGCTGCTGGTCGGTCCCGTCGGCAGCGGACGTCAACATCTGGCTGCCGCGATTCACTACGGGGCCAGCGCCTCGTCCGATTCCACGCCAAGAGGCGGTCTGATGCGGCTCGATTGCGCGCTGCTTGGCCCCGACCTGCTCGAGGCGGCCGGGGCCACGCTCGACGGCCCCGGAATGGCTAGCCAGCCGGGCACACTCCTCCTCCACCGCGTTGATGAGTTGCCAGGCAACGTGCAAGTCCAGTTGGCCGACGTGCTTGCAAGGCGGGTTTCGGCTTGGCGGCTCATTGCCACCGCTGCCGAACCGCTTCGAGCGATTTCAAGGCGAGGCAAGTTCTGCGACGAGCTGGCCGTGCTGCTCAGCACGATTACGATCGAATTGCCGCCGCTCTGCGAGCGACGCGAAGACTTGCCGCTGCTGGCTCAATTGTTCCTCGAAGACTGCAACGCGGCCGGTCAACGCCAAGTGGGCGGCTTTTCCGTCGCTGCGATGGATCGGCTCGATGCCTACGGTTGGCCCAACAATTTGGATGAGCTGGCCGAGGTGGTGGCCGAATCGCATCGTCGGGCGGCCGGCCCCGAAATCGACGTTGGCGACCTGCCCGAGCGTTTACACGTGGCCGCTCAGGCGGCGGCCCACCCGCGCCGCGCCGAGGAAACCATCGTCCTGGACGAGTATCTCCGCCACGTCGAACGCGAGCTGATTCGCCGGGCGTTGGGCCGCGCCAAGGGCAACAAGGCCAAAGCCGCGCGGTTGCTCGGCGTTACGCGTCCTCGGCTGTATCGCCGCATGATCCTGTTGGGGTTGGAGTAGACGAGGCGTCAAAAGCGAATCGCTCGAACTGCGAGAAACACCCGGATGATCTTTGAAGGCATCGAGTCCAATCCGACGGCGCGACTGATCGTCTGCGAGCGGACCGGTCGCTGGGCAATCGCCCTGCGGCGCGAACTGGCCGACGCCGGCGTCCGCGTCTGGGAGACTCGAACCTTGGCCGGTTGCCTCGAGGAAATGGCGGCAAGTCCGGCGTCCTTCGTTGTCCTGGAAATCGATAGCGAGCCCTCGGGCGTCTTGCAACTGCTCGCGAGGCAGCAACGCGACTTTCCGGCGGCGCGACTGGCCATCGCTTGCGACTCGTCCTATGCGGCTTACGAACCGCTGACGCGCGAGGCGGGCGCCGTTCACTTCGTGGACTCGCCTCGCCGTGCTGGGCTTCTGGCCCGGCTGGCATGCCGACATCTGGCCCAGACGCCGTCGCCACGGCAAAGCCTGACCGAGAGCATTTGGAGCAGTCTGCCTTGGACCGACCGACGCGCCGCATCCCAGTCGACGGCCGCCAGGCCGCGGCCCTGAGACGCCGTCAGCGGCGCTCACTTCACCGACTTGAGCGTAGTGACCCAGACGAAGGGCGTTCCGGTCTCGTCGCAACGCACCTCGAACTGAAGCCTCGCTTGGAACAGCATCCGGCGCAACGCGACGCTGTACGTCGTGCGGCCCTTCGGATACGATACCTTGGCCTTTGCCGGATCGATGTCGTGTCGCGTCAGCGCGAGGCGGTCGAACACGATCGGCGTCTTTAAGGCCTTGCCAACGGCCTCCAAGAGGGTCGCGGCCGAAACGTTTTGCACGTTGACGTTGCGGAAATCATAGAGCGCCGGAAGCAATTCGGAAACCGACCGTTCCGGCTGCGAACCGACGGGCCACCCCTCGACGTCGGCTTGCGATTTCACCACCGCATAGCTCAACTGCCCGTCCTGCGAACGCGGCACGAGACTGAAGCCGGCCGGTCGCAGGGCGCACGCCAAGGCCGTGCCGCAGCTCAGAGTGCCGAGTTGCTCCTCGACCTTCTCATCGCCGACAGCGTCGGCCTCGAAATGCAGCGGCAGCTTCAGTCGATCGGCCGTCTTCTGCAGCATGTCACGCAACAGGATCCCCTGTGTGTGAAAGCCCACGGACATTGCCAGGTCCTGGCGGATGCGATCCAGCTCCGCGGCCGAAAGACCATAGGCGCCCTTTTTCTCCCGCTTTTCGACCGGCCCGTGGGCGGCCAAATCAGCAAGCCACTGGGCAAGCTGGGCCGTCTCGCCGCGTCGGAAGCGAACGCCCGGCAACTGAATCTCGTCACGCGAAACGACGATCCCGCGCACGACGTAAACCGGGCTCTCGGGCGTCCCCTGAACATCGAGTCGCGGCCGCCCCGGCTCTTGTGCCGTCTCGAGCCGAACGTTTCGGATGCCGGCCCGTTCCAGCGATCGGCCCCAGTCCTGGAAGGCCAAGGCCGCGCCGCGAGCGTCGCCGATTAGCTCCAACTGGACCGTCCCGGCGGCCCAAACGGGCGCGGCGAACGAAAAGCACAAAAGCAAAGCCGCAAACAGGGTAACGCATCGACGGGTGGACATGGGAGACGCCTTGATGAAACGCGGGTTCGAGGGAATCGCAGCGGATGCGCCAATTATAGCACGGCTGCCAGGCAATCAGCCGCTTTCGCGCGTCTGTGGTAGACTTAGGAATGCCGACATCGTCTGTGATCCCCCGTTCTGCCGCGAGCACGGCCGTTCCAGCCGAGTGCGCTGGTTTGTTGGCCGCGGGACGGGTTATTGGCAAAATTGGGCTCAACAGAGTGCGGTCAGTGGTCAGAAGTCAGCGATCAGCCGGCCATCACCACAACACCATGCAAAACTACCGTGAGACGCTAGTCCGATGTGTGTGGCTCGCGATGGCTGCCATTCTGGCGGCGGTTGCGCTCGCCGCCGCGACATCGGCCAACGCCGCGGATTTGGGGAAGGACGTTGCCGACGTACGGGCCAAATATGCGGCCGATATCGAACGGCTGTCCAACTGGTGCAAGGCCAACGGACTGGCCGACGAGGCGCGACGAACGCGATGTGTGCTTGGCCCGAACGATCGCTACAAGCTCTTCATCGCGGTGCTGCCCGAGCAGGTTGGACCACCCGCGCTCCCGGCCGATGCTCCGGCAAAGGCCACTGAATGGGATTCGCAGCTCTGGCGTGTGCGGCGAGATCAGGCCGCGAAGCTTTACGAGTTGGCTCGGCGAGCGGCCCACGAGGGTCGCGTCAGCGTGGCGATCGAGCTGGCTCGCTGGGCCTTGGAGGCCAATCCCGATTGCGAGCCAGCCCGGCGGTTGTTCGGCTACCAGAAGGTGGGCGACCAGTGGCGAACAGCCTATGAAGCCCGGAAGTTGCGATCGGGATTCGTTTGGAGCGATCAGTTCGGTTGGCTTCCGAAAACTAGCCTGCCACGCTACGAACGAGGCGAGCGGCTTTGCGACGGACGCTGGATATCGGCCGCCGAAGACGCGCGTCGCCACGCCGACATTCGCACCGGTTGGAAAGTCGAAACCGAGCATTATGCCATTCGTACGGACCTCGGCATCGAGGCGGCCGTCGCGCTGGGTGTCAAACTCGAATCGCTGCAACGCATTTGGCAGCAGCTCTTCGTCCGCTACTACGCCACCAACGCCGAGGTTGTGGCCATGTTCGAGGGCCGCTCGCGATCGAAGCTCAACGCGCTGCCGCGACACGCCATTGTCTACTTCCGCGACCGCGAGGAGTATGCCCGGCAGCTTCGGCCGACGATGCCTCAGGTCGATCGGACGACCGGCGTCTACCGGGACGATCCGCCGTGCGCATACTTCTTCGCCGGCGAGGGGGCCAGCCAGCGGGACGTGTACCACGAAGCCACGCACCAGTTGTTTTACGAGTCGCGTGCGGTGTCGCCCGACCTCGTCCGCCGAGAGAACTTCTGGGTGGTCGAGGGCATCGCGCTCTTCATGGAGTCGCTCCGTCGGGAGGATGGCTTCTGGGTGCTCGGCGGTGTGGACGACGAGCGGATGCGCGCCGCGCGGTATCGGCTCCTCCACGACAACTTCTATGTGCCTCTGGAGCAACTGATCGCGTTCGACATGAAGAAGCTTCAGCAAGACCCGCGAATCGCCATGCTTTATAGCCAGTCGGCCGGCCTCACGCATTTCCTCGCGTTCGATGGCGGCAGTCGCTATCGCGATGCGTTGGTCGCTTATCTCGTAGCCGTTTACTCGGGCCGCGCCGGCCGCGACACGCTGGCCAAGCTGACTGGCCAGAGCGACGCCGAGCTCGATCGGCAATATCGGACGTTCGTCGAGGCTGGAAGGGCCGAAGCGAAGAACGATTGAGCCTAGCCGATCCGCCGGCCCGACGAGCGTTCAGAAATCCAGCTCCATCCGGTCCTCGCCCAACTGTGTGTTGGGGAAAATAGCGCGGGCCACGTCGAGCCCAATCGGATCCGCTGCCACCGAAAGCGGTGTGATGTGGACCAGCACGAGCCGGCCCACGCCGGCCGTCTGGGCGACGCGTGCGACGGGCGTCGTGTGGCTGTGACGCACTTTTTGCGCCCAATCGGCCTCGTCGTCGGAGAAGTAGCACTCGTGCACCAGCAGGTCCACGCCGCGAATCATGGCCACGTAGTCCGCCCGCGGATCGGCTACCGTGTCGGTGACATAGGCCATCGAGCGGCCGGGCCAATCCAGACGAAAGCCCATTGCCCCGCCGCGATGATCCAAGGGAAAATGCGTCAGCAGCCCACCGTTGGGCAGCTCGGTCGCCTCGCCCAGCGGACGCATCTCGAACGGCGGCGGCACCGGGAACAGGGCCTCGGCGAATAAGTGCTCTCGGACGGCTTTCAGGTTTTCCGGCAATCCGTGCAGCGTGATCCGCCGCAACGGATGCCCCCGCATGACGTTCAGCAGATAGGTGAGGCCAATCGTGTGGTCGAGATGAGCGTGCGTCAGAAAGATGTCCAACTCCGGCAGACTGAGATAGTCGGCCGCCCGATACGTCCCCGTCCCCGCGTCCAGCATCACGCCGCACTCCGGCAGCAGCAGGCTCGGCGTCTGTCGCCGGTCGCTCGGATGGTAGCCGCTCGTGCCCAGCAGGATCAGCTTCATAAGAATCGTGCAGTTCGTGCCAAGCGTCAATCAAACCAATGCGTCATGCCGATGCGACCCGTCGCGAGGTTGCCTGTCGCTCGACTCGCAACTCTCGACCATCTTACCTACTTTCGTGGCTTGAACAACTGGTCGATGCCCTTGTTGATTCCTTCGTTAATCAGACTTCCGGCCGCTTGGCGCATGATCTGCTGGTTGGCACGTTGCATTTCCTGACGGTCGATCTGTGGCTTATCGACCGTATTCTTGATCGGCAAGCGTATCGTCTGATTGCGCAGGGCTTGCGATACGTTCGCGTTGCCAGCCAGCCATTTGGGCGGCACGGGCATTTCGGCCACGACGTTCAACGACTTGTCGAAACCAACCCAGCCCGATGTGCGGATGGTCAGGTCGGGGAATTGAAGCTCCATGCTGTCGTGATAGACGCGGCCGTTTTCGACGCGGAACTTGATGTCCGCCTCCTGTTTCAGCTTGGCCGGCGCAGTGCGGCCCAACACGGCGCTCAGCTCCTTGAGCATGGCCCCCGAGGCGATCTCCATTGTGTGGATGTGCAGCCGTCCGGCAACGTCGCATTTTTTCGGGGCGCTCAACGGAATGCGGCAGCGATCGAGATATACCGAGAATGTTCCACGAGCGGACGATACATCGCCGACCGCGGGCGCCGCGAACTTGAGCATCGATTTGCACATGGCCGGGTCGATCTGGACTCGCTCGGCCAACGGTCCAGCCGGCAGCGTCAGTTCCATGGGGTCGGGCCGCAGCTTGATCCGGGGCGACAGATGCACCCGCCCTTGGTTGATCGTCAGCTCGAGCGGCATGATCTGAATGGCGCCGCCCCGCATCGCACCCCTCAACTCACCGCGGCCGAGCGCGATGCCGCCGACATCGGCCGCGTCCCATCGCAGGCCCGCCTCGCCGGCGCCGGCCGCCAAGGCATCGGACGCCGCCAGCGGTCCGCCGTACCAGACCTCGGAGGATCCGCGACCGGTCAGTTGCACGGCCGACCCAATCTGGGGCCGCAGCACGTTGCACAGCCGCGCCAAGTCGTAGTTGATCTGACCTCGGAGATTGCCCTCGCTGCGTGTGCCGTTCGACGCGATTCCACCGGCGGCGCCCGCGGTCAGCGTGCTCGAGATGAATTGAATGCTTTTCAGTTCGATGGCCTTCGAGCTGCTGTCGTATTGGCCCGCCATGGTGGCAACCACTTGCGGCTCGTCGATGGTCGCCCAAACGGAATCGACGGCCAGCGGCGTTGCGCTGATCTTCAGCTCGCGCACTGTGCAGCCTGCCGTCGAGACAGAGGCATCCATCTGAAGGTTGTACGCGCCCTCGGCTCGCCGCACGCTGTTGGGCGCCAACCAAACGCCTACGCGGGCGGGCCAATTGCGCAATTGCCCCTCGACGCTTGCGTGGACCGCCCAAGGACCGTTCCGCACGTCGGTCACGGGCGAAATCAGATTTGCTCCGACCCGATCCGTGCCTGACAAAATGCTGAGCGACGCGGCGTCGATGTGGGTCTTGTCGCCAATGGTTTGGCCATTGGCCGTCAGTGAGGCCGTGATGCTATCCTCGCGCCAAGCCGGTTTCCCCTTCAAAAGGCATTGAAATCCGTCGAGTCGGAACTGACCGCCAGCGCCAAACTGCTGCTGCACACGCCGCCAATTGATCGCGCCGCTGCCCTGTCCGGCCAGACGTACGCCGTCTAGATCGAGGAATTGCCCGAGACGATCGGCAAGTTGCCCAAGATTCAGGCCAAGCGTGGCCGCGAAGTCGTCCGGCGTGCCGGCTCCGCGAATATCAAGGAAATCGGACTGGCAGCGAACGTTGTCGATGACGGCTCCCTGCGGCGTGTCGTGCGCGTCCAGGACGGCCGTGACCGGCTGCGGCCACGAAATCTGTCCCTGACCGGCCGTGGCCACGAGCGGAGTCATCTCCAGTTGGCCGTGCCACTTGACGCCCTGCGAGCCGACGGCCGGCTGGCTCGCCAGCGTTACGCCCACCCGGCCCGACTCGATCCGCATGTTCTGTTTCAAGTGGAACGTGGCGGGCAACATGCGGGCGAGCCGCGCCAAGTCGAGCTGCCCGGTCAGCTCGTGCCGCTGTCGGATGAGCATGGCGAGCGAGAAGCCCTCTTTCTGGCCCGTCGGAATCGTGCCTTGCAACGAGGCGCTCAGCACGTCGCACTGGACCGTCGCCTTTTCGATGTCGAACCGGTTCTCACGCCACGACGCCTGGGCGGCAGTCTCGGCCCGATCCAGCCGCACGGTGTCCGTGCCGAGCAGTTGGGGCATCGCCAACGCGAACCCATCAAGGCTTGCGCGGGCGAGAACGCCGCTCTTGCCGTCCTTGCCGTCCCACGAGGCGCGAATGTCCGAACAGAGCCGTCCCGCGAGGGTCGTTCCGCGCGAGACGAGTCGGCTGGCCAAGGGTCGCAAGACGGCCAGCGGAAACTGATCGATTTGCAGGGTCGCTTCGCCGCCCGAAGACGCCCATTTCAGCGCGAGCGTCA
Organism: Thermoguttaceae bacterium; assembly: GCA_039698035.1. Classification (GTDB taxonomy): domain Bacteria; phylum Planctomycetota; class Planctomycetia; order Pirellulales; family Thermoguttaceae; genus JAJFUI01. The sequence continues at coordinate 257,332 of JBDKSW010000011.1, read as the reverse complement.
GCCTGGCTGGCGGATTGAAGCCCGTGACGGCAACCGACGTTTGCACGGCCATCGGCCCCGCGGCGTCCTTCGGCAGATCGAAGCTGGCCGCGAGCTTGTCGACTTGCCAGCTCTGGCCGTTCAGCTCGTCCACCACCGTGATGCCGCCTTCGACAACGTCCAAACCGACCGCAAAGTTGGCTGTCTGGGCGCTGGATGGCGTCTTTTTCTTGCTCGACGCCAGGTAGTTCGCCAACAGGTCCTCGATGTTGCTGCCGTCCTCTCGCAGGACCAGCGAAAGCTTCGGGCTGCGAACATGATAGCGGCCCAGATTCGTGTAGTCGCACAGGATGGCCGCCAACGAACGCTCGCCGCTCACCGAGGCCACCGAAGCGACCGTCTTGCCGTGGCTGTCCTTCACCGTGATGCCATCGGCCGACACGGGCGAAAACCAACTCAGCGAAAGCGATTCAATCTGAGCCGTTCCGTTCAGACCGCCATACTTGTTCATCGCCCAATTCACCAGCGGCGTGCGTGCCACGATGGGCGGCGTCAGCCAGACCAGGAGCACCAGCAGGGCCAGGCCGATCCAGAGCCGGCGACGCCGGCCGGTCTTGGGCGTCCCGGTTCGGTCGCGCGTCTCTTCGCAAGCGGCGGATTTCCTTCGACGGTCGGTCCTCGCATCCGTGGCCATGACACTCGCCTCCGGTTCCAGAGAATAGGGCGTGGCCGATTCTAGCCGTGGCCGCCCAATGACACCAGATCGGCTTGCTTGTCACTTGACACGACACCGCTGCGCGATTGTTATCGCGGCGTTTCGGCCCGTGACCCTCGAATTACGGTCATCGGGCGTCCGGCCCAAAGCATCACTCTGCTGGAGCCGCTAGGCCGGCTGGCGGCGTTCCAGCTTGGCCCGATCGACCGTGACGCCCAGGCCATGGCCCTCTGGCACGGCGATCATGCCGCCCGTGATTTCCAAGGAGTCGCCGAGGACCGTGTCTCGCGTTTGACCGGCGGCCATTTCGTTGGCGGCCGAGAAAGCGGTGGTGGCGGCGGCCAGATGGAGCATGGCGGCCGTGGCGATTCCAAGCGACGGCACGCCGCCCAGCAGGGGCGTCACACCGGCCGCGGCGGCGATGGCCGCGCACGCCCTGGCTGGAACAATGCCGCCCACCTGGTCGAGGTCGATGACGGCGAACGGGGCCGCGTTGCAGCGCACGGTTGCCAGCACATCGCTCGGCGCGCGGAGCGTACGCCACGCGCAAAGCGGAACGTTGGTCTGCCGCCCAAGCTGGGCCATCGGTTTCAATTCCTGCGAATTGAGCGGATCGATGGCGAGTTCGACCCGCTGTTGTTCCAGTTCGGCGCACAGTTCCTGGGCCGTCTCCATGTCGAAACGGTTGCGACCGTCCCATCGCAGCTCGATCCGATCGCCGACGAGCTCTCGGATGGCGGCCAGCACCTTGATGTCGTCGTCGGGGCGGCCATCGGTCACCACGGTTTGCGTGTGAAAGCCCTGGTCGGCGAGTTCGCGCGAGACCTGGGCGGACGACTTGGGGCGGCAGCCGGTCAATCGAACAGAGACCGGAATGCGTCGGCGATAATATCCACCCCAAAGGTTGCAGAGCGGCTGTCGCAGCGCGTGGCCCAGCAGGTCCCAGACAGCCATTTCGACGGCCGACCGCAGCGGCGCCGGCGTGAGCGATTCGATTTCGTGAAGCTCCTCGATGTCGTAAATGCTCCGGCCCGCCAACACGGCCAGCAGGGCCTCGCGTCGGCCGGCAAGCTCGGCCGTGCGCCACGGCACTCCGGCTTCGCCCCAGCCGTCCAGCCCTCGCGCGCCCTTGACGCGGACAAGCAGTCGGCGACCTCCGCTTGACGGACCGCCGCGGCCAACATCGACCAGATAGAGTTCCAAGTCGTGGATTTTCATGAGGGCCTCACGTCCTTCAGCCTGGCGAGTGGTTTTCGTTTTGGACGCCGGTGGTCGGCTATATTTTCGGCAACGGAAACCGCACCTGCTCGTCACAAAAACCGCCCGTCTCGATCGAGGCGGCAAAACGCTCCTGCAACAAGCTCACGCACTCCTGCACCAACGACTCGGGGGCGCTGGCGCCGGCCGTTACGAGAACCGTCTCCTGCCCGGTGAACCAGGCCAGATCGATGTCGCCCGGCCCGTCGATCAACATGGCCGGAACGCCGCACGATTGGGCCAACTCCTTGAGCCGCCGGCTGTTCGAGCTATTTCGGCTGCCGACGACCAGCGCCCGGTCGCAGCCTGGGGCCAACAGCCGGACGGCCTCTTGCCGATTCTGAGTAGCATAGCAGATGTCGTCGTGCGGGGGGCCCGCGGCATCGGGAAATCGTTGCCGCAGGCGTTCGATGATCCGCGACGCATCGCTGAGAGAAAGCGTGGTTTGGGTGACATAGGCGACTTTAGCGGTGTCCGGGACCTCGACGCGGTCGATGTCGGCCACCGTTTCGACCAGCCGGATCGAGGCCGGAGCTTCGCCCATCGTGCCCACCACCTCGTCATGGCCCGGATGACCGATGAGTAGCACCGTGCAGCCTCGTTGCGCGAAGCGGATGGCTTCGCGATGGACCTTGGTGACCAATGGGCAGGTGGCGTCGATCGTTTTCAGCCGCCGTCGGGCGGCCTCGGCCCGAATGGCTGGCGCGACGCCGTGTGCCGAATAAAGCAGGTGAGCGCCTTCAGGCGCCTCGGCCAACGCGTTGACAAAAACGACGCCTTGCCGGCGGAACCGCTCGACCACCCACTTGTTGTGAACGATCTCGTGATAGACGTACAACGGGGTGCCGTAGGCAGCCACCGCTGCCTCCAGGGCCTCGATGGCCACGTTGACGCCCGCGCAAAACCCCCGCGGTCGGGCCAGAATGATCCGCATGGTTCCCTCGCTCGCAACAACACATCATAATGGGGCAAGCCGAATGCCACAAGGAAGCGACCCAGCCGATCGGGCCTGTCATCCATGTTTGCCGACGATCTGAAACGCTACGGCCCCGAAGCCGCATCCGCCCATGTGCCGACGCTCGACGAAAGTCGTCGCCACTGCCGACGGCTGGCCGCCAGACACTACGAGAACTTCACGGTCGTCAGCCGGTTGTTGCTGCCCCGGCTGCTTTGGCAGCATGTCGCCAACATCTACGCCTATTGTCGCTGGGCCGACGACTTGGCCGACGAGACGGGCGATCCCCAACAGGCTTTGGCCCTGCTGGCGTGGTGGGAAACGCAACTCACGGAGTGCTACGCGGGTCGGGCCGTCCATCCGGTGTTCGTGGCGCTGCGAGAAACGATCGCCCAGTTTCAGATTCCGGCCGACCCGTTCCGCGACCTGTTGGACGCCTTTCGGCAAGATCAGCGCGTGACACGCTACGAAACGTCGGACGATGTGCTGGACTACTGCCGACGGTCGGCCAATCCGGTGGGGCGGCTCGTGCTTCACCTCGGCCGTTGCCATACGGAGGACCGCACGCCTCTGGCTGACGCGATCTGCACGGGGCTGCAACTGGCCAACTTCTGCCAGGACGTGGCCAACGACTTAGACCGGGGCCGCATCTACCTGCCCCGCACGGCTTGCCGTCGTTTCGGCTACGGCGACGACCATTTCCGCCGCCGGCAGTGCAACGAGGCATTCCGGCAGTTGCTGGCCGCGCAGGTGGACGAGGCCGAGATTTGGCTCCGGGCTGGCACGCCCCTGGCGGCCATGATGCCGAAGGGCCTGCGGCTGCCTGTGGCCCTGTTTGCCGCCGGGGGAATGGCCATCTTGCAAGCCATTCGCCGACAGCGGTACGATGTCTGGTCGAAGCGTCCCACCGTTTCCAAGCTTTGCAAGCTTCGGCTGGCGGCCGGCTGCTGGTGGAGGCTGCCAGCGGGGCATGCGAGCTCGTCATGCCCCGCGTGATGCCATCCATGTTGGTTCGACGAACGGTGAAGCTCAAGGCGAACTTCCGCAAATGACCATGAATCGCCATGCCATCGATGCGAGCTACGCCCACTGCCGGCGTCTCAGCCGTCAGGCCGGATCGAGCTTCCATGCGGGCTTTCTTCTGCTCCCGCGTTCGCAACGCAAGGCCATGTGGGCGCTCTACGCCTTCATGCGTCACACGGACGATCTGGCCGACAATCCCCTGGAAGCGCCTTCGCGGCGCGAGTCGCTGGACCGTTGGCGTTCCGAACTGGAGGAGGCCCTCGGCGGCAACGCCCATGTCGTGGCCGACGAGACGCCGGGCTCTCCAGGCGACCTCATCCTGCCGGCGCTGGCCGACACGGTCCGACAGTTCAACATCCCGCACGAACACCTCTTCGCCGCGATCGACGGCGTCGCGATGGACATCGACGGTCGGCGGTACGAGACGTTCGACGAGTTGCAACAGTACTGCGAGCGCGTGGCCTCGGCCGTCGGGCTGTGCTGCATCCACATCTGGGGTTTTCGCGGCGATGAGGCCTTTGAGCCGGCTCGCCAGGCAGGCATCGCCCTGCAATTGACGAACATTCTGCGCGACGTGAAAGAAGATGCCGCGCTGGGCCGCATCTACTTGCCGACCGAGGATCTGCAACGGTTCAACTGCTCGCCCGACGCTTTGCCGCGCGGCGTTGCGGACCGGCCGTTCCGCGAGTTGATGGCCTTCGAGGTCGCGCGGGCCGAGCGGGCCTATGCCGAGGCGGCCGAACTGATCGATTGGCTCGCCCCCTCCGGCCGCCGCATTTTCGGGGCGTTGATGGCCACGTATCACTGCCTCTTGCGCGAGATCGCACGGCGGCCGGACGTCGTTCTCCGTCGTCGTGTTCAGGTGGGCCGTCTTTGGAAATTGCTGCTGCTGGCCCGTTGGGCCGTGCTGCCGCCGCGGAAGGACTCGCTGCGATGAGCCCCACGCTAGCGATTGTCGGCGGCGGATTGGCCGGAATCGCGGCCGCGGTCGAGGCCGTCGCCCACGGCCACCGCGTCGAACTCTTCGAGCAGACGCGATTTCTCGGCGGCCGGGCCAGCTCGTTGCGGGACTCGAAGACGGGCCAGTGGATCGACGCTTGCCCTCATGTGGCGATGGGCTGCTGCACCGAGTTTTTCGACTTTTGCCGCCGCACGGACATTGTCGACTGCTTCGCGCCGGCAGGCCCCCTGCATTGCATCGGGCCCGACGGCCGTCAGTGCGATGTGGCCGGCTGCCGTTGGTTGCCTTCTCCGCTGCACCTGTTGCCGGCCTTCCTGCGACTGAAGTACCTTTCGCTCGGCGAGCGATGGTCGATCGTGCGGGCGTTGCATTGCTTGGCGAACCGTGGCGGTCCTCAATCTCATTCTCTCTCAGAGGAAGAGGAGACCATCGGCGCGTGGCTCCGTCGCAGAGGGCAATCGCGGCAGGCGGTTCAGGGATTCTGGTCCGTGGTGCTCGATAGCGCGCTGGGAGAGACGGTGGATCATGCGTCGTTGGCCGCCGCCAGGCACGTGTTTCGCCAGGGTTTTGTGGCGTCCCGACGTGCGAGTGAAGTGTGGTTGCCGAACAGGCCGCTTCGACGGATCTTTCACGACCGGCTTGTTGCTTGGCTGACGACCCATGCGGTTCAGGTGCATCTTGGCGCGGCGGTCCAATCGGTCCAAGGCGATGTGGCCTCGGGACAGACGCTTGTGTTGCACGACGGCACGCGCCGATCGTTCGAGCGGCTTGTCGTGGCCGTCCCGTGGCATCGTGCCGGCCGGCTCCTGCCGTCCGATTCGGCCGCCGTTGCGAACGCGTCGCGGCTTCAGCCGGCCGCCATCACGGCGGTCCACCTCTGGTTCGACCGGCCGACAATTCCCGTATCCCACGCCGTGCTGGTCGGTCGTCTGAGTCAATGGGTTTTTGCCGACCGTGGGACACGAGAGTTCTGTCATGTCCCGGAGGGAGAAAGGCGACCGGGTTGCCCCCATTCCGACCATCTTCCCAAGGCATTGGGGGAGGCGGGACATCAGCATTGCCAAGTGGTCATCAGCGCATCGCACCGACTTGCCCCGCGGAAACACGATGCGTGGTTGACCGACGTTTGCGACGAGTTGAAATCGATCTGGCCCACAGCCCGCAGCGCGCGGCTCGTGCATGGCCGAGTGATCGCGCAGCCCAAGGCTCTGTTCTCGATGCGGCCTGGCGTGGACCGGTTCCGCCCTTCGCAACAGGGGGCGATGGCGAACCTCGCGCTGGCTGGCGACTGGACGGCCACCGGCTGGCCCGCCACGATGGAAGGCGCGATTCGCAGCGGGCGTCTTGCCGTCGCGTCGCTCGTGGGGCCGCGCGAGTAATCTTCCGTGGCCGCCATCCGTCGCACTGCCCCCTCGCCGTGGCTAAATGCTTGCGGGCTGCCATCTGGGTTGGTATCATGACCGGTCCCGCCTAAAAAAAGGTCCCACCTCATGAAGAAGCTCGCGCTTGGTTCGGTGCTGACCATAGTTGCCTTCCTGCTGATCGCCATGACGGCCGTGGCCGACGTGGTAATCTATCCCACGCCGCAGGGCGAAACGCTCAGCACTGACTACGAAGTGCTGGCCGACGGAAAAAAGGTCGATGTCTATCGTGCCCGCACGCTCGACGTATTCCTGTCGGGCACGCAATCGGACCACGGCGGACCCTATAGCTTCGCCAGCTTTGACACGTCCGGGCCTGTGACCGTGCGCATCGTGGCAAAACAGTCGTTGCGGAACGTGGTGGTTCGCCCGGCGTCCTCGGCGGTTCATGTCGCGCGCGTGGACGAACACACGCTGACGCTTGCCATCGATGGCCCTCGCAAGCTGAGCATCGAGCCGGACGGAAAACGCGGGCCGCTCCTGTTGTTTGCCAACCCAACGGAACGCGATGCGCCCAAGCCGGGACCGAATGTTCGCTATTTCGGGCCAGGCGTCCATCGGGCCGGAAAGATCGACGTCGCCAGCGGGCAGACCGTGTATCTGGCCGGCGGCGCGGTTGTCCAGGGCGCGATCCAGGCCGTCGGCTCGAACATCCGCATTTGTGGACGCGGCGTCCTTGACGGTTCGATCTATTCCTGGCGCCATGGTCCTTGCAACAGCATCGACATCCGTGGAAACGACGTGCTTGTCGAGGGCATCACGATCCGCGGCTCGCCGCAATGGACGATCGTGCCAACACATAGTCGCAACGTGGTCGTTCGAAATGTGAAAATCTGCAACGCCCGCGTTCCCAACGACGATGGCATCGATCCGTGCAACTCGCAGGATGTGCTGATCACCGACTGTTTCATCCGTAGCGACGACGACTGTGTCGCGCTAAAGGGGATGGAGACGCTGCCGTCGACGAACTCGAATATTGAGCGTGTTCGCGTCGAGAATTGCATCCTTTGGAGCGATCGCGCCAGAGTGTTCTTGTTGGGGCACGAAAGCCGCGCGTCCACAATGAGCCAGATCACGCTGCGGAACTTAGACGTATTTCATTTCACCTGCTCATTTATCCTAATGGAGCCGGGCGAGGAGATGTGTCTCGAAGATGTCACCGTCGAGAACGTCCGCATCCGTGGTGAGCGACAGCCCGAGCTGATCCGCCTTTGTCCGACGATCAACGAGTATATGGTCAAAAAATCGCCGGGGCTGATTCGCAATGTCGTGTTCAGAAACATCACGCTCGAGGGCGCGCCGGGCAACTATGCCATTCAACTCCTCGGCGCGGACGCGGCGCACGACGTTCGCGGCGTGCTATTCGAGAAGGTGTCGCTGCGCGGTGTTCCCGTCGATGCGAAAAACCCGTCGGTGACCGTCGGTAAACACGTCGAGGGAGTTCGGTTCGTCACGAAATAGCCGTGGGACATCCAAGATGGCCACTCATGCCGAGATCATCGCGATTGGCGATGAGATCACCAGCGGGCAAATGCTCGACACGAACTCGCAGTGGCTCGCCCAACGGCTCGAAGCCCTCGGCGTTCGCACGCTCTATCACACGACCGTCGGTGACGAGTTGCAGCCATGCGTCAACGTGTTTCGCCATGCGATGGCGAGGGCCAACCTGGTTGTGGTCACCGGCGGACTTGGCCCCACGGCCGACGACCTGACGCGCCAGTCGCTTGGCGAGGCGACCGGTCGCCCCTTGCAGTTGGATGCCGCCGCGCTCCGGCACGTGCGCGACATCTTCACGCGGTTGCATCGGCAGATGCCGCCGCAGAACGAAATCCAGGCCATGTTTCCCGCCGGCAGCCGAGTCATCCCGAATCCGCACGGAACAGCGCCCGGCATCGACCTCGAAGTGCCGTGCTCGCATGGGCCAGCCGAGGGCGGCTGTCGCTTCTTCTGCCTGCCTGGCGTGCCGGCCGAGATGATGGAAATGTGGCGCGAGTCGGTCGCTCCGGTCATCGCTGCCATGGTCGGGCCCGACCGCCGCGTCGTTCTGCGTCGAACGATTCACTGTTTCGGGGCCGGCGAAAGCCAGATCGAGTCGATGCTGCCCGACATGATTCGCCGCGGTCGGCAACCGACCGTGGGCATCACGGCCAGCAAGGCAACGGTCACGCTGCGAATCGCCGCCGAGGGTGCATCCGAGGCCGAATGCGTTGCGGCAATCGAGCCAACGGCCGCAGCCATTTACGATTGCCTGGGCTCGCTCGTCCACAGCGAAGGGGATGACCAGTTGCAGGACGCCCTGGTTCGGCTGTTGCGCGGGGTCGGCCGGACGCTGGCCACGGCCGACGGCGCGACGGGCGGGTTGCTTGCCGAGTGGCTTGCCGGCGTCAACGGATCAAGCGACGTCTATCGCGGTGGGCTGGTGCTGAGCCGTCCTGACTCGCCCGCCGAGGCGCTGGCCGCCGAATGCCGGACGCGCTTCGGCACGGATTTCGGGCTGGCCGTGGCGCCGTCGCCGTCGATCGCCAGCGATTCGACGCATACGGCGGTTCCCGGTCCGTCGGTCACCATCGCCCTGGCGTCGGACGAGGCTGTCGCGGTGAAACACGTCGCATTCGCCCTGCATCCCGAGTTGCGACACATCTACCTGGCCAAACAGTCGCTCGATTTTGTCCGGCAGACGCTGCTGCTTGCGAGGCAGTCGTGAGCGGTCGTTGCGACGGTCCGCGACAGTCGATCACCGCCACAGGGTCGAACGGGCGCCGGAATCGCCCAGCGGCCGCACGTCGCGGATGCGAATCGTCGGGCGCGACTGATCAATCGGGATGGGGTCGGCCAACTCGTGAACGGCCATGTTGCCGGCCTCGTCACGCACCTCGATCCGTAAGAACACCTTCGGCGGAATGCGATTGTCGATCGGCCATGCGTAACGGCCCGTGTTCTCTAAACCGCTTCCGATCGGCAGCCACGGGCCAGATCGCGACTCGCTGAACGACAGCGAGATGGGACGAGCCGCCAACATCCGGTCGTCGGCCTGCCAGGAAATGATCAGATGACCGGCCTCGGAATCTGCGCCTTGTTGGGCCGAAACGATCCGTGCGGCGGGCTTCGTCAAATCGACGCCGATCCATAGGTCGGGCAGATCGCCGCTCCGGGGCGGCCTGGCCCCCAGTCCGGCGCCGTTGGCCACGACCACGCGGAATCCATAGACCCCTTCTGCGTCAACGTTCACTAGCAGCGGGCTGCGGCGGCTGTTGCCGACTGGGTAATTGCGCCAGGTCTTCCCGCCATCCTGCGTGCCCCAAAGTTCCACACGACCGATTCCCGAGGGCCCCACGCTGTCCACATCGTATTCCAACTCGAACAAGCGGGAGTTGACCCAGCGGGGGCGCTCGCCCGGCGGCAAACCCGGAAACGTGGCCCCACGCGGTCCGGGCCGACCCGTTGTACCACGATCGTCGCCGGCATACCGATTGCCGATGGCCGGGTTGATGGCGATCGAGACCGAACCCTTCGAGTCCTTCGTTTCACCGGGACCAAAGTTCGCTGCCGGCTTGTCCGCGACGGTGAGTCGGCTGTTGTCGACTCCCGCGCTTTTCTCCAAACCGGCGGCCGGGTTCATCGCCTGCCGCTGCTGACTGGCCGGCGCCAGTTGCAGCCGAGTCTGAGCGCTCGCCACATTGCTGGCCACGTCGGCGGCGTCGGCCCGAATCAACAGGTCCGTCGTGCCCATCTTGGGCCAGAAAAGTGCCTCGCCGGTCTGGTGGCCGGGCGTTGTGTTCAAGGTCTGCTGATCGATCGGCACGGGCTGCCAAGGTTCAGTCGCCGCCGAGCGGTAGACAATCGTCGGCCCGGTCGGCTTTGGATTTTGCTCGTCAAGCTCGAAGCGGACGATGACCTGGCCGTCGGGACGCGATTGCGCCGCGAGTCGAATGACCGGCGGCTTCGTATCCACCAGCACTCGCAACCCGGGACCGGGAATCGTTGCCGGACGGGCTTGGCCCGAGCGGTCAACCGTCCGAATGGCAAACCAGAATTCGCCGTCGCCGCCGGCGCGGAACGGAAAGTTCGGCTGCGTCAGCGGCGCTTTGGCGTAGAACTGCCACCGGACGCCACGGTCGACGGACACAAACAATTGCACCTCGACCGGCTGATGCGTCCGGTCGTCGGGACGATCGATGCGGTAGGGAATGGCAAACGTTGCTTGCCGCATCGGAACCAGTTGTGGCAACGACGGCTGCGCGGGTTTCGTCAGGGCCGGCCCGCCCGTCTGCGCGACGAGGGCCACCATGATGACCCAATCTGAAAGCGTTTGAACCCACATGGCGGGCTTCCCTGCTCCGGTTAAGACAAAACGACGCCGACTGCAAGATCAGCCGATAGTCCCGCGCCAATCGTATCGGGTCTGCCGGCAAACCCACTTGAGAAAGAACTGACGGAAAAAGAATGCAGGCAAGCTGCGTAAAGTGTGATGGTGTCTTTCCCGCGACTCCGACGTGCTCTGCTATCACTCGCGCGGTCGACCCAGTTCCAGGATGCTGCTGCAAAGTCCCCGCCAGCGACAGGATCGGTACTCGCCCTCGTGGTTGCCCATCTGACGCCAAGGTTCCTGTAAGTTGTCTCAAGCAACGTTTCCGAAAACAGATGAATGACCTGCTGGCCATTTCGCAACTGCGCGGCCACACCGCAAGCACAGCCCGTTTTCCTGCACAGGGTAAATGGGCGGTAACGTGCGGGTTGGATTCGGTGGGCAACACCTCGAACTCGGAGCGACCTGACATGCGCTGGACACCGTGGACCGTCGCGGCGGCAATCGTGGTTGGCCTGGCCGCAACCGCCGCCCAAGGGCAACCGGACTGCGTGGGATGCAATGGCCGAACGGCCGGCGGCCTTCACGGCCAGTGGGCGCTCGGGTGCGAGGCCTGCTGTGCCCCGCCCGGCTATTTCCTCGCACCCGGATGCTGCGAGCCCTATCGCCGTTGTTGCGACAACAGTTGGGCCGGCTACTGCGAGCATCGGGCACGCGTCGAGGCGTTCTGGGCGCGGGCTGGCGTGCCTGGGCGTCGCTGCGCATCGCGCGGCTGCATCGGATCACAGCCGTCCGACTGCGCCGACAACGGAGTGACCAGAAGCGTGCCTCGGCCGGTGACTGCGCCAAAGCCGCGGCCGGCGTTGAGGTCCGAGCCACAGCCGGCCATTCGACCGCTGCCGCCGGTCGAGCCGGCCCCGCCTGCTCCCGAGGCTCCTTCCGCGCCCGGCAAGACGACCTACAGCGGCGGCCCAGCGTTGCGGTAATTCGCCGACGCACGGCACCGGCCCCAGCACGACGCAGACCATCGCAGCCGAGGTGTCCCTATGTGGGAGCGTGGAATCGCCTCGCGTTCGAATCGAGTCTCATGCCACAGGGATCAGTTGTTGGGAAGCGGGCCAGGCTTGGCGGGCTCGTTGACGAGCCGCTCGGAGAAGCGATTGACGTAGTGGATGCTGCTGGCTTCGCCGCGGAAGCCAACGACGTGCTTGTCGATGTCCATTTGCTGACCCAGCACGCGGCCTTCGTCGATGTCGAATCGGACACGGCCGGCGCTCTCGCGTTGGACCAGTTGCGATTCGACCGCCGGGTCGGTGATCGGCGTGAGCACCTCGGTCGAGACCCGAATCGTGGCCACCCCCGTCTTCACGTCCTCAAGCGTGAACCGCTGCACGGCCTTGATCTTCTTGACGCCGCCGGTCTCTAGCGGGATATCGATTTGCTGCGGGATGGACCATGACTGGCCGATCGCGACTGCTTCCTCGGGCAAGGGAATGGTCATCCAGCCGTCGTCCTGAGCCGGCACCTTCGCGGCGTTCGGATCGACCTTGTTCGTTTGATGCCGCTTGCGTGTGACGATCTTGCCGCGCGGATCCATGGTGACCGTTGTCAGCAGGACCCCGACCGACTTGGCGGCCGTCTCGAAACCGGCCGGTGGCTTGGCCTTCAACCGACTGTCGTAGTGCAGCTCATCGCGGCCGGAAAGCTTCTGACGCATATCGACCCATTCAACGCGGTGCTCGAACGTGGCTGCGCCGTCGGGCCGAACGTCGGTGACCCGCCACGCTTTCAGCGACGTGCTCGTCGTTTCTGTGGCCTGGGTGTGCTTGGTCACGGAGGCGCGGACCATCGACAGGTGCTCGACCTGCCACCGGAGGGTCTCGCCCTGCCGGAACTTGTAGCGAAGCGTGTACTTCAGCGCGTCGCTGGGCGAAGCAGCAAATGCGAACGCCGCCAGAAGGAAAACGGCCATCGCGCCGCCAACGAAGCTCTTCATCTGAAAAAATCCTTTCGACCGCAAAGTGCCCGTCACGCTCCGCGGGACGCCGGTCATCGTGGTTGACGTGAAACTCGCTCCAATTCCTCGTGCCGAGTGTTGGAAGCGTCTCACTTGCCGTTCAGTTTCAACTGTCCGCCCCAGCCGAGCTTTTCGCTCAACGAGCGGTAGTACGTGTGGCCTGGGTTGTTGACCAGCTTAAATCGAGGTTCGGCCCGCTGAACGCGAACCCGGTCGCCGGGCAGCAAGCTGCAGAGCATCCGGCCATCGACCACGACGGCCGTCCCATCGTTGGGCCGGGCCACGACCATCTCGTAGACACAGTCGGCCGAATCGACGACCGGCCGCATCGTCAGGGTGTGAGGATTCAGCGGCACCACGACGAATGCGTGCAAGTGCTTTCGCAGGATCGGGCCGCCTGCCGAAAGACAATGCGCGGTGGATCCGACGGGCGTCCCGACCATCAAGCCGTCGCAACTATACGTGGTGACCAAATCGGCGTCAACGTAGAGATCGACATCGATCAGCGAGAACGGCGGGCCGGCGTGAACAACCGTTTCGTTCAGCCCGAGTTGCCGGCCGCAAACCGCGTCGCCGCGCCGCACGGTGCACTCAAACATCAAATGCTCGGCGACGGTCAGCCGGCCGGCGGCGAACTCCCGAAGCAGACTCGGCAGTTCGGCCGGAGACATATTGGCCAGGAAACCGAGCCGCCCCAGATTGACGGCCATCACGGGCACTTGCCGCTGGTTCATCTGATGCGCCGCACGCAGGATGGAGCCATCGCCGCCAAGCACGATTGCCACGTCGGCCTCGACGTTGGAAAGGTCGGCCGAGCCGGTGAAGTCGGTCGCAACGATCTGGACGTGCTCCTCGATGAGCGGACGCAAACGCTCGGCTGCGACGGCCACTTCGGGCCGACCGCCGGCTCCTAGCAGAAAGGCACGCGGACGTTCGCTGGCGGGGCCTTGAGTGCTCATCGGTACGATCACAAGTTGACGGCCAGACGGCCAACCGTTGCGCGGCGATGGACCGCCCATTGCCGGCACGCCCGGGCGATTCCGGCCGCGTCGAGTCCTAAGTCGGCCAGCAACTCGTTGCGGCCACCGTGTTCGATGAAGTGGTCGGGAACGCCGAGGCGATGGACATGGCTTGCGTCCAGGCCGGCGTCCGAGGCGGCCTCGAGAATGGCGCTGCCGAAACCGCCCATCAAGACGCCTTCCTCGACCGTCACGACCAGCGGACACTCGCGCACGGCCCGAAGCATGGTCGCCGTGTCGAGCGGCTTGACGAACCGTGCGTTGATGACGCCGAAATCGAGGTCTTGCTCGGCCAGCCGGCGTGCCGCGGCCAAACACGCCGGCAACAGCGCACCGCCTGCGATCAGCATTCCGTCGGCGCCCCAGCGAAGGACCTCGGCCCGGCCAAGCTCGATGTCGGCGGGGCGACCATCGGACTCGGAGCGTTCGACCGGCTCGGCCGCCGTCTTCGGATAACGTATGGCAACCGGCCCGTCGTGACGCAAGGCCCATTGAATCATGGGGGCCACATCATGCGAGTCGCCGGGGGCCATGACCACCAGGTTCGGGAGCGGGCGGAGGTAGGCCAAGTCGAAAACGCCGTGATGGGTCGGTCCGTCGGGGCCAACGATGCCGGCCCGATCCAGCAAGAACGTTACGGGCAAATTCTGGAGCGACACCTCTTGGAACAGTTGGTCATAGCATCGTTGCAGGAACGTGCTGTAGATATCGACGATCGGTCGCAGTCCGGCCTTGGCCAACCCGGCAGCGAAGCCCACGGCATGCGACTCACAGATGCCCACGTCGAAAAACCGCTCGGGGAACTCGCTCCGAACGGGTTCGAGCATATTGCCCTGACACATGGCGGCCGTAATGGCGAGCACCTTGTTGTTGGTCCGCATTTCGGCCAGCACAGCGTCGCGCACCACCTGGGTGTAAGGTGGCCTGCTGGCCGCCCGTTTGACCGGCACGAACGAGCCGTTCTCGCGTTGGAACGGCGCGGGCGAATGGAACGTGGTCGGGTCCTTGACGGCCGGAAGAAATCCGTGGCCCTTCTCCGTCACGACGTGCAGCAGAATCGGTCCTTCGAGTTGGCGGACCATGCCCAGATACTTCTGTAATTGGCGGATGTTGTGGCCATCGACCGGTCCGATGTAGCGGAATCCGATCTCTTGGAAAAACATCCCGCCCAGCAGGCCGGCCTTCACGGCGTCCTTGACCTGGGTGATGAACCGCTCGACTGGGTCGCCAATGACGGGAACACGGTTCAGCAATCGCTGCACTTCCAGCTTCAGGCCAGTGTAGAAATTGGCCATTCGCAGCCGATCGAGCGTGTTGGCCAATCCCCCCACGCGAGGACAGATCGACATCTTGTTGTCGTTCAAGATGACGATCAGATTCTTCTTCAAGCCGCCGGCATTGTTCATGGCCTCGAAGATGGGGCCGCACGGGAAGGCGCCATCGCCGACGACCGCCACGACCCGGCGGTTTTCTTGAGGCCGCAGCAGATCGTCGCCGCATTTGAGGCCCAAGGCCGTGCCGACGCTCATGCCGGCGTGCCCGGTCATGAATAGGTCGTAATCGCTTTCGGCCGGATTGGGGTAGCCCATCAGGCCGCCCTTGCTGCGCATCGTCTGGAAACGCTCGTAGCGGCCGGTGACCAGCTTGTGAGGGTAGACCTGATGGCCGATGTCCCAGACCAAGCGGTCTTGACTGAAATCGAACGTCGTGTGCAGCGCTAGCGTCAGCTCGACCACGCCCATGTTCGAGGCGAAATGGGCCGTCCGCGTCTCGGCCAACCGGCAAAGCGCTTCCCGCATCTCGCCTGCCAGTTGCGCCATCTGCGCGTCGGAGAGACGCTTCAGGTCGGCCGGCGCATGGATGGTCGAGAGCAGTGGGTCCATCAGCGATTCCTTTCGAGTACATACTGGGCCAGCGCTCGCAGCGGATCGGCTTCCGGCCCGAACGTCGCGAGCGCGTCTTTGGCGGCCGCGGTCAACTGCCGGGCGCGCTCGGCGCTCTCGTCGATTCCGAGGAGGCTCGGAAAGGTGAGTTTGCCGCGCGACGCATCCTTGCCAACTCGTTTGCCCATCGCGGCCTCGGTGCTCCGCACGTCGAGCAGGTCATCGGTGATTTGGAAGGCCAGCCCGAGGCGCCGGCCATAGGTGTCGAGGGCGGCCAACGGCTCGGCGGCGGCCCCGGCCGTGATGGCCCCGAGTCGCAACGAGACGCGGATCATCGCGCCTGTCTTCCGGTCGTGAATCGCTTCAAGCTGGGACAATGGCGAGGCAAACGGCGATTCGACATCGGCCTTCCAGCGGTCCCCTTCGCTTTCGAGGTCATCGATCTGACCGCCCACCATGTTGCAGGCCCCGGCGGCGGCGGCCAACGCCGCGCAACAAGCGGCCGCGGCGGCAGCCGGCTTGATTTCGTTGGCCAGCGTCTCGAACGCCAGCGTCAGCAGGGCATCGCCTGCCAGGATGGCCGTGGCCTCGTCGAACGCCTTGTGACAGGTTGGCCGGCCACGGCGGAGATCGTCGTTGTCCAAGGCGGGCAGATCGTCGTGGATCAGCGAATACGTGTGGACCATCTCGACGGCGCAAGCGGCCGGCATGGCGGCGTCGGCGTCGCCCCGACAGGCCTTGGCCGCCAACAGAACGAGCATCGGACGAAACCGCTTGCCTGGGGCCAAGAGGCTGTGCCGCATGGCCTTGCCGAGGCGTTGGGGACAGCCCTCCCCGAGCGACGATCGCGCATCCAAGGCCGCGTCGATGCCCGGGCCAAGCGACTGAGCAAGATCGGCGAAGGTGGCGGAGGATTCTCGGAGCACGGCTGGTTCGTTCATGCTCCCATCAGTTTACGTCCGCGGGCCGCCCTCGTCCATAGCGGCGACCCTCCGGTCAGCCTGTCACGTCACCCTTGCCACGGGCATCGCGACGGCGGCCGCCCCAGACTAAAACGTTCCGCCGTATCCCTGACCGCCCGTACCGCCGCTTCCGGAACTGCTGCTGCCGTTGGCCATGTTAAACGTGTTGACCTCAGAGACGCCGGAGAACAGTGGCGACGACGTAAACCGCACGTAACGACGGTCGGCCGAGATGACGGCCAGCGCGGTCATCGAGGCGCCTTCCGGCAACCAGGTGATTTCCGGCTGGTAACCGACCGCGCCGCCACGCAACAGCGGGAACACTGGATTGACGTTGCCGCCGCCGTTGCCCGATTCCGTCGAGCCAGACTCGCTGAGCGCGCCGCCGCGAGACACGGCCATGCTGGCCATCGCCTGGGGGTCAATGGCAGACGCCAGTTGTTGGGCCAGCAGTTGGCGGTTCATCGTCAGCAAACCGTCCACGGCGTTGGCCACTTGCTGCTGGCTGAGCGACTCGGTGCGACGTCCGGTCGTCATGACGAACTCAATCACCGCCTGATCTTTGTCGAGGCCAATTCGTTTCCGAACGTCGAGCGTGTTGTTCGTGCCGAAGTTGCTAACGACTTGCACATTCACTTTGCTGGCGGTGACGTTGCCCCAGACGCGGCGCACCAGCATTCGGTACTTGCCGTTGAAGCCCTTGGGACAGACATACGCCTGGCTATGGCCGCCGAAGTTGTCGTGGCCGGTTTGGCGAATGTCGTCGCCAATGAGAATACCGCCGCCGGTGGTTCGCGGGCTGCGAAGCGAGCATACGGTTCCGGTTGGCTCTTCGACGGCGATGTCGATCTCGCCCTCACCGGTGTAATCGACCAGAACGACGCAGTCGCGGCGCATGGCCTCATTGACGGCCGCCTGGAAGGCCTCCGCCTCCTTGGTTTTGTTTTCCGCTCGCAGCTTGTCCAAAATCTCTCTGGTCACGCCGAGTCCGGCCTCCCAAACGTCGGCGTGCTGTTTGGGCCAAGCTTGGCCGACGATGCCGAGGCTCGCCCACTTCAGCCCTTCCTGATCGTTGGCCGCGCGTGCCGCCTTCAAAGCGAGCATGTAGGGCTCGGGCCGGACCGGATCGACGTTCGCCGCCAAGCGGTAGACCTCGATCGCCCGGGCGTTCAGTCCGAGCCGCGACAGATAGGTTCCGATGTACATCAGGTCGGGCGCTGACTGAGCGAAATCGACCGCCGACATTACGGCACGCTCGATTTCCGCCTTCGGTCGTCCGGCCGCATCCAATGCCAAGGCGAGGGCCTCGTACATCCACGCCTGCCCCTGACGATGTCGCAAAGCGGCGCCGATCAGGCCAATCACGTGGTCATACTTCTTTTGACTCACAAGCTGTCGGACCGTTGCCCGAACCGCCTGAGGCTGCGGCTCGTGCTTGGCAAAATATTGCTCCCAAACGGTATCCGGATTGACTCCGTCCTTGATCGTGACATCGATTTTGGCCGGACGCTGGTCCATCGCGGGCTGTTTCGGGGCGTTCGCAGGCGTATGTGCGGTGCTTGTCTCTGCTGCCTTGACGGGCGCGTTGTTGGCGACAACGTCATCCTTGACATTCCACATGCCGCCACCGCCGCCCATGCCGCCCATGCCGCTGCTGCCACCCATGCCGCCCATGCCGCTGCTGCCACCCATGGCACCCATGCCGCCGGCCATGCCGCCTGACATCGATCCAGGCGGCGGAATAGGAATCACCAAGTCGGCAACCGGGTAGACCTTGGTAATCAGGTCTTCGTCGGCCTTCTCGGGCGTGGTGATCAGCAGGACTTCGTCCTTGATGAGGTAGGTCAGTTCGAGTTGTTTGAGGATCAGTCGGAGCGCCGAGCGGAGGCTGACGCCCTGCAGGTTCCTCGTGACGGGGCTATCGGTGCCGACGCCCTTCTCTTCGAGCGCCTTCGCGTCGATCTCGATCGGGATCTTGTGATAGTCCTTCAAAAAGTCGATCACGTCGGAAAGCGGCTGCTCGGAGAAGTCGAGCTTCGTCGGCGAGTTCAACGCCTCGCGAATGCGCTTCTCGGCATTGCCTTCCTTGGCCAAATCCACGGCGCCCCACTTGCCCTTGCGGCTCATGGTCATGCGCTGCCACCACTCGGCGTCGGGATAGACGATCGGCGGGTTGTCCGGGAACGGGATATGGGACGCCTCGACCTGGTAGAGCGTATCGACGACGCCCTTCTGCCGGACCTCGCGCAAGGCCATGATGTCTCGGTAATAACCAATGGTTCGGGCGAACAACGTCGCCTGAATCGGAGTCGGCGAGTTGGAGGCGACCTTCTGCGCCTCGGCGGCGACTTCCTCGGCCGTGTGGTACTTCGCGTCGCTCAGCAGCGCGTTGTACCGCTCCAGCAGTTGCTTCGCCTTGTCCTGGTTGTGCAGCAGGGCGTCCGTGGCCATCAGACGCTCGCGAGCCGCCGCGGCGTTCTCCATCCGCTGCTGCCTCGCCTGCTCGACCTCGACGCGACGCCGCGAGGCCTCCATCAGTGCGGACTGAAGCAAGTCGACGTACTGGTCCCGCGCGTCCGGGTCCAACTCGGGCGTCTGTCGCACTTTCTCCAGTTCGAGTCTCAATCGCTGCGACGCGGAGTCCGGATCGACGCCCATCTCGGAACGCGCCTTGTTCAGCACGTTCTGAACGTCGATCTGAGTCTGTTGTCGGATGGCTTGCCTCGCATGTCCGAACTCCTCGACAAGCGCGCCGGGCGGCGGCTCGTTCGGCGTTCCGACGAGGTTCAAATCGCCGTTCGCGGCCTCGGCCGCGTTGGCGGGCGCCTTCGGAGCCATCGGCGGTGGAATCACTTCCGAGGCCGCAGCCCCGGGCCGAGCGGCTGCTTTGCCGTCAGCAGGCTGCGACTTTTTCGCCACCGCATTTTGCAGCGCCAACGCATCGCTATCGTTCGGGTCGCGACGGAGCGCCTCCGAAACGAGTTGCTTGGCGCTGGCAAGATTTCCAGCGATCAGGGCCTCGCGCGCCAGCCGGTTGAGTCCCCGCAGGTCGGCGGTAAAGGCCTGGCGTGCTTCGGCCAAGCTGGCCGTGCCGACCAGAGGAAGCGTCAGCGCGTCATCGGTCCGCGCCCGTTCGACCAGTGACAGCAGGTACGTGTTGTCATCGAGCGAGGCGGCGGCCGGCACGTCAAACGCCAGCTTCTGCTGCCCCGCCGCGCTGTCGGCGACCACCTGCACATTCACGGGCCCGAGCGTCTTGCACGTTCCGACCACGACCGTCTCACGGTCGCCGCGCAAAGGAGGCAGACGTTTTGGAAAGACCTCGGTCACTTGTGCCGGCCACGTCGTGGACGACGGCCACAAGATGGCCGCGTTGACGGCGGCCGTAAGCTGCCGGCCCGCATTCTCGGCAGTCAAGTGTTCTGTGTCAGAGATCACCGTGCCGCCGCTTTGGACGGCCAGCGAGCCGAGCACTTGCACGTCGATGTTCAGTCCGACGCCATAGCTGCTGAACGGAATCCGAGCGTTGACCAACTGGGCCGTCATCTTTCGGAAGTCATCGGTTGCCAGCAGATTGGCGCGGCTACGACCGTCGCCAAAGTAAACCGCCGCCTTGGCACGCTTGGCGTCGCCAGCGAAACTATCGAGCACGCCGCCCACGGCTTTGGCCATGTCGGTCGCACCAAGCGGGGTTCGCAGATTCAACGCCGTCATGGCGTCGGCCAACTCCCTGCTATTTGGAGCGACGAACGAGTTGGTCAACGGAACGGCATTCAGATCGACCGCCATCAGACGCACGCGGTCGCCCTGGGGCAAGCTGGCCAAGAAGCTCTTCAAGGCGTCGAGCGCTTTGGCGCGGTAGTCGCCCGTCTGGCTGGCCGACGTATTGAACAGCACGACGATGTCGCGCGGCGCTGCGGCCGGCGCCGTGGCTTCCGGCTTCAGGCTGATGGCGAAGTAGTGCGTTCCATCGGGAGCCGAAAAGGCGTCCATCCGCCCGGCGCTCCGGCTGTTTTCCGCAGCTACGGCGAGGCCAGCCAGCAGCCCGCTGACGGCGATCATCGCCGCGGACGAAACGATCCATCGGGCACGATTTCTATTCGACATAGCTCACGGCTCCAGCAAATCGCAAATTGTTTGAGCGCGACCGGACCCAGACCGCGTTCCGAGACGGCGGCCCCGTCGCGCAAAGCTACCTATTTTCGCTAACCCGAGCTGGTTAGCTAAGGTTATTCTAGCCAACAGGGGAGCGATTGCCAATCAAAAACGATGTTCGGATCCCAAATTGGCCCCGGTGGCCGCGCAGCAGGCCCACCAAGTGCGAACAGGCACCCCCGGTGGGTGGGTCGCTCCTTCGCCCGATCCCGCGGTCGCCGTGGCTCGCAAAACCGCCAGAGGCCGTCCGCTGTCCCACGGCGAGGGGAGAGGTTGGCTACCCGATGTCGGCGAAGAGCGCATCGACAAAGGGGCCAGGCTCGAAGAGGGCCAGGTCGTCCGGCTGCTCGCCGACGCCGATGTACTTGACCGGCAGACCGACTTGCTTGCGGATGGCGACGACGACGCCGCCCTTGGCCGTGCCATCGAGTTTGGCCAAGACCAGGCCCGAGCAGCGAACGGCGTCGGTGAAGTGCCGCGCCTGACTGATGCCGTTCTGGCCGGTCGTGGCGTCCAGCACCAACACGACTTCGTGCGGCGCTTCGGGAATCTGCTTGCCAAGAACGCGGTGAATCTTCGTAAGTTGCTGCATCAGGTTCTGCTGAGTTTGCAGCCGACCGGCCGTATCGACGATACAAACGTCGGCCGAAATCTCGATGGCTCGGGCGACCGCGCGATGGGCCACGCTGGCCGGATCGCTGCCACTGGCGCCGGTGACGATTTCGGCGCCGAGCCGCTTGGCCCAAATGGTCAACTGTTCGACGGCCGCGGCGCGGAACGTGTCGGCCGCGCCGAGGACAACCCGCTTGCCGTCGGCTTGGAACATGGCCGTCAGCTTGGCGATCGACGTTGTCTTGCCGCAGCCGTTGACACCGGCCACCATGATGACGGTCGGACCGGACGGGGCGAAGCGGATCGGCTCGGAAGGCTGGGCCATCAGGGCCTTGAGCTTCTCCTTGATCTTTTCGAGCACTTCGCTTTCCTGGACGACTCGCGCGCGGAACGCCTCGCCAACTTCGTCGACCGTCTCCTGGGCCGCCTCGACGCCCATGTCGATCTTGACAAGCTTCTCGAACAGTTCGTTCAGAAACGCTTCATCCACAAGCCGACCTTCGGACTTGAACAAGTCGCGGATGTCGGTGTTCAGCAGGCGAGTGGTCTTGCGAAGACCCTGTTTCAGTTTATCGAAAAGGCCCATGATGGTAGGCGGGGGTGCTTAGGACTTGGGACTTGGGGCTTGGGACTCGGAGCCCACGGCCTTGTCATCCCGGTGCATGATTTTGTCGAGGATTCCGTTGACGAACTGAGACGACTGGGCCGAACCGAAGCGTTTGGCCAACTCGACCGCTTCGTCGACCGACACACGTGGCGGCGTGTCGGTATGCAGCAACTCGAACGTGCCCAGTCGCAGGATGTTGCGGTCCGTGGCGGCCATCCGTTTCAAGCTCCAGTTGGCGGCCGTTTGCTCGACCAGCGCGTCCAACTCCGCCCGATGGCGGCGCACGCCGCCGACCAGCTCACGGGCGAACGCGCGAAGCGGCTCGCCGCGCAGACGCTTCTGAATGAATTGGTCGCCTTCAGCCGGGTTGTTGCGCGGATTCAAATCGTCCTGGTAGAGGACTTGGAAGGCAATTTCGCGTGCTCGGCTGCGGCGGGTCATGGAGGAAGGGGAGATTTAGTGATTGGGGGATTGAGGGACGTAGGAAATGGAACCGGCCGCTTGTTTCTCACACGCCATTATTTTCCCGGCAATTTGGACAGGAGATCGACCATTTCCAGGGCGGCCAGCGCGCAATCGACGCCCTTGTTGCCGAGCGACGGCGCGGCAACGTCCTTGCTCGTGGTGGCGTCCAGCGACATGGCGGGCTGACGACCGGCCCCACAGACGCCGCCAGAGCGGGCGATGGCCTGTTCGAGCGTGTTGCAGGTGAGGAGGCCGAACAGTACGGGCAGCCCATAGTGGACGCCGATCTCGCACAAGGTCGCGCTGACGGCGCGGTTGATGTGCTGGTCGTGGCTCGTTTCGCCGCGAATCACGGCGCCCAGGCACAGTACGGCCGCGTAGCGTCCGCTGGCGGCCAACCGATTGGCCACCGTCGGAATCTCGAACGCGCCCGGCGTCCAGGCCACGTCGATCCGATCGTCGGCCACGCCGTGGCCTGTGAGCGTCTCGACGGCCCCATCGAGCAGCCGCGTTGTGATCGACTCGTTGAACCGCGAGACGACAATCGCAAAGCGTCCCTGGGCGGCGACGGTTCCTTGATACACGTTTGGCATGTTGTAATTTCCCCGCGATCCCCAAGCGGCAAGACCCTCCGCCCGTGTCTCGCGTCTACATCTTCATGTTCATGCTCATCAGGAACTCGGCGTTGCTCTTGGTTTTTTGCAGCCGATTGACGAGCAGTTCCATCGCGTCGGGTGGGTTCATGTCGGCCAGCACGCGGCGCAGAATCGAGACGCGGCGATATTCTTCGGGGTCGAGCAGCATTTCTTCCTTGCGGGTGCCGCTGCGATTGATGTCGATCGAAGGCCAAATGCGGCGGTCAACCAGCTTGCGGTCCAGGACGATTTCCTGGTTGCCGGTGCCCTTGAACTCCTCGAAGATGACCTCGTCCATGCGGCTGCCCGTATCGACCAAGGCCGTGCCGATGACGGTGAGCGAGCCGCCCTCCTCGACCTTGCGGGCCGAGCCGAAGAACCGCTTCGGCCGCGTCAGGGCGTTGGCGTCGACGCCGCCCGAGAGCAGTTTGCCCGACGGCGGGCATTCGGTGTTCCAGGCGCGGGCCAATCGCGTGATCGAATCGAGGAAGATGAGCACGTCGTAGCCGTACTCGACCATCCGCTTGGCCTTTTCCAGCACCATTTCAGAGACCTGGATGTGGCGCGTGGCCGGTTCGTCGAACGTCGAGCTGACGACCTCGCAGTTCGGGCCCTTCACCTCCCGCTCCATGTCGGTGACTTCCTCGGGTCGCTCGTCGATCAGGAGCATGAAAACGTAGAGATCGGGGTAGTTCTTCAGGGCAGCGCGGGCCATTTTCTGCATCAGGATCGTCTTGCCGGCCCGTGGGGGGCTGACGATCAGGCCGCGCTGACCGAAACCAATCGGAACGATCAGATCGACCACACGCATCTCGATCTCGTTGGCAGTCGTCTCCATGCGGATGCGCGAGTCGGGATGCAGCGGGGTCAGTTCGTCGAACGAAATTTTGGACGACAGCGTGTTCGGGTCTTGGCGATTGATGGCCTCGACGCGAAGCAGGGCAAAGTAGCGCTCGTTTTCCTTCGGCGGGCGAATCTGCCCAGAAACGACCGTGCCCGTCTTGAGTCCAAAACGGCGGATTTGGCTTGGCGAGACGTAAATGTCGTCGGGGCAGGAGAGATAGTGGTAATCGGGACTGCGGAGGAAGCCGAAGCCGTCGGGAAGGACTTCGAGCGTGCCCTCGCCGAACATCAGGCCATTGAGCTTCACGCGTTCCTTGAGGATGCGGAAGATGAGATCCTGCCGTTTGATGCCGGAGTATTCGGTGAGGTTTTCCTTGCGAGCCTCCTCGATCAGCTCGGCCATCGACATCTTCTGGAGCGCGGCGATGTGGGTGTCGCCCGACTGCTTCAGCTCGTCGTAATTGTCTTGCTCCTTGGCGCGTGGCCGACGATTTTCGGCGGCGATTTCCTCGGCCAGCGAGAGCGGCTCTTCGCGGTCCAACGCGCGGAGCGTTTCGCTGACTTCCGGCGAAAACGAGGGTTGGGTCGTGTCCCGCGGCGACTCGGGTTCCACGGACGAGGTTTCTGGGTCCTGATTCATGCTCGCACGATACTCCTGAAAGGCCGTAATGACCGGCGCGCTGAAGGCACTGGTGGCGGGGTTGAGTGCTGTGTTGCTTTCGTCAATGAGCCGGCAGGCGACGGGTCGCTGCCACGGTGCATTCGCCAGCGGCAATGGGCCGCCGGCATCTTGTCTGGGAATTATCCGATTTGAGGCTTGCAAGGCGGGGATCAGCGGAGGAGGGACGCCCAAAACTGCTCGACCTGAGCTTGCGTCCGCTGCGGAGAGCCGGAATTATCTATTATCGCATCGGCAAGCCGTCGTTTACGCTCCAACGATTCCTGAGCGGCCTCGCGCGCCGCAAATTCCTCCTTAGTCCACCCTCGGGCAATCGCCCTTTCGAGCCGCACGCCGGACGACGCCTCGACAAACACGGTTTTTTCGCACAAATCAGCCCAACCGGACTCCAACAACAGCGGGGCGTCGAGTACAACAATCGCGGCACCGGTCGCCGCCATTGCCTCGGCCTGCTGTTGCAAAAGCCGGGTAATCTCGGGATGAGTCAACTGTTCCAGGTAGTTTCGTTCTCGCTCCGCTTGCGGCGTTTTGGCGAATACGATTTGCGCCAGCCGCCCCCGGTCGATCCGGCCATCGGCGGTGAAAATCGTCTCTCCCCAACGTTGTCGGGCGGCGGCCTCGATCCGTGGAAGCCGCAGCGTCTCGTGGCCGGCGCGGTCCGCATCCAAAACGCCCGCGCCCAGTCGAGCGAACTGTTGGGCAACCGCACTCTTACCACTCGCCACTCCGCCAAGAATGCCGATGATTCGCATGGTAGTGGATCGTTGGCCGTGGGTCGTGGATCGTTGGTAGAACGACTATTCCACTAACCGCCACGCACTACCCACGAATCACATCCTCCATTTCACCCCAATTGGGGCCGACCGTAATGTCAACCTTCAAAGGGACATCCAACGCCCACGCGCCGGTCATTTCCTCGGTGACAAGCTGGGTCAGGTGGTCGAGTTGATCGGCGGGAACCTCAAAGACCAACTCGTCATGGATTTGCAGCAACATCCTCGCCGAAAGGCACTTGTTCCGCAGGCGGCGGCAGACCGCAATCATCGCTCGCTTGATTAGATCGGCCGCCGAACCTTGGATTACCGTGTTCACCGCGGTTCGTTCGGCAAGATTGCGTTGCCGACCGGCGCCTTCGCGCACTCCGCTGATAGCACGTCGCCGTCCAAGGATCGTTTTAGCATAACCAGTTCGACGACATTCGGCTAGTGCCCGGTGCAGAAATTCCTCGATCCCCGGGTACCCCTCGAAGTAACTGTCGATGAATTGCGCGGCCGAATCTTGGCTAATCCCGAGCGTTCGAGCCAGGCCAAACGGACCCTGACCGTAGATGACGCCGAAGTTGACGACTTTCGCCACACGCCGCATTTCGGAGGTCACCTGTTCGATCGGAACGCCCGCCACCTGGCTGGCCACGCGGGCGTGGATGTCCTCGTCGCGGGCGAACGAATCACGCAGCCGAGCGTCGCCGGAAAAGTGGGCCAACACGCGCAGCTCGATCTGCGAGTAGTCGGCCGCCAGCAGCGACCAGCCGGGTTCGCCGGGGACGAACGCCGAGCGGATTTCGCGGCCCTCTTCGCTCCGCACGGGGATGTTTTGCAGATTGGGGTCGCTGGAGCTGAGGCGGCCCGTCGCGGCGACGACCTGATTGAACGAAGCGTGAACCCGGCCCGTCGCCGGACAAATCATCGTGGGCAAGGCGTCGACATACGTGCTCTTCAGTTTCGTATATTGCCGGTATTGAAGAATCTTGGCCGGCAGTGGGTGCAGCGGCGCCAATTCCTCCAGGACGTCCGCATCCGTGCTTGGACCGGTCTTCGCCGTGCGTTTGACGACCGGCAGCTTCAGTTCCTGGAAAAGCAACTCCTGGAGCTGCTTGGGCGAGGCGATGTTGAACGGCCGACCAGCCAACGCGTGGATCTCGGCTTCGAGCTTCTCGATCCGCTCGCCGAAACGCCGACTGAGTTCGCCCAGCCGCGAAGGGTTCACGCGGATGCCGGTGAACTCCATCTCGGCCAACACGTCAATCAGCGGCAGTTCGAGTTGCGTGGCGAGATCGCTCAGCCCGGCTTCTTCGAGCTTTTGCCGCAAAATGGGCCGCAGTCGCCAGGGCAGCCACGCATCCTCGGCCGCGTAGTCGGCCACCTGACGAACCGGCACTTCGTCCATGCGCTTCTGGTCCTTGCCACGGCCGATCAGTTCCGTGATTCTGATCGTCTCGTGGCCCAGATACGTCTGGGCCAGCTCATCGAGGTTGTGATTCCGACGGCCGGCCTCCAACAGGTAGCTGGCGACCATCGTGTCGAACGCGACGCCGGCCAGGACGATGCCGACCCCACGGAGGACGACGATGTCATACTTGAGGTTCTGGCCAATCTTCTCGACGGCCGGGTTTTCCAGAATGGGCCGAAGCGCGGCCAGCGTCGGCTCGGCCTCCAGATGCCGAGCGCCCGACGGCGCGCGGAGCGGCAGATACCATGCCTCAATGTCGTTCCAGCAGAACGAGAGGCCAACCAGTTGGGCCTGTCGCGGATGGACGCTGGTCGTCTCGGTGTCGAGCGAAATCGAACTTTGCCGCCGCAACTGTTCGAGGAACGTTGCGAATAGCTCGGGCGTGTCGATCAGGTGGGCCGTGAAGGGAAGCGGGGCACGAACTAGCGCGTGTGGTGACCCAGAATCGGACGCCTCCGACGCGGCCGTCGATTCCACTCGCCCGGTTCCGCCGGCTTCCTCCACGCCGAGCCGTGTGCCTGGGGCACTTCGTGGACCGTGCTTCGCGACGAGCGAGGCCACGCGCTGGCCGACGCTGCGAAAGCCGAACTCGTGGAATAGGGCCGTGGCCGCTTCGAGGTCGATGCGGCCAGGGCGGCCCGATGCCCAGTCGAACGCCAGCGGCACGTTCGCGTCGAGACGCACGAGTTCGCGGCTTAGCAGGGCCTGATCGCGGTAGCGGACGAGGTTTTCTTTCCGTTTCGCGCCGGCCACGTCGGCCGCATGATCCAGCACGTTTTCCAGCGTGCCGTATTGATCGAGCAATTGGCGTGCGAGCTTTGGCCCGATCAACGGCACGCCGGGCACATTGTCCACGGCATCGCCGACCAGGGCCTGGAAGTCAACCACTTGATACGGCCTGATGCCCCACTCCTCGCGGAGTTTTGCTTCGTCGAAATACTCGTCTTTCCGGATGTTGTAGACCTGAACGCGATCGGTGATGAGCTGTCGGCTGTCTTTGTCGCTAGTCACGAGGACGCATCGGCCGCCCTGGTGTTGGGCGAGCCGCGCGACGGTGGCCAGGATGTCGTCGGCCTCGAAAGACTCACAGGCCAGTGCCGGAATGCCCAAGACCGTCAGCACGCGCCGGATCGAGGCAATCTGGGGGGCCAGATCCTCGTGCATTTCGACCCGCTGGGCCTTGTATTGATCGAATATCTGGTGTCGAAACGTCTTGCCTGCCAAATCGAACGCGCAGAACAGATAGTCAGGCTTCTTCTCCTCCATCAGATAGAGCAAATCGCGGGAGAAGCCGAACACGGCGCCAACCGGCTCGCCCCGGGGGCTGGTCATTTCCGGCAGGGCGTGAAATACCTGGTGGATCAGCGAATGGGCGTCAACGACCCAAACGGCCTTGCCTGCCAGATCGTCCGGCGACGAACTCGATTCGCCCTGCTCGAACGGCGTTGGAGCGTTCAAAGGGACCGCCACGAGATCCGCGGCAGGCGGCCGGGGCAGTTCGTCGCCAAAACCGGGCAGCGACGTCTGGCGGGGCTTATCGACCATGTTATTCCTTGATGAAACGCGGCTCGCCCCGGTCATCGCGCCGGGAGAAAAGCCGAGGTAGACTTTCAGATGCGGCCGTCCACGCGAGGAGGCAAACGGGTTGCCGTCAGCTTACCACGAAACGGCTGCCGACCGTACTGAGACACTCGGTCCACCATGTGGTGGGGGCGCAAGGCTTCTGTTTGACGGTCGGGCGGCCCCTAAGTACAATCGACATTAGGTCCCCATTTTGTCATCAGGGAGTTCCCTAGCGATGGCGCGCGAAAACCAGCTTCTTATTCCTCTGATTATCTTTATCGGCATCGCCTTCACGCTGGGCGTTACCACCTACATCGGCTTTCATAACTACAGTGATGCGGCCATCAAGGTCAAGGCGCTGACCGGCGACAACAGCAAGTTGGCCAACGACGTCTCGAACCGGGACGAAGACATCAAGAAGCTGAAGGGCCTCATCGGTGTTCCGGCTACCGAAAACATGGAAGGCGTCCGCAAGCTGTTCGACGAGGACAAGACGAAGTTCGGCGCGGGCTACCCCGAAGAGAGCCTGTACTATCGGCCGCTGCTCGAGAAGCTGAAGAAGACCATCGACGAGCGAAACAACGAGCTGAAGGACGTGAAGCAAGACGTTCAGAAGCTGCAAGACCAGTATAAGGTTCGAGAAGAGGCCAAGGCGCCGCAGTTGAAGAAGTTCGAGGAAGAACGCGACAAGGCATCCAAGGACCTCGCGGCCGAGCAGAACAAATTCAAGGGCGAGCGCGATCGCAAGAACGAAGAGCAGGCGAAGCTCCAGGCCGACGTGCAAAAGATTCGTGACGACGCCAAAAAGGACAAGGAAGTCGTCATCGCCGAGCTCGAAAAGACCAAGACGCTCAACAAGAAACTCCAGGACCTGGTCGAGGCCCAGTCGCTTGCCCTTCAGCACATCACGGGAAGCGATAAGCGAATCGAGGCGGCCTCGGGCAAGGTCATCCAGACCAATCAGCATGACGGCACCGTGTGGATCGATCTCGGTCGCGCCGACTCGCTGATGCGTCAGGTGACGTTCAGCGTCTATCCGGCCGACCTGACGAACATGACGGTGAAGAACAAGAAGGGGAGCATCGAGGTGACGCAGATTCTCGGCGATCACCTGGCCGAGGCCCGAGTGATCGACGATTCCGCGAAGGACCCCATCCTGCCTGGCGACAAGATTCACACCGTGTTGTGGAGCCCCGGACAGCAGCGGCATTTCGCGCTGGCCGGCTTCATGGACCTCGACGGCGACGGCCGCAGCGATCTGGCGACCGTCGTCAACCTGATCCGCTCCAACGGCGGCGTGATTGACGCCTTTATCCCGGAGAACGGCGAGGACAAGAACAAGGTCAAGGGCGAAATCACGGTGAACACAAACTGCCTGGTGGTTGGCATCGCCCCCAACGAGAAGGGCGATCTCGGCCAGCTCGCGGCCTTCAGCAAGATGACCCGCGACGCCTCGCAGTTGCGAATTCCAACGATGCAACTGGGCGACCTGCTGCAGGCCATGGGATGGCGCAACCTGTCGCCGGTGGTTCGCTACGGCCGCGACAGCAACCCCAACGATTTCCGCGCTCTGCCGGCCGACGGCGAGCAGCGCACGTCCACCGGCAGCCACAGCGACGCGTTCGAGAAGCGAGAGCCGGCGCCCGCATCGCAGCAGCGGCGGACACCGTCGAACAGCTACTACCGGTTCTAGCGGCAATCATGGCATGGAGGTCGTCATGGCAAGTTCTGAGTCCGCCCGTAAACGGCTCGACGCCGAGTTTCTCGGGATTCGGTGCCGCCTGCTGGAGTTGGCCGCCGCCTTCGATCGGATCGATCGCGCGGCCGAGGGCCCTGGTTGCAGGTCGGCCGCCACGGACCCGGCCGATCCGCGCATGGCGCAAATCCGCCGCAGCCTCGGCATTTTGGCCGACGACGCCTTCGATCGGGCGGAACGGGTGCAAAGGACGTTTTCGCTGGAAGAGGGCCGGGTTTAGAGTCTTGGTTCTTGGAACTTAGGGCTTGGACTTCGGTCGAGATTCTTAGCGCGGTTCCCAAGCCCAAGGCCACCAGCTTCAGAAAGTCGCAGTCATCATGGATTTCATCGATCCGCATATTCATGTGGCGTCTCGGACGACGGACGACCTCGAACGTATGGCCCGAGCCGGCTGCATCGCCGTCGCGGAGCCGGCCTTCTGGATGGGCTACGACCGCACGTGCGTGGGCAGCTTCCGCGACTACTTCCGCCAACTGACCGAGTGGGAGCCGAAGCGGACGGCCAACTACGGGATGCGCCACTATGCGTGGATCGGCATGAATTCGAAAGAGGCCGAGAACGTCACGTTGGCGCGCGAGGTGATTGCTCTGTTGCCCGAGTTCTTGGACCGGCCCGGCGTGCTCGGCATCGGTGAGATCGGGCTTAATAAGTGCACGAAGAATGAAATCACGACGCTCAGCGAGCTGATCGCGCTGGGCTTGGCACGCGGTGAGCAGCTTCTCTTCCACACGCCTCACCTCGAACACAAGCTCTGGGGCACGCAAATCATCCTCGACCTGCTGCGGGCCGACCGTCGCGTCGATCCCAGTCGCATTTGGATCGATCACTGCGAGGAACACACGATTCGCCAGGTGCTCGAAGCAGGCTATTGGGCCGGAATGACTTTGTACCCGACGACCAAGGTCACGCCCGACAGGGCCGTCGATATGATCGACGTCTACGGCCCCGAGCGGATTCTGGTGACGTCGTCGGCCGACTGGGGACCGTCCGATCCGATGGCCGTGCCGACGTTCATGGAGGTCATGCGTCGCCGGGGGCATGGCGACAAGCTGATCCGTCGCATCGTCTTCGACAATCCGCTTCAGTTCATGGGGCAGAGCCGCCATTTTGTGTCGCCCGTCCGGGCGGAAAACTAGAGCGGCCAGCAATCGTCCGACGGTCGTCCGATTTGGTCGGCGTCGCAGGCGACACTTCTCGTGGCGCGCCCGGTGCGACTTCCTCGTGCTCTCCGGTCGCTCGTCCCGCTCGTTTTGGGACGCCATACGCGGCTTTTCGGAGCCGCTCAACGGATTATTGACCGGGGGCCCTCGACGCATATGATTCCATTGGATAAGAGAAGAGATGTGTGCGAGCGAAGGGGGGGCGGGAATACGGAGCCTTTCCCGCCCCCGGAGGCGGGCAACCGTGTGCTCGGTTGAAGGAGCGACACCATGAGAATGCTTCTGGGAATCGGTGTGCTGGTCGTCGCCTGTGGTATCGGGTCCCTGTCGGTCGGCCAATCGCAAGACAATAATTCGTTTATCTTCGGCGGCTGGCGCAATAGCGCCCGCGACAACTATCCGTTCGGCTGGTCCTCGACGGCGGCCGAAGGCTATGGCCGGGGCTTGGGCAGCGCGCTGTCGGGCCTGGGTCGATACAACTTGGCCACGTCCGAGGCGGCCCTCAATATGACCGAGGTTCGCCGCAACCAGATTGCCAACGACAGACTGTGGACCGAGACTTATTTCTACAAACAACAGCTCAACCGCGAGAATCGAGCCGCTCAGTACGAACGCGATCGAGGCAATCCGGCCGACTATCCCAAGTACTCGCGTCTTGGCGTGCCGAAACGGTTGACCAACGAGCAGCTGGATGCGGTGACCGGCGAAATCCGTTGGCCCATGCTGCTGACGCTGCCAGGATACGCGGTGCAACGGACGGCGATCGAACGTGTGTTTGCCGATCGGGCCTACCACGGCGCGATTGGGCCCGAGGACTTTATGCTCGTCCGGCAGTTGACCAGCGAAATGATCGAGGACCTGCGGGACCACGTCGCGATGCTGCCGCCGCAACAGTATCTGACCGCGAAGCGGTTCCTGCAGAGCCTGGCCTATCAGGCGGGGCAGCCGGTTGGGTAGGACGTGCAGCGGTGCGGGATGGACCGTTGCCACAGTCCCGCCGCGACCAACACGTCGTTGCCGTCCAGCGGCCTTGTGTGCCGCTGCTGACGGGCTGACGTTCAGAATCTCTCGGGCTGCCGGCGCCGTTCCGCCATGCTTGACGCGGCGTCGAGCCTAGGTATATTGAGAGACGTCCCGCCTAGGCGACCGGCCCGCGGCAACCATCGCGGGAGCTCGGGCTTTTGCGACGGTGGCCGCGACGGTCTTCCTGCCAAGTGACTTTCCATCCGTCGAACAACGTTGCCCGAGCGACTATCAGTTTTCGAGGTCAGCGATGCGGTGGTTTGCCAGACTCGCGTTCGCTTCGGCCCTGTTGGTTCTCGGGTTTGTGTCGACCGCGCCGGCCGGGTTGTCCGAGGGGCCTCGTATCGCGACCTTCCGTTGCGACATCACGCCGCCGGTGGGTCAACCGCTCTTTTCATCCGACACCGTTCGCACGATCGAGCAGCCGCTGCTGGCCAAGGGCATCGTTCTGGAATCGCAGTCGCAGCGCTATGTCTTGTGCGCGCTCGACTGGTGCGAATTGTGCAACGGTTCGTACGACTCGATGCGGGCGAAGATTGCCGAGGCGGCCGGCACGGTTCCAGCCCACGTCGCCTTACAGTGCGTCCATCTGCACACGGCCCCGATCATCGACCTCGATGCCTACAGCCTGCTGGTCGAGCAGGGCGTCAGGCCGGATGGAATGCATGTCGCTCCGCCGGTGTTTCTTTCGATCCAGCAGCGATTGGCCGACGCCGTCCGAGTGTCCGTCGGGCGGCTGATCGCCTTCGACCAGATCGGCACGGGCCAGGCCAAGGTGGATCGCGTGGCCTCGACCCGTCGCTGCCGTGACGCCTCGGGAAAGATTCAGCCGCGCTTCAGCAGCACGCGGGATCCCGTTCTTCGAGCCATGCCCGAGGGGCTGATCGATCCGCACCTGAAGACAATCACTTTCGCCCAAGGACAACGACCGATCGTTCGGCTGCACTACTACGCCACGCATCCGCAGACGCGCTACGGTGATGGCCGGGCGTCGAGCGACATGGTGGGCGACGCCCGCGAACGGCTCGAGCGCGAGGAGGGCGTCTTTCAGATTTACTTCACCGGCTGCAGCGGCGACATCACCGCCGGCAAATACAACGACGCCTCCGATAAGTGCCGCGCAGAGCTGGCCGGGCGGCTGTTCGACGGCATGAAGGCGGCCGCGGCGGCGACCAAGCTGGTTCCGGTGGAAACGATCCGCTGGCACACGGAACCGTTGATGTTTCCGCGACGCAACGACGCCGGTTTCAGCAGCGACGAGTGCCTCGCGCGGCTCAACAATCGCAGGGAGTCGCCCGTAGCGCGATTCTACGGCGGGGCCGTCCGGCTTGCGTTCCACCAGCGGAGCGCCAAGCCGATCGAGCTGAGCTCGCTGGAGATCGGCCCGGTTCACATCGTGCACCTGCCAGGCGAACCGATGGTGGCCTATCAGCTTTTCGCACAGTCGCTTTGTCCGAAGGATTTCGTTGCTGTGGCAGGCTGTGGCGACGGCTCGCCCGGCTATCTCTGCACGCAAAAGGCCTTTGCCGAGGGCGGCTACGAGCCGACGGCGTCGAACGTCAAGCCCGAGTCCGAAGCCCTGCTGAAGAAGGCAATCGCCGACCTGCTCGGCGTGACGACAACCCAAAACACTCAGTGACCGGAGACGGTTTCTCATGGCACGGCAGACCAGCAATCAACGTTCTCGGGCGCCGCGACGTCACTTCCTGAAATCGGCCGGGGCCGTTGCGGCCGGCCTCTATCTTGGCCGCTCCGAGCCGTTGGCCGCTTCCGAAAGCCCGACGCCTAGCGGAAAACCGGAGGCCCTGGCTCTCGACGGAGGCGCGCCGGCCGTCGATTTTCCGAAAGCCAAGCAGAAGGACGTGTTTCGCTGGCCGCCCTATGGCCAGGCCGAGAAAGAGGCGATTCGGACCGTGCTCGATGAGGACGACCAAAGCAGTTTCTACCGCCATCTGCCCGACTTGGAAGCTGCCTGGCGACGCTACAATCAAGTGCCGTTCGCCAAGACGCACATGAATGGCACCAGCGCCCTGCTGGCCATGTATTTCGCGCTCGATCTGCCGCCGGGCAGCGAGATCATGGTCCCGTCGTACACGTTCTACGGCGCGATCACCACGATGCGGTTTTTTGGCTGCGTTCCGGTCTTCGTGGACATCAATCCGCGAACGGCCACGTTCGATGTCGAGCACGCCCGCAAGGCGCTCAACCTGCGGGTTCGGGCGATCGTGCCGATGCACTCGTGGGGATTGCCGTGCGAGATGGACCACATCTGCGACTTTGCCAAGGAGCATGGGCTGAGCGTCTTGGAGGACTGTGCCCACGCCCACGGCGCTTCGATGCAGGGCAGGAAGGTCGGCGCCTGGGGCCGCATGGGCATCTACAGCTTCCAGGGCTCGAAGCCGTTGCCCGGCATCGAGGGCGGCATGGGCGTCTATCAGCGACGCGAGGACTTCGAACGCGCGGCCGTGCTAGGCCACTACGAGGTCGTCAGCGGCTATGCGCCGGCCCAGGGCGGTGGGCTTGCCGCCGATAGCCCCTACCGAAAATATCTCGGTACGGGCCTCGGCCTGAAGCTTCGCATGCACCCGCTGGCCGCCGTGTTGATCCTCAAACAGCTCGAAAAGCTCGACCGGCAGAACACGATCGTCAAGTCGCAGGTGCGACGCATCAACGACCGGATTTGCCAACTGCCAGGCCTGTCCGAGCCGGTCTGCCGGCCCGACCAGGACCGCGTCTACTACTTTGGCAACACGCTGTTCCTCGACGAAGCGAAAGCCGGCATCTCGCGTGAAAAGCTGATTAAAGCGTTGAAGGCCGAAGGTGTCGCGGTCTCGGTTTGGGAGTACCCCGAGAACCACAAGTTTGCGATCTACTCGGAGCCGCAGTGGTGGCACCATCCGGTCGACGTGCCCAAGGTGCTGCCAGGCACGGAAGAGGTGAACCGCCGAGCCATCAACCTCGGGCTGTTTTACCAGGAGGCCCCCGAGTTGGTCGAGCAATACATCAAGGCGTTCGAGAAAGTGTGGGCACATCGGAAAAATCTGGCTTGAGCAGCCTTCGATGGACCCCGGGTCGGGCCTCGGGGCATCCGGCCGTCCAACCAGAAAGTGTGGAGCAGTTCTCATGTGCGGAATGATCCTCGTCCTAGCCGTCGTCGGCGCGACCACAGGGTTGGCCGATTTCCAGGCCGGCGCCGCACGGAAAGCCATCACGCCCGATGGCTCGATCTGGATGTCGGGCTACGCTTTTCGCAAAGCGCCGTCCGACGGCGTGTTGCACGACCTGTGGGCCAAGGCGCTCGCGCTACAGGACGCCGAGGGACGCCGCACGGTGATTGTGACCATCGATGTCATCGGGTTGCCGCGCGAGGTGTTCGACGCCGTGGCCGCGCGGCTCAAGCAAAAGCATGGACTCGAGCGTGGGCAGTTCATGCTGAACGCGGCCCACATCCACACGGGCCCGCTGATCTGGCCCAACTTGCGAATCCTCTATGACCTGAACGAGAGCGACCAGAACAGACTGATCGGATATCGTGCCCGGCTCATCGAGGACATCGTTGAAGTGGCCGATCGGGCGTTGGCCGATCTCAAACCGGCCACGTTGGCCCTGGGGCATGGCTCGGTCGGCTTTGCCGCGAATCGCCGAGCCGCTTTGAAGCACAACGGCGAGCGAGTGCCAGCGCCGGTCGATCACGACGTGCCCGTCATCAAGATTTCGTCGCCGGACGGCGCCGTTCGGGCGGTCGTGTTCGGCTATGCTTGCCACAACACGACCTGCACAGAGAGTTGTCGTCGACTGAACGGCGACTACGCCGGATTCGCGCAGATCGAGATTGAAAAGGCAATGCCCGGTGCAATGGCCATGTTCCTCATGCTGTGCGGAGCCGATCAGAACCCAGACCGTCGCGGCACGGTCGAGATTGCGGCCGAGCATGGCCAGAAGCTGGCCCAGGCAGTGCGCGACGTGTTGGGCCGCCCCATGCGGACGCCGCAACCAGTCGCCATTCGCACGGCCTACGAAGACGTGGCGTTGGACATCGCCCAGGTCAAACGAAGTGCGTTTGAGTGGGAACGCCTGACGAGCAACGTCTTCCGCCAGAGACGTGCGAAGGCCGTTCTCGGGGACCTCGATGCCAGCCGCCCGGTCTGGCAGGCGACCGTGCCCGTTCAGGCCATCGGTTTTGGGCCGCACGTCGCGCTGCTCGCGTTGGGCGGCGAGCCGGTCGTCGACTATCCGCTGCGATTGAAGCGCGAGTATGCGAAGACCGACCTGATCGTGGCTGGCTACACAAACGACGTGATGTGCTACATCCCCTCGCGTCGCGTGCTGGAGGAGGGCGGCTACGAGTCGGTGGACAACATGATCTATTACGGGAAGCCTGGCCCGTTCGCCGACACGGTCGAGGAGAAGATGGTCGGCGCATGTCGCCGCGTGCTGGCCAAAGTCGGCGAGAGGGATACGCGGGCGAATTAGACAGTTCATCGTAGGTGCCATTCTGAACGCAGCGAAAAATCTACGTCAAGCTCCGAATCGCGCCAGATTTCTCGCCTCGCTCAAAATGACGACTGATAACAGGAGTTCGCAATGAGTGATCGGATCAATCGTCGCAACTTCGTGGCCACCACGGCGGCGGCCGGGCTGGCGCTCGGCGTCGGCCAGTCCGCCTTTGCCGTCGAGAAGACCTCGGACAAGCCGGCGCTGCTCGGTGGCAGGCCGACCTTCACGCGACGATTTACGTCGTGGCCCATCTCCGACGAGCACGAGGATCGGGCGCTGTTGGAGGTGCTGCAAAGCGGCCGCTGGTTCCGCGGAACCGGTCAGAAGGTCAAGCGGTTCGAGGCCGACTATGCCAACCTCAACGGAGCAAAGCACTGTCTGGCCACGGCCAACGGCACCAGCGCGCTACTGACCTCGCTGGCCGCGCTCGACATCGGACCGGGCGACGAGGTGATCGTGCCGCCCTACACATTCGTAGCGACGGTCAACGCGGTTCTGCTCCGGTACGCGCTGCCGATTTTCGTTGATTCCGATCTCGAAACGTTTCAGATCGACGCCAAGAAGATCGAACCGGCCATCACCGGTCGCACGGCTGTGATCCTGCCCGTGCATCTTGGCGGATCGGCCGCTGACATGGACACGGTCCTCGACGTTGCGGCCAAGCACAAGCTGCCCGTGTTGGAAGACGCCTGCCAGGCCCATCTGGCCGAATGGCGAGGCCGCAAGGTTGGGACGCTGGGCATCGCCGGCTGCTTCAGTTTTCAGGTGACAAAGAACCTTAGCTCGGGCGAAGGCGGGGCCATCCTCAGCGACGACGGGCAACTGATCGCCCAGTGCTCGGCCTTCCACAACAACTCGCGCCCCATCGGTCAAAGCACGTTCAGCTACGTCGGCGGCTGCGGCGCGAACCTGCGGATGACCGAGTTCCAGGGCGCCCTGCTGCTCGAACAAATGAAGCGGCTCGAACGGCAATCGAACACCCGGCGTCAGAACGCCGAATATCTGACCAGCCTGTTGCGGGAAATCCCCGGTATCGCGCCGGCGAAAATGTACGAAGGCTGCACGCGCAACGCCTACCACCTCTACATGTTCCGCTACGACGCCAAACAGTTCGCCGACCTGCCGCGAGAGAAGTTCCTCGCGGCGATGGAGGCCGAGCGGATTCCGGCCTCGCGCGGCTATTCGATGCTGAACAAGGAGGCGTCGGTCACGAACACGCTGGCCTCTCGCGGATTCCGCAAGATTTACACGCAGGCCGAATTGAATGCTTGGGCCGAGCGGAACCGGTGCCCCGTGAACGACCGCCTTTGCGGCGAGGCCGTTTGGCTTTCGCAAAACATGCTCCTCGGTCCGCGCGGCGACATGGACCTGATCGCCGAGGCCGTGCGCAAAATTCAGGCGAACGCCGCCGCCTTGGCCAAGGCTTAACCCCGCCACGTTCGCCGGCGTCTGGCGTCGCTCCAGCAAGAACCTGCAAGAAGTTCCAGCCATCCTCGGAGAAACCTTGTCATGCGGACCAATCTCGCCATGCTTGCGGCCATGTTTGCCGCTCTATCGCTTTTCGTTGGGCTTTCTCAGGCCGCACAACCCGCTGATCCGGTGAAGCTGACGGCCGAAAGCTACGACTCGGGCTTCCAGTGGGCTCACGACACATACAACGGCATGGGCCGGGCCAGCGATGGCCGCATCTACTACGTCCTTTGCTCGGAAAAGCACGACGTGGCGGGCCAGATGTTCCGCTTCGACCCAGCCACGAAGAAGATCGCCCACGTCGGCGACTTGACCGAGGCTTGCGGCGAGAAGCAGATGAAAGCGGTCGCCCAGGGAAAAATCCACAACAACTTCGTCGAGGCCAACGGAAAGCTCTATTTCTCGACGCACACCGGCTACTACGTCATTCTCAATGACATGGAAGTGATCGGACCGCCGCCGAACGGTTGGAAGGCCTACCAAGGCGGACACTTTCTGGCCTACGACCTGGCGACCGGCCGATTCGAGGATTTTGGAATTCCTTGCCCCGGCGAGGGCATTATCGCCATGAACATGGACGCCTCGCGCGGCCGCCTCTATGGGCTCACTTGGCCGCATGGCCGGTTCGTCACCTACGATTTGGCCTCGAAACAGTCCAAGGACTTTGGCCCCATGGCGCGCGAGGGCGAGGCTGGCCGCGGTGACCAGTACCGGACGATCTGCCGATCGTTGGCCGTCGATTCGACCGACGGCGCCGTCTATTTCACCACCGGCGACGGCGTCATCCTCCGTTATGATTATGCTCGCCAGACGGTCGCCACCGTCCAGGGCGACAACCTGAAGAAGGACTACTTCGGGCTTTACGATCCCAGCAGCCCTGGCCACATGGGCTACAACTGGCGGCAAACCACTTGGTGCCCGGCCGAGAGGGCGTTCTACGGCGTCCACGGCAACTCGGGCTATCTGTTCCGCTTCGATCCCCGCGGCCCCCAGGTCACCGTACTCGACCGCCTGACATCGCTCCCCTCGAAACGAACTGGCATGTTTGACCAATTCAGCTACGGA
The DNA here is from genome assembly GCA_039698035.1 of Thermoguttaceae bacterium. Lineage (GTDB taxonomy): Bacteria > Planctomycetota > Planctomycetia > Pirellulales > Thermoguttaceae > JAJFUI01. The sequence goes on along the minus strand of JBDKSW010000011.1, from coordinate 218,075 downwards.
TACCTGGGGTTCACGCTCGGGCCCGACGGCCGCACGCTGTACTACCTCACCGGCGCGCCGATCTACGTCCATGGCAAACGCTTGGCCGGCAAGGATAGCACCGGCAAGGGCGAAGCCAAAGGGCTCGAAGACTTGCACCTGGTCACCTACGACATTCCGACGTCGAAGTATACGGACCACGGCGCAATCTTCCTGTCCAATGGTCAGCGGCCGCTTTATGTCAATTCGATCGCCGTCGGCAAAGATGGCTCGATCTACTCGCTCTGTCGCATCACGACCGACGGTCGCACCCGGGCCGATCTGATTCGCATCCCCGCGGAGTCGATCAAGCTGAGTCGCTAAACGCCCCGAGACCCGCTGACCGTATTCGTTCCTCAACATGCCGCCCAAGGTGAGCCGTGCCATGCACTGCAGACTGTTTGCCACGCTGCTGATGTCCGCTCTTGCCGGCAGCGCTGTTGCTCAAGATGCCAAGCTCGGCGCGAGGCCGACCCATCTCGACAACCCGCTGGCCATTCGGATCATGAACTACGGCCGTTTCCAGGATGCCGCCTGGAACCATCTGCCGACGTTGGGCATGCACTATGTGTTCCTCGCTGCGCCGAGTGCGAAGGAGCTGCCTGCACTGCAAAAGCGGCTGGCCGAAAGCCGCCTGCGCCCGTTGGTGCTCCGCGGCGACACGGACCTGGGCCGGCCAACCAGCGTCGAGGAGCTGGCCGCTCAGTTGGAGGTGTGCCAGAAGCTGGGGGTTCGCTACCTTTTCCTTTCGCCCAAGCATACGGGCGTTAGCAAAGAGGTCGCCTGCGACCGGTTGCGGCAGGCCGGCGATGTGGCCCGGCAACATGGCGTCACCATCGCCCTCGAGACGCATCCCGACTTGGGCGTCAACGCCGACGCTCATCTGGAAACCATGCGGCGGATCCATCATCCGAACGTACGTGTCAATTTCGACACAGGCAACATCACGTTCTACAACCGGGGGACCGACGCGCTCAGGGAACTGCGGAAGATCCTCGACTATGTCGCCACCGTCGAACTGAAAGACCACAACGGCCGCTATCAGGACTGGAACTTTCCCGTGCTGGGCACGGGCATCGTCGACTTCCCCGGCATTCTCAAACTGCTAGAGTCGCACAAGTTTCGCGGTCCCGTGACAATCGAGGTCGAGGGCGTTCGCGGCGCGCCGATGGACGAAGCCCAGACGTATCGCTACGTCGCCGAGTCGGTGAAGTATGTCCAATCGCTCGGCGACTTTCAGTAGCTGGCCGGACGTTTTTCGACGCACCCCCGGAATTGCCGAAAACGCCCATCAATCACCCGCGGCAGGATAGGCAAGCGAGGTAAAGATGCTGCCGGCGTCGTCCCTGGCGTTCCAGTCGTTAAAGTTTATGTTGTCGGCATTCTCTGCCGATCTAGCGTAAGTTGGCGCAGGCCATTACACTGGTGCCACTGCGCTTGGACCTTTTGCCGACCGGCCCTATCCGCCGGTTGCGCCGTTGGATTACAAGGAGCTGTGCTGTGCCCCGCTTTTGGACTTTTGCATCTTGTTGGGCCGCTTGTTTGTCACTGGCGATGGCTGCCGGCGCGCTGGCCGCTGCCGAGGGCCGTCGCAGCGAAACGCTGCTGCCAAACACGACGCAGGGCTGCGTCGCGATCTCCAACGTGGACACGCTGGAGGAGCATTGGAATCAGACCCAGCTTGGGCACCTGATGGCCGATCCGGTGATGAAGCCCTTCACGAAGGACATGAAGCGGCAGGTCGAAGAGCGTTGGTCGAGCGTGCAGGATCGGCTGGGCATCAGCCTGGACGACATGAAGGGCGTGCCCGGCGGCGATGTGGCCATCGGTCTGATTGCCCCCGAGCCGGGCAAGGCGGCCGTTGCGATCGTGATCGACGTGACCGGCAAGCTGAAGAACGCCCGGGAAATGCTTGTTCGGGTCAACAAGCGGCAGTTGGAGCGGGGCGCGAAGCGAAGCGAGGTGACCGTCAAGGGCTGCCCGGACGCGGTCATTCGCTATCAGTTGCCGCAGTCCGAGGACGAGAGGGACGCTCGGCAGAGCGGCTTACCCGGCGGCGAGAAGCCCGACGCGAAGAACGCCACGGCCGAGCAAGAATCGCCCGCCCGTCTGGCCTTCTACTGTCTGACCGGCAATCTGCTGGTCATCGCCGACGATCTGGGCGTGGCCGAGTCGATCCTGGCTCGTGGTCTGGGCATCCGGAAGGAAAAGGACAGCCTGGCCGATCACAAGCCCTTCCAGATGGTGATGAAGCGTTGTCGCGCCGACTATGGCGTCGGCACGCCTCAGGTCCGCTGGTATTTGTGTCCGCTTGGCTATGCAGCGGCGGCTCGGGCCGCGACCCCTGAGGGGCAACGCCGCAAAGGCAAGACGCTGTTGGAAGTGATGCAACACCAAGGCGTCGCGGCCGTTCAGGGCGTCGGCGGGCTCGTCGACTTTTCCTCGGAGGGCTACGAGCTGATTCACCGAACGGCGATCTACGCGCCGGGGCCGTTCGAGAAGGCCATGAAAATGGCCGTCTTGCCCAACAAGACGGATTTCGCCCCGCAGTCCTGGGTGCCCCGCGACGTGGCCACCTACACGACCTTCTACTTTGACATCCTGAACGCCTTCGACAACTTCGGTTCGATCTTCGACGAACTGTTCGGCCAAGGTGAGCCTGGCACCTGGGAAGACACCAAGCAGAGTCTGAAGGAAGACCCGAGCGGGCCGCAGGTCGATCTGCGCGAAGACCTGATCCGCCACCTTGGCCAGCGTGTCAGCATGTTGACCGATTACGAGGAACCGATCACCACGTCGAGCGAACGGCTTTTCTTTGCCATCGAGGTGAAGAACCCGGATGCCGTTGCCTTGGCCATCAAGAAGCTGTTGGTGAGCGACCCCACGTTCAAATGCCGTAAGGTCAAGGGACACGTGGTGTGGGAAATGGTTCAAGAGGAATCGCCCGAGTTGAAGAATGGCCTCGACATCGACTTGGGTCAGGACCCGGCCGTGACCGAGGCGCACCCGTTGAAGCGGAGGAAAACCGGCAGCGATGATGAGCAAGAGGAGCGGAAGCCGCTCCTGCCCCATGCGGCCGTCACGGTCTGGAATGGCAACCTCGTGATCGCTTCGCACATGGATTTCCTGCTGAAGGTGATTGCCCCCGAGAAGAAGATTCAACTACTGAGCGCGGATCTCGAGTACCAATTGGTTCAGCAGGAGATCAAGAAGGCGAAGTCGGCCGAAAAGTGCTTCCAGTTTTTCTCGCGGACCGATGAGGAGTATCGTCCGACGTATGAGTTGGTTCGCCAGAACAAGCTGCCCGAGAGCGAAAGCCTGTTCGCGCGAGCGCTCAACGTGCTGTTCGGCGAGGGGAAAAAGGGCGCACGACGACCGAAGCTCGACGGCAGTCAATTGCCCGAGTACAAGGCCGTGCGTCCGTACCTCGGACCGGCCGGATTCCGAGCGGTCAGCGAGTCGGACGGCTGGTTCCTGAAGGGCTTTACGCTCACCAAGCCGGTTGAGGCCGATAAGGCCCCGCTGAAGCACTTGGAACGGAGCAAGGCCGCCGAGACAAGCAAGTCGAAGACGCCGGCGACGGTCCAGCCGCGCAATAAGGCCTCGAAGGAGGCAACGCCCTCCAAGAAGCCAGCCGCCTCAAAAGCGTCCGTGCCTCCGAAGAAGGAGTCCAATGTGTCGAAAACGCCGGAGCCTCGGAAGAAGTCCGCGACCGAGTCGGCCCCCGAGCCGAAGGAGCCGGCGTCCACGACCAAGCCGAGCGAGGAGCAATAGCGACTCGCTGGCCGCACGAAGAATAGGCACGACGCTCGAGGTCCGAACGCAAGCTCGGGTTTCGAGCGTTGTCTTTTTGTGCCCGCCGCTTTCAAACGCTACTTCTGGCTCTGTTGGTAAATCGCCTCGATCAGGCTCTGCACGTCCTTGAACGTCTTCTTCGCCCCAAGTGCCGTGTCGAGCAGCCGGCGGGCTTCGCTCTCCGAGTGGCCCAACGAGCGGAGCACTTCATAGGTCTCGGAGACCACGTCCGGCTCGACCTCGGCCTCGCGTCGGTCGTCACAAGCGGCCATCAGGGCGAACTTCGGCACCTTGCGTCGCAGCTTGGCGACGATCCGCTCGGCCATGGCCGGGCCGATCCCAGGCAAGCTCGACAGGGTCTTATGGTCCTGCTCCTCGATGGCCGTGGCCACTTCCTTGACCGGACGGACCATCGCCCGGAGCGCCTTTTTGACACCGACGCCGTCGACCTGGCAGAACAGCTCGAAGAACTCCCGCTCGACATCGCTGAGAAAGCCGATCAGTCGCGGCGTCATGCGGCCCTGCATCGGGTTGCCTTCGAGGTACTCGATTGTGTGCAGGCTGACGCTCTGGCCCAGTTGGCTCTGCAACTGCCGCCGCGCGAATTCGGGGATGAGCACTTCATACTCGAATGCGTCGATCCGAAGGCTTAACGTGTCGCCGCTGACGGCGGCCACTTGGCCGGTAATTTTGGTAATCATCGTGGTTCAAGGGCTCTCCGGGTTCGCGTGTCGTGGCGGCAGGTGTCGCTATTGTTGCACAAGTTCGCTTTCGTTCAACCGCCAGCCGCCTTTTTGCACAGAATACGCGGCGCCGGGCAGCGCCGAGCCGGGCGTCATCGGCCCGCGAAGCGGTCAGTCCAACGGCACCAGTTTCGGGTTGGGGATTTTTCGCCCAAAAACGCGTCCGTGCGCGGCGACCAACTCGCGGAAGTTCGATCGGAGGAAGTCGTAAAGCGCTTCGGGGGGATTCAGCGAAAGCCAGCGATCCAGCAGGGCGGCGGCATGCACGTCGTACTGCTTCTGCGACGCGCCGTGCGCGTAGCAGCGACCGCCCAACCGACGCAGGTCGCCATCGAACTTCGGGCCGACATGCCACAGTTCATGCAGCACGGTTGTCAGTTTCTCGCGGAACGGCAGGTTGAGAAACCGCGGCAGATAGAATTCGAGGATGTAGAGCATCTCGCGGCCCTCGGCGTCGTAGAGCCGTTGCATGCCCCAGCGGCGTTTGCGGCGGACCGCGTACAGCCGTCCGCCGGCGAACCGCAGCGGCGTCAGCGAGGCGTACATCCCTTGGTTGTCGGCGCGACGGGTCTGCGCGAAGCTGATCGCCACACGCGACATGTCGATGTGCCCAAGCTGGTCGAGCCGCGCGACAACATCCACGCACAGCGCCCGCATGTGCAGCGTGAAGTCGAAACCGGTTTGCGGCGGCTCGCGGCGACACGCGCGATTTGGACGCCTGCTATCCGCCATCGCGATTTCCAGGCCTGCCTCAGGCCGTTTTCGTCTGGGCCTCGGCCGGGAGAGGCATCAGGTGCTCGCGGCCAGAGACGATATCGTCGGTCACGAGGTAGCGGCTGCCGGCCGGCTGATCGGGAAGCTCAAACATGATGTCAAGCATGACTTCCTCGATGATCGAGCGAAGACCGCGGGCGCCGGTGTCCTTGTCCATCGCCCGATCCGCGATCATCCGCAAGGCGGCGTCGGTGAAGCCCAGCTCGGCGTTTTCCATGGCAAACAACGCCTGATACTGCTTCACCACCGCGTTCTTCGGCTCGGTCAGGATGCGGACCATCGCGTTCGAGTCGAGCGGTCGCAGGGCCGAGACGACCGGCAGCCGGCCGACCAACTCGGGAATCATGCCGAAGTGCAGGATGTCGTCGCTGGTGACTTGGGCCAGCAGGTCGCCCTGTTCGAGTAGGTCGTGGGCGACGCCTTCCTGCGTGAAGCCGATGGTCCGCTTGCCCAGACGGCGACCGATGATGTCGTCGAGGCCGACGAACGTGCCGCCGCAGATGAACAAGATGTTGCTCGTGTCCATCTGAATGTACTGTTGCTCGGGATGCTTGCGGCCGCCCTGCGGCGGAACGTTGGCGATCGTGCCTTCGAGCATCTTGAGCAGGGCCTGCTGAACGCCCTCGCCGGAGACATCGCGGGTGATCGAGACGTTTTGGCTCGTCTTGCCGATCTTGTCGATTTCGTCGATGTAGAGGACGCCGCGCTGGGCCGTCTCGATGTCGAAGTCGGCGGCGTGCAACAGTTTCAGCAGCAGGTTCTCGACGTCTTCGCCGACGTAGCCGGCCTCGGTCAGAGTCGTGGCGTCGCCGATGGCGAACGGAACGTCCAGGATTCGGGCTAGAGTTTGGGCCAGCAGCGTCTTGCCAGAGCCGGTGGGGCCGATCAGGAGGATGTTCGACTTGTCGATTTCGACTTCGCTGCCCATCGTTTCGTGCACCAGCCGCTTGTAGTGGCTATGGACGGCGACAGCCAGCACCTTCTTGGCGCGATCCTGACCGATCACGTATTGATCCAACTGGGCAACAATCTGCCGGGGCGTCGGAATCTTGCTGAACAGTGGCTTGGCCGTCCCACGCCGGCGACGCTCCTGCTCAAGGATCGATTGGCACAGGTCGATGCACTCGCCGCAGATGTAGACGTCGCCGGGTCCCTCGACCAACGGGCCGACGTCGCGGTAGCTCTTGCGACAAAAGGAGCAGAAGGCGTTTTTCTTCGTGGGGCCGGCTCCGCGGCGTCCGTTGGTGAAATCCCGTCCTGACGGCATGCCTGATCCTTTCTGCGTCCTGCTTGTTTCGTCCAATCGCCGGCGTTGGTATTTCTACGCTGGTTAGTCGGCCGCGGTTTGCACGCAACCGTGATATATTCGGTTGGGACCTCAGAACCGGCAAGTCCGGCACACCGGACCGGCAGAGTCGGCCTGAAGGACCTAACCTTTTTCAGCCTTGTCGTTTAACTCTTTTTGAAGTTCCGATCCGAGCGTTGTCTTAATTGTTCGGAATTCCTCGTCGCTGAGCTCACCCCGGTCGTGCGACTCCCTAAATCTTGACAACCACTTGCTCGCCTCGGGTTCCTGCTTCTTCTCTTCCGCCTTGGGACGCGCCTTGGTGATCATGTAACACGCCAACGTCACGAGAATCGCCAAAGCGGCCACGGCCAGGATGGTCCACTCGGGATCGGAACGCCAAAAGTGCTCGGTCAGGCTCTCAGGCGTCGCTAGGGAGTAAACTGCGTAATTCATGCTGACAATCCGGGCACCATTATGCCCGGTCCAAGGCGGATCGTCCAGCAAGTCATGGGCCATGGGCCAACGAAGTTTTCGCGGCTCGCCGGAGCTGCCTCTCAAGCAAGGTCGGCAAACGACGCCCGAACACTTTCATGCTCACATTTTATTGCTATCCGGTCACGATTTCTAATAGCTTGACCGCGTCTGCCAAATCCAGACTCAACCGATTCCAGGGATTGGGCCGAAAAGTTCCATAGCGGCCGTTGTCGGTCGCGCGACGTTTACATAAAAAGGGGGGGGCCATGAAGCGGCTTATTTTCCTGTTGGCATTACCACTGTTGTTCAGTGTGGGAACGGCTCGCGCCGACAGGCCGTTGGCCGCCGGGCTTGGTGTCGACGGCGCCATTTCGTCCGGCAGCCTGAAGGTCACGCCCGAAATGTGGTTCTATGACCAGGCGGCGCGGCAATACCGCGACCCCAAAATGGCCGTGCGAGCAAAGGCCGAGTATCGCAACGAGCAGCGGATGAGGCGGCTCGAATCGATGCGGTGGTTCGGCATGTCGAACTCGCGGCCGCAGACCAGCATCGATCCCTACCACGGCGACTACTCGCCGCGTTGGGTCGCCAACCCCGGCTACTATCCGTGGCGTTGGAATGGCGTGAGTCGATAGCGGCGGGCAATCGAATGGCACGCAGCGGCGAATCGCGACCATCGATCCTACCAAAAAAATGGCGGCGGGAACCGCCTCTGCTTGAAACGGTTCCCGCATCGCCATTTTTTCGTTTGAGCTGTCACACGCTCAACGGCGCGACGCTCACTGAGCGGCGGGCGGCGCCGGAATGCGTCGAACGGCCAGCGACAGGGCCATCCACGTCCAGCCGTGGAGCAGCATTTCGATGCCGATCAGGAGGCCGATGACCCAGATGCCACTGTTCGGGAAGTCGTGGTAAATGATGACGCCCAGCAGCAGCGTGACGATGCCGTTGAACATGGCCCAGCCCCAGTAGGGGAAGCGGAGCACGAGGGCGGCAATCGCTCGGAAGCTGCCGGCCACGATGAACCACGTGGCCAGGAAGAGCGTCAGCGCCAGCCCAGGCATGAAGAACGGGTCCTCGGTAATGGCCATGCCGACGACCAGGTACAGGATGCCGACCAGCAGGTGGACGAGAAAACCACTCGATCGGCCGGTCCAGAACGAGGTCAGAACGGTCGAAACGCCGGCAACCATCAGCACGATCCCGAGGATCTTGATCGAGATGGCCGTCGTAACAATGGGAAACAGAATGGCGGCCATCCCGCAGAGGACCAGCAGGGCTCCGAACAGGAAGAGCCAGCACCACTCGGCCTTGAGGTGTTGGAACTCGTCGACGAATCGCTTTCGATCCTCGCAACTGCGTGCTTCGATGTTCATGGCAGATATCCTTGTTTTGGTCCTTGAAATTATGGGCGGGACTACCGCTAATGGTTTCATGGAACGCCAGGCGGTCAACCCACGTCTTTCAAAGATAGGCCAAGATAAGGCGGTCTGAGGGCTCTGCCTCCCCCCTGCTGGCTGGCGATTCAGCCGGGGCGCGCCGAGGGCTGGCAGAAAAACGCCCTTTCGGAACCTACGATGTTGCCAAGCGATCTTGGCGCGTTTCTGTCGTGAACCAGGCTGTGTGAGAACTGCGGACTAGCTCGGCGACTGCGGCGGGTGTGGACGGTAGCGGCTCATGGCGTTCTGCATCGCGTCGAGGAACGACGGCACGCGCCCGGCCGTCATAAATACCCGGCACGTCACCACCGACCGTGGGTAAAAGTTGGCGATGAAGTCGAAGCAGAACTCCTCGGGCGTGTGGCGGATCATGACCACGTTGGCATAGACCCCGCCGAGCATTTCGTCCGGCAACTTGAGTTGGTCGTAGAGGTCCTCGACGCGAGGTTGTTGCGGCGGCTCGGGGCGGGCAGGATGCATCGCGCCCGCGTCCGGACCGACATAGGGCATCGTCTCGCCCAGGGTATCGGCCGACTCGACATGCGGCGATTTGGCGGCACGGCCCAGTTCCGAGGGCTCGCCGGTGGAAATCGCCTCTGGCGATGCGCCGGGCGCTGGCGCGGCAGGTTGCTCGGGATGCACGCGGGGGACCAGCCGGCCGAACTGCTGCTGGAACCGTCCCAAATTCGTCTGCAACGCGACGATCATCTGCCTGAACGTGTTCGGCGTCAATACGACCCGGGCGGCCACCTGTTGCGGCGGCACCATCGTCGACAAAAAGTCGATGACGAACTCGTCACTGGTCTGAAGGATGGTCGTTCCGGTGGCGAAGATTCCCCCGCGGACCTTTTCCGGCAGCCGGGCCCCGACGGATGTGTGCTTGAGGCTCTGCGAGTACATCTGTCCGCCTTGTTGCGGATCGATCGGCTCTTCACGCCACGGTTCAGACTCTTGACTCATGGTGACTCGTGTCCTGGATGGCTTCTGGGGCCGCTCGACGGTGTGCCGGGTGACCGCCCGCTAGCAATATGCCGTGACGTCCGTCAGTTGTCAATCGGAGGTCAGTGGGGTTCGCCCGGTTCTGGCGGCCGGTCGAGGGGGGGCGGCAGCCGAGGCGACCTTGGCTCGGGCGATTGGCTCGTCGTGTCAGCTTTCACGCCCTGCGGCGCGGGCGCGTGGGTTCGGCCGTTGCCACCGTGACTTAGAACCGCGATGGCGACGATTGCCAGAGCCAGCAGCACGAAAAAGATGGTGAAAAACGCTCGCCGCGGCGTGGCGAAAAGTCGCGACACGGCCTGACCGAGCGACGGGCGAGCTGGGGCCAGCAAGCCGGTGGCAGGTGAGACATCCAGTAGATTTCGGACCGGGCGACCAACCGGCCGATCGGCCCCCGCGGTGTCAGGCGTTGCGTCGGCCGTGGTTGATCGTCTTTCCAGTCCGTGCGACTCGTCCAATGACTGCGCGGTGACCAATGGAACGGCCCGTTTCAGGGACGCGACGGTTCGCCACTCGGTAAGCGCGGCGATCACCTCGGCGGCCGACTGATGGCGGTCGGTGGGCCGTTTTGCCATCATCTTGGCGCAGATGGCGGCCAGCTCGGGCGGGATGTCGGGCCGCTGCTGGCGAATGTCTTGCGGCTCTTGCGTCTGATGCTTGACGATGCGCTCGGCCAGACTGCCCTCGGGAAACGGAGCGTGACCGGCGAGAAGAAAGTAGAGCGTGCAGCCCAACGAGTAGATATCGGCCCGATGGTCGAAGTCGGGGCCTTCGATGGCCTGCTCGGGGGCGAGGTAATCGACCGAGCCCAGCACTCGCACGCCCGGATCGCTTGATTCGGGGTCACCCTTGGTAAGTCGGGCGAGACCCATGTCGAGGATCTTGACGACGCCCTGGATGTTGACCAGCAGGTTTGACGGTTTGATGTCGCAGTGAATCATGCCGCGACGGTGCGCGTGATCGAGACCCTCGGCCGCTTGGCGGATGTATTCGACGGCCAGACGCGGATCGAGCGGTCCGTCTTCCTCGACGAGCCGCTGAAGGTCGAGCCCCTCGACGTACTCCATCACCATGTAGTACCGTTCGCCCTCGTTGTCGACGCTGTACGCCTGGACGATGTTCTCGTGATCGAGCGTGGCGACGGCTCGGGCTTCGGCCAGGAAGCGGTCGACCGAGGCCCGGTCTTTGCGGATGCGGCGCGAGATGATTTTCAGCGCGACGCGGCGGTTCATCGTCACGTGCTGGCCGAGAAAGACGTTGCCCATCCCGCCGCGGCCAAGCAGTTCGATGAGGCGATACTTGCCGAGATAAAAGGAGCTTCGGCCGGCCAACAGTTGGCCTGCCTGCCAGCGCGTGATGAGTTCTCGCCGGGCGAGCAGTTTGGCAATAGTCGTCGGAGTGCCGCCCTCGTGGACGAGCGTTCTCGCCTGGGCCAACTGCGACGGGGTCAGCAGTTTGCTTTTTTCGAGAACCGCGAAGAATTCGTCGGGCGTGGTGACCGCCATGATGCCAGTCTATCAATTTGGGGCCAGATCGGCAAACGAGGGGCGTTCACCTACGGGCCGCCAACGGCGGCGGTGGCCAGTTCGGCCGGCCCAGAGGCAGCGACGGTCGTTCGCTCTGTTTCGGGAATCAACCAGCAAGCAAGATAGAAGACGACAACGCCTGACAGTACATCGGCCAGGTAATGCCATCCGGTCGTCAGTGTTGCGACGATGACGGCCGCGTTGAGGACGACGGAGACCGGGCGCAGGCGTCTTGGACAAGCGGCCACGAGCAGCAGGGCCCAAATGGTGTGGAATGATGGAAACGTGATGAGCCCTTCCGTGTCCGTTAGGCTCATGCCGGTGCGAACGCCGCTTCGCAGCGACCAGAAATGATCCAAGTAATGGGCCTGGCTTGGCGAGGGCGCCACGCGGCACGGTCCCTCGGCCGGCAGCAACACGAAGAACGCGAGCACGACGACCGCGGCCACCATCATCCGCCGGAGAAACGTTTCGAGCGGTTCACGCCGCGACAACAGACCGAGCAGGGCGACCGTAACGGCCGTCTGCGGCAAAAGCGAATTGTAGGCCATGTCGAGTATGAACCCGACGGCCGGATGCAGACGCTGCCACGCAGCGAGGCGACCGGTTGAAAATCCCAGGCCGGCGTCGCAGCCCGCGAGGCAATTGTCGATCAGCGGCGGCGCGAGCCTTGCGCCCAGATAGGTGAGGATGACGAAGCTCGACGAAAATAGGACCAACACCAGGAGGGCCGACAAGCAAAGCCGAAACGACTCGACATGCCGGTAGTGCCAACGGGCCAAGGCAAGGATGGCAACGACGATCGCCAGGCGTGAAAGCCCGTCGAGCGAGAAGCCGGTGGCCGCCGAGCCAACGAGCGCCATCAACCCGATGCAGCCGGCCATTGTCCAGGTAAGTCGGTTCATTTTCGGTCCTTTGCAAGTGTAGCACGCGGGCTGGCAGGCTCGCTGGCCGCGACTGGCCGCAGGGCGTCAAAGCTGGTACGATAAGCGTTTCCGCCAGACGGACATGCCCGCCATCCAAGCTCCCCTGAACGGCCGCCGATTGAACCTGCTGACCATCGAAACGACCTGCGACGAGACGGCGGCGGCCATTCTGACCGATCGCCTGGACGTGTTGGCGTCGGTGGTCGCCTCGCAAGACGAGTTGCACCAGCGATTTGGCGGCGTCGTGCCCGAAATCGCCTCGCGGGCCCATCTCGAGCGGATTCTGCCGGTGATCGATGAGACGCTGCGCAAGGCGAACATCACGCTGGCCGACATCGACGCGGTGGCCGTGGCCAATACGCCTGGCTTGGCCGGCTCGTTGCTCGTGGGGCTCGTCGCGGCAAAGACAATCTGCCTCGCTTGCGATGTGCCCCTGATTGCCGTCAATCACCTTCAGGCGCACGTCTATGCTTGTCGGCTGGCGGCCGGGCGCGAGGTCTTTCCGTGCGTCGGTCTCATTGTTAGCGGTGGCCACAGCAGCCTGTACCGTTGCCTGACCGCGTTGGACTTCGAGTTTCTCGGCGGCACGATCGACGACGCGGCCGGCGAGGCCTTCGACAAGGTCGCGGCCATGCTCGGGCTGCCGTACCCCGGTGGGCCTTGGCTGCAACGCGCGGCGGCCGAGGGCAACCCCCGGGCGTACTCGTTCCCGCGCCCACTGTTGCGAGAAGACCGCCTGGAGTTCAGCTTCAGTGGCCTGAAGACGGCCGTCCGCTACGCGATCGAAAAACACTTGGCAGCCGCGACGCTTCCGCCCGAGGTGCGGGGCCTGGCGAGCTTCTCGGCCGATGGGCCCAACGGAAGTTGTCTGCCCAGACAGATCATTGCCGATCTGGCCGCCAGCTTCCAAGAGGCCGTCGTGGATTGCCTGGTCGGCAAGGCCGTGGCCGCGATCGAAAAGACCAGCGTGCGAACCCTGTGCGTCGGCGGCGGCGTGGCGGCCAATGCGTTGCTCCGCCAGCGGCTTCAGGAAGCGGCCGACCGGCATCATTTCGAGCTGCATATCGCCCCGATGCGACTCTGCACGGACAACGCCGTCATGGGCGCAATCGCCATCGAGCGATGGCGCGCCGGGCTGTTCGAGTCGCTCGACCTCGATGCGTTTCCAGGCCTCGTGCGGCCAAAGCAACGCAGCGATTAGCTTTCGGCGGTTGGCCGTTCGTTGGGGCCGAGCGGCGACTGATACGGGGGGCGGACCGTGGCGGTCAGGCGGTCCCAGAGTCCGCAATGTCCCAGTTCTTGCCAGCGCTGGACCAACTCGCCGAACGCCTGCCGACGCCGGTCCAGACGATCTTGGCGAAGATGCTCGATGCCTGGCAGCAAGTGCTGGAACGAGCCCAGGTGGCCGAACATCCGGCCGATGCGCTCACGCTGGGCACTGGTGAACTGATCGAGATGGTCGTTCCAAACGTCGCAGTCGTGGATCTCGCCCAAGAGCGATTGAATCCGCTTCATCGCATTGATCGCGTCGTTCAATTGCGACGGAAACGCGGGGCTGGAAACCTCCAACGTGTAACGCAACCGCTTGGCCGCGATTCGCATGGCGTGGTGCTGCTGGCGGTCGTCGGGATAGGCCAGCGCATTTTCCCGATCGAACAGTTGGTCCATGCGATGGAGAATCTGTCGGCTGACGTGGGCCAGCGTCTCGCGGGGCCAGACCGTCTCGCTGGATGGTCCCGACGGACCGATGCATCGCTTGGCATAGCGTCGCATGGCACGCAACACGCGGCTGGCTTCGAGGCGATCAATGGCCTTCACGACGCGCTGCTGCAACCGTTCGCGATCGTGTTCGAGGCCGACCAGGACGTGAGCCACGCCCGGGAAGCACTGGCTGGCCGTCAAATTGCTCAGCGCGCCGCAGAGAAACTGGATCTGCACGTCGCGGTCGCGGGCATCGCCCAGCGCGGCCGTGACGCGACGAATGACGCGGCACCAGCGTTTGGCCTGCTTCGGGCGGAAACAGCTGCGGAACATTTGCAGGGCCGCTCGGAGCCGTCGCGTTGCGACCCGAGCGCGGTGGACAAACTCGATGTCCTCGGCGGCGCGGACGCCGTCGAGTTGCTCGGCGAGGTGCTTGGCCTCCCGGCGGATGTAGAGCGCGGCGAGTCGTCGAGAGCCTTGTTCCATTTTCATGGTGTTGCCCCCTCTAGTATAGTTGTGGCATCGGACGCGGACCATATGCCACGCAAGTGGGGTGGCTTGTGACGTGCGGCCCTCGGCATCAGCCACCGCCCCCCGGCGAGCGACGGAGCAGTCTGCCGATGTGGCGAAAACAGCGGGGCCGGGCTGGGAGAGCGGGGCAATTTCGGCTACGATAGCCCTCGACGCCAGGTGACCCTCCGAGCATTGTTCAGGGAGAATCGGTATGACGAAGGAAGAAATTCTCGCCCAGTTGGCCGCACAGAAGATTACGGTCGACGAAGCGGCCAAGCAACTTGCCCAACTCGAGACGCCTCGGCGAGGCACGCTGTACTGCAAGGTCAGCCCCAAGGGCGCGATGAGCTTGTACGGCTTGCAGCGGATGCCGGTGACGCTCTACATCGAGCAGTGGGAGCGGCTCTTGGGCTTCAGCGAAGAAATCAAGGCATTTCTCACCGAACACAACGCCGAACTGAAACGCAAAGACCGGTAGGCCGTTCAGCGCACGTGGCAACTGGCCTCGCCGCGTTTCTCTAAATACCGCTGGTGATACTCCTCGGCGCGGTAAAACGGGCCGGCCTGTGTGATTTCCGTGGCGATCGGGCGGCTGTGCTTGCCGCTCGATTCCTGATTTTGCTTGGAACGAAGGGCAGCGGCCTCCTGCTCGGGTGTGTGGTAGAAGATGGCCGAGCGGTATTGGCTGCCAACGTCCGGGCCTTGGCGGTTGCGCTGCGTCGGGTCGTGGCAGTTCCAAAACGCCTCGAGCAGTTGCTCGTAGGAGATCGTGGCCGGATCAAACTCGACCAGCACTGTCTCGGCATGGCCCGTCGCGTGCGAGCAGACGTCCTCGTAAGTCGGATCGGGCAGCGTCCCGCCCGAATAGCCGACGACGGTCGCAACAACGCCTGGCAGTTGTCGAAAGGCCGCTTCGACACCCCAAAAGCAGCCGGCGGCGAACGAGGCTTTTTCCATGACAGACACCCGACGGCCGTATGCCCCTTGCACGACAAGAGCCGAAAGCATTGTTCCCGGGTCGGGCGGAAATTTCAACCCGTTCGGCAAACTCTTCGACGACGGAATACGCATCAGCGCGCAAAGTCTCGCACCCGAGGATTCGCGACTTGATTGCGGATCGCCGCCGCACGGCCTGGATTTTCGAGGCCAGCCCGGGATTCCGGGCGGTATCGGTCGCTGGGAAATAACGCGCGGAGCCAGGATTCGGCCCGTGCAATACGGACTTGTCAAGGGTGGCTGACGTTGCGTTGCGGATACGAACGCAGCAAGTCGCTGAGCCACGTGGGGTTAGCGACCGTCGAATTTCAGCTTCCCAACACGTTTTCCACCAGCGCGTCAGCCCCCCTCGCAAGAATTTTCGGCTCGTGTTGATCGCCGCGGCGGCCGGTTTTCGGGGCTTTTGGGGCCGCCGAATCCGTGGTAAGAAATTCCGGTCGCCACCGCCGCGCTGGCCCGTTTGACAGCAGTGCTAGCGTCGCTAGAATCGAAGACTTCGCGGACGGACAACCGATGGATGTCGTGCCAAGGATGTAGCCGAATTGACCAAGGATGATAGGGAGATCGTGCCAGCTCTCCGCTCTTCGCTAGCTGGCAAGGTCGGACAAGAACGATTTGATTTGTGGTTTGGCGCGGCAACGCGTCTTGACTACGATGGCGCCACGCTGGAGATCGGCGTGCCGAACCGATTCTTCCTGGAATGGATTCGCTCGAACTTCCGACAGCAGCTCGAGGGCGCGTGCCGTGACGTGCTCGGTCGATGTCCGGCCCTCGTGTTTCAGCTCGACGTGGCCCCGGCGAAGACCGAAAGCAGCTCGAAGCCGGACGCGGTTCGGCGCATCGACCCCACGGCGGGCGTTTCGCCAGTCGCCGGCGTCATTGCTCCGATCAGCCATCGTCAGGCGGACGCCTCTGCCGACGCTGCAATCGTGTCGCATGCCACCGCCACCGAAAAGGCGGGGACCGACGGCGGCGCGACGCTGCCGCGTCGTCGGTTCGCCAGCCTCGAGACGTTCGTGGCCGGCGAGACCAACCGGCTGGCCATCGCCTCGGCGCAGATGGTCATTCGCCGGCCGGGTCAGGTGACGCCGTTGATGTTCCACGGCCCCACCAGCGTTGGCAAGACACATCTGTTGGAAGGCATCTGGACGGCTGCCCGCAAGTCGCATCGACGTCTGGCGACGGTTTATCTGTCGGCCGAGCAGTTCACGAGCCAGTTCCTCGAAGCGCTGCGTGGCAGCGGCTTGCCCAATTTCCGCCGAAAATATCGCGGCGTTGGCTTGTTGATTGTCGACGATCTGCAATTTCTGCTCGGTAAGCGGGCAACCCAGGTCGAGTTGCTGCATACGATCGACGGCTTCATCCGCGAAGGGCGTCAATTGGTCTTCGCCGCCGATCGGTCGCCGGCCGAACTGGCCGAGCTGGGCCCCGAGCTAATCACCCGACTGACCGGCGGTCTGGTGTGCGGCATTGAACCGCCCGACCATGCGGCACGATTGGCGATCGTGGGCCAGATGGCGCAGCGGATGAAGTTGCACGTGCCGGCCGACGTGCAGCAATTGGTCGCGTCGCGACTGACGACGCACTCGCGGCAACTCTCCGGGGCCCTCTGTCGCCTGCAAGCGACGAGCGAGGCCCTGGGCCAGCCGATTTCGCTCTCCTTGGCCGAAGAGGCGCTCGCCGATCTGGTCTCGCACAACGGCCGGGTCGTCCGATTGCCGGACATCGAGCGGGCGGTCTGCGAGGTGTTTGGCCTCGAACCGACCAGTCTGCATTCCGAGACGAAGGGAAAGGGCGTCAGTCATCCCCGCATGTTGGCCATGTGGCTCGCTCGCAAGCACACACGCGCCGCTTTGAGTGAGATCGGCCACTATTTCGGACGCCGCAGCCACAGCACGGTGGTCTCGGCGCAGAAGCGGGTCGACGGCTGGATGGCGGACGGCCGGACGCTCGACCTGGCCGAACACCGCTGGTCCACCGACGACGCCATCCGCAAGGTCGAGCGGCGTCTGGCGGCAGGGTAAGCTTTGTGGCAGACTAACACGCTCGATGTTTCTCCGAACGTTGCTGCAAAACTGGCTCCACGGCATCGCAAAAGCCAAGGTCCGCGAAGCGATGGTCGGTGCCGCGGCGGAGCGACTGGCTCGGCCAACGCAGCCGCCTGTCGAGGGGATCAAGCCGTGTCACGTGGGCTTGGTTTTCGCGCTGGGGGTCGAGTCGGGCTGTTTCGAGGACCTGCTGCAAGGCGTCGTGACGATCCGCAGCGCTCGCTTTCGCCTTCGTGAAGGGGGAATCGCGGGACGCCGGATTGCGATCGTCCTTTCAGGGGCCGGTTGCGAGAACGCCCGGCTCGCGACCCAGACGCTGATCGATGGCCATCGGCCGGGGTTGGTCATCTCGGCCGGGTTTGCTGGTGGGCTTTCCCCCCAGATGGGTCGCAACGATATTTTGCTCGCCGATCGGCTGCTCGATGGACAGTCGATCGACCTTGCGGTAGCTTCGTCGGCGCTGGCGACTGGCCCCGGCGTTCATCGCGGGCCGCTTCTAACGCTGGACCACGTCGTTGGCTCGCCGGCCGAGCGGCGGTCGTGGTGGCAGCGCCACGCCGCGCTGGCCGTGGACATGGAGACCCTTGGCGTTGCTCAGGTTTGTGCAGAGCGGCAGACGGCGTTCGTGTCGGTGCGGGTCATCAACGACCTGGCGACCGAGACGCTGCCGCGTGAGGTGGAACATTTGCTGCGCCAGCGAACGGCCGCCGCGCGGCTAGGCGCGGCATTGGGCGCGGTGTGCCGTCGGCCGGGGGCCGCGAAAGCGTTCTACGAATTGCACGAGAACGCGCTGGTGGCGTCGAGCCGATTGGCTCGCTATTTGGCCCAGCAAATCCCCGTTTTGGCCGGTCGAGAAGCGGCCCCCCCTGCGATGGTTGGCGCTCGGCATGTTCTTGGGTGACCGCCTTGACACCCCATCGGCGGGCCTGTATGCTTACTGGATTAGCGAAACCACTAACTTGTGGTCTCGTAAGATTTTGTAGCGTTCGGCCGATTTTTTGGGGTCGAGCGGGGCGTGGAGGGTATTCTTCTGGCCTGCCAGTGAGGAGTGTTGTAGGAGGTGACTTTGGTCGCCGGAATGAGCATAGGAGCCGTCGGTTGGCTTCGGCGACGGGAGCCGCGCCTCCTGCAAAGGAAAGCGAGATAGAATGGACCCCAATGAACTGCTGCGCGTGGTAGACGCCATCCACCGCGATAAAAATATCGATAAAGAAATCGTCTTCGAGGGGATCGAGGCGGCATTGGTTTCGGCCGCCAAGAAACACTACGGAGAAGAGGCTGAGATCGTCGTGCAGATCGACCGTACCAGCGGTGCGATCCAGGGCAGTCACAACGGCGTGCCGATGAGCCCCGCGGAAATGTCCGAGCGGATCGGCGCTCAGACTGCCAAGCAGGTGATGATCCAGAAAATCCGCGAAGCGGAACGCGACGCCCTGTATTCGGAGTACGACGAGTTGGTGGGCCAACTGGTCACCGGCATCATCCAACGCTATGAGGGCGGGGCCGCCACGGTCACGCTAGCCAACGTCGAAGCCATTTTGCCCAAGGGAGAGCAGATCCCCGGCGAGACGCACCATGCCAACGAGCGCGTTCGGGCGACGGTCTACGAGGTGAAGAAGGCCGGCAGCCGCGTCAAGGTGATCCTGAGCCGCGCGAAGCCCCAACTGGTCCAGCGGCTCTTCGAGCAAGAAATCCCCGAGATTGCCGAGGGCGTTATCGAGATTCGGGCCATCTCGCGCGAGCCCGGCTATCGCACCAAGGTGGCTGTCAGCAGCACCGACCAGCGGGTGGATTGCGTGGGGGCCTGCGTCGGTGTTCGCGGCAACCGGATCAAGAATATCGTCGATGAGCTCTCGGGCGAGCGGATCGACATCGTGCGTTTCAGCGACGACATGCAGGTGCTGATCCCCAACGCCTTGCAGCCCGCCGAGGTCGAGGAAGTGATCCTCTGTCAGATGCTGGGCCGGGCGATTGTCCTCGTGCAGGAAGATCAGCTTTCGCTGGCCATCGGCCGTCGCGGTCAAAATGTCCGGCTGGCCAGCAAGCTGTGCGGCTGGGACATTGAAATCATGACCCGCGAGGAACTGGACGAGCAAATCGAGCAGGCCGTGGCCGGTTACTCGTCGATCGAAGGGGTCGAACCGGAGTTGGCCGAGCGGCTCGTGGGCGAAGGCTTCCTCTCCTACGACGATCTCGAAGTGATCGAGCCAGATGCGCTGATGGAGATGGGTGGTCTGACGGCCGAGCAGGTCGAGCACATCGTGCAGCAAGCCGAAATCAAGGCGAGCATGGTCGAGCGGGCGGCCGCCGAGCAGCGTCGCCAGCAGCGCGAGCAAGAACGCCTCCAAGCTGCCGAGACGGCCGAGGCTGCGGTAGCCCAGCCCGCCTATTATGCCGACGGCGAGCCGGCCGAAGTGATTGAACAGAATCCCGCGACGGCCTCCGTCGCCGACATTGCACCCGCCGCGGACGGCGAGGAGCAGCAGCATCCGCCCGCGGAGACGTCCGATGACGCCGCCCCGTAACGGAGAAGAGTACCGAAACCGCGATCCGCGGTCGTTTGACGCCACTTACTTCAGGAAATGGCCCCGTGCCCATTCGCATTTACGCCCTAGCGAAAGAACTGAAACTCGACAGCAAGGTCCTTGTCGAGATCTGCACCCGTGCGGGGGTTACGGGGAAGGGCTCCGCGCTGGCCAGCCTCACCGATGAGGAGATGACGCGGGTCAACGCATTCATCGCCGCCGGCAAGGCTGGGCGATCTGGCGGCGCCCCGGTTTCTGGTGGAATGGAGACGGCGGCCGGTGCGGCCTCGCCCGTCTTCCGCCGCGAAGACTACATCGCTCCGGCTGGCACGGTCACCGGCAAGATCCGTGTGTTGCCACCGACCAAGCAGCCGCCGCTAACAGTCAGGAAGAGGACGCCGGAGGTTGTCACGCCCGAGGTGGCCGAACCTGCCGAGCCGACCGAGCCCGTCGAGGCCGTCGAGCCTGCACAGCCGGTCGTGGCAACGTCCCCGCCGCCTGCTCCCGTCGAGACGCCGCCGGCGAAAACCGAGCCTGTTGCGCCCCCGGTGGAGACGCCGATCCGGTTTACGCGGCCCACCGCGCCGCTGACACGAAGGCCGCTCGTGCTGCCGTCGAAGCCGTCGGCTAAGGGGAAGGATGCGAAGCCGAAGGATCGTGAGGATCGCGAACGAGGGCCCGCGATCAAGCTGGCTCCGCTGCCGCAGAGCGCCAAGCGACCGTTGCGGCCCAAGTCGTCCGAGCCGGCCCCGCAAAAGCCGGACATCAAGCTTCCGGCCGACGCCATTCGCGCGGGCAGGGCGGGCAGCAAGCCGCTCTCCGAGCATCTTCGCAAGCATGAGCAGAAGCGGATCGCCGCCGAAGCGGCCAAGGCCTCGCCTCGCAAGGATGGCCTTGCGGCGAAGGCCGCTCCACTGGCGGAGCCTGGTGATCTGGCCAGCCGTGAACGCGGTCGACGCGGCCGCGCCGGCGCAAAACGCGATGCAGATGGCGGCCCCGTCACGTTGGGGGGGCGCGAACAGCGCCAACTGAAGCGCAAGAAGACGGGTACGGTTCGCCGTGGCAAGGACGAGGGCGAGGAGGACTCCGGCGGCTCGGCGCTACGAAGGCGGAGGCACATCCGACGAACCGGCGCCAACACGGCGGCGCCGCGGAAGGACAACGTGACGATTACCCTGCCCTGCACGGTTCGCAGCTTTTCCGAGGCCATCGGCGTTCCGGCGCGAGAGATTCTGGCAAAGCTTCTCGCGCTTGGCACCATGAGCAATATTGCCGCGACACTGGACGCCGACTTGGCCGAGATGCTGGCGGTCGAGCTGGGCGTGCAAGTCGATTTCCATCGAGCCGTGAACTTGGAGCAAGAAGTGCTCCAATCGCTCGAGGGCGAGGACGATCCGGCGAAGGCCCTGCCGCGGCCGCCCATCGTGACATTCCTCGGCCACGTCGATCACGGGAAAACGTCGCTGCTGGATCGCATCATCGGCATCGATGTGGCGGCGCACGAGAAGGGCGGAATCACCCAGCATATTCGCGCCTATCGGGTCGAGAAGGAAGGCAAAGCGGTGGCCTTCGTTGACACGCCCGGTCACGAGGCGTTCACGGAAATGCGAGCGCGCGGGGCCAACGTGACCGACATTGCCGTCCTGGTCGTGGCCGCCGACGACGGCGTCATGCCGCAGACCGAAGAGGCCATCAGCCATGCCCGGGCAGCCGAAGTGCCGATCGTCGTGGCGCTGAACAAGATCGACTTGCCTGGCGCGAACGTGCAGCGCACCTACGAACAGTTGGCCGCCAACGAGTTGCTGCCCAGCGAGTGGGGCGGCGAGACCGAAATTGTCAAGACCAGCGCGACCACCGGCGCGGGCATCGACAACCTGATGGAGACGTTGCTGACCGTGGCCGAACTGCGCGAATACAAGGCCGATCCCGATCGGCCGGCGTGCGGAACGTGTCTGGAATCGGAGATGCACGAGGGACGCGGCGTGGTGGCCAAGCTCCTGGTTCGCAAGGGCACCCTGCGCAACGGCGACGTGGTCGTCTGCGGCTCGGCGTTCGGCCGGGTCAAGGCGATGTACGACACACTCAATCCGCGACAGAAGCACACGGAGGCCGGGCCTTCGACGCCGGTGAACGTCACCGGGTTGGATTCGGCTCCGGCGGCCGGCGACCGCTTCTATGTGCTGCAAGACATCACACAGGCCCGAGAACTGGCACAGCAACGGGCGTCAGAGGCCCGCGCACGCGAGCTTGGCAACGTGCAGCCGCACGTCACGCTGGAAAATCTGTTCGAGCGGCTGGGCCAAGAGAGCCGGGTGCAGACGCTCAACATCATTCTGCGGGCGGACGTTCGCGGTTCGATCGAGGCCATCCGCAAAGAGCTTTTGAAGCTCCAGCACCCCGAAGTGCAAATCAAAGTGCTTCAGGCCACGGTCGGTGGAATCAGCGAGGCGGATGTGCATCTGGCCCACGCTTCGGACGCGGTCATCATCGGCTTCTCGGTGGTGCCGGACGAGGGCGCGCGGGCGTTGGCCGAAAAACTCGGCGTGCAGATTCGCCGCTACGACATCATCTACCAGGTGACCGACGACCTGAAAGCGGCCCTCGAGGGAATGCTTAAGCCCGAAAAGCAAGAGAAGGATCTGGGGCGGGCGTTGGTGCAGCAGGTGTTCCACATCAGCCGCATCGGCACGATTGCCGGTTGCCGCGTGTTGACCGGCACGGTGCAGCGCGACGGCCGGGCCCGATTGATTCGCGACAGTCGCGTGATTGGCGACTATGCGATCGAGTCGTTGCGCCGCGAGAAGGACGACGCTCGGGAAGTCCGCGAGGGGTACGAATGCGGCATCAGGCTTGCCGGCTTCAACGACCTCAAGGAGGGCGACCTGCTGGAAGCGTACAAGATCGAGGAGATCGCCAGAAAGTTTTAATGAAACCGCGAAAGCCGAGAGTGGCGCCTGGCCGCAAGCCGCGCAATCATCGGCGGCCTTCGCCCGCCGGCACTTTCGCTCGTTCGTGGACCTATTTAGCGCGGTCCGCTTTCAGCTTCGAGCACAAGCTGAACGCCAAAAGCTGATCGCTGAAAGCTGATCGCCGAAATGCCGTCCCGCCGCGTTGAAAAAGCCGCCGCCGCCATCCGCGAAGTTGTCAGCATGGCGATTTTGGCCGAACTGAGCGATCCGCGCGTCCGCGACGTGACGGTGACCTTCGCCGAAGTCTCGCCCGACCTGCGTCACGCCAAGGTCCATGTCTCGATCATGGGCGACGAGACGCGACAGCGGCTTTCGCTGCGAGGGCTGCAAAGCGCGGCCGGTTTCCTTCAAGCGAAAATCGCCGAGCGAATCGATATTCGTTACACCCCGAAGCTCACCTTCGTGCTGGACCAAGGCGTCAAGCGCTCGATCGCCGTGGCCAAGATCCTTCAGGAGGTGCTTCCGAAGAATCCGCCGACCGAGGATCCGTCGGAAACAGACGAGGCGGACGCTTCGACGCCCGAGCATGACGGCGGCCATACGGACCATGCCGCACCACCGCGAGGGACCGCGACGCCTTCCGATCCAAACGAGTCAACGCCATGACCGCTCAAAGTCGCACTGCCCAGTTCACGAAGCTCCATAAAGTGCTGAAGAAGCACTACAAGGCATCGCCGTTGATCGCCTCGCGGACGGTGATCGAGCATTTGCTGTTCGCCTGCTGCCTCGAGGATTCGCCCCACGACGCGGCCGAAGAGGCCTTCGCGGCGCTCGTTCATACGTTCTTCGATTGGAACGAGGTCCGAGTCACTTCGATCTCCGAGCTTTCCGAGGTGATGGCTTGCCTGCCCGATCCGCACGCGGCCGCAAACCGAATCAAGCGCGTGTTGCACGCCGTGTTCGAGGCCACGTTCAAATTCGACTTGGAAGACTTGAAGAAGAAAAACCTCGGTCCGACGGTCCAGTGGATCGAAAAGCTCGACGGCACGACGCGGTTCACCGTCGCGTACGTGGTCCAAGCGGCGCTCGAAGGGCACTCGATCCCCATCGACGCCGGCACGATGGCGGTCCTTCGGGTGCTCGACTTCGCCACCGACAAGGACGCCGCCGCCGGAACGGTCCACGGCCTGGAACGCGCGATCCCAAAGTCCAAGGGCCCCGAGTTCGGCTCGCTGCTCCACGAGCTGGGCGCTCAGTTCTCGGCGAATCCATACTCGCCAGCCCTGCGTGAAATCCTGTTGTCCATCGAACCTGGCTGCAAGGATCGGTTGCCGAAGCGGCGTGTTGACCGCGTCCAGCGCAAGCCGGCCGAGCCGCCGCCCGCCAAGCGATCGGCCGCCAAGAAGCAGTCGGCGCCGCCGACCAAGGCACGTCCTCGCACACCGCCGGCCGCCGAGCCGCCGAAAAAGAAACCGGCCGCGGAATCTCCGTCGAAGCCGGCGTCCGCGGGAAAGACGCCGCCCCGAGCCGCTTCGCCCAAAAAACGTCCAGCGTCCGAAGGTCTTGCCAAGCGCAAACCGCGGTGAAACAGAGCAAGGATGCAGGATGAGGGATGAAGGGGACCAGCGGCAGCTATGACCACTCGGCTTTCAGAGCGACAAAAGATCGGTCGGCTCTTCGCGTTGGAGGGCGTTCGGCTGCGACGCGTCGCGTCCCTGGCGGCTGCGGCCCTCTTGATTGCGGCATCCAGCCTTGTGGCGTCGCCGGCTCCGCCGCTGACGCTTGACGACCAGCTCAAACCGCTCAAACCGCGACACGCTGCGACCGAAGCGGACCGCGATCGGATCGAGGCCATCGCCCTGTTTGCCGCCGGTCGAAGCGCGGAAGGCCGCGAGCGTTATGTCGAAGCCCTCCGGGATTACCAGCGGGCTGTGCGCCGCGACCCGCGTTCGCTGGCGGCCACCGAAGCGGCCATCTTGACGGCCGTCCGGCTCGAACGTTTTGCCGAGGCAGCTCGCTATATCCTGGCGGCCCCCGGCGTGCCGCAACTCCCAACGCTGGTCATCGGCCGGCTCGTGATTCATCTGGCCGACGCCGGCAACATTGATCAGGCCTTAAGCCTGTACGAGAAGACCGCCGCTGTGCAACCGTCGTCCAAACCGACGGCGACCGACATCCTGTTGCGGATGGAAATGGGCCAGCTTTACGTCGCCCGCGAAAAGCCGAACGAGGCCGCCAAATGTTTTGCCGCCGTGTTGCGGGCGTTGGACGATCCGAATGCATCGGGCGTTGACGACGGGCTGCGGAAAACGCTTCTCGCCGAGCCCGGCCCGACCTACCAAATGATCGGCGACTGTCTGCTCGCCGCCGGCCGACTGGCCGAAGCCGAAGACTGTTTTCAGAAGAGCGACAAGATCGTCCACAACGAGGCCACCAGACTGCTGAATCGGGCACGCGTCGCCGCCAAGAAGGGGAACGCGGCCGACGCCCTCAAGCTGCTTGACGCCGCGTTGGCGAAGCGTCTGGACGACGGATCGATTGCGGCCTGTGAGCTGTTGTGCAATCTGCTGGAAAAGCTCGGCGAAAAAGAGAAGATCGTCGGCCGCTTGGAGACGCTGCGGGCGGCCGATCCAAAGAATCCGGCGATCGGCTATTTCCTGGCCCGGCGGTACACGAGTGCCGGCGTTTCGGACAAAGCGGAGAGGCTGTACCGCGAGTTGGCCGATGCCGCACCGACGCTGACGGCCTACCGCGAATTGATCGACCTCTACCGTCGCGGCAAACAATTCGACGCCGTGTTGGATACGCTGGCCGAGAGTGTTGAGAACATTGGCCGCCTCGAAACGCTGGACAGCGTGGTGCAATCGCTCAAGCCGAGCCCCGAGCTGGCTCGCGAGGTGGCCGTCGTGGCAAAGACCAAGCTGCGGGACGGCAGGAAGTTCGATGCGAATGCAAGGTTGGCCGTCGCGCTGCTGGCATTGGAAGCCAAACAGTACGACACGGCCAACGAGTTCTTCAAGCTCACGCTGGAAGCCAAGCCCAAGCAGGCGGACGAGGTCTATCTGATCTGGGGCGTCGGACTGCTGGCCAGCGACCGTTTGGCCGAGGCAGCCAAGGCGTTTCAACAAGCGATTGACGCGAAGGCCGCGCCGGAGCAGAACCCGACGTACCACTTCTACCTTGCCGGCGTGCTGGCGCTGGAAGGGCGGATTGACGACGCGCTTGACGCCGCCCACGCGGCTGCCGACAAAAAGAAGGACGGCGCTCGGTTCGTCGCGAGGCCCGCCTGGGTGTTGTATCTTGGCAAGCGCTACGCAGAGGCGGAAAAGGCTTACCGGGATCTGCTCGATCGGTTCGACGCGGACCGGAAGTCAGCGGAAACACGCGATGTGCTGCGCGAAGCGCGGCT
Organism: Thermoguttaceae bacterium; assembly: GCA_039698035.1. Classification (GTDB taxonomy): domain Bacteria; phylum Planctomycetota; class Planctomycetia; order Pirellulales; family Thermoguttaceae; genus JAJFUI01. The sequence goes on along the minus strand of JBDKSW010000011.1, from coordinate 191,995 downwards.
TTCGCTTTCAAACCTTGCGGTTATCCGGGGCGACTTCGCCGCGGCTGAAGAGTGGCTCGAACAAGTCCTCGACGAGTTCCCCGACGACGTGGGAGCCATGAACGATCTGGCCTATCTTTGGGTCGATCGGAACGAACACTTGGATCGCTCGGAACGCATGATCCGTCGCGCGTTGGCCGCCGAGCCGGACAACCGGGCCTACCGCGACAGCCTCGGCTGGCTGCTGTTCCGGCGAGGCCAATACGGGCAGGCCGTGGTCGAACTCGAAAAAGCGGTCGCCGATGGCAAGCCGGACGGAACCGTCTTCGACCATCTCGGCGACGCGTATCTGAAACTGAAGCAACGGGATAAGGCCGTCGCGGCATGGCGCAAAGCGGCCGACGCCTTTCGACAAGACAAGGAAACCGATAAAGTAAACGCAGCGGAGAGGAAACTCCGGGAGAAATAACATGTCAGGCCATTCGCATTGGGCAGGAATCAAACACAAGAAGGCGCTCGTCGATGCCAAACGCGGCAAGCTTTGGAGCAAATTGGCCAAGGCGATCATCGTCGCCGCGAAGCATGGCGGCGGCGACCCCGACCAAAACCTGCGGCTCCGCTACGCCATCGACGACGCCAAGGCCGTTAGCATGCCCAAGGAGAACATCCAGCGGGCCATCAAGCGCGGCACGGGCGAATCCGGTGGCGATGTGCTCGAAGAGATCATGTACGAGGGCTACGGCGCCGCCGGTGTGGCTATTCTCTGCGAGGTATTGACGGACAACCGCAACCGCACGGCCGGCGAAGTTCGCAAGATCTTCGAGCTGGCCGATGGCAAGCTGGGCGGCACCGGTTGCGTTGCCTGGATGTTCGAAAGCAAAGGCCTGTTCTTGATTCCTGGAGCGGGGATCGACGAGGACAAGCTCATGGAGCTCGCCCTGGAAGCGGGCGCCGAGGACGTGCAGCGGGTCGGCGACAAGTTCGAGGTGACTTGCGACCCGGCCGCGTTCCGCGAAGTCGCGAGCGCGATCAACCACGCAGGCATGACGCCCGAGGCAAGCGAAATCACCCGCATCGCCAAGAATACGGTCGATATCAACGACCCCGACACGGCGCAGAAGGTGCTGCGTCTGATGGAGCGGCTCGACGACCACGACGACGTGCAGACCGTTTCAGCGAACTTCAACATCCCCGACGAGGTGCTGAAGTCCATCGGCGAGGAGTAGCGGCGGAAGCCGTCTCGCGAAAGCGAGACGTGTTCGACCATGCCCAAGTACCAAGTGGCGATCATCGACCGGCCCAAGGATTGGACGCCGGAGTGCGCGGACGACGTGCCGCTGGATCTGGCGGGGCACGTCGAGGTGCTTTGCGAATCGGAAGACGTTTTCGCCGCTGTGGACCGCGCGATCGAGCACAACCAGAGCGCCCAGGCGGCGCGCCGCGGGCGTTGGGCGGTCGTCATCGAGCCGGGCGGTGCGGGGCGCTTTTGGCCCGGCGCTCGGCTCTGCACCCCCATGACGTACAAAACGACTGCCGTTGACTGGCCCGACGGCTGGGAACCGCGCTCGCCGCTGGACGTGCCTAACTGCGTCTTGCAACCCCGGGGACAGAACGACGGCCAAGGGTCCAACTACGCCCACGCCGAAGCGATCGTGTTGGGTCTGAATCGGCAGTGCATCGACCACCCGGGACGCGTGTGGCACCTCGTCGTGGCGACCGAGAACGAGCCGACCTCGCGGACCGTTTCCTACGATTCGGCCGGTGCGGAAACCACCACCGAGGTTCGCGTCATGCACGTCATCCGGCCGCAAGGCGGCGGTCGCGGCGATTGCTCTCACTGTCCGGCCGGCGGTTCTCCCTGCGCGACGGCCGACTGGCGAGACGAGCCCTAGGCCGCTGTTGACGAACCGACGGGGCCGGGGCAGAATGGCGTCCTGCTCTTGCAACAGTTGTTCCTGAAACTTTTGTCATTGTCTTTCGCGATTTACTCCCCATGAATACCGAACTCTGCGTGCTCGGCGCTGGGCCTGGCGGCTACGCTACGGCCTTCTTGGCTGCCGACCTGGGCATGAAAGTCACCTTGGTCGATTTTGAACCGCGGCTGGGCGGCACCTGTCTGCTGCGTGGCTGTATTCCGTCGAAGGCCCTGCTGCATGTGGCCAAGGTGATGGCCGAAGCAAAGCATCTCGACCGCTGGGGCGTCTCGTTCCCGTCGCCCACGGTGAACCTCGACGCGCTCCGGGCGCAAAAGGAAAAGGTCATCGCGACGTTGGCCGCCGGTCTGAAGCAAGTCGGTGGAAGGCGGAAGGTCGAGACGATTCGCGTCCGGGCCCGGTTTGAGGACTCGCGGACGCTGCGGCTGGAGTCGGTCGACGGCAACCCGCTGGCGGACGATCGGCTCGTCTTCGAGCATTGCATCGTGGCCACCGGCTCGCGGCCCATGCGGATTCCGGCCCTTGAGCTGGCGACGCCTCGCGTCATGGATTCCACCGGTGCCTTGGAGCTGTCCGACGTGCCCGAGTCGCTGCTGGTCGTCGGCGGCGGCTACATTGGGCTCGAAATGGGCACCGTCTACGCAGCCCTCGGAAGCAAGGTGTCCGTGGTCGAAATGACCGATGGTCTGCTGCCCGGCGCCGATCGAGACCTGGTTCGTCCCTTGCAGAAAAAGCTGCAAAGCGACTTCGCGGGAATCTATCTCAACACGAAGGTCGCTTCCTTGGTGGACCGGTCCGATTCGATCGAGGTTACGTTCGACGGAGACGTGCCGGAGAAGGTGCAACGGTTCAGCCGCGTGCTGCTCTGCGTCGGCCGACGGCCGAACAGCGACGGCCTCGGACTGGAAAAAACGCAAGTCGAGATCGACCGACGCGGGTTCATTGTGGTCGATCCACGGTGTCGCACCAGCGACCCGCATATCCTGGCCATCGGCGATGTGGCCGGGCAGCCCATGTTGGCCCACAAAGCGTCGCACGAGGGCAAGACGGCCGTCGAATCGCTGGCTGGCAAACCCGTGACGTTCGCTCCGCGAGCCATTCCGGCCGTCGTCTTCACCGATCCCGAAATTGCGTGGGCCGGACTGACCGAAACCGAGGCGAAGGCGGCCGGCCGCCAGGTCGAGGTGGCCCAATTCCCCTGGGCGGCCAGCGGCCGGGCTCAGGCCGTCGGACGCACCGAGGGCCTGACCAAGTGGCTTGTCGACCCCGAGTCGCAGCGCGTCGTCGGTTGCGGCATCGTCGGCGCGGGCGCCGGCGACCTGATTAGCGAGGGCGTCTTGGCCATCGAAATGGGTTGCACGATCCACGACCTGGTCAAAACCATCCATCCTCACCCGACGCTGAGCGAGACGCTTGGCGCGGCGGCCGAGGTGCAGCTCGGGATCGCCACGGATCTCTACCGGCCGAAACGAGACCGAACGAAGACGCAAGGATAAAGCGGAGGCGCAAGCAGGCACGCGCAAGCCGCTCAGCCCTGATCCGTGTGCCATCCGGCCCACAGGCTTCGTCGCCGCTCGTCAAGCGCGAGGACGGTGCGCCAGCTACCGGAACAACAGCGCGCGGGCGGCCGTCACGAGGCTCATGCCGACGCCCATGAGCGACTCGCCGGCGATCAGCCCGGACGCGCCGGAAACCATGTAATCCTCGCACGACTTCGGATGCCGTTTCATCCAAATCCAAGCGATCAGCGCGCCGAGGAACATGGCAATGGAGTTTTGCGGGCTAATGACGCCGGCCAGGCCGAGACCTGTGGCCGACGGAATCCACTTCGCGTACCGCTTCGGCGCGAAATCCTCGAGCAGCGCGATACAGATTCCGAGGATGCCGCCAATCGCCATTCCAAGCACCGAGTAGCGGGGCAGGTTGCTGATGCCCTTGGCCAACACCTCGGCCACGCTTCTCCAAATGGTGACGGAGGGGGCCGGGAACTGGACGCCACACAGGTTGGTCTTGGACAGATCCTCGGAGTGTGTCTCGCCGTTGGCGACGGCCAATGCGGCTTCCGTCTGCTTCGCGGGTGGCGGGAGCTGGGCCTGGGTCGGCCCCGGCTTCGCGTTCATCGCGGCGAGCTGGTCCTGCGGAATTTCCGGCGTCCGCACGATCGCGACATAGACCAGGACGCACACGACGGCCCCCACGGCGATTCCGAGAAATTGCGCAATGGCCTGCTTGATCGCACTAGCGCCGACGAGGTAGCCCGTCTTGAGGCTTTGCAGCAGGTCGGCGCTGTGACAGGCGGCCCCGGCCGTGATGCCGGCCGTCATCAGGTTGGTCGTCATGTTGCCCGGATCAATGACGCCGTAGGTCAACTGGGTGATTTTGCCCATCGCGCCGATGGGCGTCGTATCCGTTTCGCCAGTGGCTCGGGCGGCGACGATCGAAAGCAAGAACGTCAGTGCGACCGCCAGCGCGGCCATCCACCAATGGATGCCGAAAAAGAGGACGCCGAGCGCCACGCAAGCCGCGCCCGCAACCGCCATGCCCACGACGAACCACGCCATTGGGACCTCGGTTCGATTGGCCTGGCTGCGATTCCGGCCCTTCTTGCCGAAGATGGCCGAGAGCTCGCCCACCGCGTGGGCAATCATCCGCCACCGCAGGGCGAAGTTGGTCAGCCCGGCGGTGACCATCAACGCCACGGCCGGCCAAAGCGTCCACTCGGTAATCGTGCGAAACGCGGTCTTATTCGTGGCGTACTCCAACACGCCGAGGTGATCCATCGTCGGCGCGAGAACGCCGAAAAAGATGACCGTGCCCGCCAGCATCGAGACGCCGACGCGGATGCCCATGATGGCGCCGGCCGCGATGAAAATGGTTGATGGCTCGAAGCCGATGGAATACCGCTTCAAGAGGAAATGCCCACGCTCGCCGGGAAACAACGCATAGCTTTCGGGCGGCGCGAGGCCGACGAGCGACTGAGCCCAGCGCCAACGGCCGCCGAGCCAGCCGGCGAGGTCGGCCAAGCCCTCGGCCCAGAATTTGACGCCGATGCCCAAAATGCCGCACCAGACGAGCGTCTTCGCCTGTTGCATGGCCTTGGCGCCGGTCGAGTGTAGGCTGCGGAGCGTCTCGGCCGTGGCCGTGCCGGTGGGAAACGCCAGCTTATCGACGTTGATGAGTTGCCGTTTCAGCGGGACGGCCATGGCCAGGCCGAGACTGGCCACGCAAAACAGCCAGGCCATCATTTGCCAGGCGAGCATCGGCCGCCCCGTGCAGAGGTAGAGGGCCGGGATGGCCGACACGAGTCCGGCCGACGAGATGGCGCCCGACGCGCTGGCAAAGCTGAGAATCGTGCAGTTCTCGAGCATCGTCAGCGGATTCTTGCGCAACCCTGGCAGGATCGTCTCGAGCGATTTGAACATGGCAAAGGCCATGACGGCCGCCGTGATCGTGACGCCCAGCCCCCAGCCGGACTTGAGGCCAACGTAGAGATTCGAGACGGCCATCAGGGCCCCGATGACGGTGGCCGCCACTAGCGAGCGGAACGTCAACTGGGGCATCCGGTCGCCGCAGTAGACGTTCTTCATCCACCACGCGGCCTGGGCCTCTTCGCTCAGATCGGTCGGCATCTGCGAGGCGGCGGACGTGTCCGCTGCAATCGTCTCTTCGGCAACCTCGAACTCATCCTCGGGCGGGCGGGCCTCGACGTGGCGCGTCATCTCAGATCCTTTGGCAGTCGGCCAATTCCATGAGTTGCGGAATCACGTGGCAGATGGCTCTCGAACGGTGGCTCAGGACGGCCTTCACGGGCAGCCCCAGCTCGGCGAACGTGCGATGATACTCGACGATTTCAAACAGCGGGTCATAACCGAAGCCGGCCGCGCCGCTCGGCTCGAACAGGATCCGACCGTGGCAGGCGCCCTGGCTTTGGGCGACGATCTGGCCCGTCGGGTCGGACACGGCAATGTGGCAGACAAACTGCGCCGTGCGACGATTGGGCGGAAGGTCGGCCAACCGTTCGAGCAGCAAGTCGTTGTTCGACTGGTCGGTGGCGTCGGGGCCCGAGTATCGGGCCGACAGCACGCCCGGCGCGCCGCGCAACGCATCCACGGCCAACCCGCTGTCGTCGGCCAGCACCCACTGCTTCAAGTGGCGGGCGTAACCGGCCGCCTTGAGCCGTGCGTTCTGGGCAAAACTCTCCTCTTCCTCGGCCACCTCGAAATCCACCTGAAAATCGGCGAGCGTTCGCAGCTCGACGCCGACGGGCCGAAGCAAATCGGCCAACTCGATCCCCTTTTTGCGATTGGCGGTGCCGAGAACAAGCATGGCCGAAGCGGTGGGAGAAATGTTGTGGGAATATCGTCAAGCGGCCCGGAAAACGCGATCGGCGCGGGCATCCGTGCCAGGCGGCAAGAAGTTTCGTCCCCGCGAGACACTGGCAGGAATCATACCACGCTGGCGAGCCGACCGCTATGGTCGGCGACGGCCCTACTGCTCGGACCGCAGCGACATGCTCATCGATCGCTTCGGCACGGGAATCGGGGCCGGCGCGACGTCGAACGGAATGGCAACGAGATAGTTGGGACGCAGGGACGCCGTCTGGCCCAGTCCGGCCGATCTCGCGGCGCTGCCCAGTTTTGCGATGACTCCATGGCGGTCCATGTGGGGGTCGGCGGCAAACGGATCGCCTGGCGTCGCCTGGAACACCTCGATGACGCGACGCACTTCCGGGCTCGGGTCAATTTGGCCGTCCGGCCGCTCTGTGCCGGCCGACTCGAAGCTGCCGACCGTCACGATGCTCGAATAACGCGTGTGGTACTGATAGGCCTCGTAACCTTTTGCACGCAGTGCGCGGGCCAGGGTGTCGGCCTTTTGGGCGGCCTCGGCCAGACCGCTGGCCATTTCCTCCCGCCCCTCTTCGATGGCGCGAATCTTGTCGGCCTTGATCACCACGCGACCCGTGAAGGTGGCCACCTTCACCGTAAAGCGGCCCGGACAGTCCAGCAGGCTGTACGGAACGTCCTTGTTCAGGGCCACAGTCTGGTCGTCGACGCCCGGCGAGTTGAAATACTCGGGCGGCAACATCGGATTCGTGGTGATGAAGGCGTGGCGCATCGGACCGAGCGCCTTGCGCTCGTTGCCGATCTTCTCGTAGACCTGCCGTTGCAGTTGCCGCCAGTCGAGCAGCGTCTGATTTGTGCTCTTGCCGTCCTTCACTTCAAGGCATTCGGGCCGGGCGTACTTGATCTGTCGCAACGTGGCCTGCGCGTCGGCGTCGTCGGCCGTCGCGTAATTGCCCACCAGGACCACGTGTTCAACGATTTCCGGATGGCTTTGCTTTTCCTTGTCTTTCTCGCTCAGGTATTTTGAGTACTTCCAGGTGGTCTTGTTGCCGTGGCGTCCGATCCCGGAGCCGCGGCCCTGCGCGACGCCTGGATCGAACTGGGCGTTGTACGAGTAGGCGGGCAATTTGTACCGCTTGCGCAACTCAAGAACGAGTTCCCTGGCCTGCTTCTCGGCGTTGTCGCCCGAAAACGTGCAAGCCATGATCATCCAGGGGCCGTTCGACTCCGTGATCTTGTAGGCCTTGTTGGGATCGGCCTGAACACCGCCCAGCGAGAGCATGCTGCTCCACGGGGCGGCAGCCTCGGCCACCATCGCAGCGGCCGACAGGGCGATGACGATCAAGGGCCACAACAACGTCCGTCCGCGGCTCATGCGCAACTCCTAGGAGATTCCGTGACCAAGTTGTCTGACGCCCGAGGAGCAAGACCACGGGCCGACGACCGCCCGCTGTCCGGGCTCTGTCCATGGACCATGAACGATGGGAAAAGAGCGGGGCGGAGTGTAGCAGAACGAAATATGCCGTGCCAGACCGGATTCCCCCATTTCAACATTGGGCGCACCACGCTTTCCAGCCTTGTCGGCGGTCTGGGAAAGCCGATATACTCGGCCGAACGGTCGTGCACGGCCCGATCAATCGCACGTCAACCTCGGCCTGAAAACGTCGGACGCTTATGGAACGCCTCCATTTTCCGCTGTTTGCCAGAACATTGTGCGCTTGGCTATTTTCGCGCGCCGCATGGTGGGCCGTTGCCGGTCTGGCGATGGCCGTCGTGCTGTCGTATTGGAGAGTTCTGGACACTTTCTTCGTTCAGGACGACTTTGGGCTCTTGGTGGCGGCCCGCAACCCGATGCCCAACGCGGAAATGCTGCGCGGAAGCTGCTTTTTCCGCCCGCTCTCGACGTACTGGCTCACGCTGCTGAACGTTTCGCTCTTCGGCCTGCAGTGGTTTTACCATCATGCGATTCACCTGCTGATGTTTCTCGCGACGGTCGTCGCGCTGTTCGGCTGGCTTCGGAGCATGGCGAAGTCGACGATCGCGGCCCTCTGCGGCGCGGCCCTCTATGCGTTCTCGAAGACGCATCTCTACACGCTCGCCTGGATCGCCGGCGGGATCGACGTTTCGGCAGCCCTGTGCTTCGTACTCTGCCTCTGGATGATCGATCGCTGCCTGCATTCGCCGATCGGCACTCGCGCCAGTCGTTGGCTTCCGGTGGGCGTTGCCGTCACGTTTGCCGGCGCGCTGCTTTGCAAGGAATCGTGCATCGTGCTTCCGCCAGCCTATTTGGCGTGGATCGCCGTGCGCCGGATCGCCGGGCGGCGGCCGTTTCAGCCGGTCGAACTGAAGCTGGCCGCCATCCTCGTGGTGCTTGCGGCCATTTATCTTCCGTGCTGGCGTCAGGCGAGCAGCGTCGTTGGTTCGCCAGCCGGACGCTTTCAGTGCGACCTCCGGCGGGGCGAGAAGGTCCTGCGGGACAGCGTGATTGCCGTCGTCCCCGCTCGGGAATCGCAATTGCCGGTCAGGCCGTGGTGGCTGTTGGCGCCGTGCGCGATGGCCGGCACGGCCTGGGCGTTGCGTCGCAAGACGACCGACGTGGCCGAGCACCTGACGCTGGCGATTGCGCTCTGGACGCTTCCGGCCGCCATCTTCGTATTCACCGTCTATCCGTGGTGGCTGCAATTGTACTATTCGCATTTCAGCGTGATTGGTCTCGCGCTGTTGACGGCCGTGACGGTCGCCGCCATCGAGGCGTGGATCGCGGAACGTCCAATCGCGCGGCCCGTGGCGATCGGGGTGTCCGTGGTCCTATTGGCCGTCTGGGTCGGGTTTGGCGCGAGGACGATTCGCTGTGGCATTCGGCTTCGCGAGTCTCCCGCCCTACGTCAGGCCGCTTATTCGCGGGCCGCCTACGAACGGCTCGCCCCAGAGCTCAAGAACGGGCAATACCGTCGTGTGGTGCTGCTCGGCGTTTCGGACCTCATGTGGGCGTCCGTCCATGACGGCAATATGTTCCGCGTCTTTTTCCCTGGCGTACATTTGGATTGCGACGGCCGCGACGGCTATCAATCGCCCAGCGGCGAACGGACCGGGCCGACGACGCTCGTCGTTCGACAAAAGGCGCTCGATGACATGGTCATCGTGCGCTAGGAAGGCCGGGCGGCGTGGCCCACAGCCGGCCACCCTCGATGCGTTCGACCGGCGCCGAAGCAAACTGGCCAATCAGCTCGCGGCCGCCTGGCACGACGACCGTCGCGTGACGCTCGGAGACGCCCATCATGAAGCCGGCCCGGTTGGCGACGGGCGATTCAATCAACGGCCGCAGTGCGAGGCCCAAAAGGCTTTCGAGATACTGGGCTCGCAGCGTGCAGCCAAGCTTGTTCAACTGGCTCGCACGACGCTGGGCCGTGCGGTTCATCACCTGTTGCGGCATCTGCGCGGCGGCTGTCCCGTCACGAGGGCTGAAACGGAAAACATGGACCTTCGAGAAGCCCACTTCCTCGACCACGCGACAGGTGGCCTCGAAATCCGTATCCGACTCGCCTGGGAACCCAACGATGACATCGGTGGTCAGCGCCGGCCGATCGAGCGACGCCTGGATCTCGCGGCAACGCTCGATGAACCGCTGGGCTGGCCACCGGCGATTCATGCGTTTCAGGACGCTGTCGGAACCGCTTTGCAGCGGCAGGTGAAGGTGAGGGCAGATGCGGTCGGGCCGCTCGGCCATCAGGGCGATCAACTCCGGCGCAACCTCGCTCGCCTCGACGCTTGACAGCCGCACGCGGAAATCGCCCGGCAGGTCGCTGATTTGTTCGACCAGCGTTGCCAGCGAACCGGGCGCTGCGGCGCCGTTCGCCCCACGGCCATAGCAACCCAAGTGGATGCCAGTCAGGACGATTTCACGATGCCCGTGCTCGACGAGCCGTCGCACTTCGGCGAGCACTTCGCCCACGGGGCGGCTCGCGATGTGTCGGCGAACCAGGGGCACGATGCAGTAGCTGCACCGCATGGGGCAGCCGTCTTGCACTTTGACGTAGGCTCGGCGGCGATCGTCGAACCGGTCGATGCCGGTTGGCACGTCCGTCAGCCCGCGCCGGAGGAGCAAGTCGGGCAAGTCCTGCTTGTCGGCAACCACCTCGGCCACGCCCGGCAGCGCGGCCGCCTCGTCGGCTGCTCGTGCCACGTAGCAGCCCAGGACGATGATCTCGGCCCGGGGGTGCAACTTGGCTAGCCGGCGGATCGCTTTGCGACTCTTCGCCTCGCTTTCGGCCGTCACGGTGCATGTGTTGACGAGGCACAGATCGACCGGCTCGCCATCGACCGCATCGCGGTATCCAAGCCGCTGGAAGCCCTGTCGCAGGTACTCCGTTTCATACTGGTTGACCCGGCAGCCCAGCGTGACCGTTCTCAGCGTTCGTCCGGCGGATGGCAGATCGCTCACTCGGCCGCCTCGATGGTCGCCTTCATCGAACCCTTGCAGCCGGCGATTAGGGTGTCTTTGCCGTAGGCGTGAATCTGGTCGCGCTTCAGCTCGGCGTGCTCGCGTGTCGTGGTGAGTACGGTCACCTGGCCTTGCTGGTCCACGGCCTCGGCCATCTGAAATCCCTTTTCAGGTGGATAGCCGAACAGCTCCATCAACATCACAATGACGTAGTCGTAGCTGTGGTCGTCATCGTTCCAAAGGATGACGTGATACGGCGGCTGCCGCTTCGGTCGCTGCATCGGTTGCGAGTTGACCTGCGGAATTTCCAAGGGCACGGCGGCTTGGTCGCTCATGACACGTTTCTCCCCTCAAATCAGTCAAATCCGCCCGTCACGTTCCCCGGTGACACGACCGAGACTCGTATTTACCCCAAGAGATACTTCGGCGCGCTCGGAATGATGGCTGCCCACGGAACAGCCGGGGTCGCAACAACCAAAAGGGTTTGCTGTCCTCGTGGGCACGCGGTAGTCCCAATGGCGGAACAGTCTGCAACACATTATATTGAAGACCTTTGCGGAATCCAATGAACTCGGAGCGATTCGCCATGTCTGCCATCGACCAATATATCGAGTCCCATGCCGCACGTTTCGAGGACGAGTTGTGCGAATTTCTCGGAATTCCTAGTGTCAGCGCCGACCCCAACCACCGCCAGGACATGCAACGGACGGCCGAGTGGGTGGCCGACAAGTTCCGCTGCATGCGGTTCACCACTGAAGTGATCCCTACGGCCGGGCATCCGATGGTTTATGCCGAGTCGCCCAAGGTGCCGGGCGCCCCGACGGTCCTGGTCTATGGCCACTACGACGTTCAACCGCCCGAGCCGCTGGAAAAATGGATCAGCCCCCCATTTGAGCCAACCCGTCGCGACGGCAATCTCTACGGTCGCGGCGCGACGGACGACAAGGGCCAGATGCTCACGCACCTAAAGGGCGTCGAGGCCTGGGTGACCGTCGAAGGCGGCCTGCCGGTGAACGTGAAGTTCCTCATCGAGGGCGAGGAAGAGGTCGGCAGCCGATCGCTCGAAAAGTACCTGGAAGAGCACGCCGACCGGCTTGCATGCGATTGCGTCGTCATCAGCGACGGCGATCAGTTCGCACCCGGCATGCCGGCCATCAACTACGGTTTGCGCGGCATTTCGTATTTCGAGCTTCGCGTGACCGGCCCCAACCGCGACCTGCATTCCGGCTCGTTTGGCGGCTCGGTGACGAACCCGGCCAATGCGCTGACGAAGATTCTCGCCGGCCTCATCGACTCGCAGGGCCGAGTGACCGTGCCCGAGTTTTACGACGACGTCGTGCCGCTGACAGACCGCGAGCGCGCCGAGTATGCGGACCTTCCGTTCAGCGAGAAAGAATACTTCGAGCAGATCGGTGTCCAGGGAGCCATCGGCGAGGTCGGCTACACGGCCCTGGAACGTCGCTGGGCTCGTCCCACGTTCGACATCAACGGCCTCTGGAGCGGCTATCAGGGCGAGGGCGCCAAGACCGTGTTGCCCGGCACGGCCGGCGCTAAGTTCAGCTTCCGTTTGGTCCCGAACCAGGACCCGGCCAAGATCCATGAAGGGCTGAAGCGTCGGATCGCCGAGCTCACGCCGCCGGGCATCGCGACGGAGCTGGTCGAATTTCAGGGCGCCCCGGGCGTGCTCGTGTCGTTGGACAGCCCGTACGTCGAGGCCGCGGCCCGCGCCATCCAGCACGCCTTTGGACGCCGGCCCGTCTTCACGCGCGAGGGCGGCTCGATTCCGATCGTCACGAAGTTCCACCAGTGTCTCGGCGCCGTGGCGCTCCTGATCGGCTGGGGCCAAGACGACGACAACACGCACAGCCCGAACGAAAAGTTCTCCCTGGCCGACTTCCACCGCGGCATCAAGGCCAGCGCGAAGCTCTGGGAAGAACTGGCCAAGTGCCGTTAGATCGTGCCAAGAAGCCTCCTTTCTCTTTGGGAGAGGGGCCGGGAGAGGGCCGTTCGCTCTCACACGCATCACGGTTTTTCCGATCAATCTCGCCCCTTCAACCCCAACGCATCAGCCACCATGCTTGACCGCCGCTTTATCGTTGAAAACGTCGCTCTGGTGAAGCAGAACTGCGCGAACCGCGGCGTCCATGTGGATGTCGATCGCTTCGCCCAACTCGAAGAGACCCGCCGACTGCTGCAAATCGACCTGGAGGAGCTCAATCGCGAGGCCAACCAGGTGTCGAAGTCGATCGGCAAGGCAAAAGACGCGGCCGAGCGCGAGGCGCGCAAGGAAGAGGGGCGAAAGGTTCGCGACAAGGCCCAGGCCGTCGAGGCCGAACTGAGCGCGATGGCTGTGGAGCTCGACACGCTTCAGCGGCAAATCCCCAACCTGTCACACCCCGCAGCGCCGATCGGCGTGGACGATAAATCGAACCTCGAACTGTTCCGCGGCAAGACGCCGTTGCCCGAGTTCAACTTCAAACCGCTGGACCACGTCGAGCTTGCCGAGAAACTCGACCTCGTGGATTTCGAGGGCGGAGCTTCCGTCGCCGGACACGGATTCTATTTCCTGAAGAACGAGGCCGTCCTGCTCGAACTGGCTCTGCAACGCTACGCCGTTGGGCTGCTGTTGGGCGAGGGCTTTACGCCCGTCTGCACGCCGGACCTCGCGCGGAACGACGTCCTCAGCGGCATCGGTTTCATCCCACGCGGCCCCGAAACCCAAATCTACAGCATCGAGCAAACCGACCTGAGCCTCGTCGCCACGGCCGAAATCACCCTGGGCGGAATGCTTGCCGGCCAAACGCTCGACGCCGAGCGGCTGCCGTTGCGATTCTGCGGCATCAGCCACTGCTTCCGCACCGAGGCCGGCGCCCACGGTCGCGCTGCTCGTGGGCTGTACCGCGTTCATCAGTTCACCAAGATCGAGATGTTCGCCTTCACGCTGCCTGAACAGAGCGACGCCACGCTTGACCAGCTTCGCGGTCTCGAGTGCCGGCTGTTCGACGGTCTCGGAATTCCGTATCGCGTCGTGGACACGGCCACCGGCGACCTGGGCGGCCCAGCCTATCGCAAGTTCGACCTCGAAGCCTGGATGCCCGGACGCGGCGACTTTGGCGAAGTCACCAGCACGAGCAATTGCACGGACTACCAAGCCCGCCGGTTGAACATTCGCTATCGCAACAAGGGCGAGAAAGGCACGCACTATGTCCACACGCTCAACGGCACGGCCATCGCCATTAGCCGTGCGCTGATCGCCATCTTCGAGAACTACCAGCAGGCCGATGGCTCGATCCTCGTGCCCGAGGCGCTTCGGCCCTGGGTTGGAAAAGATCGCATCGGCGGCTGACACCCATTTTCCGAGAACCGTGGCGGCTTCTCCGGCGACGGCCCAGTTCCGTCGCTGCCGCTTGCTCATCGGTCTTCCTCTTTCCCTCTCGTCCTCAAGGGGTTAGAGGAAACCGTTGCGCCCTTGGCCTCCGTGCCATTTGGCCAGAAACACGGCAGCGCGTCATGCGGTTCTCTTCGGGGTGGAGTGCCATTGACCATAAGGAGGCCGAAACGGCCCGCTTGGGCGGGTGTGGCTTCGCTGCGATGTCCCGCGATCGTGTCCGCTTGGCCGGGCTTGACCAAGATTCCTATTAACAGAAGGGATGTTACACGAACGAGTTTTCCTGGCAGCACTAGAGAGAAACGCCCCGGCTACGTACAATCGGGATATGAACTTTCTTTCCTGGACGCAACTGCTGCTAGCCAGTGAATGGGCGATCCGGCTCGTCATGCTTCCAGTGATCGTACTGCGCAAGGAGAAGCCGGCCGCCTGTCTGGCTTGGCTGGCCATCGTCTTCTTCGAGCCGTGGATCGGGTTGGGCCTCTATCTTCTGCTGGGCGAGAACCGGCTCGGGCGGAAACGGTTGGCCCGACGACGGCAACGGCGTTCCCAACTCGAAGCCTCGGCCTATCCGCCCATCGAACCCGCGCATGTCGTCGAATCGGGCAACGACGACTTCTCGCTCCTCGTCCACTTGGCCGAGCAGGGCGGGGGGTTGCCGGTCGTGGCGGGAAACTCGATGTCGCTCATGTCGGACACGGATGTCGTCATCGAGCGCCTTGTCGAGGAAATCGACCGCGCCCAGCAACACATCCACCTGCTGTTCTACATCTTTCAGGACGATACGGTTGGCCAGCGGGTTGCGGCCTCCCTGGCTCGGGCAGCACAGCGCGGCGTGGCCGTCCGCGTGCTGGCCGACGCGGTCGGTTCCCGCCGGCTCTTTCGTCGCTTAGCGCCCTACCTGCGTCAGCGTGGCGTGCGGATTTTCGCTGCGTTGCCGGCCAACCTGTGGCGGATTCCATTCAAGCGGCTCGATCTGCGCAACCACCGCAAGCTGGCCGTGATCGACGGCCGTGTGGCTTTCACCGGATCGCAGAACATCGTCGAGGCCAGCTACGGACACCGGCGGGCGGGCGTTTGGCATGACGTGATGGCTCGCATCACGGGCCCGGTCGTTCGCCAGCTTCAGGGCATCTTCCTGGAAGACTGGTTTTACGAGACCGGCGAGATGCTCGACGACCCGGCCTTGTTTCCCGATTGCCCACCGGACGGTCCGATCGCGGTTCAAGTGGTTCCGACCGGTCCCGATGAGCCCACCGAGTTGTTTCAGGACCTGTTCGTCCGGGCACTCTTCCTGGCGCGTCGGCGGGTTGTCATCACGTCGCCTTATTTCATTCCGAACGAGGCCATGCTGCTGGCCCTGCGCATGGCGGCCCTGCGCGGCGTCGAAGTCGATCTGGTCATCCCGCGTCAAAGCGATCATCGTATCGTGAACGCGGCCGGCTGCTTCTACTGTGAGTGCCTGATGCGCTCGGGCGTTCGCGTGTTCCTATTTCAGGAAGGGATGCTTCACGCGAAGACGCTGACCGTCGACGACGAGCTGGCCATGTTCGGCTCGGCGAACTATGACATCCGCTCGTTCGCGCTGAACTTCGAGCTGAATCTGTTCATCCATGCCGAAGAGGCTGTCCAGGCGATGCGCCAGTTGCAGCAGGGGTATCTGGATCAGTCGCTGCAGGCTAGCCTGGACGATTGGCCGTCGAAGACGCTGGCCGGCCGCCTCAAGATGAACCTCGCCAAGCTCTTCAGTCCGTTGCTGTAGCCGCAAAGGCCGCGGGCCCGTGCTGTGCCTCGCCCCGCTTGCGTTTTGTCGTTACTCCAGGCGGAATGTGGAAAGTGTGGAATGGCCGCCTATTTTCGGGAGGTGGCGGCCGTCTTTGCCATCGTCGGCTACGCCCCTCCAATGCCTGGCCAATGCGAATGGCACGGGAGGCTTGATTCGCCCGCCGCCACGTCGCCGTACATTTTGCTTTCCAAAACGGCCGGCAAGAAATAAAATAGGGGCCTGTGACGTGCCACCTTACGTGGTGGCTAACCGGGCAGCAAGGGCAAGGTAACCGTCCGGTCCAGTTACGTCAGAGGCCCCACGGGCCAATCACACTTTGTCCGGCGAACGGGCTTGTTCGCCTTCGCCCCTGTTTAATGCACGCGGCGTGCCAACGTTGGCCGTTCTTCAGGGCAAGGCAGCCAACCAGGCCGCAACTGTAAGAGCCGCAACGGATTGCAGTCTCTTTCAGAAATTCGCGCGGCCATGGTTCGCACAGACGTTGGCTCTCGGCACACTGTAGCATTCCGCTACAGCACTGGTGCAGGTCCACACATTCCCGCTCGACGGACACGTCGCGGTGGATGCCCGTTCCGGCGCTGCGAGGAGCCTGATATACTTGACCGCGAAGGGTGTGCGGTCGTGTCCGCAGGCCGGCCCTCTGCCGGAGGTCTTTCTTGCCGTCAGTCGTTTCCACCGAGACAATCCCGCGCGACACCGACCGGGTGGCAATCCTGCTCAACCCCAAGGCTGGGCCTCGCGCCGGCGAGCCCCGGGCACGAGAGCTTGCCGCGCTGCTCGAACAACGGGGCCTTCAGGTTGAGCTCTTTACCGACCTGGCCGCTGCTGCCGAGGCGGCCAACCGATGGCACGGCCAAGGATGCCTCAGGACGCTGGTCGGCGTTGGCGGCGATGGCACGGTCGGCGAATTGATAAACCGTACCGAGCCGGGTGTCCCGCTGACGTTCCTCGCGGCCGGCAACTCGAACCTGCTGGCCCGCTACTTCGGACTCACATCCGACCCCGCGAAACTTGGCGACACGATCGCCGACGGGGTGCTTGCCCGAGTTGACGCGGGGCAGGCCAACGGTCGGCGGTTTTCGCTGATGGCCAGTTGCGGTTTCGACGCGGACGTTGTTCGCCGGGTGCATGAGGACCGCAACGGTCACATCTCGCGATGGACCTACGGCAAGCCCCTTGTGCAGGCCATTGCCGGCTACCGATTTCCCGAACTCCGCATCGAGTGGGATGGCCCCGATGGCCTCGCGATGCCACGATCGGCCCGATGGCTCTTCGTCTTCAATCTGCCCTGCTACGGCGGCGGCTTTCACGTCGCTCCGCAGGCCGACGGTTCCGATGGGCTGCTGGACGTTTGCACGTTCCGCCGCGGCAACCCGTGCTCCGGTTTCTGGTATGCCGCGACCATTTGGGCCCGCCAGCATCGGCGGTTGGGGCTGTGTGCGGAACGCCGCGTGCGTCGGCTGCGAATCACGGCCGACGCCGAGGTGCCCTACCAGCTTGACGGCGATCCCGGCGGCATGCTTCCGCTGGACATTCAGATTCTCCCAGGGCGTCTAACACTGGTGGTCCCGGCGACCGCGGTTTCGACCTCTGAACCCTCTACCAACCCTGTGTCCCATGCCTGACAACCCCGCCACGATCGGTGCCTTCCGCTGCGGCCACGGACAGCCGCTGTTTGTCATTGCCGGCCCGTGTGTCATTGAGAACGAGCAACTGACGCTGTCGATTGCCGAGCGGCTTCGGCAGATTGCGGCCGACTTGCATGTCTCGCTTGTGTTCAAGGCGTCGTTCGACAAGGCCAACCGGACGAGCGTGTCGGCGTATCGCGGTCCCGGGCTGGAAAAGGGATTGGCCATCCTGCGGCGCGTCAAGGAGACGACCGGACTGCCGGTGACAACGGACATTCACGAGCCCAGCCAGGCGGCCCCGGTCGCAGCCGTGTGCGACCTGCTGCAAATCCCCGCCTTTCTCGCGCGGCAGACCGATCTGCTGGTAGCTGCGGCCGCGACGGGCCGACCGGTCCACGTGAAGAAAGGTCAGTTTCTGGCCCCGTGGGACATGAAGCATGTCGTCGGCAAACTGGAGGCCGGCGGCTGTCGCCAGATTTTGCTCGGCGAGCGGGGCACGTTTTTTGGCTACGGACGGCTCGTCAACGACATGCGGGCTATTGTGCAGATGCAATCGCTTGGTGTGCCGGTCATTTTTGACGCAACGCACAGCGTCCAGGAGCCCGGCGGACTGGGGGCCGCGACCGGCGGCAACCGGGCGATGGTCGAGCCCTTGGCCCGCGCCGCCACCGCCCTGGGCGTCGATGGGCTGTTTTTCGAGACTCACCCGAACCCCGATGCGTCGCCAAGCGACGGGCCGAACATGATCCCGTTGGACGCATTTCACGGTCTCCTGCAACGCCTGTTGTCGATTCGGCGTACAATCGAAGAGATCGGCCATTCGACGGAAGAAAAAAAGGCTTGAATGCTATGACGAATCGCAAGATGGTCCGTTGGAAATGCTGCGCACGCTGCGGCCTGCTCCTGTTGCTTGCCAGCGTCGGCTGCCAGCCCGAAGCGACATCGCCGGAGATGTCCGGCATGGACAGCGAGGCGGCCGTGCGCGCCCATCAAGAGGAGTTGCTCGACCTGGCCGTGGACAATCTCGACCGTCTGGAGGAGTTCGGCTCGACAGACGCCATCCGCCAGATTTTCGAGGGACTCGATCCGCAAAATCAGCCGAAACCCGGCGAGCGGTTCGACCCCTTGCTGGCCGCCTGGCCCGAGTCCGAGATGCTCAGCCAGATCGTTGATCGGTTGAACCAATGGGTCCGTGCGCAACAATCGCTTGGCGATTGGAAAGCGGACCCGATGATCTCCGGCTTGCCGAAACGGCTGGCATCGATGCCGCAGCTTGCAACGCTGGAACGGCTGGATTTCACGCCCTTCGACGGCTATTTTCTGCAAGAGTCGGTCTGGCTTCGCGACATCGGTGTCTGGGCCCGGGGCGACGTGCTCGACGAACTCGACCGGGCCAAGAATGTTTTCGATTGGACGGTGCGGAACATCCAGATCGAACCCGACCGGCCAGACCGCACGCCGCAATTCCCTTGGGAGACGCTCTTCTTTGGTCGTGGCACGGCCGCCGAGCGTGCATGGGTCTCCATCCTTCTATTGCGTCAGTTGGACATTGACGCGGCAATGCTGGCCGTGGATTCGCGAAAAGAGGAGCCGCGGAAGCTGGCGGCCGAGGCATCGGCGAAGGATTCGCGGAAAGAACAAGGCAAGGCCGAGAAGGTCGCGGAGAAGAAAGCATTGCCTGCTCTCGACCCTGCCCCTCCGACCGCTCCCGGTCTTCGCCCCTGGTGCGTTGGCGTGCTGATCGATGGCGAGGTCTATCTGTTCGATCCGCTGCTCGGGCTTCCGATTCCAGCGAAAAAGGGCATTACACGAGCCGAAAACGGCCAGTTGGACATTACACCGGCCACGCTCAACCAGGTGGTCGCCGAGCCCAAGTTGCTCCGGCGGATGGACGCCCCGTCGCACCGTTACGGCATCGCGGCCGAGGACCTCAAGCACGTTGTCGCCTTGCTCGAAGCGTCGCCCGACTACCTCTCGCAGCGTATGAGACTGCTGGAGTCTCGGCTTAAGGCTGGGCAGCGGATCGTGCTCACGACCTCTCCGACCGAGCATGCCCAACGGTGGAAGGCGGCAAAGCACATTGCCGACG
This sequence comes from Thermoguttaceae bacterium, assembly GCA_039698035.1. Lineage (GTDB taxonomy): Bacteria > Planctomycetota > Planctomycetia > Pirellulales > Thermoguttaceae > JAJFUI01. The sequence continues at coordinate 172,407 of JBDKSW010000011.1, read as the reverse complement.
CGAGGCTCTGGCTGACACCGTTCGAGACGCTGGATTGCCGTTCGCACCTCGAAAGGGCGAAAGTGCAGAGACAGCTCGCCTCGCTGCTGCCGTTCTTCTGGCTGCACGAGGAGCGCATCACCGTGCGCAATCGGGACGAAGAAGCCCCATCGGAACAGCAGCGTGTCGTCCTTGCGGCCGCGCTGGGCCAGGCTCGGACACTTCACCTGAAGGGCAAGCTGACCGGCGACGACGGCGCCATTCAGTACTACCAAATGGCCCGACCATCGGATGAACGGTTGCTGGCCTCCTCGGTTCCGACAGGAGAAAAGGCGATTTGTTTCCGCGGCAAGCAAGACGCCACCTACTGGCTTGGCTTGATCGCCTATGAGCGGGGCAAGTACGAGACGGCCATCGACAGCCTGACTAACCGAACCCATCCACCGCTGGTGGCGGCCGAGGGCCCGTGGACCGTTGGCGCCCGCTATAATCTCGCTCGAATGCTCGAGGCGTCCGGCGAGATCGGCCGGGCCGTCCAGGTCTATCGCAACAACGAATCTTCACCCGGCTTTCAGGGCGACCTGCTCCGCGCCCAATGGCTCGTCGAGGCATGGTCCGGCAAGCCCGAGCCGCGGCGATGATGGCGTCATCGTGCGGCGTTTGGACGTGGCGAACGGCGTGAAGAAACGCCGAACCATCGCTTGCCGCTTGCCAGCGTGTGCGTTGGCCCCTCGGCCTTTGGACGAGGGTTATGGCGAGGGCGATGCGCCGTCGGCATCATCCCGCGTTTCACGTCACTCCCGCTCAAACGTAAACTCTCCATCCTCGTAGTCGATCTTCACGCGGCTGCCGGGGGCGAACTCGCGCTTGAGCAGCTCGACGGCCAGCGGGTTCTGCACCCGCTGCTGAATCACTCGCTTCAGTGGCCGAGCGCCGTAAGTCGGGTCGTAGCCCTCGGTGGCGATCGCGTCCATCGCGGCCGTGGTCACGTCCAGCTCGATGCCCTTCTCCTCGAGCTGCTTGCGCAGCCGAACAACCTGGAGATCGACGATCTTGCGGATTTGCTCGCGATTCAGGGGGTGGAAGATCATGATCTCGTCCACCCGGTTGAGGAACTCGGGTAGAAAGCGGGTTTGCAGCGTGTCCATCACGGCCTCGCGCATCTGCTGCTCGTTGCCGCCCTCCTTCGAGATCTCCTGAATCGTTTGGCTGCCGATGTTGCTGGTCATCACGACGATCGTGTTGGTGAAATCGACCGTGTGCCCCTGGTTGTCGCTCAGGCGTCCATCGTCGAGCACTTGCAGGAGAATGTTGAACACGTCGCGATGAGCCTTCTCGATCTCGTCGAGCAGGATCACACAGTAAGGCCGGCGGCGGACGGCCTCGGTCAGCGCGCCGCCCTCCTCGTAGCCGACATAGCCCGGCGGGGCGCCAATCAGGCGGCTCACGGTGTGCCGCTCCATGAACTCGCTCATGTCGAGCCGGATCATCGCCTGCTCGCTGTCGAACATCACTTCGGCGAGGGCCTTGCAAAGCTCGGTTTTGCCGACGCCGGTCGGTCCGAGGAAGATGAACGAGCCGATGGGCCGGTTTGGGTCTTGCAGGCCAGAACGGTTCCGGCGCACAGCGTTGGCCACGGCCTCGACCGCCTCGTCTTGACCGACTAGCCGTTGATGAATGCGATCTTCGAGCACGAGGAGCTTCGCTCGCTCGGTTTCCATCATGCGCGAGACGGGGATGCCGGTCCACGCGCTGACGACCTCGGCGATTTCCTCGGGCCCGACCTCGCGTCGCAACAACCGCCGGGTCTCACCGGCCGGCTTGTCGCCGTCTTGGGCCTCGATGGCCTCCAATTGCTTCGCCAAGTTCTTCTGCTGGATGTCCAGCTCGTAGAGTTTTTGGTAGTCCGACTCGGGCACGACCATTCCGCCCGACTGCTTCTCCTTGATGGCCGTGGCGAGCTGATTGCACTGACGCTCGACCTCCATCAGCCGTTGCCGGATTTGCTGGACGCCGCCCAGGCCGGTCTTTTCAAGCTCCCACTGCTGCCGCAGGTCGGCAAGCTTCTTTCGCAATTCGGCCATCTCTTCCTGAATCTCGGAGCGGCGGTCCTTGGCGTGCTCTTCGGTCTCGTCGGCCAACTGGCGGTCGGCCAGCTCGAGCTGCACGAGCCGCCGCTGCACTTGGTCAATTTCGGTGGGCACGCTTTCCAATTCCATCGCCAACCGGCTGGTGGCCTCGTCCATCAGGTCGATGGCCTTGTCGGGCAGAAAACGGTCGGCAATGTAGCGGTGCGAAAGGTTCGCGGCCGCCACGAGTGCCGAGTCCTTGATCCGCACGCCCTTGTGATGGGCCTCGTAGCGCGGCTTCAATCCGCGCAGGATGGCGATCGAGTCCTCGACCGACGGCTCGCCGACCATGACGGGCTGGAAGCGGCGTTCCAGGGCGGCGTCCTTCTCGACATACTTTCGATACTCGTCGAGCGTCGTGGCCCCGATGCATCGCAGTTCGCCGCGAGCCAGGGCCGGCTTGAGCAGATTGGCCGCGTCGCTGCCGCCTTCCGCTCGACCGGCGCCGACGACCGTGTGCAGTTCGTCGATGAAGAGAATCACATTGCCCGCATCAGACACTTCGCGCAGCACGGCCTTCAACCGCTCTTCAAATTCGCCGCGAAACTTGGTGCCGGCGATCAAGGCGCCCATGTCCAGGGCGATCAGCCGCCGATTTTTCAGGCTTTCGGGCACGTCGGCATCGACGATTCGCAGGGCCAGACCCTCGGCGATCGCCGTCTTCCCGACGCCCGGCTCGCCGATCAGCACGGGGTTGTTCTTGGTGCGTCGCGACAGGACTTGGATGACGCGGCGAATCTCCTGATCACGGCCGATCACTGGATCGAGCTTGCCTTGCCTCGCCCGTTCGACCAGATCGATGCCATAGCGTTCCAGGGCCTGAAACTTGCCTTCGGGCGTCTGATCGGTGACACGCGTGCTGCCGCGGACCGTCTGGAGGACCTTCATCAGGTCTTGGTCCGTGATGGCGTTGAGCTTCAGGATATTCTTGGCCTTGGAGTCAATCTTCGTGAGCGCCAGCAGCAAGTGCTCGGTCGAGACGAACTCGTCCTTCATTGCGTCGGCCTCGCGCTGCGCGGCTTCGAGGACGCTGTTCAGCTCACGGCCGACTTGCGGGGGCGCGCCGCCCGACACGTGCGCGAAGTGGCCCAACTCGGCCTGCACGATCTTGTCCAACTGCACGCGGTTGACGCCAATTCGGTCCAAAATCGGCCCCACGATGCCGTCGTTCTCAGTGAGCAGCGCGCCCAGCAGATGGAGCGGGTCGATTTGCGCATGTCCGCGATCGGCGGCCAGCTCTTGCGCCTTCGCGACGGCCTCTTGGGCTTTCAGTGTGAGTTTGTCGAATCGAAATGCCATGATGCTCTTCCTCCGTAGGCCCGGTGAGGGCTGTTCGGAATCGACGTGATGTTGCCGAACTGCGATCCAGCTCTCCCGCGGCCTCAATGGCCCGGGGGCCGACGACTTCGCAGTCGGGCTGATCCTCCTCGGCGGAGCGAGCGTAGCGGAGGAAGATCAAATCCTTTCAAAGTTACTATATCAAGAGCATACGAGAAAGATACGGGGGGCCGGGTTGGGGGCTTTCGTGCAAGCCGACGCAGCGATCCATGCCGGTCAAGGCGATCTCGCTCCCGGCTCCGCGTTCGCACGGGGTGCGCGCGGCGATGAACAGGCAACGTCCCCCTCACTGCGGAAAGTTGGCCGCAAATCGCTGACCGCAACTTGCTTGTCACCGAGGGCTCAAAGGCATCAGGGGCGCGAGCGGCTTGGCTGCCTCGACCCGATTGCGTCCGTTGCGTTTCGCCCGATACATGGCGGCGTCAGCCATTTCCAGTAAGAGTTCTTCGCGTGGTTCCGCGATCTGCCAGGAGGATGCGACCCCCAGGCTGATGGTCATGTCGAACTTCACGCCCTGGATGTCAAAACGCTCTTCGGCAATGCGACGTCGGACGCGATCGGCCTGCTCGACGGCCCCTTGCGAGTCACAACCCGTCAGGACAATGAGAAATTCCTCGCCGCCGTAACGGCCAATCGCCTCGTAAGACCGCACCTCCGACGCCATGCGATTGGCCAACTCGGCGAGCACCTTGTCGCCGAGCAGATGGCCGTAGGTATCGTTGATGCGTTTGAAGTGATCGACATCGACCATCACGACGTTCACCGGAAGGTTGGAGCGTGACGATCGGCGGCACTCTCGCGAGAGATCGTCGAGGATCGCCGCCCGATTGCGGAGACCGGTCAGAAAGTCGTTCGTTGCCAGCTTTCGCAGCGCATCGCGAGCGGCAAGCGATTCGATCTGAAGATTGACGATTCGCTCGCCTGCCCGGAGCCGAACGAACAATTCGTCCGCGTCACAGGGCTTCTTGACGTAGTCGTCCGCGCCCGCGTCGAATCCCTTGATGAGGTCGTCCTTCCCGCTCATTCCCGTCAGCAGAAGAACGTACGGAGAGATGTCCTTGTCGAGCGTGCGCAACCGGCGGCACACGTCGATGCCATCCATGCCTGGCATGATCCAGTCGAGGATCACCAGATGGGGTGCATCGTCGCGTTGCAGAGCGTTCCATGCTTGCGTGCCATCGCAGGTGGCAGTGATCTCGTGACCCCGCTTCTGCAGCAGGTTCACGAGAATCCGTCGGGCAACGGCATCATCCTCGGCAATCAAGATTCGCATCGCATTCCTTCCGGCGCCAGTAGCTCAGCTAGTCGTGCAATGCCCATCCGGCTCCGAACGTCGACCATGCGGGTCGGCCGTGTTGCGGGCGGGCGTTCCGCGTCCGTCAGCCGTCGCAAAACATCGTCAGACCGCTCTGGCGATATTTGCCACGACCAAGAGAACTGGCGTGAGCCAAACCGTGTGTATCTAGGAGCCTGTCGCAGCAAGACTTGAATTGGCCGCGACTGTTCCGGGCGTCCTCAGAACAATCATAGAACGCGATTTTTTCGCGTATCGCGTCTTTTTTTCGCAGCCGCAGGTCGGGCGTTCTCGGCTTGCCGATGATGCCGCGCGTGACGTGGGCCCGCACGGGATTGACTGCGCAGTCGTTACATGCCGCGAAATCGGAACGTGAGCAGCGTTGGGAAACGCCGGGGGTGGAAAGACGACGAAGTCAGCACGGGGCCAGGCTTCCGGTCATCCCGACCGCGGCGAGAGAACTCGTTGGAAGAACGAGGGCTGCGCGGCACAATGCAGATTCCTCGCTGCGCTTGGCAACGAGACCCAGCGGAATCTTTGCAGCTCTTCGGCTACTTGGCCTGGCCGCGTTGCTCGGTCCTACGCGAGGCTTCCTGAGCCGCTGGCGCATCGCCGTAGTAAAGATTCGTCGCTTCCCGAATCAGGTGTGATCCCAGGACCTTGCAGTGGGCTTCGGCACGGAATACGTGATTGCCGGCCACGTCCGCTTTTGCCCGCACCTTGAAGACAGTCTCGGCGCCGGCAGCCAAAGTCGGAATCGCCTGGAAGACGACCTGGCCCGGACCAAGGCGACTTGGGGCGCCGTCGGCGCCGGTCGGCTCGATCCCGCGTGAGAAATAGCCGAACACCTCGATGCCCTGGGCGTCGCGGGTGCCGCGGTTCCGCACGTGGATCTCATAGACGGCCTCCTCACCGATGGCAGTCGGACCGGCCGGATCCCTAACTTCCATTGTGAGGCTGGCGACGGACTGAATCTGCACCGTCATCTCGGCGGAGCTGGCCAAGTCGTCATCGGCCGTCGCCTCGAGACGCAGTTGACCGGCGCCCGCGAGGCCCATCGTGCATTTCAGAGCGAACGTCTGCTCGACCTCAGGCGCCAGCGTGTCGACGGTCCACTCAACACGTCCGCCGGCGACGTTCAGCCGAGCGCCATCGACGCCCGACAAGTAACGTGCGCCGGCCGGCAGCGCCACCGAAACATTGACCTTGCGGGCGGCCGCATTGCCCGGGTTTCGGAGCGTTACCGTATAGGTGCCGGCGGTGCCGACGAACTGCATCTTGGGACCCTCGATCGTGGCCTTCAGCGAGGCACGGCGAACCAAGACTTTCTCGGACAGTTGAGCGCGGACACCCCCCTCGGCGCGGGCGTCCACCTGAATCGTGAGATTTCCGGATTGCCGCGCAGTCAGTTCCACGTCGAGCGTCTTTTCTTCGCCGGCCTTGAGCAGGCCCGCCTGATGCGACGCGGGGACGTTGGCGCCGGTGCCGAGCGGCAGCAGTGTGAGCACCACGTTGTCGGCGTTGCCCGAGCCCGTATTGGTCAGCTTGAGATGGAAAAGCTGCTTCTTGCCATAAAGGACTTCGCGGGGGCCGTCCAGTTGCAGCAACAGCTTGGGCTCCTGCACCTCGATGACGGCCTGCGACGCTGGCGGCTTATAGGCCCAGTGGACGGCCAGATCGAACGAGCGGCTCTGGCGTGGAATGATTCGGAGCGTCAGCCGCTCGCGTCCCTTGGTGTTCAGCGTGCCAACCTTCCAGTCGATCGTTCCAGAGGCTTGGCCAGCCTTGGCCATTTCGGCCGTGCCGGTGCTCGCGCCGGCGCTGGCGACTTCCGCCCACTCGGGCAAGCTAATGAAGACGATCAGGCCATCGGCCGGGACCTCTCCCGAATTGCTGATGCTGACCTCGTAGCTCGATTCGCGGCCGACGGAAATCGTTCGCGGTCCGATGGTGTCCACACTCAGGATCGGGCTTTTGCGAGTGACAAGCACACCGTCCTGGTTGTCCGGCTTCGGCGTGTCGGCCGGCTTGGCCGCCTCGGTTCGGGATGGTGCATTGAGCGATGGCGAGGCGCCTTCCAACGGCGGCACGCCGCCGACGATATCACCGGCGCGCGGCTCGGGCGCGACCCGCTGCGCCACGATCGCCTGCTTCCGACTGTCGTCTCCGGCAAGCCCAAACTCCTTCGGCTCGGCGATTTCCGAAGCGGCCGACGGACGCTCCGACTGAGGATCGGTCTGGGATTGCGGCGGCTGATCGCCCGATGCGGCAACGGCCGATCGCCGGAAGGCGGCCATCCGCTCGTCGAGCGGCCGCTTGGCCGGCTTGCTCAGTTCGGCGGCGGCGGACCCGTCGCCGAGGCTGTCCCACTGGCTCGGCACCTTGGCGGCATCGGCAGGCGTTTCTTGCGACGGACGTGCGGCCCGACTTCGCGGTTCCTCGTTGGGCAGCGACGGCTCAGGCACTTGGCGGCGCGACTGCGATCGAGCGTCCTCCCAGTTCCGAGTGTCTGTTGGCGGCGCTTCCTCGGGCATCTGATCTAGCACGCCCGACGACGGATCGACCTCGGCCGGTCGGCTCGCTCGGCCCGCCAAAACGCTGCCTGCTCGCGCCGATCGCTGACCGTTGGCTTGAGAATCGCTGAATTTCGAGGGATCGTTGACGGCGCCGAGATCCGACTTAGCCAGCGTCTTGCTCTTGCTTTTCGAGGGGGGCAAGATCGTGTTGAACACCTTCTTGCCAAAGTTGTCCAAGCGATCGATCAGCGATGGCTGCTGTTCGTTGCTCGGTTCATCAGTCCGTGCGGAAACGGCCCCCGCGACGGTGGCCACGGCAAGTCCCAGCAGGACGGCGGCAAGCTTCTTGGCAGTCATCATAATTCCGCCCCGAGTGTCGGTACCCAATGCGTCTACATCGCAAACTCATCTCGGGATATCGACCGAGAGCGGTTATACCGATTAGCTAAGTTTGTCGATTTGGGTGGAAAGTAGGGGCAGTTCGCGGCGGCCTTCTTGCCTAGGCTCCCTGGATTGCCACCACGCAGACGCTGCACGCTCTGTCTGATTCGTCCCACGAACCCGGGAAGCTATTGCGCGGCCGACTTAGTTCCATCGGGCGAGCCGCTGATCGGCGTCCCGGGCGGCAATGGACGCGCGGCAATCGAGTAGCCGAGCCGATACAGCTCCTTGCGAATCTGGCGAAATGCCTCGAAACCGTCCGGGTAGACCCAGATGGTGATGGTCGTCCGGCCCGGCAAGATCTTCATGAGCGCCATTCGGAAATCGGAGCTCTCTTGCAGCGCCAAGCGAACCGGCTCGCCCAGCGTATCGGATTCGGGGATCATCTCGATTCGCTTCACCAGCACGTAGCTGCCTCCGCGGCCCGTCTCACGGATCATCTCTGGCGACATGTCACGACGTTCGAGCGTGTAGCGGAGCCGGAAACCGCCGATGGGGCCTACGACGTCGCTCACCTCGTCACCGTTGGCGAGTTGCGAGGCCTGACGCCTCATCTGCGACTTCACGCGCTCGGCCAGCGGCTCGAACGGCACGAAAACGACCCGACCGTTGCTAATCAGCAAATGGGCTTCGGGACCATCCACCGCGCGGCTGATTGGCGTCGGATAGCTCTCGACGACGATCGGTTGCGACGGCTCGTTTTCCACGCGCTGCCGCAGGCTGGCTAGTTGTTCCAACTCGATGCGCGCTTCCGACAAGCCCCGTGTCAGATCAAAGCTCGCCTGCTTGCCGCGATCCAGCTTGTCGCGAAGCTCGCGGATCTTCTCTTCGGCGGCGACAGCCACGGTGGCCAGCATGTTGCGTTCGTAGGCCTGTGCAGCCGCCTGCTGTTTGATGCGGTTGGTCTCCGCGGTCATCTTCCAGACGTCCGCTCGCAGCGATTGCTCGGTCGCCAAATCCTGCACCAGCTCCTTCGACACGGGGCTCGCGGCGATTGCCACCTTCGGCGGCGCGTTCTTAATGCGCATGCCCTCCATGACCACCATGATAATCATGATGCTTACGACGCTGGCCACGATGTCCAGAAAGGAATCGCCATTGACCGGCTCGGATTGTTCAACGCGGGGACGTGGCATCGGATCACGAATGCTGAAAACGAACGATTCGGTTCAAAATGAAAGGTTGTTGTCTCTCTGAGGCCTAGCGTCTTTCAATCGTCAGGCCGCTCCCTTCCAGCAGTCTCGACAATTCGGCGAAACGCCGCTCGGCCCCTGGCGCGACGGACACCTGGAGCACGGGCCGCCAGTACATGCCGCGGCCGGCCATCCCCCAGCTATCCATCTGCTCCCAGACGGACGAAACCAGCGGATCAACGGCCGCCGCCGTGCGTGGGCCAAGCGGCACGGTGCGGTTGTTCGTCGCGTCGCGTTCCGAAATCACGAGGAGCCGATCGGCATAGCATTCGATTCGGATCGGCCGAGTGATGCCGACCGAGTTGCGACCGACGTTCCTCAGTGCCCAGTCCTCGCTCCCATGATCGAGCGGTCGCTTGTCACGCTTGTCTTTTTTCGCAGACGGAGCATCCTTGGGGTCGGGCATCTTTGGCGGCGGCTCGGGTGTCGGTTCCCATTCGCCTGGCCGAAGCGCTTGGCCCCGCACACTGCCTTCCGACGCCGAACCGTTCCGCACTGCATTGGAGGGCTGCTCGCGTGCCGGTTGCCCGATGACATAGCCGTCGGGTCGCTCGGACGCCTTCTCGCCGGAAGACGCCGAGGCGGCGTCACCGCCTGCCCAGGACCCGTACTGACCGCTTGGCGTTGCGGCCGTCGCGCCGTGGCCGCCGCCCCGCGAGGCGTTGCCACGGTCGCTGGTTCGGCCGCCAGAGGTTCCGCCGCTGGGCGTTCCGCCCGTGATGGCTGCCGTGGGGTCGCCGACCGATGAGCCGCCGCCCGGACTGGCCGAGGAACTTGCAAGGCCCGTTCCGCCCGAAGTACCTGACGCGCCGCCGCCCGCAAAGTTACCGCCGGCGTCTGATCCACCGCCAACACCTGATCCACCGCCAACACCTGATCCACCGGCGCCAGCAAAGGTTCCGGCGCTGCCGGAGCCGCCACCGATCGAGGTTCCCGTTCCAATCGCGCCGCCGCTGGAAGATCCCGCGGCACTGCCGCCGAAACCGGCTGCCTTGGGCGAGCCTGAACCGCCGCCAGCGGCGAGGCCGCTGCCAGAAAACGCGGGGCCAACCAGCTCACCGCTTCCGCCGGTTGACGATCCCGAGCCGCCGGCGTATCCGCCCTGCGGTCCTCCGATCGAACTGCCATTGGATGCCCCAGGGACTCCGCCTCCGGCGCCGACTGTCGCTCCAGTGCCCGAGCCACGGCCGTCGCCGCTCTGTTCCATGGCCTGACCATCGGTCGCCAGTTGGTCGCCGTTGTCGCTCGGCCGAGGGCGACTGCTCCGTGGGCGACCATACGCCCTGGGCGCGGCGGCGGCCAGCTCGGCCTCGCTCACGCGACCCTCGCCGATGGTTTGGCGAAAAAGCTGGGCCAGCTTCGGATCGGGCGGTTGGTAGGCCAGCTTCCAATCGTCGCCGATCAGTTCGTAGCCGAAATCACCGCCCCAGGATTTCATGGCTGCCCGGGCCGCGTAGTAGGCCCCAATTCCGTCCGGCCGCACCAACAGCAACGGGTAAGGCTCGCCGACTCGCGGATCGTCTTTCAGGTGTTCGCGGGCGGCTCGCAAGGCGGCTGCCAACGGGTTGCCTGGCCCCAGCGGTCCGTCGAAGTCGACTTCCGTCAATCGAACACCCTCGGGTTGCAACACGACCCCGTCGGCGCGGCACTCGACGTAAATCGGTCGGCGTTGCGTCTGATTCGGACCCTCGTACGGCACGACGGCAAACGACCGCGCACGGCCGTCCGCCGCGCGGCGGGCCTCGTCGAGCTGCCGCTTGGCCGTCTCGACCTGGCCGCGAAGCTGACACAGCTCGGCCTGGCCTTGAGCCACTTGCTGGCCATCGGTCCGCGCCATCTGGTCGAGGTCGGTCATCGCCCGTTCGCATTGAGCAAGCTGCCCTCGCAGCCGCCGAGCGTGTTCCTCGAAGTGTCCCAGCTCGAGCCGTGCGTCGGCCAGCCGCCGCTCGGTCCGCTGCCGCGACTGCTTCAACTGCTCGATACGCCATTGGGCGTCTTCTTGCCGCGTTTTGGTCTCGGCCGCGAACTGGGCCGACCGCTCGGCAGCCTTGGCCTTGGCGGTCGCCTCGGCCTGAAGCCGCGCCGTGCGAGAGATCGCCAAAAGCAGCGGGACCAGGGCTCCCATCGTGCAGATCAACACCGCCAGGAACGGGAACAGCGAGATGCTGGGCCCCGGCCGTGGAGCGCGTCGGCGTTGCAATTGCAGACTGACCTTCATGCCGCTTGTGCCGAACGCCTAACAGGTTCGAGTTTGATGGGCGACGTCGGTGCGGGCGACTCGGCCAGCCGCGCACTGAGCATGTTCACGGCCGCCGCCAGACTGAGAACCGTTTGCTCGAAGTGCTTCGCGCCGGCCAGGGCGGCTAGGTTCCGATTCAGGGCGTCTTCCATTCGGACGACGTTGCCGGCCGCCTCGACCGCGCGGCCGAGGACCTCGACGCCGCTGCTAAGTTTGGCCGTGGCGGCCGTCATGGCTGTGTTCAGTTCGGCGCCGGCGCCGCGAGCCATTTCGGCCCACTGTCGTCCGGCCGACTCGACCGAGCCTCGCCAGAGCTCGGTCTGCCGTTGGGCCAGCAGTTCGGTGGCCTGCAGCAGCGTCTCGGCCATGCGACGCATGGCGGCCAACTGACCTCCGGCGTCGTTTGGCGTCACGGCGTGTTCGGCGTCGAACCGCCCGGCCAACTGCTCGGCCGCCCGTTCGTCCACGTGCTCCAACAACTGGTTCTCCGATCGCTCGACCGGGAAATGCAGGAACATCAGGACGATTGAAAACGTCAAGGCCAAGGCCGTTGTGTCGAACTTCAGGGCCAAACCGTGGAAGATCTCGAACATCGACCCCTCGTTGGCCCCGTTGGCCAATTCGGCGGCCCCGCCCAGCATCATCGTGATGCCGATGACCGTCCCGAGGAACCCGAGAATGGGGATCGCCCAAACAATGACGCGGAAGAGGCCGTAGCCGGAGTGCAGCCGCGAGGCGTCCACGTCGGCGAGATATTTCAACTCGTCGCCGAGCCCCTCGGCCGAGCCGTGCTGCCGGACATATTCCAAACCGGCTCGGACGCGGCGGACGTAATACTCGGATTGGCGCCGACCGGAAAGCCGGTTGAGCCGAGCCAGATAGTCTTCGGGCGCAATGCCGTCGGACGCGGCCCCGAGCAGCGAGTCGCGGAGTCCGGCGCGCTGCGAAACCACGTCGAACAGCTTGAGCACAAGCGCGGCCAAGCCGATGGCGAACATCACGGTCTCCATGTACTCGACCGGATGGCCGGTGAAATAGCGTTTCACCAACGGCATGCCCAGGGGGCCGCCATGCACGAGCGCATAGAACCCGATGACGCCCAAGCCGCCCCACAAGAACGGCGACCGGGCCACACTTTGAAACGTTCGGTTCAGAAGGTTCATCGCAAGCGAGTTCCTATTGGCGTTTTGCCGCGCGCATCAACGGCGCAGAGGCGAACAGCGATGCTGCGGCCTCCTCAAAATCGACGCAACCGGTACAGATGATGAGCCGAATCGTCCGGCGGATCGGAAGATGGGCTATATATGGTCGAACGCCGGCCAGGTAAAGAGAGGCTGCGTAGACTAGGAGATGCGGGCTGAGGTTCCGCAATTTTTCAGCGGTTGCCCGCAAAGTTTATCAAAGTGCGCCCGGTGTGACTACCGATCAGGAGAGTCTAGTGCTCGCCCCCGGGGCACGAGACCCGAACAATGATGCGAATTCCCAGGGGGGGAAACAGTCCGGCGCTGGCCCTGCCGTGAGGGGTCGCCCGGACTGTTGCGTTTCTTGGCTCAGCCCGAGTAGGCGGCGCAGCAAAGCGGCGTTTCGAACAGGCGAACTTCGATGACCGGAAAGCCGCTCGACCGGGCCACCTCGAAAATCAGCTTAGCGATGTTCTCGGCCGTCGGGCTGTCATCCATCCGATAGACCGGCTCGCCGAACTGTTCGAGCAGGGCCGCCGCCGGGTCGTTGCGTTCAAGGATCATGCGGTGGTCCAGGTTCTCGTCGATCCAGCCGCTAAGCACCCGTTTGATTTCCGAGAAGTCCACGACCATGCCGGCCGAATCCAATGCGTCGGCGGCGAATGCCAGGATTGCCCGGCCGTTGTGTCCGTGCAGATGGCGACACTTGCCGGCATAGCCCAGCAGCCGATGGCCGTAACAGAAGTTGATCTCGCGCGAGACGGTGAACATCGACGAACCGAGGCCTCCCCCCTCCTCAGCATTGCTTCGGTGACACTCAGGTCCTCAGCGTTTCCAACTCGGCCAGCCGGGCGGCGATCTGGCCGTCGGCCGGAATAACCCCGCGTTGGCGATCGCCCTGGAACTCCAGTTCCAGGTCCAGCAGCGCCTGTTTGATCGACAGCAGGGCGACGGGCGAGAGCCGATCGATGAAAAGCACGCCGTCGAGATGGTCGAACTCGTGCTGGAACGCCCGGGCGAACAGACCGTCCAGCCGCAGGGTGACCTCTTCGCCCGCCAAGTTGTAGGCCGAAATGGAGACTTTCTCCGACCGCTTCACCGGGGCGTAAATCTCTGGGAAGCTCAGACAGCCCTCCTCCGCTTCGACCGTCCCGCTCCGTCGGCTGATGACTGGATTGATGAAGACGTGTTCCTCGGCCTTTTTCGGGTCGGCCTCCAGGTTCAGCACGAACAGCCGGTACGGGAGCCCGACCTGGTTGGCCGCTAGCCCGACGCCTTTGCTGGCGTACATCAGGTCGAACATCTCACGAACGACCTTCTTGATCTCGCCATCGACGCGGCGCAGCAGCTTGGCCGGATGACGCAGGGCCGGGTGCGGATACTTGAGAACTTGCAGCACGAACGAGAGCTCCATCGGGTTGAAAGACACACTAATTATAGGCCATTTCGTCGCCGCCGCGAAGGGGCCGTCGGCTGCCCCGTGTGGGAGACGCGCCGTCCCAGGCTAGCTCGCCCGTTGCGTGAGTGGCCGCCGCCCGGTTAGAATCTGGGAGTCGCGTTTCCCACCCACCCATCCCCACGCCGAGCCTGCCATGCAAGCCCACGTTCGACGACTCGCCAAATTCCTTACGGCTCGCCAATGCCGAGCCATTCTCGGTGTCGCGGGCTGTGTGATCGCCGCGACCGTGCTGCTGGCCGCCGCGCCGACCGAATGGGTTAGCCGTATCCCTTGGCCCGAGCCGAAGGTCGTCAATCCCGGCCCGGTCGACGGTCCGCCAAGCGACGCCATCGTGCTCTTTGATGGCCGGAGCCTTTCCCAGTGGGAGGGCGGCGAGAAGTGGCCGATCCGCGACGGATACGCCGAGGCGGCCGTCGGCGACATTCGGACCAAGCAGGCGTTTGGGGACTGCCAGTTGCACGTCGAATGGGCCACGCCCGCCGAGGTTAAGGGGCACGGCCAAGAGCGCGGCAACAGCGGCGTCTTCTTAATGGGTCTCTACGAGGTTCAGATCCTCGATAGCTTCCAAAACACGACCTACTGCGACGGCCAGGCGGCGGCCATCTACAAGCAGCGTCCACCGCTGGTCAACGCTTGTCGCGGGCCGGGCCAGTGGCAGACCTATGACATCGTTTTCGAGGCCCCGCGGTTTGCCGCCGATGGCAAGCTGCAACGGCCGGCTTACCTCACCGTGTTCCAGAACGGCGTCTTGGTGCAAAACCACTTCCCGATTCAAGGCCACACGGCGTGGGACCAGGCGCCGACCTACACGGCGCATCCGGCCAAGCTGCCGCTCGGGCTGCAATATCATCTGAATCCGGTCCGCTTCCGCAACATCTGGATTCGGGAGCTGCCGCCGGCCGACGACCCACCGCCAGGCAAAACACGATGAGCCAATCGCGTCTGGCGCTGTTGGTGCAACTGCCGATCCCGCCGCCGGGCCCCGGAATTCTTGAAGGGAACGAGCCGCTCGCGGCCGCGTATTTGAAGCTCTACGCGAGGCGGCAGGGCCTCGAAAACGCCTGCCGCATCGAGGTCTTTCCGCCGGCGGCCGCCAACGTGCTCGGTGATCAGGGTGTCGTTCACGCGATCCTCGCTCGGCAACCGTGGCTCGTCGGCTTCACCTGCTATCTGTGGAACGTCGAGCGGACGTTGTGGGTCGTCGAGCACGTGCGACGTGCCCAACCCGACGTGAAGATCGTCCTCGGCGGTCCCGAAATCACGCCTGACAACCAATGGCTGCTGCAACGGGCCGCGGGGAGTCTGGGCGACGGTGCGCCGCTTGTTGATTACGCCGTGTTTGGCGAAGGCGAGGTCACTTTTGCCGAACTGCTCGCCAGCCTGCTCGGCCAAGGCGACGCTCGGACGCCGATCGGCGGTCTTTGGCGGGCCGGCGAGCCAGCCGCTCCGCTGCGCGCGCCGTTGGAACGTCTGGACGCCATCTCGTCGCCCTATGTGGAAGGCATCCTCGACGTGTCCTCGCGGCGGATGCTGTTTGAAACGGCTCGCGGCTGCCGCTACCGCTGCAAATACTGCTACTATCCGAAGGGCGAATCGCGTCCACGGCAGCTCGCCACCGAGCAGGTCCTCGCCAATCTGAAGTACGCGATCGACCATGACGTCGAGGAAGTGGTCCTCTTGGACCCCACGCTCAATCAGCGTCCCGACTTCGTCGAGTTCATCGAGCTGTTGCGACGCGAGAATCCGGCGGGCCGGCTCCGTTTTTCGGCCGAGTTGCGGGCCGAAGGAATCGACCGAGCCACGGCCAGGTTGCTGCGGGAAGCCGGTTTCCACGAGGTCGAGATTGGCTTGCAATCGGTCGAGCCGGAAGCCTGGAAGCTGATGGGCCGGCCGACGAATCTGGTCGAGTTCGAGCGAGGTGTGCGTGCCATGCTCGACCAAGGCATCGAGGTCCGAACCGATCTGATTCTTGGATTGCCTGGCGACACGCCCGACTCCATCCGGCGTGGAATCGATTTTCTCGCCAGTCGCAAGCTTTGCACCGAGGCCCAGGTGTTCAACCTGTCGATCTTGCCGGGCACGGCCTTTCGGCAGCAGGCGGCCCAATTGGGCCTGAAGCATCAGCCCTGGCCGCCGTACTACGCGATTCGCACGCCGACGCTCGACGTGGAACTTCTCTCTTGCCTGATGGAAGAGGCCCAAGAGGCGTTCGACGCCGAGTTCGACCCGTTACCGACGCCGCAACTCGATCTGTTTCGGTTGGAGAGCGATTCGTCGAACGGCTGCCGCATCGATCTGGACGATGCGTCGCAAACCGGCGGAGCGTCGTCGTTGGTCGGCGGTTCGCTGCCGTCGCTCTGCTTCACACTATGGCTTCGGTCGGCCGATTTTCACGGGCAGCGCCACCGCGCGGCCACGATCATCGACCAACTTCTCGGCGAAAATCCGCACACGACGTTGCAGGTCGTGATCGAGCCGACCGACGATCCGCGACGGATTTCCGAGGACACGCTCGGGCTGCTCTTGGCCGCCTGCTATCGCAGTCCGACGTACTTGGATCGTTATTACAGCCTGCACCCCGGCCGGCTGCTGGGATCGAAGCGGCTGATCGTTGTGCTGCCGCCCGATGGCCCGGTGGACGAGGCGTGGCGGCGCGGCGTGGCCGAGTACGCAACGCTGCTGTAGGGTTCCGCAGGTTTGGTGTTACAGACCGAAGGTGGTACTACCGGGGTGGAGAAACCACAATGGGCCACCGGCCATGGTCGCCGTAAGTGGGGAGCCGTGTCGGAAAATTCGCACCTTTGTGGTGACCTACGCTTGTAGTGTTCATACCCCACGGAGGCAGGCCGTGAAAAAACAAATTCTCATTGTCGATGACGACCAATTCGTGTTGAACGCGCTACGGCGCGCGTTGCTCGATCAGGGCGACGACTGGTCGGTCACGTTCGTGCGCCACCCGGAAGCCGCATGGGAGGCCCTGCTCGACATGGCCTATGATGCCGTCGTAACGGACCTGAACATGCCCGGCATGAGCGGCCTCGAACTGTTGGAACGCATGCATCATTTCGACAAGACCAAGGACGTCCCCGTCGTCGTTCTGACCGGGATGAACGACCGCGATCTGAAGGCAAGAGCCATCGAATCCGGCGCGGCCGACTTGCTGAACAAGCCGGTGGATGCCGGCCTCTTGGTCGCGCGGCTTCGCAGCGTCCTGCAGATGAAAAGCTACCAGGACGGCCTTCGGGCAACCAACGATCAGCTGGCCAACAAGATTGAACGGCAAGACATTGATCTGGTGCAATCCCGGATGAACATCATTTGTCGGCTGGGAATGGCCGCCGAATTCCGCGACGAGGACACCGGAAACCACGTGATTCGCGTCGGCTGCTTCAGTCGGGCCGTGGCCGCGGCCCTGGACATGCCCCAGTCCTTCCTCCAAATGCTGCTGTTGGCCGCCCCACTGCACGACATCGGCAAGATCGGCATCCCAGACAGTGTGCTGCTGAAGCCTGGCCCGCTGAATGACGAAGAGTGGACCGTCATGCAGCGCCACTGCGAAATTGGCGAAAGCATCCTCCGAGAGCAGTCGAAGGTGATGATGCCGCTGCTCGACTGGTATGGCGACGATGCGGCCGCGATGCGACTTGCCATGACCAACCCCGATCCGGTTCTTGAAATGGCGGGCACGATCGCCCTGACGCACCATGAAAAATGGGACGGGGGCGGCTATCCGCGTCAACTCGTCGGCGAGGCCATCCCAGTCGAATCGCGCATTGTCGCCGTCGCCGATGTCTTCGACGCCTTGACCTCGCGGCGGCCCTATCGTCCGGCTCGGCCCGAAGAAGAGGCCCTGACGATCATGGCCAACACGGTTGGCACGCACTTCGACCCGTGGGTCCATGCGGCGTTCCTTCGCGCGCTTCCGGAAATCCGCGCGATTCGCGAACGCTTTGCCGACGAGTTGCTTGTCACCGCCGAGATGGAAGGGGTTGCGAGCTAACTGCCCGTGCGGCGCTACGACGTCGTGCATGCGTTGCGCACTGTCCAGCACCGTGGAACGCGTCCCGGATGCCGGGCTCAACCGCGCCGGGCGTCGATACGGTCGGGCGGTTTTTCTTGCGAGTGGTACCAGTACTTCCAGGCTTGCTTGTCGAAGTTGAAGTTCCGGCCCGTGATGGCGACCAAGGCGTCTAGCACGGCCTGGTTCGTCATCTCCTTGTAGATGTACTTCGGACCGCCGCCGACCGTCATCCCGCCGCCCCGACTGCCGCCGCCGCTGCCAAAGGCTGCGTTTGTGCCGCCTTCGCCAGCCGGATTGGGCACTCGGAACTTGTGTTTCGTCACGAGCGAATCGATCAACGAGCGGATGGACGACGGGTCCTTCATTCGGCCCAGGCCGATGGCCGCCAAGTTCACAACCGCATTGTCTTTGTCCTTGAGCTTGCCGACGAAGTACGAGACGACCTCGGGCCGCTTCTTCGTCTGCAAATTGTCAAGACAAGTGGTCCGAACCTCTTCAACCTCGTCGGAAATCGACGCGATGGCCAGCGCCAACGCCGTCTCGGTCGTATCGATCCGCGTCAGGGCCTCGACCAGCAACAGCCGAACGTGCGGATCGCGATCGTCGCGCAGGCCAATGGTCAGTGCTTTGGTTGCCACGGGGTCGGTGATGCCCCGAAGGTTCTCCTCGGCCTGGCTGCGACGATCCGTGGCCAGCCAGCCGCGCCAACGCTTCACTTTTTGGCACCACTCCTGTTGCGCGGCATCCGTCTTCCGCTTGTTCTCGGCCACTTCGACTTCCTGCGGATACTTCCACTGGCCCTTGTACTTCACAAGACCCCGCTTCCGCATCAGTTCGTCCTGGGTGACCCACTGCCCGTCCACGCGGTTGTAGCCCAGAGCCCGCCGAGCGGCCGCATGGTCGGGGTCCAACTCGATGATGCGTCGCAGATGCGTCTCGCGCTGGGCGGTCAGCTTGTGCTCCTTGCACCAAACGGCCAGCTCCCATTGGCTGGCGACGGTGTCTGGGTAGGTCGGGGCGATTCGCTCGTATTCCAGTTCGTCGGGCCGAGGACGAAGCACTTTCTGAACCTGGTTGGCCTCGATCGTCACTTCCGCCCCGTCGGCTATACGGATGACATACTTCTTCCGCGGCGTCTCGTTGCGATTGACCAGCTCGCCCGTGACGCGGCCGCCGTTGCGCAACACAAACACGTCCGACCGAGCGACCCCGGCCGTGCCGACGAAGACCAGCAACCCAACCGCCCAGGTGATGATTGGCTTCATACCACTAGTATACGAAACGCTTTCGAGCGCCGGCAACGCAAATCCCCGGAAACGGCCCTGGCCCGTCGGTCCCGACGCATTCCGATCGGCCAACCGCCCCCACCTTGCCCCCCAAAGTGGCATGGCCGTATCCGGCAGGAATCGAGTAACTTACGTCCATGGTCAAGCAGATTCTCATGCTACTGGGCGTTGCCGCCGTCGTTGGCGCCATCTACGTCTTTTTGAACTACGAGATTCAGACCGAACAGCAGAACGGCCGCGCCGTCGGCTGGCGAATCGTGCCTCGCAGTTCGACGGCCGACGCGGCCCGCGGCGGAGCAACGCCGCCGCCCGTTCCGACGACGATCCGTATCGCCAGCTACCACCTCGGCCACTTCGACGACGCCAAGCTGGCCAATCGCCAGATTGCGGACGTGCTGATGCACTTGCTCCCCAAGTTCGACCTGATCGCTGTCCAGGGCGTGCGGGGCCGAAATCAAGGCGTCCTGGTTCGGTTGGTCGAGCAACTGAACGCCGCGACGGGCCGAAACTACAGTTTTGCCACCTGTCCGACCCAGCAGCGCGACGCGATTGAGCATTACGGCGCCTTTCTCTTCGACACGGCTCGGATCGATGTCGATCGCCGGACGGTCCATTTCATCGAGGATCGCCAAGGTCGATTCCGCTGCAAGCCGTTGATGGGCGCTTTCCGCGTCCATGGCCCGGAGCCTAATCAGGCGTTTACGTTCACGCTGATCAACGTCGAGACCGACCCGGATCAGCCGGCTCTGGAGTTGGATCTGTTGGCCGAGGCCTATCGCGCCGTGCGCGACGACGGACGCCACGAAGACGACATCATTCTGCTCGGCGATCTCGAAAGCGACGATCAGCATCTGGGGCGGCTGGGCAAGCTGCTCGGCGTCGCGCCGCTGCTGTCCGGCGTGCCCACGACGACGCGAGGCACCCAACTGCTGGACAACGTCCTGCTGGACCGTCGCGCGACGTGCGAGTTCACCGGCCGCGTCGAGGTCGTGGATGTTATGCGAGAGTTCGAGTTGACGATGCCCGCCGCCCTCGAATTGTCCGAGCATCTGCCGATTTGGGCCGAGTTCAGCGCGTTCGAGTACCGTCAGCCAGGCGCCGCGAAGTGATCGCTCCGAGTGCGGCGCGACATGTCGCTGGCGTCGCACAGCCATCGCGATTGATCGCGGCCGTCGAGCGGGCCGACGGCCCATCGCCCCGGCTTGCCATGAGTCCACATGCGTGGGAGGCGCAGCTCTAGCCGTTTTCGCTAGCCATTTCCTCGACGATGATATTCGAGTTCGTGTACACGTCGATGCCTGCGGCAATCGTCAGCGCGGTTCGGACGATCTCGGCGGCCGATAGGTTGGCGTGGGCCAACAGGGCCCGAGCGGCTGCCACGGCATAGTTACCGCCCGAGCCGATGCCGAGGACGCCGTCGGTGGGCTGCACCACGTCGCCGTTGCCGGTGATCAGCAGCGTGTGTTTGGCGTCGGCCACGGCCATCATCGCCTCGAGCCGCCGCAAGGCTCGGTCGGTGCGCCACTCCTTGGCCAGCTCGGTGGCCGCGCGCGGCACGTTCGACGGATAGTCCTTCAGCTTGGCCTCGAATCGTTCGACCAGGGCGAAGGCGTCGGCCGTCGAGCCGGCGAATCCGGTCATCACGCGGCCGTCCAGGAGGCGGCGAATCTTGTTGACGTCGGCCTTCATGATCGTGTTGGCCACGGTCACTTGGCCGTCGCCACCCATGGCGACAATGCCTCGATGTCGGACGGTCAAGATGGTTGTCGAGTGGCTTTTCATGTGTTCCGAGCTCCGTTCAGCGGTTTCCAGTCCGTTCAATATGGCCCAAATCGGCCGTGTTTGCCAGGGGCCGAGTGCGGAAACAACAAAGGCCGGCCCCAAGCACGGGAACCGGCCTCGTTCGGCTATTGCCAGACTCCTCACACTTGGCGTGAGGAAGCCAAGGGGTGGTCATTTGCCCTCGGCGCGACGGTCGCGACGATGCTCGCGACGGGTCTTCAGCACTTCTTTTTGGTCCGCGGTGAGGAGCGATTCGATCTTCTCACGAACTGCCTGCCTCAGGCTATCGCGTTCCTCCCGCACTTCCTTGAGCTTCGCCTTCTGCTCGTCGGTGAGCTTTATGGCGTCGTGACCTGCCTTGAAGACGTCGTCGCCCTTCTTTCCAGCGGCCTTCGCTTCCTTGACGGCTTCGTCGCGAGCCTTCTTTTGCTCGGCCGTGAAAATAGCGTCCCGCTTCTTAGCGAGGGCTTTGAACTTCGGGCCGTATTCCTTCTTGATCTCGGCCACCTTGGCCTTCTGCTCGTCCGTCAGGTTCAGACCTCGGAGCATTTCCATGCCTGGCACGAACTCGGCATGTTTCTTGCCCTCTTTGGTCGGTGGTTTCTTTTCCTCGGCCAGCAGGTTGCTCACCAGGGCCAACGATACGCACAACGCCAACACAGCACTCACGAGTCTCATTGGACGCTTCCTTTGTTCCAGTGCACCTTTGGGGGATGACAATCCTTGGGGCCGCTTGTCCTCGTCGGACAATCCATCGGTCGCTGTCCACCGCGACAATCCGACAACCGAACGTCAGGTTTGTCGCAAGAAGTCCGGAGACGCCACGGCCAGAACGGGTTGCCCGAAGGACCGCATGGCCGATGGCGTCTGTTCGCGGGCTGTCACGAGGGACAACGCCTCGGTTCCCGCCCCACTGGTTCTATTGAACACCGGAACATGCCGCATGGTTTCGGTGCGGCGCACCGTTTCTATCGAATTAGCTTCTTCAGCTCTGATTCGAGATCGACCGTGCTGACCGCACGGCTGACGACTTTGCCCTGCTGATCGACGAGGATCATCGTCGGCACGGTCAGAATTCCCATCGCGTTGGCCGGGCGGCTATCCAGCCCGCCCTCTTCGTAGATCTGCGGCCATGGCAACGGGTTGTCGGCCAGATAGGCGTTCAGGTCCTTGACGTTGTTGTCGAGGCTGACTCCGATGATCGCCAACGACCGACCGTACTTGTTCCACAACTCCTTCAGCGTGGCCATGTCCGATTTGGCCGGCGCGTTCCAGGTGGCCCAGTATTGGATCAGGACCACCTTGCCGCGATAGTTGGCCGAATCGACCTGCCCGCCCTGCGGACTCTGGCCGCTGACGGAAATCATCTTGCCGACCGAGTCGAGACGCAACTGGGCGCCGGCCGCTTTCCGGCCCGGGGCCGTGTTGGGGAACTCCTGGCCAATCCGCGTGTACCACCGCTTCGCTTCGTCCTCTTGGCCGCTGAACTCCTGGTTGATGGCCAACTGGAGCATGGCCTCGGCGGCGTCCGCCGATGTCGGATATTGCGCGACGTAGCCTTCGAGCGTCTTCAGCCACTCGGCCTGGACCTTCGGAAAATCGGCCTTCGGGGCCTGCATCGCGTGGAAGTAGGACGCCGTGAGCTGGCGGAACTTGACGTAGGCGGCCAGATTTTTGTCCGTGTTGTTCTTTTGCAGCTTTTCGAAGAGCGTGTTCAGGCGGTCGGTCCCTTCGGGATACGAGCCCGACTGAACGGCCGCGCTCAACATGTCGGCCAATTGACGCACCCACATGGCCCGATCTTCAGGCGTCCTGGCGGCCTCGGCGATCTGGTCCAACAGTTCCGCGCGGCGAGCCGTGTATTGCGATTGCTCGGCGGCCGAGCCGTTTTTCGACGTATCGCGGTCGAGCTTTTCGAGGTCGGCCAACAACTTCTGCAACGCTTCGCTGGGCGGCGCCGATCCGCCCGCCTCGTTGTGAACGGTCATTCCAGCCTGATAGAAAAAGCCGCCCGGCGCGGCGTCTGCTTGTCCCTCGGCCGCAATCTGTGGAGCGTCGATCAGACGCCAAGCGTCGCCAATCTGGACCAGTGTGCCGATCTGCACTTGCCCATGCTTGCCGCCGTTTTGGACGATGGCCGTGACGTTTTCATAGACCCGCAGGTCCTTGGTCGACTGATCGGTCCCGGCCGGAACGATGCCAGGTCGCGTGGCGCCAAACTGGAGCCACGTCGCGTCTTGGCCAATGGCCTTCTGCTGCCCAGCCAGGGCCGTGAACGTGTCGGTGGCCTTGCCAAGCTTCTCGGCAATGCTCTGCATCCGCGTCTTGCCGAGGCCCAGCGACTGCAGTTCCGTGGGCGTGATCAACAGCCGGGCAAAACGGTCGGCGTCGCGCGTCGCAATCGCCGCGACGACTTCCGCCGTGACTTCCTCGGCCGAGATCTGCTTCCACGAGTCGATGACACCGTCTTCGTTCGTGTCGATGGCCCAGCGGCTGCCGCCTGTGTGGAACCAGCGGTATTGGTCCACCTTGCCGTTGTAATTGCTGTCGATGTCGCGGTAGACCTCCAAGCCGTCCCTGTAGTAGCTCCACTGATCCACGATGCCATCGTCGTTCGTGTCTGTGAATCGGCGCAGGGTCAGCCCCTCGGGGCTTTCGATGACCCAGCCGATGTGCCCATCGATCCGTTTGGCGACTATTTTGCACTTGGCCGCCACCTCCGAGCTGGGGTGATCGTAGTCGGTGCCCGGCTGCACCGGTGTCAGCCGCAGGGCCTGCTCGGCCGTGGGGCTGGCCGCCGTGGACCACGCGGCAGGCAGTAAGAGAAGAGTCGCAAAGCAAAACGACGCCGACCTAAGGGGGGTAAGCAGCGACATTCCAGTCATCCTTGCTGAGAAGAGTTGCCCAACGTGCCGGCGCGAACCGGCAGACATACGCTATTATCTCGACGAGACCGAGATAGGAAGTTAAGTGGATTGCGGCTTTTTTCCCGGTTGTAGCGAATGTAGGCCCGATTGCGGATGTGAATGCAGGTGGCGGGCGTAAGATGCGCCGATGCCGTGACGCATTTGGCAGCCCCCGGGCTGGCGGCTCGATCGACGGCCAGCGTCGGCCAACCTCGTTTCGCCTCTCCCCGAAAGGCGTTATACTTCCAAAATGGAATTCCTGAATCATACGCTGCCCAACGGCCTGGAAATCGTCGCCGAGTGCAACTCGGCAGCCTACTCGACCGCCTTGGGGTTCTTCGTTCGCACCGGCGCCCGCGACGAGAACGACGCGGTGGCCGGCGTCAGTCATTTCCTCGAGCACATGGTGTTCAAGGGCACGCCCAGCCGCTCGGCCGACGATGTGAACCGCGAGTTCGACGAGATGGGGGCCCATTACAACGCCTTCACCAACGAGGAGAACACGGTTTACTACGCGGCCGTGCTGCCGGAGCATCAGGACCGGGCGGCTGGCCTGCTG
The DNA here is from genome assembly GCA_039698035.1 of Thermoguttaceae bacterium. Lineage (GTDB taxonomy): Bacteria > Planctomycetota > Planctomycetia > Pirellulales > Thermoguttaceae > JAJFUI01. The sequence continues at coordinate 148,084 of JBDKSW010000011.1, read as the reverse complement.
GCCGACATCCTCCGCCCTTCGCTCCGCGAAGAGGACTTCAATACCGAGAAGCAGGTGATCCTCGAAGAGATTCAGATGTACGAGGACCAACCGCCGTTCGGGGCCGACGACAAATGTCGGGCGATGCACTACGGCGCCCATCCGCTGGGCCGCAGCGTCCTCGGCACGTCCGAAAGCATCCGCAAACTGCCCGTCGCGGCCATGCGGGATTATTTCCGGAGCCGGTACAGCCCGAGCAACATCGTGCTGGCCGGCGCCGGGCGAATCGACTTCGATGCCCTCGTGCGCCTCGCCGACCGGCTTTGCGGCAATTGGGAGCGAACGGCCGCGCCGCGCACGGTGGAACCGGCCGCGTGCCGCGACGGATTCGAGGTTCTTCGCAAGGAGACGGCCTCGCAGCAGTACTTGCTGCAATTGAGCGCGGGCCCGGCCGCCGAAGACCCGGATCGCTATGCCGCGAAGTTGCTGGCCACCGTGCTGGGCGATGATTCCGGCAGCCGGCTTTACTGGGACCTGATCGATCCCGGTCTGGCCGAGCACGTGAGCCTTGGCCACAGCGAGCACGAGGGCGCCGGCATGATGATGACCTACATGACGTGCGATCCGGAATACGCCGCCGACAACTTGCGGCTCATTCTGGAGGTCTACCGCCAGGCCGAGGCGGACGGCATCACGCCCGAGGAGCTGGAGCAGGCGAAGAGCAAGGTTCGCTCGCGCGTCGTGTTGTCGAGCGAACGGCCGCGCGGTCGGCTTTTTGCCGTCGGCAGCGACTGGCTCTATCGCCACGAGTACCGGCCGGTCGAGTTGGAGTTGGACACGGTCTCTGGCATCAGCGCGGAGGCCTGCTCCGCCGTCCTGGCGAAATACCCGCTTACCCGCGGAACGATGGTCACCATTGGTCCGCTGGCCGAGTTGCGGCAGCCGAGATAGACTGCGTGTTTTCATTCTCGACAGGTCGGGGTCGAGGGCTGATGCATGTTTGCAAACGTCGGTATTCCGCTAATTGGTCCCGCAATTGGTGTCGGCTGGTTTGCATTCATTCCCGTGGTGCTCGTCGAAACACTCATCGCGATCTGGGTGCTTCGATGGCAGTTCTTCTTTGCGCTGCGATGGGTTTCGTTGGCGAACGTCGTGACTACATTCGTTGGGGTTCCGATAACCTGGTTTCTCACCGTGTTGGTGCAGATGTCTGTGGGGTACTGTGGGTGGGGGGACGGTTCGATTGTTGAGGTCCTGTTGGGACCGGCGTGGCTTGGGCCGGGTTACATCCGAGACTTGGGCTGGGCAGTCCCGCTTGGACTCATCGTGCTTTGCGTACCAATGTTCGTGATGTCTTGCTGGGCCGAGTACTTGATCCTCCGGCGGTTCGCCGCCAAAGCCTTGATATGGCAGTATGTTTGGAAGGCAAATCTGGCAAGCTACGCATTGCTCGTGGCGGCACTGATCGTGACCATGCTCTGCCTATCGTTTTGAACGCCAGGCAATTGCGGCCGGCATGGATGCTGTTCTGCGCGACCGTTTCACGCCCGCTTGGCGCAGTTTCCGCTCTGGCGTAGTATGGCGACCATGAACACCTTGGTTCCGGTAGTGACGTTGTTGCTTGGCGCGGCCCTCGGTGGGCTGGCCATCTGGCTGCTGCTGAAAACGCGGGCTGCGGCCGCCTACGACCGCGGCAGGGTCGAGGCGGCGGTCGAAACGGCCGCGCTGGCCGAGAAAGTTGTTGCCCGAGAAGAATCTATCGAGGAGCTGCGCGGCCGGCTGCAGCAGGAGGATGTCTTGCGGGCCGACCTTCAGCGGCAGGTCACCGCGCTCTCGGCACAAGCGGCCGAGCTGAGGCAATCGCTCGCGGCCGAGCAAAAGCAGGCTCAGGAAAAGCTGGCCCTGCTGGACGACGCCAAGCGGCAATTGTCCGACGCCTTCAAGGCCCTGGCCGGCGAGGCCCTCAAGAGCAGCAACACGTCGTTCCTCGAGCTGGCCCGAACCCAGTTGGAAAAGTTCCAAGAGTCGGCCCGCAACGACCTTGGCCGGCGGCAGACGGCCATCGACGAACTCGTCAAGCCGGTCAAGGAATCGCTTGGCAAGGTGGACGCCAAACTGCAAGAGATCGAGAAGAGCCGCATCGAGGCCTACAGCGGGCTGACCGAGCAGGTTCGGTCGCTCTCGGAAACCCAGAAAGAGCTGCGTGGCGAGACGGCCAATCTGGTCAAAGCGCTTCGGCGTCCCCAGGCGCGCGGTCGTTGGGGCGAAATCCAGTTGCGCCGCGTCGTCGAGATGGCCGGAATGCTGGAACACTGCGACTTCTTCCAGCAGCAATCGACCGACGGCGAGGACGGCCGGCTGCGGCCCGACCTGGTCGTCCAACTGCCCGGCCACAAGAACATCGTGGTCGACTCGAAGGCGCCGCTCGAGGCATACCTGGAGGCGATCGAATCGACGGACGACGAGACCCGCGCGCTGAAGTTCCGGGACCACGCGCGCCAGGTGCGCAACCACATCGCATCGCTAGGGCGCAAGTCGTATTTCGAGCAGTTCGACTTTACGCCCGAGTTCGTTGTGCTCTTTCTGCCTGGCGAGGTTTTTTTCAGCGCGGCCTTGGAGAACGATCCGAGCTTGATCGAGCTTGGCGTAAGTCAGAACGTGATCGTTGCGACGCCGACGACGCTCATTGCGCTGCTCAGGGCCGTGGCTTACGGCTGGCGGCAAGAGGCCCTGGCCGACAACGCCAAGGCCATCAGCGAATTGGGCCAAGAGCTTTACAAACGCATCGCCGCTTTGGGCGATCACATGCAGAAGCTCGGCCGCGGCCTGGGCACGGCCATCGAGGCGTACAACAGCGCCGTCGGCTCGCTCGAGTCGCGTGTGTTGGTCAGCGCCCGGCGGTTCAAGGAACTTGGCGCCGTCGGCGGCGCGCCGGTCGCCGAGCTTTTGCCGGTTGAAACGGCCCCTCGGCGGCTCCAGTCGGCCGAGCTTCTCGCCGGCGGCGAGCAATAGACTTGCGAAGGCAATCGCGCCGCATCGCTTGGGGTGTCTCGCCACATGCGGCCAAGGCGCACTTTGCCAATCGGCGATCAACTGCTCGAACGGCGCACGATCCAATCGCCCAAGGTCGGCCAGAGCTGCGCGATGGCGAAAAGCCATTTGGCCCGGGCTGGAATCACCAACTCAGGCTGTCGGCGCCGGCATGCACGAAGGATTCCGGCGGCCAGACGCTCTGGCGGAATGGCCGAGACATGGACGCCTGCCCCCGGTCCGCGAGCATGTTCAGGCACACCCTCCGCGCCTTCCAGCGGGTAGAGCCGCGGCGCTTCGCGGCGAACGGGTCCGGGGCAAACCAGCAGGACGTGCAAGCCCTTCGGCCCAAGCTCGATTCGCAGTTGCTGCGAGTAGGCCGCAACGGCGAACTTCGTGGCCGGATAGGCCCCGACCCATGCCGCCGCCGACTTGGCCGCCAGCGAGCCAATGTTGACCACATGGCCGCGCTGTTGCAAAAGCAGGGGGACGGCCGCCCGCGTGCAACGCACCAAGGCGATGAAGTTCAGCTCCATCAACTTTTGAAACTGGTCGGGCGTGGTATCGAGCACGGCGCCGCGCATCGAGCGGCCGGCGTTGTTTACCAGCACGTCCAACCGGCCAAACCGCTCGTGGGTTTGCGCGAACAGCCGATCGACGTCTTCGTCGAGCGTCAGGTTGGCATGAATTCCGATCGCCTTGCCGCCGCACGCTCGCATCTCCTCGGCGGCTTGAGCGACGGCGTCGGGCTCCAATGCGGCGATGACGACGTTGGCGCCGGCCGCCGCATAGGCGTCCGCGATGACGCGGCCCAGCCCGCTGCTGCCGCCGGTGACCACAACCACTCTGTCTTGCCAGTCGTTCATGGCCCCATAAGATACCGCAGTGGCCCGATTTTTGCTAGCGGCATCCGAAGAAACACAAAGCGTCACGAAGACGCTTCACCGCGTTGGGAAGGATGTTGCACGGTTGGCACGCGGACCTCCAGCCAGCGGCGCAGAGCGACCTTGCCCGCGCCGCGTGGCGGAGTCGTTTTTGAAGAGGACGCCTGGCCGTGTTAGCCCTCGACCGCGTACGGCGCCCGCTGCTTGCGGCGCGTCATCTGGTTGGCCTCGTCGTCGTTCAGGAACGCGTACTGTTCCTGGCTCCAGCGGAGTTTCCGACCCAACAGCATGGCGATGTTCACCGAGTGGCACGTATTGATCGCCACGCAATGGGTGAACACGTCGGAGATCGGCATCGCCCGCGTCTTGACGCAATCGAAGAAGTTGGCCATGTGGCCTTTCAGCCGCATGCCGCGATAGAGCTTGACGACTTCCTCGTCGAGCCACTTTTTGTCTGCCGGGCTGGCTTTCAGGGCTTTCACGAACTTGCCGCGAATGCCGCCGCGGTTGACCGCTATGCGGCCCTTCTCGCCAACGAACAGAATGTCCTCGTTGCCGCTGCTCGAGAGCTGGATCGTGTTCCCGTTGGGCAGCGTGATCTTGCAGTCGAACGCCTGCGCGACGTTGTAGCCGTTCGGCAGATCGGCGATCGACTTCTTGCCGAGCAGGTAATCGCGCGTCAGCTCGCGGCCCAAGGGGAACTCGCCCTTGCCTTCGATCTCGCTGGGACCGGTCGTCTCGCCGCCCAGCGCCCAGAGCGAGATGTCCGTGTGGTGGGCGCCCCAATCGGTCACCTGTCCGCCCGAGTAATCGAACCACCACCGAAAGTTGAAGTCCGCCCGGTTCGGACAATAAGCCACTGTCGGCGCCTGACCCAACCAGAAGTCCCAGTCCAAGTCCTTCGGCGGCGTCGCTTTGGCAAACCTCTCCGGTTTCGGGGCGTGCCCAATCATCGCCGTCGCCTCGATCTTCTTGCCAAGCCGACCGCTCCGTACAATGGCCACCGCCTCGAGAAACGCCCGGCCAAACTCGCTCCGCTGCTGGGTGCCGACCTGAAACACGCGGTCGCTCCGCTTCACGGCGTCGCAAATAATCCGGCTCTCGTCGATTGTCAGCGTCAGCGGCTTCTCGCAGTAAACGTCCTTGCCCGCGCTCATCGCGTCTAGGGCCACCTTGATGTGCCAGTGGTCGGGCGTGCCGATCGTGACGGCCTGCACGTCCTTGCGGTCGAGCACTTTGCGGTAGTCCTGATAGACCTGGCAGTTGCCGCCCTTCTTCCCGACCTTCTTCGAGAACTTTCCGGCGTGTTCGAGATTCACATCGGCGCATGCAATGACGTTGCCCAAGTCGGCCGCCTGAAGGCCAATATCCGTGCCGCGGCCGCCGACGCCGATGGACGCAACCAGCAACTTATCGCTCTTCGCCTCAGCGCCCCGGGCCGTGACGCCGGATACGAAGTAGGGCACCGCCATACCGGAAGCCAATACGGCGCCGCCGGTCTTCAGGAAATCACGCCGCGAGTGCTTGCCGCGATTCATGCAAAAGCTCCTTTTGAATTGCCAGGTGGGCTAAAGGCGGGCGGGAAACGGCAGCCAGATTCCATGCCGACCGCCAAGAGGTGCAGAATATCAGCATGACGGGCCTCTGGCAAGAGCCAACCCGTGGCGTTGGGCCCCCGCAAGTGGGCAGCAGTCTCGTACTCTGAAAATGCTACCGTTGACTGGTTTTGACTGACCGGCTACCATCCCCGCGTCCACGGTGGCTTCCGAGGCGAAAGGTCTCCCCCCATGATCCTCGACCGGCATGTGTGGCCCAGGAATCGCGCCGTTTGTGCAGGCTTGCTGGCGTTCGCTCTGATCGTCGCGGACCTCGTACGGCCGGCCTTCGGCGACGGGCAACTTGCAACGCTGCGCGAGGACGTTCGCACGGCCAACCCAGGCGACCCCTCTCCGCCAGCATCCAGCGACTCCAGCGAGCATGGCTCTCGTCGCTCGGCCTCGGAGCCGGGAAGCGTAACGGAAGAAGACCTGTCTTTCGGTGCATTGCTGGTCGGAGGCATGGTCGTCGGCGGTGCGGTGACGTCGCCGTTGTGGGTGCCGCACAAATTGCTGGACGACGACTTTTCGATCGGCCGTTCCTTCGCCCAGTTCCCGTACGACAACGTTCCTGGCTCCATGACCATTGAGGGCCTAACCAACACCAAGTCTTGGGGCGCCCAGCTTTCGACCGACTATGCCACCGGGTTCGACGACCTGAAAAGCGTTGGCGGCCACCTGATCTTCAGCACGGCGTCCCGATTCGGCGCCGACCTGTCGGCCCGGGACTTTCAAGAGCGCTTGTCCACGGGCCAGCACGACTGGCTCTGGCTGGGCGACGCCAACCTTGTCTTTTGCTTCGCCCGAAACGAGACGATGCAGTGGCGAACCGGCTTGGGCATAAACTGGCTCGATGACGCGCACCGAACCGACGTCGGCTTCAACTTCACCTACGGCTTCGACTGGTTCCCTCGCAAGCCGTGGGTCGTCTCGACCGAGATCGACTGGGGCAACCTCGGTCGCTCCGGCCTGTTCCACTTCCGCAGCACGGCCGGTGTCATGGTGAACCGCTTCGAGGCCTACACCGGTTACGAATATTACGACTTCGACCGGGTTCACACCAACGCGCTCATTGCCGGCGTCCGAGTGTGGTTCTAAACGGTCTGGGACGCGAAACGCCGCTGTGCGGCCCCCCCAGGAGGCTGCTATCTGCGCCCGCGGAGCGCCTTGCGTTCGCGCCGCCGCACGCAATACTTGTCGGATTGCTCCCCCCCGGGTACGATGCGCTGAGACGCGGATACCATTACCGAGTTGCTTTGGAGACGATTCGATGAAGAGGCGCCAAACACTGTTGGTACTGTTCGTGGCCGTTGTGGCGGCTGCACTGATCGGCGTTGCTACGCCGCAGGTCAACGCCCAGGGCCGACGCCCTGGCGGCGCAGGCCCGGCGGCCAAGGCGGAACGCTTCGTTGTTGTCCAAATTGGCGACGACCTCGAAGTCATGACCACCGTGGATTTGACGGCCAAGAAGAAGGCCCTCAAGGAACAGTACAAGGAAGAGATGGCCAAGTTCAACCAGGCAAAGAAAGAAGCCGCCAAGAAGAAAGAAAAGTTCGAGGGCGAGAAGCCCATCAAGATCGAGCCGAAGCAAATCGGCACGACCTTCAAGACCCGCGAGGAAGCCGAGGCCTTCTGTGAGAAAAAACGCCAAGAAAGAGAAGGCAAAGGCGACGCCGGCAGCCCGAAGAGCGGCAAAAAACACGAAAAGAGCGGCTGAATCGCCAACGCCCGGCACGCCTGACCGATGGTCTTGCCCGCCACCGGGCGAAGGCAACCCGCTGCTCCTTCGTCAACCGTTTTCGCTGCATGCTCCCGGTCCTCCTGAAAGCTTGAGACAGCCAAAACGATCACCTTTCGCATCGACCAAGAATCGGGGAGCCCGTCAGATGGTAGGCGACATAGCAGCCGTTGCCTTGTTTCTGTTTTCGAGATTTTCCGAAGCGATTTGTCACCATCGAACATAACTTTGCAAGACCGTTCATCCGCAAAGTCTTCCTGGTAATCTTGGGCCGTGCGTTGCATATCAGAAACGGGCATTTCAAACCTGCTACGTTTTGTTAAATCACGGCTTGGCATATCGACACAATAATTTCGTCGAAGAATGCCGGCAAATGGACAGCGGGGAATGGTGAGCGACGACAGCCATTGAACGGATGGCCGCTATGTCGTTGCTGACGAGAAGGCCGGAGATGCCCCCGGTGTTTTCCGTTGCATTGCTACAGCATCGCAATGGTGTCGATGGCTCGAAGGCTGTCAGAGACATAGTGCGAACGCAAAGAAAAAGAAGGCCTTCCGCGGATAATTCTGCCGGTAAATCATTTCGCCCATTCCAGAGAATGGATGATAGGCTGTGGAACGATGCGAGATGTCTCACGCACACTTCAGAATATATTCGAGCCAGAGTGAACCCCGATGCCCGGATGGAAACTTCAAAACGATGCCGAGCATAGTTGCCGTATATATCCGCCCTCTGGGGATAGTATCCTGGTTGCATATCAGAGCCAGCCGAGGCGGCTGGCTGAGGCTTGGTTGTTGCCTGCGGCAACGTCTGTTCCTATGGATGAACTCTCGGCAGTCAAGGATGTGGCGATTGTGCGAGATATTGAACGACAGCCCGTCGGTCAAGTTGGCGGCGCTGTTGACTGCGGGAGATGATGGTCAAGCCTGACGCCGCCGCATGCATTCACTGATTGACGGGACCGTTCTTATTCCATAACATGGGGGCATGGACGGCAGGATAGGGGGCATTACGTCACGTCAGGCAGTGGAGGTCGAACGTCTCGAACTGGCGAGGCAACATTATCGACATTGCCGGCTTTGTGAACGCCGCTGTGGCGTCGATCGCATAAGTGGCGAACAGGGATTCTGTAAAGCGGGGAGCGAAGCACGAGTCTACCGCTGTCGAGTGGAGTGCGGGGAAGAAGTCGAACTCATTCCCTCGCAATTGCTCTACCTCTCGGGTTGTAACCTTCGGTGCGCCTTCTGTATCGGTGAAGCGGATTCGTTCGATCCGCAACAAGGCCAGCTTCTCACCAGCGGCTTCTTGACCCAAATGAACGTTAAAGGTCGCCAGCAGCGGGCAAAGAACATCCAGTGGGTTGGCGGAGAACCAACGATCCACATTCCGGCAATTGTGGCGGCAATGGCCGGCTGCGACCAGCAGATGCCCGTAGTGTGGAAATCGAACTTCTTTGGTACAATCGAGGGATTCGCTCTTCTGGACGGAATGATCGATGTGTTTATTGCCGACTTTAAGTTTGGCAACGACGCCTGTGCCCGGCGGATTGCCGGGGTGGACGAATATGTGCAGGTTGTAACCCGGAACTTATCGCAGGTAGCTCCAAAGGCGAGGTTGATCGTCCGGCACCTCTTGTTGCCCGGCCACCTTGAATGCTGCTATCGTCCGATCATTGATTGGATGAGCCGGTATTTACCGACCGTGCCGCTGCATATTATGACCGGGTATTTGCCGCGATGGCAGGCCACGCGCCACCGCGAATTATGCTCGCCCTTGAAACACGAGGTCGGAGACTCGGCAATTGCACTTGCCAAAGAAAAGGGACTAGACGTAATCATGTAAGGGGGACTGGCATGAGCTTTGCCGATGAGTCTTCAATCAGTGAAATCAATATCCTGCCAGACGGCCGGGTGTGTTTGTTCGGGGCGTCGCAACAGGTTTTAGAGCTATTGGACTCTATCCTTGTTGGCGACCAAGCATTGAAGCATAGAATCAAATGCCTAAGAACCGCCGAACAGACTGACAGAGCCCAGTACAATCGAGTGAGGCTGTAACACCATGAACGATCAACCCACTAAACCCAAGGTACCACCAATCCAAGCCGTGCAACCGCCAGCACAGGTTGTGCGGAAGCCTCGCCCAGTAGCCGTTACAACTCCAAAGCGGCTCAATGCACAAGAGGAGTTAGAAGTTCTCATCCGCGCCCGATACCCGGTGATCTACGTCGTCAGTTGGGAAGAAGAGCGAGTCGAGCGTTGTTTGCGAGAAATTGCCGCAAAACGTGAAAAGAACCTCTATGTGTGGACCGTCACCCAGGGCATTGTCAAGTCGGGCGTGGAGCCGCAGCAAACGAAGGTGGGAGGCGGCAACACCGCCGATCCATTAGCTGCGTTGGACGCTGTAGTTCAACAAGTGCAGCCGGCGATCTATCTGTTCAAGGATTTTCACCGCTTCACGGCGGACGACCGTTGCAATTTGACGGTTATCCGCCGGCTACGCGATGTGGCGTATCACCTGCGTGATACTTATAAGTCGTTGGTAATCGTAGCACCATCGCTCAAGATTTCACAGGAATTGGCCAAAGACGTAACGGTCGTTGAGTTCGGTTTGCCAAGGATGGAAGATTTCAACCAACTCTTGGATCGCATTATCGACGATGTGAAGGACACGCCGCAGGTACAAATCAATCTTGACCCTGATGCCCGCGAACGTCTGCTGCATGCTGCTGGCGGGCTAACGCTTAAAGAAGCGGAGAATGTCTTCGCTAAGACGTTGGTGCTTCATGGCAAACTCGATGCCAACGATGTAAGTGTGATATTCAGCGAGAAGCAGCAGATCATTAAGAAAAGCGGCTTGTTGGAGTATTATGAGGCAACTGAGAGCTTTAAGAATGTAGCGGGGTTGGATAACCTCAAGCAGTGGTTGATCAAGCGACGCATTGCCTTTACTGATCGTGCTGCCCGATTTGGGTTGTCGCCGCCGCGAGGGGTGATGCTATTGGGCGTGCAAGGTTGCGGCAAGAGCCTCTGCGCCAAGGCTGTAGCCAGCTTGTGGAATGTCCCCTTGTTGCGATTCGACGTAGGGCAGATGTTCAGTAGCTTGGTTGGTTCGAGTGAGGAGAATGTTCGTCGCGCCATCCAGACTGCCGAGAGTGTCGCTCCGGTCATTCTCTGGGTTGACGAGATCGACAAGGCATTGGCCGGGTCGGCTGCATCCGCTGGAAGTGATGGTGGCACATCGACGCGGGTGTTTGGCACCTTGCTCACGTGGTTGTCGGAAAAGTTGTCGCCGGTGTTCGTGATTTGCACTGCCAACGAAATAGCCCATCTGCCACCCGAACTGTTGCGCAAGGGCCGCTTGGATGAGATTTTCTTTGTTGACCTGCCCAGTGAAAACGAACGGGTGGAGATTCTGCGGATTCATCTCAAAAAACGGTCGCGTGATCCGAGCAAATTCGATCTGGCGGCGTTGGCTAGTACAAGCGAAGGTTTCAGCGGTGCCGAGATTGAGGAGGCGATCATCTCGGCATTGTTCGATGCGTTCAGTGGGCAGGTGGAACTCTCAACTGAACTGATTCAGAAAAATCTCGCCGAGACGGTGCCGTTGTCCAAGACCATGAACGAAGAGATGAGTCGGTTGCGGAGTTGGGCTAGCGGTCGGGCACGGCCAGCATCCACTCGACAAGTGCGAATCAAAGAAGAAGGCGCTCGTAAGATAGAGTTCTAATTCGACAATGGGCAACCGTTGTCACGGAAAGGAGGCACGCGATGAGTACGGTTGTGGTGTTGACTCCGATCATCATTGCCAACTGGCCGGCGATTACGGCAATCGTAAGTGCGGCCGTGGGAACGATGGGATTTGTGGCAGTGCAAGGCATCGAGCAATCGAGGGTTGCAGGAACGACCCGCGAAGAAATCGAGGTCGATAACAGCGAGATTCTCGAAAACGCAGGCGGTCGCGGGGAGGAAATCGTCGTCGAACGTGAAGGATTGCGCGCTGTGTTCACTCGCGATGGACGCGGGACCTTGCGGGTCTGCATGGAATCGCACGGTTACTCGAAGGCCCAACTTCGCGAGATTGGCCAAGAATTAGTGGACCGCGTGACACAGCAATATGTTTATCATCGTGTGATGACAGAAATGAAACAACGGAACATGCACGTTGTTTCGGAAGAAGTGGCGGAAGACCGCACTGTGAAAGTCCGTGTCCGTAATTGGTAAAGGATCGCATATATGGCCAGGGAAGAGCTTGAAATCGAAATCAGCCCCTCTGGGAAAGTCACGGCACGAACGATCGGTATCAAAGGGGCACGTTGCCTCGATCTCGCCGAATGTCTTGCCAAGATCGTCGGCCGGGTGGAATCCCGCGAACTGACGAGCGAATACTATGAGGCGGCAGAGCAAGTTCAGGATCACGTTAATGTGAAACAGCGGTGGTGAACGGCCCGTGCAGTGCAGCAATTGCCAATTTGAGAACATGCCGGGCATAACGACCTGCGGTCGATGTGGGGCAAGTCTGCAACTGGCCTCGTCAGCGATTGACGTTCACCCACCTCGGGCCAGCCGAATGGCAAAACGGTGGCGACGTTGGTTTCCGATTACTAGATACTGGAATCGTTTTCGTGCTGCCAACATCTTTTCTCGCGTTCAGATTCGAGGGTGGCCATCTGACTTGCAAACTCCGGCAGTGCTCTTGCGAATGATCGTTCCAGGCTGGGCGCAACACTACACAGGGCGTGTGAGCCGCGCCAGGTGGACGTTCGGATGCTACTTGGGATTTCTCTTAACAGCACTCCTATTCACAGGAACGGCGCTTGGCTGGTTGCTATTGGGGCTGGCAGTGTCTCTCCATGCCGCGTCAATCATAGACATTGTGGGCACAAGCATCGTTGAGTTTCGTCAGCGGCTGATTTATTCGGGCATGGCGATGATGCTGCTGACCATTCTCGTATATTACCCCACCGGGCGGCTGCTGGCTGTCGTGGCGACCCCACAACAATTCAATGTGGCCGCGCCTCCATTTGAGGCGGGCGATGTGCTGTTGGTGAACTCTTACGCATACCGATGGTCTGATCCACAACCGGGAGATGTGGTTCATTACCGTCTTCCAACACATGACGTGCAAGGACGACTCGCTGGTGGACATGCAGCGATCTATCGTTTGCAGGGCGACAGAATTGACCGTATTATTGCCAAGGCTGGCCAGAAGGTGACTTGCAGTCAGGGGAAACTGCTGATTGACGGACAGCCATCACCGTGGTTGCCGTTGGGTTTCCAACAATGCCCAGACTCGCTCAACGTCACGGTTCCCGAGAACAATTACTTAATCTTTCCCAGTACCGCCCCGCTGCCGCCGACCGTCTGGCAAATTGCCAGTATCGTACCTCGCGAGCAGATTTGGGGCCGTGTTTACTGGCGCAACCAGCCACTCTGGCGATTTGGCCCCATTCGTTGAACAGGACACCTTGATGGCGAGATTCGATAAGTTGGAATTCAATACGCAACAAGGTCGCCCTACGCCCGAGCGGAGCGAGCCTCCTGATCCTCTGCTCCGAGATGCCGGATACTGGATGAACAAGGCTGATGAATCTCGCCGTATAGGGCTTTACGAAAATGCGTTAAAGTTTTATTCACGTGCGTTAGAGTTGGAGCGTTCGCTAGTAGGCGGTTGGCTCGGGCAAGTACAGATGCTGATACAGTTGGAAGAATATCCCGAAGCGGAGCTTTGGAGCCGCAAAGGGTTGGAACTTTTTCCAAACAACGGCGAGTTGCTGGCTGCCCGTGCACAAGTCTTCTGCCGCATGGGCGATATAAAGCAGGCCCATGCCTTATGCGATGGTTCCCTCCAACAGGCAGGGCAATCGGCTTATCGCTGGTTGGTGCGTGGGGAACTCATGGTCGCTGCAAAGCGAGATGCGGATCGACACTGTTTTGACAAAGCCCAGCAGATGGACGAGGACTGGCTTGTTCCATTGGAAGCTGCTCGTATCGAGATGTTTTATCGTCGTCCGAGCAGAGCCTTAATCCGAATTCGTCATGCGTTGGACCTGGCGTCCGATGCTCCTTATATCTGGTATGTTCAGGGAGTCTGTCAGGCTGAATTGGGGCTGACACGGGCGGCACGGGAGAGTCTTCAGTATTGCTTGGAACTCTTTCCTCGATATGGTGATGCCGAAGAACAATTGCGTCGTTTACACAGTTGGAGTTGGTCGCCGTTGAAAATGCTTCGCCGATTATTCGGGAGATAATCATAAATGGCTTGGACGCTTGGAAAGATACTTGAAGGTGCTCGTGCTCGTGGTGCCAGCGATATTCACTTGATTCGTGGACTTGCGCCTGTCCTGCGTATAAACAGCGACATTTACGTCAGCCAAGGCAGACCCCTGGAGGAAGCTGAGTTAAGCGACCTGATCGACAACATGTTGACGCCGAAGCAGCGAGAAGTCCTACAAGAGCGATTGCAGCTATGCTTTTCGCGTCAATGGGAGACTGTAGGCCGGTTTCGTGCGAGCGTCTATTTTCATGCTGGTTGCCCAGAACTGGCCATTCGATTGTGTGAAAAGACCGTTCGTTCGGCTGTCGAGTTGGGATTGCCCCCGATCATTGAAGAACTAACACGGCTGCCGAACGGCCTCATTCTGGTAACCGGTCCGACCGGCACTGGCAAGACAACAACGTTGAACTTCATGGTTGACGTGATCAACCACAACCGCCGGGCCAAGATCGTGACAATCGAGGACCCGGTGGAATTTGTCCATGACAATATTCGCAGCATCATTGTCCAACAAGAAGTGGGAACAGATGTTCGCAGCTTCCGTGAGGCATTAGTTCACGTGTTGCGGCAAGACCCTGATGTGATTGTTGTTGGCGAGATGCGGGATTTGGAGACTATTGAGACCGCATTGATTGCTGCCGAAACGGGCCATCTCGTGTTAGCCACCTTGCATACGCCAGATACTGTGCAGACCATCCAACGAATTGCCAGTGTTTTTCCGGCCGACCAACAGAATGCCATTGTCGTCCAGTTGGCGGCCACATTGCAGGCGGCATTTGCCCAAAAACTGCTGCCTCGGGCCGACGGCAAAGGGCGAGTGTTGGCCTCTGAAGTTCTCATCGCCACGCCGCCAGTACGCCATCACATCCGGGAACGCAAGGACTACAATCTTTACAGCGAGATGCAAACCGGTCGTAAGCTCCAGATGCAGACAATGGACACTGCCTTGCTGGAACTCTATCAGAGGGGGGAGATCACCTACGACTTGGCGTTGTCGCACACTCGTGAGCCTAATGCTTTGCGGCATCAAACCGGGGATGTAGAGAAATAGTCTGGCGACCTGGAATAGAACTGGCAGTTCTTGTCCTGCATCGAGATAGCCGGCCTGTGAATAGGCTGGCTTTAGGTTTGTTCGTTGCCTGCGGCAACGTTCGTTCCTGTGATGGATTCCCGGTAGCAGCGAAGAATGTGGTAGGTGTAGGGGAAGACGTTGAACGACAGGCCGGCAAACAAGGCGACGGCATCGGTCCGATGCGCATTCAATCTTTCAGCAGTCCGTTCTTATGGTTGAAGACGGGCCAGAAAACTCCTATTTCTATAGTGCGATGGCGATGCCGGAAAAGTCCGGTGTGCTGCCAACGGTTTAACCGCAGGCCGCATTGAAGGCGACGTCTATCCTGCTCAGAAATGCCCCTTCGTCTTGCATGTTCGTTTCAATCCAGTCCAGAAAGTGCCGTATTTCTTCTGGTTGGTGTTCGGCGTACTAATCATAATCAGGAACGGGCATGCCCTCCATTTTCTTCTTGTTGATGCCCAGTATCCAATCGTCCGGTCCGTTGCCGTCCGTGGAGGACCGCTTGGAAGTGTCGTGCAATGCGGCCAACTGAGAGGAGTTCACCAACCTCGCGGAAGCTCGGCATTTGGCCGACGCTTGGCGACTGGAGTATAACCAACGGCGGCCGCACCGTTCGCTGGGCTACATAGCCCCGGCCGAGTTCGCGGTCCGCTGCGCTGCTTCCGTTCGGTCTACGGCCTCACTCCAGCAGCACAGCGATATTACCTAACCAGTACCTATGTAACGCCTGGTACAAGAATGTGAAGCTGGTCACTGCTCTGGTATCGCCGTCAGAACGTCGAGGGACAATGAGGACACAACGGCCTTGTGGACGCCGTGTTCCTTCTTGACTTGGGCCGAGAACGACAGCCTAATCTGATACAGACACCGCGAGCAAAAAAGAAGAAAACCTGATACTTTCAGCCAGTACAGTATGCACAGTACATAGCGACGGAGCAGGTGTTCAATGAGCCGACTTTCAGTCAAGTATTTCATGTGGGCTTATCAGCCGCATTTTCAATCAATTGCCGAGAGCCGTACTCAGGAGCTATTTGACCATCTATTGCCTGCGCTCGATACATCACTGTTTCTTGTCGGTGTCAAGGTGTCCGAGCGAGAAGACAGGCTTCCGATTTGTGTTGAACCAGACCATTATGATGTACAGCCATCTGCGTTTGTGGCACTCGACAGTGAACTTCAGAACGTGTTGGATAATGACGAACGCAGCAAGATGATGTATTCCGATGCAGAAGCAGCAAAACGAGTGCATGCACGCCTTCAGTTACAGAGCCTAGCCAGGGCCATTGAGCGATGCTGTAATAGCGGGTCCGGACAGGAGCATCGACTGTTCCTTGCCTCCGATCCAATCCGAGTTGAAGACTATATGGTGTCTTGCGTGCTCGACTTTGATCGGGACGCCTACGAATCGCAATTGGTCTTCGATGACGACACGGTGGACCGAATGCCAGTTGAGCGATCGCTGATTCAAGCGATAGCACGCGAATTCCTCGATTCGTGTAGGGATGGGCTACGCGAGGATGAACCTGGAGTTGATCCTGGTGCCGTCAAGGCGAATACTGAGGAGTTGTTGCGGCGAGGAGGAAAGAGGTTTGTGAGTTCTGTGGCGTGGCGAGCATTCAGTCTTGATGGGTTAGCAACCGTTCAGGGCCTGTATGACGCCATGAACGCTATCTCTGCCATGCACTATGAGGGCTCCATTGCCATTGGCAGGCTTATCCTTGCAGGACGGGGTAGGTCCGGTGGTGCTGGCAATGGTATTCGATTTGTGGAATCGGTGTCACTGCGTGACTCTCGGCGAATTCGTAAATTGCTAGAACTGACGCATGGTAGGACATCGCTTCTTGTTGCAGAAAATGGAATCATTGGACTCACAGACGCATCAACTGCACAACATGACCTGTCCGTCGATATTCGTGGACATCGCCATTGGCGGGTTCTCTGCAGAGATCGAGTTGTCTGCGAAATTCGGTATGGCGTGCCTTCCTTGCCATCGTCGCGTCTCGAAGAATGGGTGTTTCGCGATCTGTGCTCTCGGATATTTCCCAAAGAGGTAAACACAACGTATCTGTGGCGAGCAGCAAGTTCGTGCGTTGGGCAGAAGCATGGTACCACAATGGTTATTTCAGATCGCGCTGAAGCCGAATCTGACCGATTGTCGCAGCGGTCAACGTTGATCGAGCCCCGTGAACTGACAGAATGGGAGATACAAGCGGTAAGTTCAATCGATGGCGCGATTCTATTCAGCCACTCGGGGATATGCCACGCCATTGGCGTAATCCTCGATGGGCTGGCAACGGAAAAGGGCGATCCTGCCCGTGGCGCAAGATACAACTCAGCGGTGCGATACCTCTCGATGCACGGGGATGGTTGCCTTATCTTGATCGTGAGTGAGGATGGTGATATCACATTGTTGCCGCAGTTGCCCGCACGCATATTCCGTCAGCGTGTCGAAGACGCGGTTAGCACACTGATGCATGTCGCTGAGGAAGTTCCGTTCAGGCACCGCGTATATGCAGAATCGCTCAATGTACTCGACAGCCTTCGCTTTTACCTTTCCAAATCTCAGTGTGAGCAACTGAACAGCATTGTAGGAAGGGTCGAAAATCGCCTTGACGAAGAAGGACGGAATGTCCGAATCTCCCGGCGAGAATTCACCCCATCCAAAGAGATGAACGATTCGTACTGGCTGAAAGAAGAAAACCTGAGCGAGTCGAGGATGTCCGATAAATGAAGCATTCCGAGACAGCGTAGGCACAATGGGGCAACCGGGGTCACCTGGCTGTCTTGCAGTATTCAGTTCAGTGTATGAAATCGTTCTCTCGTGTCCCTCGGAGGCCCTGATTGTCCCTCTGGGCCGAGGGGCTTTGGGCGTTGGGCGTTGGCGAGACCCAACAAAACAGGCCGAAAAGCCCGTGGAAAAGGGCGTTTTCGGCCTGTTTAGGATTCTTTTCTGAAAGCGGAGGGCACGGGGCTCGAACCCGCCTCGAATTCTTCGGGAAAAACGCCCTTTCCTAAAACACCCGGTGCAAAATCCGGTGCAGTTCCCGCCGAGGCGCGTTCGACCGATCCCGAGTTGCAATTGATCCTGGCCAATTGGCCCAAATTGCCAGGGGCCCTACGGCAAGGAATCCTGGTCATGATTCAAGGCTTCAAGGAAAAATAGAACTCCGTTGATATCCCCTGCATTTACAGAAAGTGAAATCGTGGCAGTAGTCGTAATATTAACGCGAAGCTAACTTGCAAACGGCCACGCGGCCAATTACACTGGATAATGGAGTTTTGGTAGTTTCGGCCTTTTTAGGCACTGTCCATGAAACGCAATTATGCCCAGCCCGTTGCTGTTCTGTTGCTGATGCTGCATGGAATCATTGCGCTATCAGGGAGTGCCGGACTGCACAAGATATGTGGTTGTTCACCCCACCATGGTATAGCGTGTTGCTCTGGCAACCACGCAGTACCCCATTGCCATCACCATTCCTGCCAGCACGAAACAGGCCGGGCAACGGTTTGTATCGTGGCGGCCTCTTGTTCGACCGATTCGCATAGCTGCCCGATTTGCCAGTGGTGGTATTCGTTTGGGCACTCGACCAGCGTCGCATGCGAGGCGATGTGCGACGGCACGCAGCCTTTGACCGGCATGGTCGGCGACATCGGCATCTTTCTCCCACGACCAGACCACAGCGATAGCTTTCCTCGTGGTCCTCCAGCGGTCGCGCATTTTGCCTAACATCGGTCTGGTTCCGCAAATTGCATGGGCAATTCGGGATATAGTGCCGGTTGGTTCCTTGCATCGACCGTGGAACGCATTTTCTCCGGTGTTCGCTGGCTGCACAATGCTCCTGATGGCATAGTGATTTCAACGCATGTGCAACATTATGCGCATCGGTTTGGCGGATAGAT
Organism: Thermoguttaceae bacterium; assembly: GCA_039698035.1. Classification (GTDB taxonomy): domain Bacteria; phylum Planctomycetota; class Planctomycetia; order Pirellulales; family Thermoguttaceae; genus JAJFUI01. The sequence continues at coordinate 129,610 of JBDKSW010000011.1, read as the reverse complement.
TGCCGTACGCGGCAATGTAGGCCGGCATGCCATGTTATGCGCGATCGCTATGTGACTTCGTGCGCCCGGAGATTCGTTCGGGCAGCTATTTCGTTTCTTCGTTACAACGGTGATCCTCCATGATGACCCCAAATTTAAATATTACGGATAAGCCGCCAACCGGTGCGGCATTGCCTCACGTTCCGTCGCCCGTTCGTCATTACGGTTTCTTGTGGGTGGCAACCGTCGTGGCGTCGTGCGCCGTTGTTATTAGCGGCGTTTATGGAATGCGGAGCGGACGACCGGGCTTTCAGGCGTTGGCGGCGGAGTGCTTGCTGGGGGCTGTCGCCTGTTGGATGACGCTTCACGCATGTCGTCTTCGTCGTCAGAGCGACGAACTTCGACAACTCCTCGTGGAACGCGATTCACCGCAGTCCGTCGGCTCGGTTTTGCAGCCAAAGCCATCGCGTCGGTGTTTTGGCGACGAACGGCCTGTCGATGACGATGACGACGAAGATGCCGAAGATGCCTGCGACCACGCCCTTGGTGTACTGGAACAAGATCGAAGACTCCACTGCATTCTCATCTTTATCCCCACGGCAATGGCCGCAGCGATTGCCGTATACATTTTATGGCAAGGCGCGAGTTCGTCGTCCTCCTTGTCTTCGGACCAGGCCACCACCTTGGGCGTACTGTGTCTCGCATTCTCGTGTTTATGCCTGATTTTGTCAAAACCATTCGCGGCAATATCATCCGATGAACTGCCGGAAGCCGGCTCGCTGGCGGTTTGCTTCCGTGAAATGCAATGGGCCGGCGGCATCATTGCCGTGGCGGTCTTTGCCGGCCAGTTCTGGACGCCGGCGGAATTCTGGGGATCGCGGCTCCTGTTGCTGTGGACGTTTCTAATCGCGGTGGAACAGATCGGACGAGTTGTTCAGCATTGGCCCCGCGAAAAAACAGATTTACGGGAGTTCGTGTCGCCACTGAGGTTGGCCATTCGGAACGCCATGTTCATTCGGGGCAACCCGGTGGCTGGAGCCTTCGACACGCTGGAGTCGCAGTGGGGGATAAGTTTCCGCTCGTCCTGGGCGATTCGCTTTGTCCGTCGTGCGGTGCTTCCCGTCTTATGCTTGGCGGGCGTTTTGCTATGGAGCCTGAGCAGTCTATCATTGGTCGGCTTGAATGAAATGGGGATTCGCGAGAGCTTCGGACGGATGGACGCCGAACCGCTGAAGCCCGGCCTTCAATGGAAGTTGTCGTGGCCGTTCGGCCGCGTGCTGCGGTTTCCGGTAAAGCAAGTCACTGCCCAACCAGTTGGTTTCACCGTTGGGGCAAGCCAACCGATGGCGTATCTCTGGACCAAAGCACACTCCAAGGAGGAGTTCGCTTTGGTGTTGGGCGACGGCACGGAGGCGGTCGCCGTCAACGCGATGATCTATTATAAGATTCGCGAGGATCGGGAAGGTTTTCTGGACTATGCACTCGGATTCCAGAACCCAGATGCGGCGATCGAGACGTTCGCCTACCGCGTCCTCATGGAGCAAACCAGAAACAGCACGCTGAAGGAAGTGCTTTCGGCTAATCGCGCCGAGTTTGCCGAGCATTTGCGGGAATCGTTGCGTGCCTATGCGGCGAAGAATCGCCTTGGCATCGACGTGATCGACGTGGCGCTTCTAAATCTGCATCCGCCCATTGAAGCGGCTGCCGATTATTTGGCCGTCATTAGCGCGAGAATCGACGCAAACCGTTATCAAATCGAGGCGAATGCCGAGAGACTCGCCAAAATGCAGTCGTCGGAGAAACAGCGCGGCACCACGGTGGCGACCGCCAAGGTGGACGCCGAACGACGTGTTGGATTGGCTGCCGAGGAGTCCGCCAAGTTTATCGCCATCGGCAACGCCTTTTCCATCGCGCCGGATTCTTTCAAGTTACGGTCATGGTTTGAAACATTCGAGGACATTCTCAGCAGCAAACCCTTGATGCTGATCGACAAAACATTCACGACCGGGCCGGGCGAAATCCTGCTCGATCTTAGAACAAACGCCAATGGCGCGGACGCCACTTTACCGGGAGGCAAGAAGAAACAATGGTAAGCACAACCGATCAATTACAAGACCCCGTTGAAAAAGCCTCGCGACGAGGCATTGGAACGTTTCTATGGCGAATAGGCTTCGCCGTCTTCCTCGTCGCCATGCTGGCCGTTTACAGCATGACCGTACAAGTGCCCGAGGGCTTTAGCGCCGTCATCACTCGATTCGGCCGACCGATCGAGGATCGTATTGCGACCCATGCGGGGCTTCATTGGAAGCTGCCGTATCCGATCGAGCAATCGCATCCGATCGACATGCGGCGGCGGATTTTCAACACGCCCTACACCGCCACATTCACACGTGACCGCAAAAACATCATCCTGTTGGACTACGTGGTTTGGCGGGTCGAAAAGCCGTTGCTTTTCCTTCAATCGGTCGGCACGCCGGAAGCTGCCGAGCAAAAGCTGACGGGAATGGTAGCGGACAAGAAAAACTATCACATGGGAAACTTCGACCTCGCGTCGCTTGTGTCGACCAAGTCCGCCGACATCAAGGCGGAGGAGATCGAAGCCCTGGTGTTGCGCGACATTCAAGGGCCGGCGTTGGAGAAGTTCGGCATCCAGGTGGAACAGATCGGGATCAAGCGAATCGCCTATCCCGAAGAAAATATGTCGGCCGTGCTCGACCAAATGCGGGCCGAGCGAAAATCCGAGGCGGGCGAGTTGCGAGCCATGGGTGAAAAGGAGGCGCAACGCATCCGCGATGAAGCCGTGGTCAAGAGCGAGGAAATACTTCGCCAAGGACGCGAAGAGGCCGGCAAGGTTCTCGGCCGCGCGGAAAAAGATGCGGCGGAGATTTACGCCCACGCCCACCGTCTGGACCCTGATTTTTACGCCTTCTGGCGGTCCTTGCAGGCGATCAAGAAAACGCTCGGATCGAAGGCGACCATCATCTTGCGCAACGACGAGGGGCCGTTCAAAGCGCTGTTCGAGTTGCCTCAGTTCCAGAATAAAAACAAGAGCAACTCCGCAGCGACACCGAACGCGGCCGCTCCTGCTCGCAATGCCCCCGCGGAGAACCTGCCATGACGCGCAAAAAAGCATCGCCGGAAGTCTTTCGCGGAATCGAAGCGGGCCTGCGGATGTTCCGCTGGGTCGTACTGGTGTTGGCCGTGCTGTTTCTATTTTCCGGCATCCAAAAAATCGAACCGGGCAACGTCGGGCTGTTGTTGCGGTTCGGACGATTGGTCGGGACCACGTCGGCCGATCAGGTTAGAGAACCGGGGCTTTTGCCCGCCATGCCGTATCCCATCGATCGCGTGATTCGCGTTCCCGTCAAACAGGAAGGCGAAGTTGTCATCAAGGAGGTGTGGAAGGGATTGGATGAAACGACGACCGCGAAAACTATCGATCCACTGGTCGAGGGTTATTGCCTTACCGGCGACAACAATGTGGTGCAACCTCAAGTTGCAGTGAAGTATAAAATTTCCAACCCTATCGCTTTTCAGCTTTGGACGGCCAATCCCGAACGCATTTTGCACGATGCGGTGCTAAGCGCCATGACGCAAACATTGGCCGGCTGGCACGTCAACGACGCATTGCGGTTGCAGCGATCCGCCGCGAAGGGATTGGGTACCAATGAGAGTTTGGCAAAAACCGTTTGGGCCAAGGCACAGAAACGACTCGATGCCATCCAGTGCGGGCTGACGATCTCGGCCCTCGAATTCAAAGAGATGCACCCGCCGCGACACGTCGTCGCCGAATTTCAAAGAGTGCAAAGCGAACGAATCGAAATGGAAACCGCCAAACGCGATGCCGAGGGATTTGCCGCCCGAGAGGTTCCCAAGGCTCAGGCCGAAAGCAATCGTTTGGTTCAAGAGGCCCTGGCCTACGAAAACACCGTCAAGGCCAAGGCGTCCGCCGAATGTTCCGTATTTGAACAACTGTACGGCGAATATCGCAAAAATCCCGCCTTGCTCCGACAACGCATCTATATGGAAACGCTCGAACAAGTTCTTGCGAGCGTGGGCAAACTGCGTTTCGTGGCACCGGAGGCTCGTGTCCTTATTTCCGACGGAGAGGTGCAACCATGAGCAATTTATCCGCCCCGGCATCCGCGAGTCTTCATCGCTCGTTGGACGTTCCCCTGACCTATGGCGAACGTTTTCGCATCGTCGTTCAGCTTGGCTCGGCAATGCTAGCTTCAGCCCTGTTGGCAGTGGGTTGGCTGCAACAGCGTTACGGCCCTCCGGAGTTGCGCAACATCGCCGAATTGATCGTCGCGTTGGCGGCGTGCGTTGTATTGGCGCCGATTCTGATGATTGCCGTGCGAGGCGTTTTGCGGCAAGACGCCGGCACGATGACGGAACAACTCGTGGCGTTGGCCTCGCTGGCGGCGCTGGCTACCGGCGATTTCGTCACGGCAACACTGGTGCCGATCATCATGAATGTGGGCCACTTTCTTGAGGAACGTAGTATTCTCGGAGCGCAGGCCGCCATTGAGGGGCTTCGCAATCTGCACGCGCGACGGGCTACGATCGTCACTGCGGATGGCGAACGCGAAGTCGATCTCGCCCTGCTGAAGCCGGGCGACATACTCTTGGTGCGGCCCGGTGATGTGATTGCCACCGATGGCCAAGTGATCGACGGTGAATCGGCCGTCGATCAGTCGCCCGTCACAGGCGAGTCAACCCCGGAAGATGTTCAGCCGGACAGCCCGGTGTACGCGGGTTCGATCAACCTCGTCGGCTTGTTGCGCGTGCGAGTAACGCGAACCGGAAACCAAACGGTATTGGGCCGCGTGGTCGAACTTCTGCGTGGCGCGGAGCAATCGAAAACGCCCGTCCTCAAGTTGATCGAACAGTATGCTTGTTACTATGTGCCGGTGATTCTCACCGTGGCGGCTGTGGTGCTTTTCGTCAGCCGTGACGTGTCGCGTGCCGTGGCCGTGCTCGTGGTCGGTTGTCCGGGCGCATTCGTGCTGGCGGGTCCGACGGCCATGATCGCCGCGTTGGCCGTCGGTTCGCGTCTCGGCATCTTGATTAAAAACACCCGCTTCCTCGAATCGCTTGCCGACGTTGACACGGTGGTCCTCGACAAGACGGGAACCGTTACCTTGGGGCAACTCCAATTGGCTTCCGCCGTTTCATTGAATGGGCAGGACGAGCCCCAAGTTTTGGAACTGGCGGCCCGCTGTGCCATCGGTTCGCGGCATCCGGCGTCGCGGGCAATTGCATCGGCCGCACATGCCCGGGAATTACATGTGGAAACCGCTGCCGCCGAGGGACGAACGACGGAACTTTCCGGCAAAGGCGTATCGTGGGAATGCGGCGCGATCACGCTACTGTTGGGGCGGCGCGAATGGATTACCGCAAACGGCGTTGAGCTTCCCGCCGATCCCGAGTATGCCGGGTCCATCACATGGTTAGCGCAAATTGAACGACAAGGCGGTGCGACGACTCGCTTGGCGGCGGGATATTTCCTGCTGGCCGACATGCCGCGGCCTGAAGCCAAATCGGCTCTCGCCGACCTTCGCAGTCTTGGAATTACGAAGTGCATTCTCCTAACCGGTGATCGCCGGCAGGTTGCCGAAAAGGTTGGACAACTATTGGAAGTGGACCGCGTCATTGCCGAGGTGCTTCCCGAGCAGAAGTTGGATGTGGTCAACGAATGCCGGGCTGCCGGAAACACCGTCATGGTGGTCGGCGACGGAATCAACGACGCACTTGCCTTGGCCAGCGGCGATGTCGGCGTGGCCATCGGGGCGGCGGCGTCCGACATTGCTTTGCGAAGCGCGGACGTGGCGTTGATGAACACGGATTTGACTCGTTTGCCTCTGGCTGTGCGGTTGGCTCGCCGCACTCGTCTCACCATTCATTGGAACGTGGTGGCCGGGCTTGGCATTGCCTTGTTTTTCGTGGGGCTGGCATCGGCCGGGGTCGTATCTCCCGTATTTGGTGCAATTCTACATAACGTGGGCGAGTTGTTTGTTATTGGCAACAGTGCCCGCTTGTTAGGCTTTGGTCCGCGATGAAAAACACATCTTCCCATACTGTCCGTGTGATTTTCCACGGCAACGTCGCCAGGCTGCTTCCGGTCGTGCTATGGTGTCTGATTGTTTGTTTTTCTGGTTGCGATGCTCCCCAAAGCGCGACTGTCAGCGACAAGGTGGGGCGTCATGAATCGGACAACGCCAAGTCCCGCGAACGCGACGAATTCGACCGTTTGCTTTCCAAATGGCGTGGGACGGTGGCGGAATTGTCGCAACTCAACGTCGAATGCCGCGTTTTCGGAACCAGGAACGCCGCTGAAGCCAGGGGCAAATATGCCGAGTTGGTGAAGCAAGGCGAGGATCTGCAATCACAATTGATTGCCGCTGCCACGCTCGCCTATGCCAAAAGACCGGCGGACAACAAGGATTTGGTTCAATTCTTGTTGATGATTGCCAACATGGAGATACAGCGAGAGCAATATGAGATTGGCCTACGCATCCTGCAAGCCCTGATCGACAACGGCGTGACTGCTTCCGGAATATTTTCACTTGCGGTTCAAACGGCCACCAAGGCCAATGAGTTTAAACTGGCCGAGAAATTCTGTGCAATGCAACAAAAGGCGAATCTCGATACCGGCGATCTGGACTTTTCTGACAAACGCGCTTTCGCTAATCACTATGCAGGTCTTTGGTCACAAGAAAAGAAGCTTCGAGACGCCGAACTCGCCGCTGCCGATTTGCCGCGAGTGAAGCTGCAAACGAACAAGGGAGAAATCGAATTGGAGCTTTTTGAAAACGAGGCTCCCAATACCGTCGCGAACTTCCTATCGCTGGTGGAAAAAGGCTTTTACGACGGCCTGCCGTTTTATCGCGTGACCAGCGGCGAGGAAGCCTACGCCGGATGTCCCAACGGCGACGGCACGGGAGGTCCTGGTTATCGCATTGCCAGTGAGTGTTCAGGAGCAACCCTCCGCCGCCATTTTCGCGGTTCCATTAGCATGGTCAGCGCCGACGCCTCGCCGGGAAGCTCGCAGTTCTTCCTGTGCCTTACTCCTCGCGGAATGTATGACGGACGGCACACCGTATTCGGTCGCGTGGTGTGGGGGATTGAAGTGCTCGCCGATTTGCAGCGTCGCGTGCCCCGCGACAAAATGAGTACTGCCATTAATCCGCACAGCAACGTCGTTATCCCGCCAGCGGACCGAATCATTTCGGCGACCGTCATCCGGAAACGCCCTCATCCTTACAAACCGGAAATCGGGCCTTAACGATAGGCATGTCCCATGAAAAAGTTGCCGAACGACATTCAGTACTACGTGCCATGTCCGTGTGGGGAAAAGATTGCCGTGCGCGTCACGCAGGCCGGCGAATCGCTTCGGTGTGCATGCGGTGCGGAAGTCGTCGTTCCTTCTCGACGGGAATTGCAGTTCCTGAATCATTCTGCCCCAAACGAGAACCGCTCTCCTCGCCGAGTCGCATCATGGACGGGTCGCCACCGCCGCATATTCATCGGATGCGTTGTGTTTGCAATTTCCATGGCGTTGTTCGCGTGGCTTCGCGCGACGCAGCCTCGCCTGATTGACTTCAAACAAGCCCCGTTGGATGTCGCTTGGCCCTATTGGCAGCAATTGCGGCAAGGACTGGACCGCTATCTTTCTCCGGCGGAGTATAATCTGGTTGAGATGACGAATCGTTCACAATTGTTGCAAGTCATCTCGTTCGCGTCAGCTCTCGTTGGTGTCATCTTGGCGGCGGTGTCGTTCGTTCAGCATGACGGTGGCCTGCGAAGAAAGCGAAAAGGCTAAACCCGCTTTGCTTGTGGACGGAGCCGGGGCCGGGGGCCCCGCCGCGTCCGGCAGCGGCGGGGTCGGCCCCGGCTACCCGCTTGATGGACGGGAGCTATGCGATGAGAACAGAGAGAAGAGGCTAGCCGAGAGTCCAGAGAGCGGCAATGAGCGTCTCTGGTCGGCCGACTAAAGATTTCGCCGAAGCCAATAACGCCGCCCGTCGGCCGAAACTTCTTCGGGAAGATATTCCAATGAGAAACACGGGCGGTGTTCATCGGGCGTGATAAATGACTTCGATGTTTCAGGAAAACTCTTCAAGCGGCTGCGGTTGTCTTGCCGAAAATAGCGTCAAAGGCTGGTTGTTATGGGAATGAACATAGCGGCCAAAAAAATCTGTAAAACAAAAAATGGATTGGGCAAACGAAGAAACAAAAAACCTTTCGGCTGAAAAACGAAAAGTCCCACGTCAATAGACGGCCGGGCAAATGAAACAAAGCCAAAGAATTAAAAAATCCAAAACCGTTGCCCAAATCTGAAAAACAACACACGAACTAAAAAACTTCGCTCTTCCCGCCAGCCTTCCCCAAGCCGTGCTTGACGGCGTTCGTGTGTGTTGTATTGGCTGGCATCTCTCCTGACATTCTTCACACTCGACGCCCTTTCCCGGCTCTTGGGTTAGGTTTCTCCCGTTTCGTTACGTGCCTCGGCATTTCTTGCGACCAACGGCGGTTCAAGGCATGTCGCGGCGTTCCTTCATTGAACAGGAGTTTTAGCGATGAGCGTTGATATGTCTTTTGGCAACACGTTGCACCCTTTCGCAATGCCATGCCCGTCGGGCGTTGCTCAACAAGAAGAATCGGCCGGGCTGGCGATTCTGACCGCCGACGCAACGCGGCCCCCTTTATTGATTAGCAAGGGGGACGCAAATCCCAAAATTGAATTCTTAGGGGGTGAAGATACGGTTGCATTGGCGGTTTACGTAGTTTGGAATGATCGCCAAGAGGAGACTTGGGCGCTATTGGAAAAGTGTAAGACGCAGGCCGGGCAGGACGACGAAGACGGCGGTTTTATGACGCTCGGCGGCATGATGTGCCAAGTCTTGCCGAATGGGGCGAAGTCGAAAGGTAAGGGACCGTATCGGGCGTTTTGCGTCTTGGCCTCCGGCATGCGTTTCGAGTTCGGCAAATCGAAAGAGCCGAAAGGCAATTGCCCAAACGCCAAGGTTGCCATCGGAAGTGCAACGCTCATGCAGCTTGGGCTGCAAGAGGCATGGAGCCGCGCCCAAGCGTTCATCGAAGCCCTGGGCGGCGAAGTGGTCGCCAACAAGCTCAGCCGCGTCGATGGCTGCCTGGATATGCCCGGCGTGGCGACAACCGAGTTGTCCGTGCCGTATTGGCGGCGTGACTTCGTTTGCCGGGCCGTCGATGATACGGCGCATCGAACAAGCGGCATTCCGCGTTCGTTCAAAATCGGCAACGAGCCGATGTGCCGCATCTACGACAAGGTTCGGGAAATGATGGGAGGCGGTGTTGATATGGTCAAGCTTCGGGCGTTGATCGCCAACCGATGGCACGACCGATGCAATTGGCACGAAGCCCCGCGCGTCGAGTGGCAAATGCGACGCCAGACGATCAAGGAATTGGGCATCGACAGCGTGGAAGACTGGCTCGCCAATCGGGCGGGCGTCATCGAGTATCTTTCCGACTGGTTGCGATTCGTCGATACGCAAGGCGAGCCGTTCGACCGCAAGCATCCCGAACGGTATCCGACGTTGCCGATTTGGGAGGTCGTCAAAAAGGGCTTTCTGGCCTGGACGGGCGAATCGTCGGGCAAAGTCTGCCGCATGACGCCGGGCCGTTGCGGCATAAAGCCCGATGTATTGCGTCGCATGATCGGCGGTTGTGCCCTGACGCTCTACGCCCAAATCGGTGTGCGTTGGGGCGGCAAAGATGCGTTGAAAGAATCCATGAATCGGGAATTGGACGTTTGGCTGCAACAGCAGACGGACGGAGCGCTTGGCGAAAAGTGGTTGCGCAAGAAACGCGAGTTCGAGGCCGCGACAATCGCCGACAAGGCCCAAAAAGACGCCGTGTTGCAAGAGGCCGAACCGTTCAACCAATGGGCACGCGAAGCCCATGAGCGAGAAAAGGCCCTGGCCGAAGCCGGTGGCCCGTTGCCGGGTTCGTATTGGCTCGATGACTTGGCCACGGAAGACCAGGAGGGCGATGGCGATGAATAGCGAAGTCCTGTACTGCTCTTGCGGTTGTATGTTGCTCGTCGCGTCTCGTCGATGTAACGGCGCATTGACGTTTGTGCCATCCGACAAAAACGGCCAGCCAATGGACAAATGCCCGCATTGCGGTTTGCCGCTAACTGGGAACCTGACGAAGCTGCTTGCGGAACGTCGGCAGTTTTCAAACGGAGAATGTTTGATCTGAAAAAAGGAATCATTCCAAGCATAAGGGAGTATGTGATGGAAAACAATTTAGCGTTGAAGTTATCGTTAAGGCCGCGTGAAGCCGCGAAGGCCATTGGGATTTCCGCCCGAACGCTTTGGACGTTGACCCAGCAAGGCGAGATACCGCACACGCGATTAGGCCGGTCGGTTCTCTATCCGGTTGAGGCGTTGCAGCGTTGGCTGCAAGAGCGTTCGCAAGGCCGCACAGTTGATACGAAAGCCGTCGAGTCGGAGGCTTGTCGTTCGGCCGAAGATGCGGGATACTGTCAGGCGTCGTCAAATACGACCGAAGAAAGGCAGATGCGATAATGGCGTCAATTACCCGAGAACCGAACGGACGGCGGACGATTCAATTTGTCGGCGGCGACGGCAAGCGTCGTTCAATCCGGCTAGGCAAATGTTCGCAACGCTTGGCCGAAATGGTCCAGGTGAAGGTAGAGCACCTTGTAGCGGCCCAAGCGGCAGGCGGCCCATTAGGCGCCGACACCGCCCGTTGGGTTGCCGATCTCGATGCCGCCCTGTCCGACAAGCTCGCCGCCGTGGGGCTGATTCCAAAGCGTCAACGGGCGACCATCGGCGGACTTGCCAAGGCATTCATCGCGGCACACCCTGGGGCGAAGCCCGCCACCTATGTTACGTGGGGCCGTGTTGAAAACGATTTGGCGGACCACTTCGGCGAAGACAAGCCTTTGCAGTCGATCACCAGGGCGAAGGCCGAAGAGTTTCGGCAATACTACCTGGACAAAGGGCTTGCCGCCACCACGATCATGAAACGCCTGCAAAAAGTTCGGCAGCATTTTGCTTATGCGGTGCGGATGGAGTGGATCGACAAGAATCCGTTCGCCGGAGTGTCGTGCAAAGGCGGCGACCCTCGCAAGCGTCAACACTACATCACGGAAGAGGAAACGCAAAAGCTGATGGACGCCGCACCCAATTGGGTTTGGCGAACCATCATTGCCTTGGCTCGTTATGGTGGACTTCGGACGCCTTCCGAAACATTGAGCCTGCGGCTTGCCGATCTCGATTGGGAACATGGTGCCATGACGGTCATTTCGCCGAAGACGGAGGGCCACGGGCAGGGTACGCGAGCGGTGCCTATGTTCGCCCGTCTGCGTCCGTATCTCGAAGAGGCTTGGGAAATGGCCCGCGAAGGCCAAACGCACGCCATCCCCAAAAAGCTGTATCTCCCGGCAGCCAATGGACCAAAGGGCTGGATAAACTGCAACTTGCGGACGACCTTCGAGAAGATCGTCAAACGGGCCGGTTTGGAGCCTTGGGTCCCGATTGTTCCACAACCTTCGGGCGTCATGCGAAAGCGACCTTGCCCGAGAGTATCCGATTACCACGGTCTGCAAGTGGATAGGCAACACGGTGGCGATAGCAGCCCGGCACTATGTCCAAGTGACGGACGCCGACTTCCAAAGAGCCTCGGGCGTCGCCCAAAAAGCGGTGCAAAATCCGGTGCAGCAACCGCACGAATCGGGTTGCAAGGCAACGCAACAAGAATCGCAAAACCCTGGAATTACCGATGTTTGCGAAGGGGTGCGGTGTATTGCACCCCTCCAAGCGGAGGGCACGGGGCTCGAACCCGCAACCCCATTACTGGGGCACCACATTTCCAGTGTGGCCGCTAACCATTCGCTTACCCTCCGTAAAGCACTACGCAATAACAGTTTGCGCTACGCGCGCTTCGTTGTCAAGGTCTTTTCGCTCGGTGCGTGCAAGATGCTCACAAAGATGGGGGCCCCTGCATCGGCTGCCGTGTCCGATCCAAAGGCCGCTAAACACTTTAGAGCACAGCCGCTTGGTGATGGGCAAGAAAGCAAAAAACGGGGATACGTCTGCTCTGCAGAAAACACTGATTTGCTGAATGAGTTCCAACGTAACAGAATCATGATGCTGCGGGTCGGGGCCATCAGCATCATGTCGCGGCGACGGGACCAGTAGCTGCGGCCCGGCGTGGCAGAGCCCGGCCGACGCTTGATCATGCTTGCCACCCCAAGGGCTGACGGCCCACGGGCGGTGGCTTTCTTCGGCGGTTCGCGCGCCATGGGCTGGCCAGCGGCCGGAAATGCTGGAAGGCGGATTGGTTGGCAAATGTGAAGTATTGCGTGAACGTGGCGACTGGGTGTTTGCGTCGTATCCAATGCGCGTTCGGCTAAACGACGAAGTCATCCCACAGTTTGCGGCCAATTTTCTTAACACTTCCGCAGGGCGACTTCGGATCGACCGTTTCTCACGGCAAATCATCGGAATGACGTACATCAATGCGGGACAATCACGTGACATACTCATCCCACGCCCACCTAAACCAGCCTCGTGGCCGCGACGGATACGGCGAGGGCGTCGCAGCGGGCGAAATTGGCAGAGACAGGCGCATTGCTGGCCAAGAATGGACGACTTCCTCCTCGACGCTTTCCGTCTCGCCATGCCGCGAAAAGATGAGCGAAAGGTTTTTGAAGTACGTCAGTCCATTGACTCGGGGAGATTCGATCTGCATTTTCACCTTCCGGCATTCGCGCACGTCATTCGAGTGCTTGAGGGAGATAATGCCAAGCCGCTAGGCACTCTTGCCTCGTTCTCCGATGAAGTTTGGAAACCGCAATCGCACGACTCTGCAACGTTTCGGTATATAGTAATGTCGATACCACAACGGGTGAGGCCAATTCGACGGAGACGCCTGTGGCCGAAGCCCCAAGACGGCCCATCACCTGGGCGGGGATTCGCCCGGCCGGCGCGATTCTGGCGCACCAGGGGCGCAACATCAGGCGCAGCAATCTGCCGCGGCTTGTTGGCGGGGAACCGCAAGAAACAAAGCAAGCCCTTGGGTTACAAGGGCTTGTGCTTCGTGGTGCGGCTTGCAGCGATAATCGGTTACAAGCCCCAGTACCCCCTAGGGGAGTCGAACCCCTGTTCTCGGACTGAGAACCCGATGTCCTGGGCCACTAGACGAAGGGGGCCTAGCTCTTTCATCATCGGTCGATCGACCGACGAGACCCGACTTTTTACCACGGGAATGGCGGGCTGTCAAGCGTCCGCTGTCCAACGATTTCGTGTCGCGCGATGTCTTGCGTCCGTGGGCGGTTGCGGTTAAGTTGTCGGAAAAGCGCCGTCGGCTCGAAACCGTCTCGCCGATGGCCTAGTCGCCTTGCACCTGATCCGCTTGAGCCTGTCATGAATCAGCCCATTGCCGGCGTTACGCCTGGCGAACTCAGCGAAGTGACTTGTAAGGTGGTTTGGCCCACGATTGGGGCGATCCGAGCTGGCCGCTTGGTTGGCCAGTTGGCCGCCATCCGGATTGGCATCGGGTTCCTCACGCTCGGCAACTTGCTGGCCCTGGCCACCATTCCGCTGAGCGTGGCCGTCTTTGGCTGGCAACTGATGCCGTACGTGTGCCGCCGTTATGCGCTGACCAATCGGCGCATCATCATTCGCAAGGGGCTGTTGCCAATGGATGAGCGATGGCTCGAGTTCAATGAGTTCGATGCGATCGACATCGAGGTGCTGCCCGGCCAGGCGTGGCTGCACGCCGGCGACCTGGTTTTCCGCCACGGCGGCGCGGAGGTCTTGCGGCTGTCAGGCGTCTCTCGGCCCGAGGTTTTCCGCCACGTGTGCATGACGGTCCGCAACGCGATGGTGGACATCCGACCCACGGCGCCCGCCCAAGCGGCGGCGTAAGACTTTCGAGCGGAAACGCCGACCGCGGTCAGCAAGAAGATCGGCTCGAAGGCCGAGCGCTCGTGACGGCATCGCTCGGGCCGTCATGTTCCCACGTGATGCACCCAGGCCGGTGGAACGTTCAGCCACACGGCGTCGCGGCGAACTTCATGGCGATCGAGCACTTCCCGCATTGCGTGACCGACCCCGCGGAGTCGCGTTCGCTCGGCCCGCCCGCTGACGATCGCCCTGGCCGGCCGGACGGCGATGTACTCAAAGAACGAGAGCATACCGTTGGGCGCAAGCCGGTTGCAAAGCGTCGACAAGAGGCGTTCGACCTGGGCGACCGAGAAGTTGTTCAGCGGCAGCCCGGATACGATGACATCGTAGCGGTCCTCGCCCGGCAGGTCCTCGACGGGGCAATGATGCACCAAAGCCCGTTGGGCGACGGCCTGAAACGCCGGCTCGGCCTGAAAGCGATGGTTTAGTCGGGCGACGAACGTGTCGTTCAGCTCGACCAGGTCAAGGCAATCCGCGTCGCGCATTCCGCGAACGATTTGCCCGGTGACGGCCCCGGTGCCTGGCCCCACTTCGAGAATCTTTCGCGGCCTGCTCGAAGGCTCGCGGACGAACCGGGTCAGGGCGGCGGCCAACCGTCGCCCGCTGGGCAAGACGGCGCCCGTCGTGTGGAAATGTCGCAAATACTCGCGAAAGAACAGGGCATTTTCGGTGAGCCAGCCACTCATGCGGGCGATTCTAACGAATAACGCCCGTCGGGAGAAGGCGTCTCGCTCAGTTGTCAGGCAGCAAGACGCTGGCCGGCACGACCAGTCCCGCGGAGGCGCCCACGGACAGGCTGGCTGATGTCGGGGCTGGCCGAACCGTCGTCTGGGCCGCGGCTTGCGACACGTGCGAACGTTTTGGCCCCCAACGCCGGTCCAGCGACTGCTTGAAGGCCTGATACTCATCGGCCTTCAGGATGCGTTTGGCCTTGGCCAGGATGGTGGCCCGATCTGCGCCCGTCAGATAGCCGTCGGCGGTGGCCACGGCGACCTGATCGCGGAGATCATGCCGTGCGGCCAAGGCGGCATAGCGGCTGGGCCGAAGCCCGAAAAGGCTTTCCCATCCGGCAAACGCCGATGAGGCACAGACAGCCTGGACGACAACAGCCAACAGCGCGACGGCCAACAGTCGAACTCGCATGACATTCCCCCTCGAAAGCTTGGACACTCGCTCATCAAATCAGGCATTGCTGGTATTGTCATCGGAGCCGGTTTTTACGGAACTTCACGCATAGCTTCCTCTGTCGGCAAAGTCACACCGAGTGGCCGCCAGACAATCGATACGACCGGCACAGTTTACCACGCTTGCTGCGGCAAACCGCATAACGCATCCCCACTGCGGCTGGGTGGCGTCGTTGCGCGAACGGCAAAAAGGGGCCAGGTCTCGTCCAAGACGGCCCGCGCGCTGCCGCCCGACCGCAAGCGCCGTCGGCGTCGTAACCTCTGGGGCGAGTCAAGCCCTGCGAGATCTGCGGCCATTGGGGCTCTTGCCATTTCGCTCGGTCAAAGGGGTGAAAACGGGCCAAGCAGTTTGCGACAAGACGCTCCCAGTCCCGGCCGATGATCGGACGATGTGGCACCGTCGAGGCACCGAGCGGCGACAGACGGCGAACACGCAATCGGAGAGCGAGGAATGGGCGTTCGAGAGGCCCGACGCGGCCAGACCATCCGACGCGTTTGGGAAAGCGTTGCGGCGTCAGTCGCCAGTGGGTTGATTCTCTGGTCGGTGACCGGCTCGATGTCGCGATCTGGCCCGGCGACGGACCGAACGGCAACGTCCGCGGCGTCCGGCACGTTGGAAACAATCGTTCCCAACAGCAGTGAAGAGCCGGCTTCCTTGGCAAACGGAGTCGCGTCGGCAGCTCCGAACGCTGGCGTCCCGTCGATCGCGCCGTCGGTGATCAGTCCGCCGCCGAGCGGCGGCTGGCCAGTGCCTGTGGCCGTGCCCGGACCGGCGCCACCGATGCCGCCGCAGAAGAGAAGCCTGGTTCCCTATGCGCCGCCGGTCGGAACGGTTCTCATGTTCGAGAACTTCGCGGCCTACCACGATGGGGACGCCGCCGGTTGGGGCCCCAACACGCTCGTCAAAACAGGTTTGGACCATCGCAACTGGCTTGCCTCGAACGTGCTGGGCATCCATCCCGTGGGGTGCCGAATCCAGTTGCCCAGCGCGTTCTCGTTGGAATGCCGGTACTCGGCCGACATGCCGGAACTGACGCGCGGCATTCTCGGCTGGTGGAAAGAACCGGTCGCCACGAAGCTGTCGTTCACGGACCAGCAGGGAACGAAGTACGTTATCGACTGGGTCATCCGTTGTGGAAACGACCCAACCAAGCTCAATCCGCTCGGCTCGTCGTCGCTTTGTGTCCGGAAGCAGTATCACACGATCCGGCTGCCGGAGGGAACGAGCACGGAGGTTGGCGTCGTCCAGCCGACCGGCGTCCTTCGGATCGATCGCGACAAGAGCGCCGTCAAGGTCTATGTGGACGGTCAACTGGCGGCCGTCGGGACGATGGGCTCTCCGACGTCACAGATTGCCGGGTTTGAGATCGACGTTGTCAAGGCGAAGAACGGCGCCTTGTTCTTCACCGATTTCAAGGTCAGCCGCTGACCGGGTGGCATTCGCATCATCGCACGCACGGCGCGTTGCTAGGCCGGAAGTGTGAAGTGGAACGTGGCCCCATGGCCTGGCTCGGATTCGACCCAGATCCGGCCCCCGTGTCGGTCGACGATCTTCTTGCAGATGGCCAGGCCGATGCCCGTCCCCTCGTAATGCTCGCGTGTGTGCAGGCGGCGAAAGACCTCGAAGATCTGTTCGTGATGCTTGGCGTCGATGCCAATGCCGTTGTCGCGCACGGAGAAATGCCAGAAGTCACCGTCGCGGACGGCCTCGACATGCACCTTTGGCGGCGATTGGCCGCGAAACTTCATCCCGTTGCCAATCAGGTTCTGGAAGAGCTGGGCCAATTGCGAAGCGTCTGCCCGGACCGTCGGCAACGGCCCGTGCGTGATCTCGGCTCGGGCCTCTTGAATCTGCTCATGCAGGGTGGTTTGGACTTGGTCAAGCAACTCGCCCACGTCCACCGAGACGGGCTCGCGGCGTCGCGTGCTAACCCTGGAATAAGCCAACAGGTCACGGATGAGGGTCTGCATTCGCTCCGTACCTTCGAGAACGAACTCGATGAAGCGGTTTGCCTCGGCGTCGAGTTGCTGGACATATCTCTTTCGCAACAAATCCACGAACCCCGTCACCGTGCGCAACGGCTCCTGAAGGTCGTGCGATGCGACGGATGCAAACTGTTCGAGGTCCTCGTTCGATCTGGCGAGCTCGTCGGCCGATTTTCGCAGTGCCTCCTCGGCCAGCACGCGTCGCCGTTCATCGTCGATTGCATCCAGGGCATAGGAGATATCCGCGCTAAGCGACGCGAGCAGCGTCACCTGGTCGGCATCGAAGGCGTTCGGATCGGCGGCGTACAGCGTCAACGTGCCGATGGGTTGGCCCTGCCGATACAGCGGGAACGCGGCGGACGTGCGCAGGCCATGGCGATTGGCCTGCTCGCGCCATGGAGCCATGGCCGGATTCGTGGTGAAATCGTCGTTGACCACGGGGCGGTGCTCGCGGAGGCACGTGCCCGTCGGGCCGGCGCCGAGTCGCCCTTCGACCTCGACCTGAATCTCGTGGACCATGTTTGCCGCGGGGCCGCTAAAGGCGACGGGAACAACCCGTTTGCCGTCGCGTCGTCCGACCCATGCAAGCGGAAAACGGCCCGTTTCCGCGATGATTCGGCACACTTCGGAAAACAGGGCGTCCGCATCGCGCACGCGAACGATCACCTCGTTCACCTGGCTCAAAACGGCGTAGACCCGGGTCAGCGTGTCGATTCGCCGTTCACGGCGTTTCAGATCCGAGATGTCCCGGGCGACGTGGACGGCCCCGATCACCTGGCCCTGGTCGTCGAAACGCGGCGTTGTACTGACTAAGAAGTACTCTCCGCGGCGCGCGTCCTCGACCTCGGCCGTGTGCTCCTTGCCATCTCGACACGTCTGCATGTGGGGACAGGACTCGGGCGGCGCGGCCGTTCCATGCACGAGCTGATAGCACAACAGGCCCGCACACTGCTCGGGCGTCATTCCCACTCGGTCGGCCATTGCCCGGTTCGCTCGGACCACGCGGTGCTGGTTGTCCAAGACGGCCACCAAGTCGGGCACGGCGTCGAATGTCTGCTCCCAGTCCTCCTTGGCGCGGCGCAGCGAGTCCTCGGCATGCTTGCGATCGGTGATGTCGGTCATGGTGACCAGTGTGCCGAGCGGCTGGCCACTTTCGTCCACCATCGGACGGACGCTCACCGACAGCTCGACCTGAAGACCGTCGTTTCGGACAAGCGATGCCTCGACATCGCGGAGAAACGGCACGGCAGACGCCGGCGGAACCAGCGACAGCGGCTCGTCGCGCGATGGCACGTTGCCAGTTGTTGAAGCGGCGACGTGATGTAATGGGAATGCGACCTCGAATTGCTTCTGAAGCGGGTTCCCGTCACAGAGCTGATCGGCCGCCTGATTTGCTCGGATGATATGACCTGACGGATCGCAGACGACGATGGCGTCTTGGGTCTGGTCGAGAACCGATGCGGCAAAGGTTTCAGACTGGCCGACCTCACGATCGCGACCGCCCAGCGAATCGCTCTGGTTTCGCAGTGCTTCTTGCGTCTGGGTGAGCGCGGACCGCAACTCGCGGATCTCTGCCTCGAGTCGCGCAACGGTCTCGGCTGTCGGTTGCATAGGCGTCCCGTTGCCAAATCGTCCGTAGGCGGAAGCCACGAAGTAAGAGACGAACGTCGATGGGAAAGTCGGCCGCTTCGTCCATTATTCCCAAGACGGCGTGGGACGTAAACCAGTCAGTCGGGGGCCCCGCTGTGAAAAACGCGAGGCCAGCCACTTGTCATCGGAATGCCGCGACGATTCCTGGATAGGACCGCCGCTCACCACTGCTCGTCGTACTTCGTCCAGAGCAAGGCGCCCAGGTTGGAATACGCTTCCAGGGCTTTGCGGGCGGAGGCTGCGGTCTGTTCGGTCAAGAATGCTCGGGCCTTGGCCGGATCGTCCTTGAGCAGCCGGACGGCCTTCTCGGCAACCGCCGTCTGCTCGACCAGCAGGCCGTCTTGAAGTGGCGAGCGAACAGCGGCCACGTCGGCCCGCATGTCGCCCCAACGATGCGCGGCGATCGTGGCCACCTGTCTGAACGTCCACCAGGCGGATCGGCGGCTGAATCCGGTTGTCCGCCCATCGGTCTTGTATTCCTCTGGCAAGTCCGTCACCCCTGCGTAGATCGGCACATAGGTCGTCATGGCCGGATTGGCGTAACCGAACCAGACGACACCGCCCACGGGGTCCGGCAGCCAGCCGCGAGACTGCGTCACGGTCGCGTACATGCAGTACCAGCGTGCCAGGCACCGCTCGCCATACCAGCCCCAGCCGCCGTTGATGCGGAGCATCTTGTTCATGTCATAGGGCATGAACGGATTGGCCAGCGGGCTCTTGACCGCCTTGCCCGTCGCGTCGGTCACGGTGAAATCCTTGAGCACGTCGAAGTCAGTGCCCTCGAACGTATCGCGGAACAACTCCATGATCTTTTCGGGAGCGACCGGCTTTTCGGGCTTCACGGAAAACGGGAATCGGTTGCTGTGCGCGCTGAGGTGCAGCGAGGGGGCCAACAGGTCGAAGACGCGCCACTCGCGCCGCGTCGTGGCGACCTCCAAGCGGCTTTCGGGGCTGTAGGCGTCGCAGAATCGGAAGGGCTGCCCGCTCTTCGGATTCCAGTAGCCCTTCCGCTCGGCCAGTTTTCGCACGTTTTTCGAGGCCATGAAGAAGTCGGGATTGCCGAGGTCGATTTCCTCGATCCGCGACCCATTGGCCACGACCGAAACGTGGTCGTCCGGCACGCGCTGAGCCGCCCAGGCGCCGCCGACGGCGTCCTTGCCTGGCCCGACGATTTCCAGCAGCCAGACCTCGCGGGTGTCGGCCACGGTGAGCGCCTCGCCCATATCGCACCAGCCGTACTGCTCGATCAGCTCGCCGGCAAGGCGGATGGCCTCGCGCGCGGTCTTGGTCCGTTCGAGCATGAGGCGAGTCAGCGTGTCGCAATCGAGCAGGCCCTTCTGGCTGACCAGTTCCGGGCGGCCCTCGAACGTCGATTCGCCGATGGCCAATTGATGCTCATTGATGATGGCGTAGACGCCGACGACGTAGCCGAACGTTTCCGGCACTTGTGGAATCTTGCCGGTTGGTTTGCGACGCAACCGCTTCATCGGCCCGCTCTGGTCTTCCTCGCGGCGACTCAGGACGTATTCCTCGCCCGGCTTGTGCTTGGCGTGAGGCACCACGGCGATTGCGGAGCTGTCGTCGTGACTATCGCACGTATGCGAGGTCATGACGGAACCGTCGACGGACGCTTTCCGCCCGACCATGATCGACGTGCAGGCGCACGCGATGGTAGCCGAGAAAACGACGGCCAGGAAGAAAACCGCGGTCCGTAGATGCCAAGTTCGCATGGGTGTACACTCCAAAGCGGATGAAACAAAGAGATTACCGTTGCAATCGCCGTATCTGGCGTTTCTCGAATATACGCTGGGGACGAGTCGTTGGCAAGAAACGCCAGGGGCGACCGAAGGGACCAGCCGACCCTGAGGCACCCCATTCTGAAATAGCGGGTCGTACTGGCCGCCCACCAGCTACCGCTTCGCGGGCATCAGCGTGAGCTCGTGCTTCCACGGCACGCCGCGCGGCCCTTTCTCTGACGTGAGAATGACCTTGTCGCCCTCGCGGCGGTAGACGAACGGTCTGTTGTCGAACGGGTTGTTTGGCACCGGCACTTCGCGGATGTCGCTCAGCCGTTCCGGCCATTGGCCCGAGTGGTTGGCCGCATAGAGTCGCATGGCCTCGAACGTTCGGAGCATGGCCACATTCCACTGATAGCGAACCTCGGCTTTTCGGGCGGCCGACACGCACGGCGTGAAGGTTCGCACCAGCGGAATGATCTCCTCGGCGTAGTAGACGGATCGCATTCGCTGTTCGGCCGCATCGAGCCCGTCGCCAATTTCCTCGCTCGGCAGCAAGAACCATTTCAGTTCGTCCTGATTGGCCTGATCCCAGATGTGCATCGAGTAGCAGAGGATCGCCTGCGAGGCCGGCATCGCGTCGACTTCGGCGGCTGACCGTCCCTGGGCGATCAAGAACTGCCGGGCTTTCGGATAGCCCTCGTCTTTGAGTTTAGCGATTGCGGCGTCGAGTTTTTCTGGCTTGGCTGGTTGTCCCGCAACGTAGAGGCCGCCTTGCACGAACTTCAGAATCGTGTGAAGCAGCCGATCCCATTCGGCGGCCGAGTATTTTTGCGACGCCAAGTTGCGCAACTGGGGAAACTGCAGATAGAGCGAATTGGCCTCGGCCTCGGCGGCTCTCCGGAAATCAACCAATTGACTCGGCATCGCGCTCAAGGCCCAGTACAAGTTCGGAGCGTCAGGTTGCTGCATCATCTGCTGAATCTCATGGGACATCATGCCGGCGATGGTGATGCCGACGAGGCTGTTGATCAGCGTGTGCCCCGCAGCGACGTCCCGGGCCTCGGCGAATCCGACCTGGAGCGTATGCACGGCCTCCTCGTATCGGCCTTCAGCGATTTGCAGATGGGCCCTGGCCGCAAGGAATCTCGCATATTGTCGGCAAAACTGAACCTCCGGCAAAAGCATCTCGAAATAGTTGGCCTCGCGGATCGGCAGCTCCCAGTCGCACGACTCGAAGCGCGCCGCGCGTTCCATGTCGGCGAACACTCCGCTGGTATGATAGAGGCGATCGAGGGCCTTCTTCATCGATTGGCTGTTGCGGCACGCCTTTTCTTGCGGATCGCCCAGCGGAATCTTCATCCACTGGTCCAGGCTGTTCCAAGAGTTGTCGAAGTCTTGCCAAAAGGTGGTCCGGCCGGCAGGCAGCCGGTTCCACCAGACGGCCGCGTTGCCCGGCCTGCATTCAACAAAGGGCGGCAGCAACTGATACCGGAGCGACGGCTGCGGTTCGGCGGCCGGATACAGACGCATTTGGACTGGCCGCTCGACCTTCGGCGTCTTCTCGCCGGCAGCCGATGTGGCGGCGTCTTGGCCGCAGGCCCGGGCCGCCGACAGCGCAACGATCGTCCACAAAACCCAACTGCAAACTCGCATCAGTTGCCTCCTGATTGGCTTGTCCCTGAGGGTCACGATCCCCAGGAATCCTTTTGTTTCAGCACACGGTCCAACGCCTCTCGGTACGTCAACGGGATGTCGCTCTTTGACGAAGGCGTCACGCCGGGCGTGGCCGGCAACACCGCGCTATCGATGCCATCGCGGATCGCCTGACTCCGCAAGGACAGATACGACCGGGACGCGGTCAGCTCGGTGCGGGCCGAGTTGGTCCCGGGCGCAGTGACATCGTCCACCAAGATGGCTGCCGACTGCCGAAGCTGCTTGATTGCAAGTTGCGACCGCCAACCGGTCGTCGCCATTAGCAACAGAAGGGCCGCCAGCCCGGCCGCGACCACCGGCCACCGCCAGCGATGACCGCCGGTTCGAGTCGTTTCGACGCCGCAATAAATACAGACGAATCGATGGCCGGCCGCGGTGTCGCACGCGTGGATCGGCCTGCACGCGCCAGATTGCTCGACGGCGTCCCTGTCGTCCGGTGCCGCAAGGTTTGTCGCGGGAAAAGGAGATGGCACGCCACTGGGCCGCAGGACAGCCAGCCGGGCCTCGAACGCCTTCACTGCTCTGTTGCTTTCGTCGTCGAACATGGGTCGAGCCTTTCTTGCAAAGCGGCAATTCCGCGTCGATAGCAACGATGGGCCGTGGCGGCCGAACTGCCACAGAGTCGTCCGATCTCTTCAAACGGAAGGCCGCCCCACAGGTGAGCGACAATCGCCTCGCGCTGGTCGATAGGCAGTTGGGCCAGCATTTGGGCGGCCTCGGCCGCATCGAGGCCCACGCCGTCGGACGCCTCGAACCACGGCTCGCCGCGCGATGCCACGGCCGTTTCTCGCCGCGACCGCCGTCGGCCGGACCGAGCCGCATTGATCGCGCTGTTCCTGACGACGCGATAAAGCCAGCCCACCGGATTCGCTGGCGTCAGGGCCTGCCGAGCCAGCAGCAGAAACGCCTCTTGGACAACGTCTTCCGGCGAATCGCACCACTGGCGAGCGTAGAGCGCCAAGGCCGCACTGCGCTCGGACCACAGCCGCGTTATTGTCTCTGGCGTCAGGTTGCCCATGCGACGTCTTCCAAAGCGGCCGCCCGAAAGTAGAGACACCGCCGAAGCCGCGACGTTTCACGGGCGCGTCAAAAAAGGGCTGCGGCCACGCGAAACCATTCGGCGAAACACTCAGTCCTGAAGCTTGCGGATCATTCGCAAGAAGTCGTCCATCGACGGGCATCGTCGCGACGGCTCGGGCTCGATGCACGAGTGAATCGCCTTGACCAACACGGTCGGAAGGTCGGGCCGAAGCTCGCGGATGTCAATTGGCGGCTGGTCGTGCGACATCGCGGCCATGCCGGTCGTTCCACGTGGCCAAGGCAACTCGAACGTCCAGAGCTCGTAGGCCGTCACGCCAAAAGCGAACACGTCGAGCCGCTGGTCGGTCTCGCGTCGGCGGACCAGCTCGGGCGCCATGTAGTTCGGCGTGCCCGTCCGATTTCCAGGCTGCATGAACCAACGCGTGGCCGGCACGGCCAACCCGAAGTCGATCAGTTTGAGGTCCTGCCGACCGTTGGTGAGCATGAAATTGCGGGGGCACACGTCGCGGTGGATGAAGCCGGCCTCATGGACGGCTGCGATCGCCTCGGCCGCCTGACGCATCAGATGCACCCGCCGGCCATCCAGACACGGGTCATGGGCGGCCAACGCGGTGTTCATGTTCGGGCCTTCGAGATACTCCATCACCAAGTACGGAGCGCCCTCGGTCGTGACGCCATGTTCGAGCGTCTCGACAATGCTCGGGTGTTTCAATTGCGAGGCGATTTGGCCCTCGCTCGGCTTCTTGAGTCCCTTAAAACGCGACTCGAACGCGACCGTCTTTCTGGGGTCCAGAATCTTCAGCCCGACCAGCCGATCGGTCCGCAAGTCGCGAGCCATGTAGAAGCTCGACATCGTGCCCGAGATGGCCTCGTTGAGCAGCGCGAACCGCTTGGACACGTTCAACTGTCCGCCGGCAAAAATCGTCTTCAGTTGGTCGAACAGAGCCATGAGCTCGCAGCGGTCAACTCGCCGCATTCCGCTTCGAGATCACCGCATCTCAGGGTCGCTTTTGAGGAAAAACCGATCGCCGACCGCGGAAAGCCGCCAACTACTTTCCGCAGTAGTCGATGGTTCGGGCCAGCTCGCTTTGCAGGTCCTGTCGGCGCACGATCCGGTCGATGAAACCGTGTTCCAAGAGGAACTCGCTTGTCTGGAAGCCTTTGGGCAACTCGATGCGGATCGTCGCCTTGATCGTGCGAGGGCCGGCAAAGCCGACCAGCGCTTTGGGTTCCGCAAACACGACGTCGCCGAGCGACGCGAAACTGGCCGCGACGCCGCCCATCGTCGGATTGGTTAGAACGGAGACGAACAGTCCTCCGGCCTCGTTCAGCCGGGCGATGGCGGCCGAGACCTTGGCCATTTGCATCAGCGACAGCATTCCTTCGTGCATCCGGGCCCCGCCGCCGGAGCCGGAAATGATAATCAGGGGCCACTGCTGCCGTGTGGCGCGTTCGATGGTCCGAGTCAGCTTCTCGCCGACGACGGAGCCCATGCTGCCCATGATGAATGCCGAGTCGGTGACGCCGAACGCAACGCGACGGCCGCGGATCATGCCCGTCCCGACGACGGCCGCTTCGAGCAGTCCGGTTCGTCGCTGTTCTTCGGCGACTTTTTGCGGATAGGGCACCTTATCGACGAACGAAAGCGGATCGGCCGTTCGCATATCGGCGTCCCACTCCTCGAACGTCCCTTCATCGAGCACCTGGGCGATGCGCTGTCGCGCCGGCACGTACCAGTGGTAGTCGCATTCGGGACACACGCCCAGCAAGCGTTCGGCTTCCTTGCGGAAAATCGTCCCCTGGCAGCCTGGGCAGCGTTTCCAAAGCCCTTCCGGCACGCCACGTTTGGGATGTTTCAACATGCTCTTCCAACCGTTAGTTTCCGTCGTGGATGTTGACATCGACGTTGTACTCCGTTAAACGCTGGCGGCTAGAATTTCTTCCGGATCCACTTCAAGGGCTTCAATCCAACCGTGTCCGTTCGGCGCTTTCCACAGATCGCCCAATTCGCAATGCGTGACGAAGCGGCGAGCCAAGCTCTGCAGCGGCTCGGGCAGCACCAATCCGATCGCCCCGTCGCGGTGTCGCTTTAACAGCTTGATGAGCGCCGCGCGAACCCGCGCGTCGGCGTCGCCCAACATTTCGCCCTCTGGCGGGCAGACGTTTTCCGGCTGCTCCTGCCACTGGCGATACACCTTGGGCTGCTTATGTCGGACGTCCTCGATAAGCATTCCCTCCCAAAGACCCTGATGAAGACTCTGCAACCGCTCGATCTTTCGCTGTCGGACTCCGAGCTTCTTGGCGATGACCTCGGCCGTTTGATGCGACGGCTGCGAAGTGGGCGAATAAATGACGTCCAACTTCTTGTCGCGCAACTGTTCGGCCGCTGCCGCCGCCTCGGTCAAGCCCCGCTCATTCAGCGGAATATCGAGACTGCCCTGGATTCGTCCTTGTACGTCGTAGTCGGTCGAGCCGGGACGAATCAACACAATTTGTAACATCGCTAAACTCGCGCTTCCTTTCGTAACCTTGCCCGGCAAGTCATCTGCTCGATGAATTGGCCGTAATTGTCTTGTGAGAAGAGGGCCGAGCCGGTTACCAGCAGGTCGGCCCCCGCTTCGGTCACTGGTCCAACTGTTTCGAGGTTGACACCGCCATCGACCGACAGCAGCACCTCGGAACGGCACACAGCCCGCAGCCGGCGCAGCTTCTCCAGTGCCACCGGCTGAAACTGTTGGCCGCCGAACCCTGGCATTACGCTCATCACCAGCACCAAGTCGCAGTGGTCCAGGCAGCCGTCGAGCGATTCCAGTGGCGTCGGCGGATTGAGCGAAATGCCGGCCGCTGCGCCCAGCGAGTGAATTTCATCAAGCAGGGGACGCGGATCCGCAACGGTCTCGACGTGGATGGTCAGCAGATCGGCGCCCGCCTTGCGGAATCGCCCAAGATACCGAGCCGGCTCCGAGATCATCAGATGAACATCCAGCGGCAGGTCCGTCGAGCGTCGGATGGCCTCGACCACCGGGATGCCGAAACTGATGTTCGGCACGAAGTGGCCGTCCATGATGTCCAGGTGGAGCACTTGGGCGCCGGCCTGCTCGATGCGCCCGATCTCCTCGCCCAATCGCGCGAAGTCACAGGAAAGCAGCGACGGCGCCACCAGCGGTGCGGCAGCGTGCAAATCGTCAACGATCCGCGAATTGGACATACTCGGCGCGATTAGGACCTCGGAAGAACTCCGTCAGCGGTAACCGGAGCGGTCGCCGCACGTCTGCCCAACGGGCGTGACTTCAAGCCGTCCCCTCCGAAGTGGAGTGCGCGGGGCAACCAAGACACGCTTTGCCGGCAGTTCCTCCCTGACTGATAAAAGCGAATAACCCTATCATTCTAGCAGAGTTGGGCCGCCAAGTCTGCGCTGGTCTGCCCAGATCACGCAAACGCTTTCGCCGCAACAGGTTCCCGTCCATAACTACGGCTCTTCGCTCCGCGGCAAATCCCCAAGCGAATCCAGATGAAAGAGCTGCAGGAAGCGATCCGTCGTACGATAGTGGGCCGTCCGGCGGCTGCTCTCCGGCCGCTCGATCCTCAGCAATCCGCGTCGCACCAATTGCGACAGGACGTGGCTACTCGGTTTGCCGCGCAGGTGCCCGACCTTCTCACTGGTGATTGGCTGCTGGTAGGCCACCAGTGCCAGGACATCGACGGCTGCCTGCGACAGCCGGGCCTCGCGGATCCGACCATAAAATCGGTCTCGCAACGACTCGTACTCATCCCGAAGCGACAGCCGGTAGCCGTCGCCTTCGCCAACGATCCGGTACGCGGCCCCCTCCGCATCGTAGCGACGGTTCAATTCGTCGACCAACGACGGAATTTCATCGACCGCCACATCACGCATCAGCTCGGCCGCGCGGGCGGGTGTCAGCGGTTGATTGTTGCCATCGCCGACAAAAAGCATCGCCTCCAGGATCGTCCTTGGGTTGACCGGGCAGTTGTCTTCCTCGGACGCCAAAGGCGCGTATTGAGGCTCGCCGGTCGCGGCATCCACGGTCCGTTCAGACTCGCGTGCCGACTCCAACGGAACCGTCCCAGGTTGGTCATCGGCCGCTTTCTCGACCGCAGGCTCCTCGGGCCGTCGCGGCTCGACGCCCATGACCTGCGCGAACGCCTGAGCCAGCTCGTCCAGCGAGATGCTCTGCGGTGGCTGTTCGAACGGCGGGTCAGGAGTTGACGTCATGTCGGGAACTCCCCGTCAAAGTCTGCCTGGCTGCCAATCCGGCGCCAAACCATGCCGTTGCGTCCGAGGTGAGCTTGTTCGAGTTGACTTATTGTAACGGCATCTTGCGCCGGTTCAAGCAAGGCGACCACATTGGGCGGGCGACTGCAAAGCCCTCTTCTCATTGACGTTCGCTCCGTGTGCCGCCGATGGCTAACATCTGCGGGGCGACATCCCCCACGGCTCCTCTTCTGCAAGCGGGCGCGGGGAGGCCGAGTTCATCTCGGCGCTCTCGCACGAACGGGCAGAGGAATGGCTCTTTCTAGAGGATGAACTTGCTCAGGTCTTCGTCCTCGGTCAGCTTGGCCAGCCGTTCCTTGACGTAGGCGGCGTTGATGGGCACCCGGCCCCGCTGCATCTCGGGGGCCTCGAAGCTCAACTCCTCCAAGAGACGCTCCATGATCGTGTAGAGCCGTCGCGCGCCGATGTTCTGGGTCGTCTGGTTCACCTGAAAGGCAAACTCCGCGAGGGTCTCGACGGCATCGTCCTGGAAGTTGATCTCGACGCCCTCGGTGGCCAGTAGGGCCTCGTACTGCTTCGTCAGCGCGCCCTTGGGCTCCTTGAGAATGCGAACGAAGTCCTCCTTCGTCAACGCTTGCAGCTCGACGCGGATCGGGAAGCGGCCTTGCAACTCGGGCATTAGGTCGCTGGGCTTCGCGCGATGGAACGCGCCGGCCGCAATGAACAGGACGTGGTCGGTGCGAACGTAGCCGTAACGGGTTTGAACGGTCGTGCCCTCGACGATCGGGAGCAGGTCGCGCTGGACGCCCTGACGCGACACGTCGGCCCCGTGGGCCTGTTCGCTGGAGACGATCTTGTCCAACTCGTCGAGGAAGACGATGCCGACGTTCTCGGCCAACTCGATGGCGGCCGCGTTGACCTTTTCTTGGTTGATCAGGGCGTCGCATTCCTGATCGAAGAGGACTTCGCGGGCCTCGGCCACCGTCATTTCGCGGCGACTGGTGTTCTTCGGCAAAATCTTTTCAAACATGCCATGCAGGTCGAGGTCCATTTGCTCCATGCCGACGCCGGTGAGCATCATGGGCACGGCTCGCTGCTCGACGGTCAGTTCGACGCGCCGCTGTTCCATCTCGCCCGAGGCGAGCATCGCTCGCATCTTCTCGCGGGTCCGCTCGTAGCGTTCGGGCGAGTCGGGGCTGTCGTGCATCGCGTCGAAGGCGGGCGGCTGCGGGGCCAACAGGTCGACCAGACGCTCGGTCACACGGCGACGGGCTTCGGCCTGGACGTTTTCTCGCTCCGACGCGCGGACCAGGCCGATGGCGTTTTCGACCAGCTCGCGGATCATGCTCTCCACATCGCGGCCGTAGTAGCCGACCTCGGTGTAGCGGGTGGCCTCGACCTTGATGAACGGCGCGCCGGTGAGCTTGGCCAGCCGGCGAGCGATCTCGGTTTTGCCAACGCCCGTCGGGCCGATCATCAGAATGTTCTTGGGGGCAACCTCCTGCCGCATATCGCCCTGGAGCTGCTGGCGGCGCCAGCGGTTGCGGACGGCGATGGCCACGGCTCGCTTGGCCGCGTCCTGACCGACGATGTGTCGCTCCAATTCTTCAACGATCTGCCGAGGGGTCAGGTCTCGCACGCTCGCACCTCCACAATGATCAATGGTCGGCGTTCCGACCGAGGCTACCGACTACAAATATCGCGGAACGGGTGGGTCCGTGCCAGGGGGGCGGAGGTCGGGACAGGGCCGATCGGCTTTTCAAGCGAGGTTGTCGGATGTCCAGAACCCGAAGGGCTGCCAAGGCGCACGGCGACCGGCTTGACGCTGCTGCGCAACGGTCGATAGAATAACCTATTACGCCAGCGGGAGGGAGCCTCGAAAGGCCTTCGCCGGCGGTTCTGATTTTCGCCGACCACGTGGGGCGAGACAACGCGGGCCGGCTACGAGGCGGAAGGCGGGTAGGCGAACAGCATGCCACCGGTGGTAATCGACTTGCAAAGCGCCGATGACGAGCGAGACGTCGTCCATCGCGCGGTGCAGACGCTGGTCGAAGGGGGCTTGGTGGCCCTGCCCACGGAGACCGTTTACGGGCTGGCCGCCAGCGCCTTGGACGAGGAAGCGGTCGCCCGGCTGATTGCGGCCAAGGGGCGCGACGAGGGAAAGCCGCTTGCGTTGGCCATCAAGAGCGCCGACGAAGCGAGGGACTATGTCCCTGACATTTGCCCTCTGGCTCGACGACTGGCGCGGCGTTGCTGGCCGGGCCCGATTACGCTGGTGCTGGACAACTCGCATCCTGACAGTCTGGTGCGACGGTTGCCGCCCAAGGTTCGCCAAGTTGTTGCTCCGCAGCAGTCGGTGGGCCTGCGCGTGCCGGGGCATCGGGTCGTGCTCGAAGTGCTTCGGATGCTGGCGGGGCCCCTGGTTCTCACCAGTGCGAATCAGGCCGGAAGGCGGGAGAGCGTGACGGCCGCCGAGGTACTCGACTCGGTGGGAAGCAAGCTGGGCCTTGTCGTGGACGACGGGCGATGCCGTTTCGCGCAGCCTTCGTCGGTGGTGCGGGTGGCCAATCGGCAGTTCGAGGTCCTGAGGGCTGGCGTGGTGCCGGAAAAGACGCTTCGGCGGCTTTCGAGCCTCATGCTGCTGTTTGTGTGTACGGGAAATACGTGTCGCAGCCCGATGGCCGAAATGATTTGTCGCCGGCTTTTGGCCGATCGCATGAAGTGCGGGATGGACCATCTGGAGGAGCACGGCGTACTGGTCAGCTCGGCCGGCACGTCGGCCATCCTCGGGGGCCGCGCGGCGGCCGAGGCCGTTCAGTGCATGGATGACTTTGGCATCGAGCTTGGCGACCACGAGACGCAGCCGTTGACCGAACCGCTGGTGCGGCATAGCGACGTGATTTACGTCATGGCCCGAAGCCACCGTCAAGCCATTTTGTCGCAATGGCCCTCGGCGGCCGACCGGACCGTGTTGCTTTCTCCCGACGGCATGGACATCGCCGACCCGATCGGCGGGTCACTCGAGTGCTATCGACAGTGTGCCGAGCAAATCGAAGCGGCGTTGGCCGCGCGAATCAACCAGTTGGAGATCTAAATGATGCGCATCGCCATTGGCACAGATCATCGTGGTTTCGCCCTTCGTCAGAAGATCGTCGACTTGGTCCGTCAGATGGGCCACGAAGCGATTGACGTGGGGACGTTTTCGCCGGACGCGGTGGACTACCCGGACATTGCGGCCGACGTGGCGGGACGTGTGAGCGGTGGAGAGGCTGATCGGGGAATCCTGGTCTGTGGGACGGGAATCGGCATGTGCATCGCGGCCAACAAGGTGCGCGGCGTGCGTGCGGCGGCCTGCCACGACGACATTACGGCCGAGGCCAGCCGGCGGCATAACGACGCCAACGTGCTGTGTCTTTCGGGCGACCTGCTCGGCGAGCGGCTGATCGACCGGATGATCGAGATTTGGCTGGGCACGGAGTTCGAGGGCGGACGGCACGCCCGTCGGGTGGAAAAGATCGCCCAGTTGGAAAAGTGCGACCGGTGACAAGCCGTTGCAGTCGCGTCCAACGCAGTGTCCTTGTGGGCGGTGCGATCATCATGGGTGTGAGTCTGTGGCGTTTTTGATCGCCTGCGATGCCGTTTTCTCCAGCAGACTTTTCCGATTGTGCCGAGTGTGCGGAGTGATTCGGGGGAAAACAACGTTGGTAGTGGTTTCCCACCGAAATTGACTCAAGAAATCACTCGTTGCGTTCAAGTCGGCGCTTGGAAACCGATGGGCACCCGAGTAGACTGAAATCGTGAGGAGCAATCATTTGCCGAGCAGCCGTAATTGCGGTGTGCCGGTTGAAAATGGTTGCGTCCGAGGCGGACGGATTCGGCCAGCGAGAAACCATGCAAGCTTCGAGTCACCCACAGCCCGAAGAAGTCGACCTGCTGCTGCGTAACGCCGAGCTGCGAGACGAGCTCGAGCGGTACTTCGACGAGTCGATTAGTCGGGTCAACGTCCAGCACTTCTCGCTGGCGGCGGAAAACGAGTTTCTGGCGGCGATGCTTGCCTGGGAGCAGGCGCCGGTTCTGCCGATCTATCGCTGGTTCGATCCGGAACTGCGGCCGCCACGTCCCGACGTGCTGAGCGACGACGTCCTGCACCGTATTTTGTGGGACGTGGTTCGCAAGCTGTATCAGAAGCGGATTGTGCTGGACTTCACCGATCATCTAAGCGATCGGGAGTTGTACTGTCTGGTGTTCCGCGATATTCTTCCTGCCCGCGAGAAGAAGATCGATTGGCCGAACAACTATCTGCACTGGGATTGCACGGGCGAGAACTGCGACCCGGAGGTTTGGCTGCGTTACTACGCGACCGAGGAAGAGCGCGAGGACTGGGCGGACACGTACAACCAGCCCCTGCCGGCAAAGCTTCCGTTGCCGTTTCCAAGGCAACTGCCGCGTGAACCTGGGTAAGTGGCTTGGCGAACGGCGACCTTCGATTCCGATGACTGTCGCCAAGACATCTTCTCGTGCCCTGGCGTTTTCACATATTTTGCGATGTGCCGGCGGCTGCTATACTAGCGGCGCTGGCTCCAGGGCATGAGCGTCGATCGATGCGACATCTTGCACCGGGGCACGCCTTGACGATTCCCACCTCACACGTCGAGGAGCGAGGATGACGGCCGTGTGACGGAGCGACCGACAGTCGCGATGTCTCGCTGCCGGCCTTCCCTCGTTTCTCTCCCGCCTTTTTTGGAGGAGACTACGATGAGCGTCTCTGGCTCGCGTCGCAATTTCTTTCGCAACGTTGGTCTCGGTTCACTGGGTGTCGCCGCTGGCGGCGTGTTGAACATGGTGACGGGGGCGGAGCCTTTGGACGAAGCGGTGCTTGGCAGGGCGGGCGTCGCCACGTCCTCGCGGCCCAAGGGGGTTTGGAGGCCCGTGTCCGATCGAAAGATTCGCGTTGGCATCGTGGGCAACGGCGTGTGCAAATTCGGCCCGTCGTTCGGATTTCAAGACCACCCGAACGTGACCGTGGCGGCCGTCAGCGACCTGTATCCCGATCGGCGCCGCGAGATGGCCAAGGTGTGCCGCTGCGAGAAGACCTATCCATCACTGGAGGAGATGGTCAAGGACGACGCGATCGAGGCGATCTTCGTGGCCACCGATGCGCCAAGCCACGTCCGGCACTGCATCGAAGTGCTCAAGCACGGCAAGCACGTGGCGTCGGCCGTGCCGGCTGCCTTCGGTTTGCTCGACGAGGCGCACGCGCTCCATGAGACGGTGAAGGCGACCGGCAAGAAGTACATGATGTTCGAGACGTCGGCCTTTCACGACGACTGCTACGCGATGCGGCAGATCTATCGAGCTGGCGGATTTGGGAAGATGGTCTACACCGAGGGCGAGTATTTGCACTATCTGCCGAACGTGCTGGCTTCCTACAAGGGCTGGCGCGAGGGGCTGCCGCAACAATGGTATCCCACGCACGCCACCGCATATTACGTCTGTGTGACCGAGGGCGGCTTCACCGAGGTCGAATGCTTGGGCACGTCGAGCGTGGTCAAGCAGTTTCAAGCGGCGAACAACCCGTACAAGAATCCGTTCGGGACCGAAGTGGCAATGATGCGAACCACCGAGGGCGGAGTCGCCCGCATGTTGGTCAGCTACGACACACGCTGCCCCGGCCGCGAATCGGGACGTGTTTATGGCCAGCGCGGCGTTATGAACGGCATGACCTACAGCGGCCTGCAAACCGAGCTCCCGAACCTGGAGCGTCCGCCGTTGCCGCCAAGCGTAAGCCCGGGCCACCATGGCGGGTCGTCCGGCCATCTGATGAACGAGTTCGTCACGGCCATTCTCGAAGATCGCAAGCCGATGATCGACATCACGCTGGCTCTGAAGATGACCGTGAGCGGCATCGTTGCGCACGAGTCGGCCCTGAAGGGCGGCGAGCTGCTCAAAGTGCCGCAGTTTGCCTAAGCGGAATTGACGGCTGACACATGACAGTGGACCAGGCGGCCGCCGAATCGTGATGGCCGGCGGCGTCAACTTCGCATACATCGTTCGGCTTTCCGTGCCGATAAGGATTCTGAGGCCGGGTCGGATCCCGCCAATCGCCAGCGCGCAATAGTTTGCGCAGCTAGCCCATGCCACCGGAAAGGATGCCACGATGCGCGTTCGATCGCTTGCCATCACAGGATCGTTGGCCATTGCACTGTGCTGTGCCACGCAGGTCTCCGCCGAGCTGCTTTCGGGCGCTTTCAATAGCGTGGTGCGAGATGTCAAGCGTCGGCAGTGCTGGCCCGACCCGTTCCAAACCGCGGACCGGGCATCGGTGCGGGCGCCGTTTTGCGCGATGGTGGCCAACGGGTGGCGGCGTCAAAACATGCTTGGCGAGTTTCACTTTGAGCCGCAGAGCGGGCAATTGACCGAGGCGGGCCGGCTGAAAGTGCATTGGATCCTGACGGCTTGCCCCGAGCAGCATCGACAGATTTACGTCCACACGGCCACCACGTCCGAAGAGACGGCGGCCCGGGTGGCGTCCGTTCAGCAGGTTGCCGCCCAATTGGCGCGCGACGATATGGCTCGCATGGTGCCCGTCATGACCACGTCGATCGCGGACGACGGTTGGCCGGCCAGTCGAGTGGACGCCATTAGCCGCAAAATGCTTTCTTCGACGCCTATTCCCAGACTCTCCGAGACCGGCGGCGTCGGCTCCGGAGGCGGCAACGGCGGAAGCAACTAACGTCGTGGCGAGCTGGCGGCACGCGCCGCGCGTCAGCGCACCGCAGGCCCCCAGCCCTCTCTCCAAGAGGAGCTGGGATTGGAGTCGTCGCGGGCGCTATTTTTCTTCCGAGGGCTTCTCGGACGATTTGGCCGCTGGCGTCTCGGGCGGAACGGTTTCTCGCCAGGGCTCGTGGCTCTTGTAGGCGGCCAGTTCTTTTTTCAGCGAGTCAAGCTGATCCTTCGCGCCAATCTCGACGGCCTTGCTCGACCAGCGAATGGCCGACGGGAAATCGCCCGTCTCGGCGTGCGCGGCGGCCAGGGTGCTCAGCGTATACGCCCGCTTGTACTGGTTGGCTTCGCAAGCCTGGGTTGCCAAACGAATGGCGCGGCGGCCATCGCGGAGCTTGGCGTCCGGCGAGGTGGCCAGCAACCAGGCGAGATTGTTGAGAAGGCCTTCGTCGTCCGGCTTGAGCTTCAGCGCCTGCTCGTAATCGGCGAGCGCGTCGGACTGGCGCCCCAGATTGAGATAGGCGTCGCCGCGGCCGTGCAGGGCTTGCCAGTCGGCTGGTTCGATGGCGAGAACGGCGGAAAACGTCTTCACGGCCTTGGCCGATTGCTGCTGGACGCTTTGAAAGATGCCCAATTGCAGGAGCATGGCCGTGTCGCCCGGATTGGATCGCAGGTAGGTTTCCAGTTCTGCGGCGGCCGCGTCGATCCGGCCGGTGTCGGCCAGCATCAGGGCGTGCGTGCGGATGACCATCGGCAGTCCAGGCCGGAGATGCAAGGCTTCCTCGGTGTCGGCCAACGCTTTCTTCTTGTCGCCTTTTTCATGGTAAACGCTCGCCCTGAGCAACAGCACACCAACGTCCTCGGGCTTGCTCTTTCGGGCACGGTCGAGATCCTCGAGCGCCGCGTCGAGCTTTTGCTGATGAACGTGGACGACGGCTTGCTGGAGCCATGCGTCGATCAGATCGGGACGCGCCTTGCGCATTTTCTCCAGAACGGCGATCGCCTCGTCGTACCGCTTCAGCTTGTCGAGCACTTTGGCCTTGTCTTCGTAGGCCGCCGCGTCGCGCGGATTCAGCTCAATCGCCTTGTCAAAGTCGGGTATTGCCTTTTCGGGCTCGTTCATCTCGACGAGAACCTCTCCGCGCGTGCGAAAGGCGCCGGCACGGACGCTCTCGTCCGCAATGCCGAGTCCGATGGCCTTGTCCAACGCGTCGCGGGCGTCCCTGAGCACGCCGTCCGGCAGCAGGTTGAGCGTGGCAACCAACAGGTACGCTTCAGGCTGCTTTGAATCGGCCTTGATCGCCTTGTCGAGGTCGGCCAGGGCCGCCTGGCGGTCCTGACGCAATTGGTCGAGAGTCGTGGCCACCTTGATCCGTCGAGTTAGCAGTTGTGCCCGCTCGAGGAGGACCGACGCCAGCAACTTTTTGGCAAACGCGGTGTTCGTCGCGTCCAGCCCTTTGCCCAGCGCGCTATCGGCCAGGCGAATCACCTTGGCATAGTCGCCCAGGGCGGCGATATTCAGTCGGGCCTCGACGGCCTTGTCGAGATCCTCTTGTCCCCGGCCGGCGGCGTTGGCCAGAGCGGTGACGGCCAATGTCAAGAATACGGGCAAGCCGAGTGTACGGAACCATCTAGACATCAAACGACCTCCGGATTTCGCTGGAACGCTAGTTTTGCTTGTCGCCAGTGTTTTGGCTGGCCAGCGTCAGCTTGCGACGGAACGAACGAACTCGGTCCTGAACGATGGCCGGCACTTTCTGTTTGACCAGATTGACGCCCTCGAACCAACCGTAGTCTTCCTCGTAAATCATATGACACTCGACGAGCGACGCGTTGGCCGGCGACTTGAGCCGGGTGATCTTCGCGTAGCCGCCAGCGTGGGCAAAGGGATGGGCCGCGCCCAGTTTGATGTTCGCCTGAGCGTCGCGATCGAGCGAGCGCCACTGGTTCGGAAAGTTTGGGTCCGTGGCGAACCGCGGATCGATGCGGCCTGCCGCCAGAACGGACTCGTCCGTCTTCGTCATCACGGCACGCCGCGTCATGCTCAGTTGTACGTGGTCAAAAAGCGAGATCGTCGCATAGAGGAAGCGTTCTTCGTAGTTGGGCTTGACCGTGGGGGCCAGCTTTCGGGCGGCCAGTTCCTTGTCGTCGAGGACGCCTGACTTCGAGACCATTTGGCTCTTGCTTCCTTCGCTGGACTTCAGTGCCGACTCCAGGAACTGCTTCGAGTTGAGGACTTTCCAGTCGCCGTGCGCGACGAACCAAACGTCGATTGCGCGAACGGCCGGGCCTTCGCCCTTCGGCCGCTTGACCGTGCGAATCTTGACCACCACGGGCGCGAAGGACGACTTCCTGAGCAGGTCGGCGGCGGACGAGCGAGCGTCGGCCGCACGGTCCAGGGCCGCTCGCTGCGCGGCGGCGTCCAATCCGTCGGCCAGAATCGGCGGGGGCAGCCGAAGGGAAGTGCCATCCGACACCGCAATGCCTCGGTCGAGCAGTTCCTTGAAAACGGGGTTCTGCTGGGTGGGTTGACCGCCTGCTAGGGCAACGAGGGTAAGAACAATCAGCGAGTGCATGGTGGCTCGGAACGTCGGGGCTACAGTTTCGTTGGGTTCAGGGGTGACGGGGCAAGGGGCGTCAGCATACCACAGCTCCCCGGGGCGGACCAATGGCGAACAGCCAGCCGGCATGGAAGGCCGATGCGACCTTCCGCGCCAACCCGCATTACATTAAACTAGGACTATGCCTGACTATGTGGTGCGTTACGGAGCGATGCGGTTTTTGGGGGTTTTCTCCCCTGCCGGCGGCAAAGAATATCGTCGCGGGGCTGCGGTGATCGCTCGGACGGATCGCGGCCTCGAGACGGGCGAGGTCCTTTGCGAGGCCACGGACGACGCCGTGCGTCGCCTCGACGATCCCGGGTCGGGGCAAATCCTCCGTGCAATGAGCGTCGAGGACCGGCACGAAGCGGTGCGGCTGAACAAGCAAGCCCGCCAGAATTACGACATCTGCCGGAAGCATGTCGAGCGGCTTGGTCTGAAAATGCACCTGGTCGACCTGGAGCACCTCTTCGGGGGGGAGCGAATCGTCGTTTATTATTTGGCCGAGAGCCGGGTGGACTTCCGCGAGCTGGTCCGCACGCTGGCCGGCGAGTTTCAGACTCGCATCGAGATGCGACAGATCGGCGTTCGCGACGAGGCCAAGCTGCTGGCCGACTATGGCGACTGTGGCGGGCCCGTCTGCTGCAACACGCACTTGGTCGAAATGCCGCCGGTCTCGATGCGGATGGCCAAGCTACAGAAAGCGACGCTCGATCCGACGAAGATATCCGGCCGCTGCGGGCGGCTGAAGTGTTGCCTTCGCTACGAGTACGAAAACTACGAACAAGGCCGAGGCAAGTCGGCGGTTGCCAGGTCCGACGTTGCGGAAGACATCGCCGAGGATGCCGCGACGGACAACGGGCCGGCGGTCTCCGAGGATTCGCCATCCACCAGCCCCGAGGGTTAATCTGGACCATGCTTGATCCGGCTCATCCGATTGCGCGACTTCTCGAAGAAGACCATCGCTACACGCTCGAGGCGTATGTGTTCATTTTTGAATCGTTGCGTTATGCGCAGGACGTGTTGCGGATGGGCGACGAGTGCCCCACCGAACCGCTGCCCGACGAGGTCGAGGAGGACGAAACGCCGACCGGTCCGCAACGGCACGTCACCGGCCAGGAACTCTGCGAGGCCATCCGCCGCTACGCCTTGGACCAGTATGGTTACATGGCCAAGACCGTGCTGAACAGTTGGGGGCTGCACGGCACGGGGGATTTCGGCGAGATCGTCTTCAATCTCATCCGCGCCAAGCAGATGCGCAAGACGCCGGCCGACACGCGCGTTGACTTCGACAACGTCTACGACTTCGACGTGGCGTTCCAACAGCAGTTCAAAATCACGCGGCCAGAGTGAAGGCCATCGGGCCACGGGCTCTTTCAATCCAGGCCATGCCGCTCGACAAATCCTCTACGCGAATCCAGCAGATGTTCGGCGAAATCGCCGGACGCTATGACTTGCTGAACCGGCTGCTGTCGTGCGGCATCGATCGCTCGTGGCGGCGGCGCACAGTGAAACGTGTTCCGCCGGTCGGCGATGCGCCGATCCTCGACGTTTGCACGGGCACGGGCGACCTAGCGTTGGCTTACTGGCGGGCCGCTGGCGGACGGGTGCCCGTGATCGGCACCGATTTCTGTCTGCCCATGCTCGACATTGGCCACCGAAAAGTGGGACAGCTTGTCAACCGGCCAAGTCACGTTCCTGAGTGTCAGGCAGGCGGCCAACGGGCCCCAGGCACCGGCGCTGGCATCACTTTGTTGGAAGCCGATACGCTTCATTTGCCATTTCCCGATGATACGTTTCAGATTGTGTCGGTGGCGTTCGGGCTGCGAAACGTGGCGGACGCCGATGCTGGGCTGCGCGAGATGACGCGCGTCTGCCGCCCGAGCGGAAAGGTGGCCGTACTCGAGTTTTCGACGCCGACCGTCTGGCCGCTCGGCGCGCTCTATGGTTGGTACTTCCGGCACGTGCTGCCGCGCATCGGTCAGGCCCTGGCACGAAACACCCAAGCGGCGTACAATTATCTCCCGCAAAGCGTTGGTCGTTTTTCACAGGGCGAGGCGTTTGCCGAGCGGATGCGAGCCGCCGGGCTGACCGAGGTCGAACACCACCGATTCACGCTCGGCGTGGCGACGCTCTATGCGGGGAGAAAGCCTGAAGGAAAGGAATGACGAGCCCTGCCGCCTTCTTCGCTCTTCATCCCTCATCCTTGTCCGCTAAGTTTGCCAGAGGGTGATCCATGAAACGCAATATCGTCGTGGCCATTACGGGGGCGAGCGGCATCACCTATGCCATGCGGTTGCTCGAAGTTCTCTTAGCTTCGGGCTGCGACGTTCATCTGACGATCAGCGACGCCGCTAGCAGAATCCTCGAGCAGGAGCTCGATCTGACGGTCGATCTTGAAAACGTCACGCCGGCCATGCTGATGCTCGACACGGGCATGATCCTCCGCGACCCAAAATTGCAGCTTATTCGGAGCATGTCGGGCATTTCCAGCGACTCGAGCAACGTTCTCGGCATGGGCACCGGCGAGCAAGGCTCGCTGCACTACCACCACTATGCCGATCCGATGGCGCCGATTGCGAGCGGCTCGTTTCAGACCGATGGCATGGTCGTCTGCCCGTGCTCGATGAGCACGCTCGGCGCGATTGCCTGCGGGGCGGGCGCCAACCTGATCCACCGTGCGGCGGACGTGCATCTCAAGGAGCGTCGCAAGCTGGTGCTCGTGCCCCGCGAGACGCCGCTCTCGTTGGTCGCCATCGAGAACATGCGGGCGGTTGCCCAAGCGGGAGCGATCGTCCTGCCGGCCATGCCCGGTTTCTACCACGGCGTGAAACTCATCAGCGACCTGGTCGATTTCGTCGTGGCGCGCATCTGCGACCAGTTGGGCATCGCCAACGCGTTGATTCAGCGATGGGAATGACCGTGCCGGAAACGCCAACTCCCAAGATCGAGGAGCCAAGGCTTGGCCCCGGCGGCTCGGGTGGCATCTTGCTGGTCGTTCGCCTGCTGGAACTGATTCGCTTCAGCCACACGCTGTTCGCGCTTCCGTTCGCGCTTCTGGCGGCGGCGATGGCCTGGGCGGCCAACCTGAGGGCACATCCGCCCGTGCCGCCGCGGTGGCTCGATCTGTTGGGCATCCTGGTCTGTATGGCAGCGGCCCGGAGCGCGGCGATGGCCTTCAATCGGTTGGCGGACCGGCGGATGGACGCCCTGAACCCGCGCACGAAGATGCGCCACCTGCCAGGCGGTCTGCTGAGCGCGGGCCATGTGATCCTGTTCACTGTCGTCAGCTCGGTGGCATTCGTTGCCGGCACGTTGCTGTTTCTGCCAGGGAATCCGATTCCGTTGTACGCTTCGCTGCCGGTGCTGGCCTTCCTGTTTGGCTACAGTTACGCGAAGCGTTTCACGATGCTGTCGCACTTTTGGCTTGGCGCGGCGCTGATGTTGGCGCCGCTCGCGGCCTGGGTTGCCATTCGCGCCGAGGTGGCCTGGACGCCGATCGTCCTGGGCGCCGCCGTCATGCTCTGGGTGGCCGGATTCGACATCATCTACGCCTGCCAGGATGTGGAGTTCGATCGTCGCATGCGGCTTCGCAGCGTGCCCGCTCGACTTGGGCTGGTTCGCGCGTTGCGGCTGGCGGCCGTGTGCCATCTGGGCACCGTGGGCCTGTTGCTGGCCTTGCCGCTGGTGTACGATGGTTTCGGCCGCGTGTACCTTGGCGTCGTCGTCGCCATTGGCCTCCTGTTGGCCTACGAGCATTGGCTCGTTCGGCCCGACGATCTGAGCCGGGTCAATCGGGCGTTCTTTCATGTCAACGCCGTGGTGAGCGTTGGGTTATTGATCGTTGGCGTCTTGGACCTGATGCTGTAACCATCATGTCGGAATCACGACTCGAACGGATTGCCGCGAAGGTGGAGGCGGCCGAGCGGCTTTCGGCGGCCGACGGCGAGTTCCTGTTCTCGCCGGACGCAGACCTGCACGCGGTTGGCCAGTTGGCCGATCTGGCGCGACGCAGGAAGAACGGCGACGCGGCCTACTACAATCTCAATTTGCACATCAACCCGACGAACGTTTGCATCTATCGGTGCGCCCTGTGCGCGTACAGCCGCGACGAAGACGACCCGCGGGCGTACACGATGTCGCTGGACGAAATGCTGAAGCGCGCCGCCGAGGCGTCCGAGGCGGGCTGCACGGAATTGCACTTGGTCAGCGGGGCGCATCCGAAGAAGGGCTTCGACTGGTATTTGGGCATCTTACGCGAACTGCACGCCGCATATCCGCGTCTGCACGTCAAGGCTTGGACCGCCGTCGAGATCGACCGTTTCGCCCAGATGACGGGCGCCCCGGTCCGAGCCATTTTGGAGGAGCTCGTGGCGGCCGGTCTCGGCAGTCTGCCCGGCGGCGGCGCGGAGATTTTCGATTCCGAGGTCCGGACGCGAATTTGCCCCAGAAAAGCAGATGCCACGGCCTGGCTGGAGGTCCATCGAGCGGCGCACGCCTTGGGACTGCGAACCAACGCCTCAATGCTTTACGGTCACATCGAGACGATCGAGCATCGCGTGGACCATCTGATCCGGCTTCGGCGTTTGCAGGACGCGACCGGCGGTTTTCAGTGTTTCGTGCCGTTAAAGTTTCATGCGGCCAACACGGCGATGGCCCATCTGAGGCCGGCCTCGGCGTTGGAGGACCTACGGCTGGTGGCCGTCAGCCGGCTGATGCTCGACAATTTCGACCACATCAAGGCATACTGGATTTCGCTGGGCGTCGGTGTCGCGCAGACCGGGTTGGCCTATGGCGCGGACGATCTGGACGGGACCGTGCGTCGCGAGCTGATCCATCACGCGGCCGGGGCCGACTCGCCCGAGGTTCTGGATGTCGCTCGGCTGCGGGCGCTCATCGCGGAGGCGGGCCGCGAGCCGATCGAGCGTGATTCGCTCTATCGCCCGGTGCGCCGAGACGCGGATGGCGGAGCGTGGTGCGTAGAGTGCGAAGAACTGGAAACCGAGCGTGAGACTGTTGAACGGCCGTCGGCATGACGGCTTTGGGAGAACCTGTGATGCGATATGCCGTGGTCATTGCCGGTGGTTCGGGCACGCGACTTTGGCCCGTCAGCCGCGCCGCACATCCCAAACAGTTGGTGCCGCTGATTGACGGGCGGAGCTTGTTGGAGATCGCCGTCGAGCGGCTCGACGGCTTGCTGCCGCCAGAGCGGTGTTTCGTTTGTGCGGGCCAGGCACACGCGCAGGCCGTTCACAAGGCACTGCCCAAGTTGGGCGTAGGCCAATTCCTCGGCGAGCCGTGCGGCCGAGACACGCTCAACGCGCTCGGTTTCAGCGCGGCCGTCCTGGCACGCCGCGACCCGGCGGCCACCTTGGGCGTCTTCACGGCCGATCACGTCATCGAGCCGCTCGACCAGTTTCAGGCGATCGTCGATCGCGGTTATGCGTTGGCCGAGCAACATCCAGAGTCGCTGGTGACGTTTGGCATCTTGCCCACGCGGGCTGCCATTGGCTACGGCTATCTGGAACTTGGCGAGCCGCTCGATGCGACCGCGCGCCGTGTGCGCGTGTTCCGCGAAAAGCCTGATGTGGAGACGGCCCGGCAGTACTTTCAGGCAGGCCCCGAGCGGTTCCTCTGGAACAGCGGCATGTTCGTCTGGCGCGCGGCCACGCTGCTGGATTGCATTCGCCGTTACTTGCCGGAAAACTATGCGGGCCTCATGCAGATCGCCGACGCTTGGGACACGCCGCGCCGGCAGGCCGTGCTGAGCGAGGTTTACCCGACGCTGAAGAAGATCAGCGTCGATTATGCCGTGATGGAGCCGGCCTCGCGCGATCCGGCCCTGACGGTGGCGGCCATCCCGATGCCGCTCCGCTGGCTCGACGTGGGCTCGTGGCCGTCGCTGGCCGAGACTTGCCCACGCGATGCGCAGGGAAACGCAATCAGCGCCGAGCGAACGTTGTTGATGGACAGCCGCGGCTGCCTGGCGGCCAGCGCTGATCCGACGCACCTGATTGCCGCGATCGGCTGCGACGATCTCATCATCGTTCACACGCCGGACGCAACGCTCGTCTGTCGGGCCGATCGGGCCGATGCCGTCAAGGAGCTGCAGGCCCAGGTCGCCGCGCGTTGGAACGGCAAGCTGGTCTAGGAACTGGCCGAACGGGGCACGAAGCTGAACGCCTCACGACTGGTCGGGCGAGTTCCTCAGCAAT
Source organism: Thermoguttaceae bacterium (assembly GCA_039698035.1). GTDB lineage: Bacteria > Planctomycetota > Planctomycetia > Pirellulales > Thermoguttaceae > JAJFUI01. The sequence goes on along the minus strand of JBDKSW010000011.1, from coordinate 86,564 downwards.
TCGTTGTCATAGGCTTCTTCGAGCTTGCGGACCGTCTCGGCAAGCTCTTCGCTCTGTTCGACCACCTGCGATACACGCAGCTCCCACGCCGTGCATGCGGTGCGCAGCGGGGCCAAGTCGAGGTGGACGCCCAGCAGCTTGGTCAGTCGCCGGGTGACGGCCTCGATGCTGGCCGGGTTGCTGCCCTGCAGGTAGCCTGGCACCTCGGCCGTCATCGAGATCATGTCGATGCCGTCGCTGGCCACCTGCGTCATCAGATAGGTCGCAAAGGAACTTGGGCCTTGATAGCCGCTCCGGCGAACGCCGTACTCGTCCATTTCGGGCAGCAAGTGAGCGTTGGAGCAACTCACGTAAAGACGCGGCAGCCGTGTGTGCGGCACCGGGCCGCCGAACGATCCGACGAACACGATCCGGCGCACGCCCCATTGACGGGCCAACTTCAAAATGCACTCGCCGAAAATCCGCCAACGCAGGTGCGGTTCCTTGCCGATGAACAGCAACAGATTGCCAGGCGCGTGGCAGTAGAATATGTTGCTGGGCATGTCGAGTTCCGTGACAAGCCCTTCCTCGATTGCTCCGGGCGGCCGGAACAACTCGGCGACCTCCATCGGCCCCGGAACGTTGTAGATGTAGAACGGATCGGGGTCGATCTCGGCGATCTGCGTGGCCTGCAAAACGTGAACCAGATTCTGGACCGTTCCGGTCGAAACGTTGCCGCCGTCCATCCAGCCGGTAAAGGACAGGACGAGCGTGGCATTGCTGAGCGACGGCGTTGCGTGAATCTTCAGAAGATCGCCTTCGGTCATGGCCCAACCTCCCAAGTAATTTTAGCTTACTCGAAGCGCCGGCGTGCACCGAGTCGCACTCGCCCGCTGGCATTTTTCATGTTGCCGGCCGATTGTCAAGGACCATTGGCGGCGAACGCACGGCGAAACAGAGGTTTTCAAGGCAGCGCGGACCAAACGGTTCGTGCAACATCCTTTCTGTCAATGAGAATCTTGGCTGGGGCTGGGCGCCTGTCGCCGCATCATGAATGGCCCGGCCGGCGATACGCCCGCAATTCGGCCAGCACGGCCACGATGTCGGGCGGAAGCGGGGCCTCGATCTCCAGCGGCTTGCCCGTGGCCGGATGCACGAAACGAAGCCGCCGAGCGTGCAGGGCCTGACGATTGAGCAAGACGAGCTGGTCCGACGGATCGCGACGGATCTCGCCGCGGGTGATCTGGCTACGGCCGCCGTACTGCCGGTCGCAAAGCACGGGGCAGCCAATGTGGTTGAGATGGACGCGGATCTGGTGCGTCCGACCCGTCTTGGGCAACAACCGCACGGCCCCGAAATGGTCGAATCGCTCCAAGACTTCGTAGAACGTCTGCGCCGGCCGGCTGTCGGCGTCATGGTGGCGAATGGCCATCATCTCGCGCACGTGCGGATGGAAACCGATGGGGCAATCGATCAGATCCCGGTCGCGCAGCGGGCAACCCGACACCAAGGCAAAATATTCCTTCTCGATCGATCGAGCCGCAAACTGTTTGGCCAACGCGGCGTGGGCCTGATCGCATCGGGCGACCACAATGACGCCGCTCGTGTCGCGGTCCAGCCGATGGACGATCCCGGGCCGGCTCAGACCGGCGACGGCGCTCAGCGTCGATCCAAAACGAAATTGCAGCGCGCCGGCCAGTGTGCCGGACCAGTGCCCGCGAGCCGGATGAACGACCATGCCGGGCGGCTTGTTCACGACGACCAAGTGTTCGTCTTCATAGAGAACATCCAGCGGGATGTTCTCGGGCTGGGGCGCTTCGCGAGGTATCTCTGGCAGTACGACAACCACGGTCTGGCCGGCCTTGAGTCGATAGGCCGGCTTTCCGCCACGGCCATCGATCTTGACGCCGCCAGCCGAGATGACTCGCCGCAGATGAACGCGGCTGTACTGTGGACAATGACTGGCGAGGAAGGCGTCGAGTCGATGGCCTGCATCGGTTGGACCAACCATCAACTCGACTGGCTCGGGCGAAACGGCCATCTTATACCGATTGCGACTGGAACTTGCGCGTTGCCGCACGGCAACCGTTGAGGAAGACTCGCGGTTTTCACCAGAAGGGAACGCCGGTTGGAACTGGAGCTCGCGCTAGCGAAAGACAACGATCGAACGCCGGTCGGCGAAGTTTGCGTTGGGGCGCGATGTGCCGGGCTGTCACGGCCGATCGCGCGGATGTCATCACTTCTTCTTGCTAGGTTCTTTCGGCTTGTCGGCGCCCGACTTTTTGGGCGTTTCGGCCTTCTTGCTTTGCTCGCCGGTCTTCCCGCCAAGCTCCTCGAACTTGATGTCCTTGCCGGCCGCTGGCTCGCGGGGTAGGCCATCGGGCGAGAACGTCGGCGGTTCGCCCGGCAGCGCGTCGCTTGGCGACTGGACGGCCTTGGGCGCGTATCGGCTGAGATCGTCGTAGAGCTGTTTGGTCGTGGGCCGCTGAAGATCAGTGAGCCGTTGTTTCGCGAACGCCGCGTACGCCCCTTCCGGCCAATTCGTAACGACTTCCTGGTAGCAGCGTTTGGCCGCGTCGAGATCGCTCGGCCTTCCTTGCGCCTCCCATGCCCGGGCTTGGCCATAGGTGGCCCGTTCCCGCATCGCGGGGTTTCCAGCTTCCTTGCCGCGGCCGTAAAGTTCCAGCGCGCGGCCCAAGTGTTGCAGAGCAACGGCCTTGTCCAGGAGCAGCCGGCTGCAACCTTCGGCCAATCGCAAGTCGGCGCAGATGACCGTGGCCATGTCGCCGACCGGCGTGTTTGGAAAATCGTCGATGACCTGCGTGAAGTCGGCCAAATTGCCCGTTTGGAGTCCGATGGTCACCCTGTCCCAGGCATCGGCCGTCTTGGCCTGGGCCGAATGAGAAACCCAGGCGTAACCAGCCACGGCAAGGGCGACCACGACGATCGCTGAGTAGACAGCATTTTGGTAGGGCTTCACGTCGTTCAGAGCCTTGGCCAGCCAATCGGCGAGGGCGTTGTGCTGTAACCTATGCCGTTCTTCGCGTTTCATGGCGATGATCCTTGTCGATGGTTCACAACAGCGGCTTGGACTGGCCGCATCCGACCCAGGGGACTTACGGACCGAGAAAAGCCCTGGTCCACCTCCCTGAAAACAACGCAGTATACCCGTCGAATCATGGGGCGGCAAGGCCGGAAAGACACCGGGCCACGGCGTCTGGCGGGATCTCTGCCGTTACGAGGCATGCATCGGCAAAGGCGCCAACCAAAGCTCAAAGAACGTGGCAATGGTTTGGAGCCGAATGCCTGGGTCCCACTGGCATTGGGCAATGACCCCGCCGGCGCCGAAATCGAGCAAACGGCGACCGGCCAGCACGGAATCCCGAAACTGATCGGGCGTGCCCGGCTCGCGGAGCGGCCGTTGCCCCGTTCCGCCCCAGAAGGTCACCCGACCACAAAACCGCTTTGCCATGCGGCCGGGATTCATCAAATCCCAGTCGCAATGGACCGCGTCGAAGCCAAGCTTCACCAGGTCGGAGAAAATGTCTTGGATGTTGCCGTCGGAATGGAAGAAGACGAATTTGTCCTTCGCATGCAGAATGTTGCAATATTCGCGGTAAAGCGGCCGGAATACGTCGCGCCACATTTCGGGCGAGACCAGCAGGCCCTCGGGCGTCCCCCAATCGTCGCGGATGGCGACGCCATCCACCTCGGTATCGCCCCAGCGTTCCAATTCCTTGCAGTTCAAGTCATGCAGCGCGGCCAGCAGCTTGCGAATTGGCTCTTTGCCGCGGGCGAGCTGCACCAAGGCCGTTTCGCCGCACAATGTCCGCAAGCGGTCCAGCGGCCGCACTTCCGACCACGCCAGCACGAAGCGGCTCGTCGCACAGCACTTGTTGGCCTTGGCGAACCGGGCGCTGTCCAACACGGCCGCTGGCGGCTTGAAGGCGGCCATCTTCGCCAGGTCGGTCAACGGCGACTGCTTGAGCACGGGGGCAACGCCTGGATCGCTGATGTGCCAGACGCATCCCCAAGCGTCCGTGGAATCGCCCGCCTTGCCGGCTTTCTGCTGAGACCGCCTGCCGCCATGCAGGGCCGCATCGACCGTGACGATGTCGCTGGGATAGCGCACATGCATCTCGGCCAGCTCGTCCGGCTGCACATGGTCCTCGCCGAGCCGAATCCAAAGGTCTCGGGGAACGCGGGGCACAGGCTCGTGGTTCAGGGTTCTAACGACCAGTTCGCGCGACGTCATGGGCGTGGCAGAGGTTGCTAGTTCTTTTGACGAGGCTCCCCAATGGGGGGCGGCCACTTGGAAAAAATTATACCATGCAAACTACTACGTCAACGAGCGCACCAAGAAACTTGCTAATCCACCCCCCCCTTCGGCGAGCTATACTTGAGGCGATGGCTTTGGCGGTCGAGTCGAGGCCGTCGAGCCACCGTATGACACCCTGCAACGTTGCCGTGCATCTGGAGATGGGTTGAATGTCCCTATTTGCTCGAAGTCGAGACACTGGCGTCAAAAGCTTTGTCCTCAAACTGGTTAACAACCACTGTCCAGGCCTGAAGGCACTCGCCGATGGCCCCCGCTCCGATAGCCGGGTAGCGGTCGTCGTGCCGGCGATCGTCGTGCCTCTGAAAAAGGGGACGCCCCAGTTTGATCAGGGCTACACGGCAATCACCAAGGAGTTTTCGAACACGGGCGTGGCCATTGTTGTCGAACACCCAAGCAACATCGACGAAGCGCTGCTCGGATTCCGCCTCGAAGGGCAAATGACGTTCCTGCGAGCTAAATCGCGGCACCTGGATCCCATCGGCGGCGGCTTCTTCGCCATTGGCTTTCAGTTGCTGGAGGTCGTCACCCCCGCCGACTACCAAGGCCTCGACTCGCTCGATTTCTAGCAAGTCGGCGAGACGAGTGCGAGTCTCCGATTTCCCCGTTCCGGTGCATTGACCCACGTTGCGTGGCCGAATACACTGGCTCGACCCCGCGTGACCGGAGACCGCCCCATGCAGATCGTTGTGCTCGATGGCTATGCCCTGAACCCTGGCGACCTCAGTTGGGCCCCGTTGGAGGCGATTGGACCGTGCGTCGTCCATGATCGAACCGCACCGGCCGAGATCGTTCGGCGAGCGGCCGAGGCCGAGATCGTGCTGACGAACAAAACGGTCCTGTCTCGTGAGACCATCGCGCAGCTTCCTCGGCTCCGCTACATTGGCGTGTTGGCCACCGGTTACAACATTGTGGACGTGGCGGCCGCTCGGGAACGAGGCATCGTCGTGACGAACGTACCGGACTACGCCACGCCGTCGGTGGTGCAGATGGTTTTCGCCCACCTGCTGAACCTGACGCTGCATGTGGCCGATCACGGTCGCGGTGTCGCGGCGGGCCGTTGGACGGCGTGCCCCGACTTTGCCTACTGGGACTTTCCGCTGATCGAGCTTGCCGGCCTGACGTTGGGCATCGTCGGTTTTGGCCGCATCGGTCGCGCGGTTGCCAAGGTTGCCGTCGCCTTGGGAATGACCGTGCTGGCCTATGGTGTGCGCCGGCCGGCCGCGATTCCGTCGGGCGTTCGGTTCACGGGGCTTGACGAGCTGTTTTGCGAAAGCGACGTTGTCAGTTTGCACTGTCCCCTGACGCCCGAGACCCATCACCTCGTCAGCGCCGAGCGCTTGGCACGGATGAAGCCGGGTGCGATGCTCATCAACACGGGCCGAGGTCCGCTGGTGGACGAAGCCGCGTTGGCCGACGCACTCAACAGCGGTCGGCTAGCGGGCGCGGGCCTCGATGTGCTTTCGACCGAACCGCCGCCGGCGGACAATCCGCTGCTGCACGCCAAGAACTGTTGCCTTACACCGCACATCGGTTGGGCAACCGCCGCCGCGCGAAAGCGACTGGTCGACTGTGTCGTTGCAAACGTCCGTGACTTCTTGGCCGGCTCGCCACAGAACGTCGTTTCCTGATCGGCTCCGGCGACTCGGAAAGAAACGAGAACTGCTCGCTTGGGATTGAATCGTCGACCTATTGCCGCGGACGTTTGCCCATGCTTGTCATCAGCCCACAACTCCAGATTCCGCTTCGTGAGTTCGAGTTCACGTTTGCCCGCAGCGGCGGCCCTGGCGGCCAGAACGTCAATAAGGTGAACACGAAGGCCCAGCTTCGGTGGCGCGTGACGACGAGCCTGAGCCTGCCCGAGCCGATCCGCCAGCGGTTTTTTGCCCGGCATGGCCGCCGCATCACGGCCGAGGGCGATCTGCTGATCGTCAGCCAGCGGTTCCGCGATGCGGGGCGGAATACGGCCGATTGTCTGGAAAAACTGCGTGAGATGCTTGCCGAGGCGGCTGTGCCGCCTCGAACTCGCCGGGCAACGCGGCCGACTCGGGCGTCGGTTCGCCGTCGTGTCGCCGATAAACGGTTGCACTCTGAGAAGAAGCGGCGGCGAGGCGGTCCCTTGCGCGACGACTGAGCGTCTGGCGCAAGAACTGCGATGGACCCTCCTACAGTCTGATCCCCGCTCATGATAGAATAGCAAACTATGCCGAATCGAGATAAAGGTCACGACATCGATTTCATCCTTCACGGGTGGCCATTCAAGCCAGGCGTCATCGCCGCGCGTCTGATTCGCGCGGCCGACGACCGCGAGGTGCTTCAGATGCGGGTCGAGATGGGCGTTCTGCAGATGGAGCTGACGGGCCGGCCGGACGGCGAGCATCCAGGCGGCACGGACAACTGCCTCCAGTGGCTTGGCGACCTGGCCCGCGTCCAGGGCGAATCGTTCCTCCTCGATCAATCGCAGTGCCTGGAGATCGACCGCGAGTTTCTGCAATTCTACCATCGCCGCATTTGCTGTTTGGCGTTGCGGCAGTTTGCTCGCGCGATGGCCGACGCCGATTACTTGCTGGCGTTGACCGATTTCCTTGCGGCGCATTCGCCCGATCCCCAGTGGACCATGTCGCACGAGCAGTACCGTCCTCTGGTGCTCTTTCACCGCATTCAGGCAGCGGCAATGGTCGCTCTCGAAGCCACCGACGCCGAGGCGGCCATCGAGGTGATCCATCAAGGTCTCGAGCAGTTGCGTGACGTGTTCATCCGTTTTGGGGCCGAGGAACAGTTTGAGCAGGACGAGCTCGTCAGCCAGTTGAACGCGATGAAGGAATCCCTTCGCCAAGAATACAAGGTGGGCAAGACCTTGGCCGAGCAACTGGCCGATGCCGTGGCAGGCGAAGAATATGAACGAGCGGCCCGGCTGCGCGACGAAATCGCGCGACGACGTCACCCCAACGTCTAAGGCGCTTTGCGAACGACGGCGGCAGGCAGCGCGCCATCACACCTCGCCAGCGCGCCCGCCCTTCTATCGCAGTCGCGCGAGCGGCGCATTGAGGCGCTGGTACTTTGCGCGACGATGGGCCAGCCGATCCGGGTTCTCGGCCGTCACGGCCGCTTCGTAGGCGGCGAAATTGCCCTCGAACCAACTGGTTCGGCCGTTGCCTTCCATCACCAGCAGGTGCGTGCAAATCCGATCCAGGAAGAACCGGTCGTGGCTAATCACCAGGGCGCAGCCGGAAAAGTCCAGCAGGGCTTGTTCCAAGACCCGCATCGTGGCCACGTCCAAATCGTTGGTGGGCTCGTCGAGCAGGAGCAAGTTGCCGCCGCGACGGAGCATCTTGGCCAGGTGAATGCGGTTGCGTTCGCCGCCGGAGCACTCGCCCACTTTCTTTTGCTGCTGGGCGCTTCGGAAATTGAAGCGAGCGACGTAGGCCCGTGAATTCACCGAGACCTTGCCCAACTCGATTCGGTCGGCTCCGTCCGTGATTTCCGCAAACACCGTCTTCTGATCGTCGAGCGCGTCACGATGTTGATCGACGTAGGAAAGCGCCACGGTGGGCCCGATTTCGACCGTGCCGGCATCCGGCTGTTCTTGGCCGACGATCATCCGCATCAAGGTCGTTTTGCCGGTGCCGTTCGGGCCGATGACGCCCACGACCGCGCCGCGCGGCACGCTGAACGTGCAATCGTCCAGCAGCGTCAGCTTGCCGCCGTCCAACTCGAACGCCTTGGAAACTCCGTGAAATTCCAATACCTTCTCGCCCAGCCGCGGACCGGGCGCGATCTGGATGATCGTCTCGCTGGTGGCATCGATCTCTTGGTCGGCCAACTGCTCGTAGGCCTTCACCCGGGCGTCGTTCTTTTGCAGCCGTCCGTGGTGCGACTTTTGAATCCATTCGAGTTCACGCTGCAAGGTCTTCTGCCGCTGCGTCTCTTTTTTCTCGATCAACCGCAAGAGCTCGGCCTTCTGGTTCAGCCATGACGAGTAATTGCCCTCGAACGGCAGGCCGCGACCGCCCTCCAGTTCGAGAATCCACTTGGTGATGTTGTCGAGGAAATACCGGTCGTGCGTCACGATAATCACCGTGCCGGCGTACTCGCGCAGGGTCCGCTCCAGCCATTCGATCGTTTCGGCATCGAGATGGTTCGTCGGTTCGTCGAGCAACAACAGGTCGGGCTTTTCGAGCAGCGCCATGCCGATGGCCACACGGCGACGCTCGCCGCCGGAGAGCAGGCGGACGGGTGTGTCGTCCGGCGGCAGCACCAGGGCGTCGCACGCAATGTCCATCATCCGATCCAGCTCCCAACCGCTGCATGCGTCGATCTGCTCCTGAAGGCGGCCCATCTCCTCCATCAGCTTGTCGAGGTCGTCGTCCGGCTTTGGATCGGCCATGCGGCCGGCGATTTCGTTGAAGCGATCGACCAGGTCGCGAATCGGCTTCATCGCCGTCAGCAAGTTCTCGCGGACCGTCCTGTCGAGGTCCAACTCGGGTTCCTGGGCGACGTACCGCACCCGCATTCCCTTGGCCAGATTGGCCGTGCCGTCGAAGTCCTGGTCGATGCCGGCCATGATTCGCAACAGGGTCGATTTTCCGGCCCCGTTCTCGCCGACCACGCCAATCTTGGCGCCATAGAAGAACGACAGGCTAATGTTTTGCAGCACGACCTTTTCGCCAAAGGACTTGCTGACGTCTCGCATGTCAAAGACAAACTGCGGCGGCATCTTGGCTGGTTGATTTCCGGTTGTTTTGCTGACGGGTGAGAATTTCTCCGTCTGATCGTAGAGGAGACATTGCACGCTGTCCAGGGCTCCCGCGACACGGCGCAACGCCACCCCCCCGGTGCGTTCTTGGGGAAAAGGCGTCGCGGGGTGAAGGCGGTCGCCGACGTCCCCAGCGACGGCGTCCATCTTTTGGCTCAAGACTGAACGTCGCGTGATGCATTGGACGATAATAGCCGACGATGCGCACCGCTGTCCGCCGCCTCCGCTTTTCGATGTCATGGAAACCTCGCTCCACCGGGACCTGAAGAAGCTGTACGCGACGGACGACCGTCAGTGCGAGGTCCGGCTGGGCGTCCATCGCATCGACGTGGTGGCCGACGGCTGCCTGATCGAGGTCCAGGTGGCGTCGCTGTCGGCCATCCGCGATAAGATTCGTGTGCTGCTCCGCGACCATCCGGTGATCGTGGTGAAACCGATCATCGCGCGGAAGACGCTCGTAAAACGTGTGCGGCGGGACGGTCCGGTGGCCTCGCGCCGATTGAGCCCCAAGCGGGGCACGATTCTGGACCTGTTCGATGAGTTGATCCACTTCACGCGAGTCTTTCCCCACGAACGGCTCACGCTCGATGTGCCGCTCATCGAGATTGAAGAGTGGCGCTACCCGGGACACGGTCGGCGGCGGCGTTGGCATCGCGACGATCATCAGGTGGAAGACCAGAAGCTGGTTGCCGTCCACCAGACGTATCGCTTTCGCACGGCGGGCGAGCTTGCCGAGCTCATCGCTGGCCCGCTGCCGGCGCCGTTCCATACGGGCCAGTTGGCGCATTCGCTTGGCGTGCCTCGTTGGATGGCGCAGCGAATTGCCTACTGCCTGCGTCATACCGGCGCGCTGTGCGAGGTTGGCAAGCAGCGAAACGCGCGACTCTACCAGTTCACCGCCGATCGAAAAGTGGCCTGATTGCCTCGGATTTCGCGCGCGTGCCACGTGGCCATTGGCCGTCGCCCGTGCCGGTGCGGCGGGCAATCTATGAGACGCTATGGTCGTTGCGTCACGGCTCGACGTCGACACCTCGAAGGCGGTTGAACAATGGCGTTATGCGTTCCGCAGCGATTCCATCGCCGATGCAAACACCCGATACGCGGCGGCGTCGAACAAGACGAACCGGATCAGCTCCGGCAGGTCATGCGCTGACAGAAAATCGATCGCCGTGGACAGCGCTGTCTTGGCCGCCTCCTCCATCGGGTAGCCGTACGCGCCCGTGCTCAACGCCGGGAGTGCGACGCCGCGGCAGTCGTGCTCGGAGGCCAGTTCAAGGCTGCGACGGTACGCGCCGCGAAGCAATTCGCTCTCGCCGCGCCGACCGCCGTGCCAGACCGGCCCAACCGCGTGAATGACGAACTTGGCGTTCAATTCGCCGGCCGTCGAGATCACGGCCGAGCCGGTCGGGCAACCGTTCGGATAGCGTTCTCGCGTGTCGCGCATGATCGCTGGGCCGCCGCGACGATGGATGGCCCCGTCGACGCCGCCGCCGCCGGCCAATCGGCTGTTCGCGGCATTGACGATTGCGTCCAGCCGCTGGGCCGTGATGTCGCCCAGGCAAAGCTCGATGGTCTTCCCGTGAAATTCCATCTGCATCCTGATTCCACCGTGACCGGTTAACGTTTGCGGGCGTCGCGACACGAATCGGCCTCACTTTGGCTTGGCCGGTTCCGTGATCGGCGGCGATGGGCCCTGAATTTCCTTGGGCACCTCCGGCGCGTCCAGGTGGATCACCAGCGGGAAACCGAAATCGTCGGTCACGCGAGAGGCCGCCTCGTCGGCGCCGCCCGTGGGCAGCTTCGCCCGCGATTCCTGCTTCCGCTTGTCCGTCGCTTCCGGCTTGGCAACGGCGCACCCCGCATCGGTAGCTGGCGCCCCGGGCTGTTTCGGAGAACTGCATCCGGCAAGCAGCAAAATGACGATCGCCGCCCAAAGCCATCGGTGTCTCATTCCCCTATTATCTCCGGCGTGGCGCGACAGAAAAGCCCCGCGGCGTCACCGGGAGGAATCCGGGCGCTCGGCCAATTCCCCCTTTCCACGCCAACGACGGGTCGTTATGTTCTAGACGCAACATTCACCAAACTCTGGCCCGGTCAAGAGATTCCGCCATGTCCACTCGCGAACGCTGGATCGTCTATCCCTTGCTGTTTCTGGCACTCGGGACCGCTCTGCGCGACAAGTTTACCGACACCCTGCGGATCGGCCATGTCGTGTGCAATCGCATGGAGGCGGGGCAGTCGGAGTGCGGCGCGCTCGTCGTTCGGGGGCCTCAGGGGCGTCCGGCGATCGTCGCAAGCACCGATACGAAGTCACATGGGGGGGCGATCGAGATTTTTTCGAGCGATGGGGTCCCGCTCGTTCAACTTGGCTCCCCCTTGGCTGGAGGGGTTGTCCTGTTGACCGGTCGCGTTGGCCAGGAGTTCGGCGTTTTTGGTCTCTTGCCGGAAATTGGCCTCCGACTGCCGCTTGCCGTACCCATGGTGCGTCATGAAGGAAAAGCCCCAGGCAAGGCCCCGGCGAAGGTCGACCAGCCGGCAGCGGCAGCCAAGAAACGGCCCCCGACAAAACCGCCGGTTGACGCAGCGGCGCATAATAAAAAGGAGGCGACCGAACCGTCTGCCCCCTCACATCCGTAGAAACGATGGAAATCTAGAACCCGCGACCCCCCCCTTTTACGACCATGATCTTCGACCCAAGATATTTCCTGTTCATTGCCCCGGCAGTCCTTCTGGGACTCTGGGCACAATTTCGAATTCGCAGCGCCTACGCCCAGGCCCAGCAAATGGCGGCGCCGCTCAGCGGCGCGGCGGCCGCACGGCATATATTGGACTCGGCCGGTCTGACGAGCGTCTCGATCGAAGAGATCCCCGGCCAACTGAGCGACCACTACGACTCGCGGGACAAGGTGCTTCGGCTTAGCCAGCAGGTGTACGAGAGCCGGACGCTGGCCGCTGTCGGAATCGCGGCGCATGAGGCGGGGCACGCCCTGCAAGACGGCCTGGCCTACGCCCCGCTCATCATCCGCAACGCGGCCGTGCCAGCGGCGAACATTGGTACGGGCGTCGGTGGGACCCTGGTCATCCTCGGCATGTTTCTCCACTGGAACCCGGTCCTGATTTGGGCCGGCATCGCCCTGTTCTCGGCCTTCGTGGCGTTCCAGATCGTCAACCTGCCGGTGGAGTTCAACGCCAGTTCGCGGGCGAAGGCCCAACTGGCGCAGCTCGGCGTGGTCAGCGAGGAGGAAATGCCCTACGTCAGCAAGGTGCTCAGCGCGGCAGCGCTGACCTACGTGGCAGCGACCCTGCAGGCGATTTTGACGCTGTTGTACTACGTCAGTCTAGTGACGGACAGCCGAGGCCGGCGAGACTGACGAAGGCGTGTTGCAAGAAAAAGCATGGGCGTCATGGGTCGAATCCTTCGGCCCATGACGCCCGTCGTCGCGCAACGAACCATTCGCGGGCCGCAAAAGGGGACGTTTGCCGGCCCGCCAAAAAAACTCCGCTACTTCACTTCATCCAGCTTGACCGGACGGCGTTCGTTGGCCGAGACCAGCGCCGCCTCCAGCACGCGTTGGGTCTGATAAGCATCCTCGAAGTCGGGGATTGGCACCGTCGGGGCTTCGCCGGCCAGCACGCGCAGAATGTCGTAGGCCTGGTTGGTGAAGCAGTGTTCGTAGCCAATGATATGAGCGTCCGGCCACCAGTTGGCCACATAGGGATGATCGCCGCCGTGGGTGCACATGATGGTGCTCCACCCCTGCACGGCGCGTGGCAACGTGGCGTCGTACCACTGAAGCTCGTTCATCCGCTCGAAATCGAACTTGAGCGAGCCCTTGGTGCCGTTTAACTCGAACGTGTTCCGGTTGAAGTTGCCTGTGGCTTGCCGGGCCGCTTCAAACGAGGCCACGGCGCCGCCAGAGAATCGAGCGAGGAACAGCACGGCGTCATCGACCGTGACCTTGCCTGTGCCGCCGGCGCCCTGACGTCCGGCAGCGATACCACCGGCAGCCACGCCCGATGGCAGCGTTCGCTCCTTGATGAACGTTTCGGCAATGGCGCCGGCGATCTCGGTGATCTCCTGACCGGTCACGAACCGCGTCATATCGACGATGTGGGCGTTCAGGTCTCCGTGGGCGCCCGAGCCGGCGAGGTTCTTGTCGAACCGCCACAGCAAGGGGACGTTTTCGTCGGCCCAGTCTTGGAGGTACGTCGCCCGGACATGTCGGATCGTGCCGAGCTTGCCGTCCTTGACCATCTGGTAGGCCAGGGCGACGGCTGGGCAGCGGCGGTAGTTGAACCAGACGAACGTCTTCAGATTGGCAGCCTTGGCGGCCGCGGCCATCTGGCGTGCGTCGGCCAGGGAACCGGCGATCGGCTTCTCGCAGGCGACCGGCTTGCCGGCGGCGATCGCCGCCCGAGCGACCGGCGCGTGCATGTAGTTGGGGGTGACGATATCGACCAGTCCGATTTCGGGCGAGCGAACCAATTGCTCCCAGTCGGTCGAGGCATGACGCCAGCCCCAGTTGGCCGCAAACGCCAGCGGTTGTTCCTCGGGCTGTCCGAAGACGGTGTGCTTGACGGGCGACACGGGCGGCTTAAAGAACTTGGCAACTTGGCCCCAGGCGTTCGAGTGCGAACGGCCCATGAAGCCCTGTCCGATCAAGGCGACGTTGACGGCTGCCATCAAAGGTTCCTTCGACCGTGGATGTGATCGACAACGAAAGATGGTTATAAGAAGATTCCTGAATCCTGGCAAGAGGCCGTCGCAGGAAAAATGATCGGTCCGCCGCGACGCCATCCGCGGCGCGATCAATCGCGTCGGTTCGCTGCAAATCAGCGGCCGCTTTCGCCAATTCTTGAGTCGTCGTGTGCCGCGACCACGGAAAAATTCCGCCACTTCGTCTGGCAGGGCACCGTGAATCCGGGTACGATTTTCGTGAGTCCGTGGGCGATTGGAGCCTGTTCTTTGGCGTGAACGGCGCACACGGACCAACCGCCCGAAAAAACCGAAACCATCGGAGGAGGCCGCTCCCATGTATTCCGCCAGACAATCGCGTTGGCTCATTGCCCTGGGCATTGGCGTCATCGCCGGGTTGCTTTTCACGGGATTCTGGCCCCAGAGCCAGTTGTACGCCGTCGCCACCGACCGGGTTGATAGCTATGGCATGGCGACCGGTCCGGTCGACAACGAAGTCGAGGCGATCTATTTCCTCGATTTCCTGACCGGCGACTTGAAGGCGTGGGTCCTTGGAAAACAGCCTGGCACCTGGACCGCCTACTTCACTCGCAACGTGGCGGCCGATCTCGGGGCCGATCCCCAAAAGAGCGCCAAGTATTTGATGACGACCGGCGTGGCCAGCATGCGCCGCGCAGGTGGAAGCCGCCTCCAATGGAGTGCGTCGATGTGCTACGTCGCCGAGGTTTCGAGCGGCAAGGTCGTCGCTTACTCGATTCCCTGGAGCGCAACGATGTACGCTGCCGGGCAGCCCCAGAGCGGCGAGTTGCGACTTGCTGGCCCAGTGATCAGTTTCCGCGACGGCATGACCCAAGGCCAGGGCAATCGCAACGGCACGCAGAACATTCGACGGGGACGCAACACTGAATAGCCTGGCGCGCGAGCCACGGAACAACATGCAAATCATCGTGAATGGCCAACTTCGGCAGTTGGACGAGGGGCGGACCGTCGCCGCGCTGCTCGACGAGCTTCGCCTGAGCGGCAAGCCCGTCGCCGTCGAGGTCAATCTTCAATTGGTTCCAAAGCAACGTCACGCCGAGCATTGGCTTTCGGACGGCGATCGCCTGGAAATTGTTACGCTAGTCGGGGGAGGATGAGAAATGCCTGAGACAACGCCAGCCGGCGGTTCGCTGAAAATCGGGGCGCACACCTTCAATAGCCGTCTGATCGTCGGCACGGGCAAATACGCCAGCTACGAACTCATGCAGCAGGCGCTCGACCTGTCGGGCGCGGAGTGCATCACCGTGGCCGTCCGTCGGGAACGGTTGATCGATGCGGCGGGCAAGAACCTGCTCGACTTCATCGACACGAGCCGCTACACCATCCTGCCCAACACGGCCGGCTGCTTCAATGCGGAAGACGCCGTACGGGTGGCTCGGCTCGGACGCGAGATCCTTTCGCAACTGAACAACCCGGGCGCCGACTGGGTGAAGCTCGAAGTTCTGGGCGACACGCGAACGTTGCTTCCAGATCCCATCGCTACGCTCGAAGCGACAAAGGCGCTTGTGGCCGAAGGGTTTCGGGTTCTCGTCTATACGAGCGACGACCCGGTCGCGGCTCGGAGGCTGAAGGACGCCGGGGCCACGAGCGTCATGCCGGCCGGAAGCCCCATCGGCTCGGGCCAAGGCGTGCTCAATCCGAACGCCATCCGAATTTGCCTTGAATATCTCAAGGAGAACGACCCCGATTATCCGGTGATCGTCGATGCGGGCGTCGGAACGGCCAGCGATGTCACCGGGGCGATGGAGCTTGGCGTCGATGGCGTCTTGCTGAACACGGGCATTGCGCACGCCAAGGACCCGTTGCAGATGGCCCGCGCCATGCAGCTTGCGGCCCAAGCCGGGCGGCTGGCCTACCTGTCCGGGCGGATTCCGAAGAAGCTTTACGCCACGGCGAGCAGCCCGACCGAGGGCGTCATCAGCTTGGCCGCCAGCGTCCGATAGCCATGGGACCCGCGAGCGGCGATTAGGCTTCGGTTCGGATGCCGGAAAATTTCGCCCGGAGTTCGCGCGTCATCAGCATCAGACTGGGCGATATTTGTGGGATTCGCTCGACAATATAGGAGATGTGGCTCTCCATCGCTTTGCGAAACGGCTTCAGTCGTTTCACGAAGCGGCTGTCGGTCGCAGTGATCGCGGCAGGAAACACCTGGTTGATTTCCGACGATTCGATCTGAATCGTCAGTCGCAGGGCCGCTTCGATCGAGTCGATCTGAGCCACCGAGGCCTCGGCGGCTTCCATCTGCTGTTCCAGGCGAGGCAGATAGTCTTGCCACGGGTTGAACAGGGTCGCCCTGAACCCGCCGCGAATCGCCGCGTGTCTGGCGACATCGAGCAAATCGGCATGGTCCTGTTCCTGCGACGCCATGGCGGCAAAGAAAGGGCCGACCGGGCCCTGGTCGCTGAGCGCCTTGGCCAACGCGGCATAGATTCGCTTCGCCCGCAGCTCCAAGAGAATGCAGCGTTCGATGATGGTCGGCATACTGGCCATCGCCGTCTTTGGCGAGGCCTGCCAGCGCAACAGCGACAGAAACGTGCCGCCTTGCCACGGTGTGACGGCCTTGAAGAACACACGCCATCCGAAACATCGGACGGTAACGACCGGGTGTGCCAGAACGTCCCAGCCTGTGATAACGCCAATCATGCGATCCTCCAGGCAGCGGCTTGCGACGATTTCACCCTACCATTCGCTCGGCTGGCGTCAACCGCCTTTTGCCGCAGGCTGCGGAAGAAACGCCCTCCGATCGCCCGGAAGCGGCAAGGAGACACCTGTGCCAACTACAAAAAATGGGGTGAGTCTGCCGGTCAACCTCTGCGAAGGTGCGCAAAATGTGTGAAAGCGCCGTGCCAAACGTCTCCTGGCCAAGCCCCCGCCCGATGGCGACCGATACAGGGGAGGTCCCCACGGCTTGGAAGGAACAGCATGGAACACTTAGCGCCGATTTACGGTCTGATTGCCGCCACGGCGGTCGAGCTTGGACAGCCCGCGCCAACCGACACGATTCAGACCATTTTGCTCAAGGACGGGCGTTTTGTCGGCCACAAGCTTCGCTACGAGGGCGGTTTCGCGCTCCTGCGAGCCGACACCAACGTCGTCGAGTTTTACAGCGAGGAGCGGAAATTGCTCAAGACGGTCCCCCTTGCAACGGGCAGCGAAGAGGCTGCCTGACGTTTCTCGTTCGGCACGATGGGCGTCTTGGACTTGTAGGCCGACAAGGTTAAACTGCGGGGTGCCGCGGTTGACCGTGTTTTCCACAGTGCTGAACAAGCCAGCCGTGGGGCCCCCAAACTCATCGCGTCGTTGACGCGCTACCGCCATGTCCGACATTGTCCGCTTTTCCGTTTCGCTCGAAGACGATCTCTTGGATCAGTTTGACGCCTATTGTCGGCGGCAGCACTTCGCAACCCGGAGCGAGGCCATCCGCCAGTTGCTGCGCGACAAGCTCACCCGGCACGCCTGGGCGGAACGGTCAAAGGACGTGGCCGGCACTCTCACCTTGGTGTACGACCACCATCGGCTGCAACTTGGCGACCAGTTGATGAAGCTCCAGCACGACCACCACGACCTGGTCGTTTCGTCGCTGCACGTTCACCTGACGCACGATCTTTGCCTGGAGGTGATCGTCCTGCGAGGTCCCTCGGCCAGATTGCAGACGATGGCCTCGCAACTCGGCGGGTTGAAGGGCATTCACAAGTCGGAGTTGGTCATGGCCAACGCCGACGTGGCGTAGGACACGCCGCGAGGGATTGCCTGGCGCGTTGTCCGCAGAGCGACGCGAGCGCGACCTTGACGCGCGATGTCGGTGAGGTGGGCTCCGCTCTTTAGGTGGTTGGCTCGGCGCTGTCTTGGATGTAGGTCTTTTCGCGGTAAAAGCAGGCGTAGACGCAGAACAGCACCGCGGCAACGAACATCAGTCCGGCAAAGAACCCGTAGTAGCTCGCGCCCGGGAGCTTGATGGTGCCGTTCTCGTTTCGGATGAACCGATTGACCAAGGCCGTGAACACGTTGCCTGCGGCGTTCGACAACAGGTACATGCTCATGATCAGGGACTTCATCTTCTTGGGCGCTTGCGTATACGAGAATTCCAGGCACGTGATCGAGACCATCAGTTCGGCGACGGTGAGGATCGCGTAGCTGAGCGCAAGCCACCAGATGCTCGGGGGTTGCGTTGGGCTCACACTGATCAACTGCTCTGTGTATGCGACGACGGCAAATGCCAGCACGGTGAGAAACAGGCCAGCGCCGATCTTGCGGAGCGGCGTCAACCGAACAACCTTGCCCACCGCCGGGTAAACCCAGTAGGTGAACACGGGAATCAGCACCAGGATAAGCAGCGCGTTGACCGATTGGACCTGGCCGGCCAGCATCTCGATCTGGCTGAGCCCCTTCACGCCGGTCAGGCCGGCGCCGACGGCCCACGCTTCGACGGGCTGGAGCCATGTCAGCAGATGCCGGTCGAGCTTATCAGCCTGAAGGATCCAGGCCGACATCGACTGGCCATAGAGCGACCAGAACACGGCGATGAACATATAGAGGCCGGCCAGTTTGGCCATGACGCCGAGCCCCTCGCGGCTGCACGCTTCCTTGAGCATGGCGCTACCGGCCGGCGGAATGTGGACGAACTTCTTCCGACCCATCCAGAAGGCCGTGATGGCGACGATCATCAGGAGCCCCGGCACGCCGAACGCGACCATCGGTCCGAGGTGCTTTGCCCGTTCGCCGAAGTGTTCCGGATTGCCGAAATACTCGAGGAGCAAAGGAATCAGTAGCGCGGCAAAGAGCGAGCCGACGTTGATCGAGAAGTAGAACCAACTGAAGACCCGTTCGAGCAGGTGGCGATTCTTGGGACCGAACTGGTCGCCGACGTTGGCCGAGACGTTGGACTTGATGCCGCCGGCGCCGAGCGTGATCAAGAAGAGGCCCGCGAAAAGGCCGACCCGCGTCTGGTCGGCCGCCAGGACGAACGTCCCAAGGCAGTAGACCAGCGAGAGCGAAAAGATCGTCCAGAACTTGCCCAGCACGGCGTCTGCAAGGATGGCGCCCAGGATCGGGAAGAAATAGACGCCGGCCGTGAACCACGAGAAGCATTCGCGGGCGCCCTCGGGACTCATCGTGGCCAGCGAGCCGTCTGCGCCCAGAAGCCGCTTGGTCATGTACAAGATCAGGACGGACACCATCCCGTAGTAGCAAAACCGTTCGGCCGCCTCGTTGCAGATGATGTACGGTATGCCAGACGGCATCGTGTCGATCGGGAGCGGAGCGGTCAGATGTTTCGGTTTGCTCATGGTGGGTGCTTGCTGACGGGCGTGAGCATGTTCTCACGCAAAAAAGGCCAGGCCCCAGGGGATCCTATTTCAACCCTTGGGGGCGATTGTCGAAAGCGAGTGTCACGCGCTGATTGTTGCAGACCGCACACTACTTGCCGGCAGCCTTCAGATCCTCGGCGAACGCCGTCGGGCTAAGGTCCTGGCCCGTGACGTAGCGAGCCAGCCCGTTCCAATCGACGCTTAAACCGGGCTTGAAGACGCGATCGCGCATGAACTGGCCGACGGCCTTGTTGCCCGCGTAAGTGGTCGGAGCCGCGGCGCTCGCCGCAGTGATGGAACGCAACATCGCATGTTCCATCTGCGAGGCGAACATCTCGCCCATCGCGTAGTTGTGGTAATAAACCGGGGCGCCGACAATGTGATACTTGGCGGCAAAGTCAGGCTCGTCGCGGCCCTCGGGACGCTTGACTTCCTGGTACTTTTCGACCAGGTCCCACCAGAGTCGGTTCAGGTCCTGATCGGGATTGGCGTACAGTCCCATCTCGAAACGGACCATGACTTGGGCCCAGCGGGAGAATACCAGCAGGCGATTGCGCTGGAACTTGGCCGAGCTGGCTCGATAGCGGTCCGGCTCGGGGACCTGTACGCCCATGGCCATGAGCCAATCGACGTTGCGGGCGTTGCGTTCGAACATCATGGCCACGCCTTCGGTGCAAAGCGTGTGGGCCTCGACCCGGAGCAAATACGGCAACGATCGCGGAATATTTTTCGAGTAGACGGCGTGTCCGAACTCATGCAGCGTCGTGCGGGTCCATTCGCCGGTGGGAACGATGTTCTCCAAAACGCGAACGTCTCCCTCGCGATTCATGTCCTGGCAGAAGGCATGCGGATTCTTGCCCGGCCTCTCGTACAGATCGCAGCGGGGCGTCAGATCGTCGATCGGCAAACCGATGCCATCGTAGAACTTCTGGGCCAATTTGGCGATGTCCAGGTTCTTGTAGACCGCGGTGGGCAACTCGCCCTGCACGGCGGGGACCTCCTGGAAGAACGGGTCGTGATAGTGCCACGGCCGAAGCTCGTCGACCGGGATGCTATAGTTCTCGGCCAGCGCCGCATCGATTTCGAACTTCGCCTGATGGAATTGCTCGCGCGTAAGCTTGTCCAGGTCGTCGAACAGTTTCAGCACCTGTTGCTTGTCCTGTTCGCCCAGATAGAGTCGCATCGCGTAGTAGTTTTCGAAGCCGAGCTTGCGGGCGGCCTCGTTCCTCATGGCGATCAGTTGTTTGAGATCGGCCAGGACAACGGGCCCGACCATTTTGCTCGCCTCCCAAACAGCACGTCGCTTTTGCGAGTCGCGCGAACCGGTCAAGACGCGGCGGACGTCGTTGTCGCTAAGCTGCTTGCCATCAACCGTTGGGCGAAAAACATTGAAAGCCCGCTGGATGACGTTCGCCTTGGTCGACATCTTCTTGATCAACTCGGACGGAATCTGCCTTTCCAGGTAGATGAGGTAGGCAATGTCAATCTCGCGAGCGAGAATCGGATCGGAAACGCCGGCATGGCGAATGGCCTTCAGCTCGGCAAACTGCTCCTTGTCGGAGAGCTTGAGGTCGAGCTTTTCCTCGGCTTGCTGCTTTCGCTCGAAGTCCTTCTCGGCGCCGGTGACATTCGCGGCCCAGTAGCATCGGTTGACCTCGATTTCCAGGGGCCGAATGTTGGTCTCGTAGTGCTGAATGAAACGGCGAGCCCGGGCGTCGATGGACGTGCCTTCTTCCGAAGCGGGCGCCGGTTGAACGGCCATTGCGGCCAGCAGGCCAACACAGAAAGTCATCGTGAGCTGCGAAAGGGACATCGCCATATCTCTCCTTGGGGCCTTTTGTCTCGCCAGATCGTCTGCCCGGCGTCACGCGGACGCTCGGCCGTGCGGTGTAGTGTCGGGGGGCCTGGCCACGCAAACACGGCCAGCGGCGCTCTCGACGGGTTCTCCGTATGCTACCGGGTTGCCACCGGGAACCGCAAGGGCCAGAGAACGTCCGGGCCGGAGAACCCGCGGTTGGATGCGTCGCGTGGGGGGGTGGTGGACACGCAACACAGGAAGCACGAACGGCCCAATGTGAACTTGACGGCCGCCCCAATCGGAAGTGGCCGCCGATCGGCAGCCTCCCCCCCTTGCGCACGATTGGCCAGAGGCTAGACTTAGGAGGGTCTCTGGTCAAACCGACAAGCAGCCTCGGTGAGTTTGCATTTGTGTCGTCGGTGGCCAGCGGCTAAAATGGCGTTTTACCGCAACCAAGGAGCCGATCCGGTGCAGTTGAACATTTCAATCCGGCACGGGCATATCAGCGAGGCGACTCAGGCCGCCGTCCGCGAAAAAGTGGAAAAACTGACCCGACTCTACGACCGCATTAGTGCGATCGAAGTCACCGTGGACATGGAGCATCGGGAATTGCCCAAGGTTGACCTCAGGGTGTCGGCCAAAAAGCACGAGTTCGTTGCGACCGAGCAGGCAGAAAATTTGCTCGCCGCGATCGACGTTGCGGTCGAGCGGATGGAGCAGCAACTGCGTAAACACAAGGAAAAGGTGCAGGACCGCCACCGAAGCGCCGGGCACCTAGAAGAGTAGAATACCTGGTTTCGAACAGTAGTCTGACCTCAGAGCGTCGGGGAGAGTGCCGTCGCCGGATGCGTCCGGCAGCGAGAATTCGCCGTCTAGACAAGCCTGCCGCAGTCCCGACGCGTTACCCTTGTCAGGCCAGTAGTCACGTGGGGTGGGTCAATAGCCCTTCCCATCAATGGAGAAGCAACGCATGAAGTTCGCTGATTTTATCTGTAGCGAGGCCATCCTCGCACAGCTGAGTGCTCAGGACAAAGAAACAGCGATTCGCGAGATGGTTCAATCGCTGTGCAGTGCAGGGAAGATTGAGCAAGACGAGTTTGAAAGTATCGTCAAGGCAATTCTCAAGCGTGAGGAACTCGGCAGCACGGGCATTGGCCGCGGCGTAGCCGTGCCTCACACGAAACACCCAAGCGTCAACCAGTTGGTGGGGACCGTGGCGGTCAGTCCCGAGGGTGTCGATTTTGCAAGCCTCGATGGCGAGGTTGTCCATCTGTTCTTCCTCTTGATCTCCCCGCCGGACCGGCCGGGCGACCACTTGCGGGCGCTGGAGAACATTTCTCGCCAGCTTCGCGATGACACCTTCTGCCGCTTCCTGAAGCAGTCCAAGACCATCGAGGATATCAAGACCATCTTGGTCGAGGCCGACAACAATCAGTTCGCATCCTGATCGCGTCTCAGTGGTTCCTTTTTTTGGCGCCTGCCAAGGGATGGCGGCGCCCAATCCATCCCATCGGATCGTCGGAACGCGATAGTAAGAACTGCCATGTCGGAAACGGCTATCACGCGAACGATCGTAGTCACGGACCCAGCGGGCCTGCACGCGCGGACCGCCGTGGCCATTGCCGCCGCTGTCCGACGGGGCCAAGCCAACGTCACGTTGATCAAGGATGACCGCCGGGTGCCGGGTACCGAAGTGCTGCAGATCCTGACACTTGTGGCCGAACCGGGCGAAAGCGTCGAAATCCAGGCCTCAGGGCCGGATGCCAGGGCCGTGCTGGATTCCATCGAGCCGTTGCTGGCCGGCCAGTTCGGCGACGAAGCATAATCGCTCACCTTGCGTGCGACGGAAAGTAGGGAATTGTGTGTGGCACGCCTCGAAAGGGCGTGACGAAGCAGCCGAGTCGCGAGACGGACGACGTCCCCGCAGGGCAATGCCGCCCGGCCGCGATTCCAAGGCGTGCGACCACGAGTCGAGTTTTTTGGGGCAACCGGATGAGCCGCGAGAGGCGAGCCAGCTCATATCGTCGCTCGTTGGCCGTGTAAAATTACATCGATGAGAAAACTGCAAGGAATAGCCGTCTCGCCCGGTGTGGCCATCGGCGAGGCGTTGGTGATGGACAACGAGGGATTTCGCATCCCCCGGCGGTTCGTTGCGCGCGATGCGGTCGTCGATGAGCTTGAACGGCTCGAAAAGGCCGTTTCGGCCGCTGCGACCGAGATCGCGCACCACCGCGAAACGGTTGCCGCCGAGTTGGGCGAGAAGTATGGCGGCATTTTTGAAGCCCACTTGCAGATGCTGCAGGACGCCAAGCTCCGCAGCGAAGTCGAGGAAATGATCCGCCAGCGGCACTACTCGCCGGAGTACGCCGTGAGCCGCGTGTTGCGCCGCTACGCCCAGGTGTTCCAGCGTCTGGAAAGTTCGTATCTGGCCGAGCGCGCCAACGACATCTTCGACATCGAGAAGCGGTTGCTGCGTCACCTGTTGGGCCGTCGCCGCGAGGGGATTGCCCATTTGACCTCGCCCGTCCTGATCTTGGCGCACAACCTGACGCCCAGCGAGACGGCCAATCTCGACCGGCGTTTTGTTCGCGGCTTTGTGACCGAAATGGGCGGCCCGGGCAGCCACACGGCCATTGTCGCCGAGGCGCTCGAGATTCCGGCTGTCGTCGGCACCGGGGCCTTCCTGACCGAGGTCTCCGGTGGCGAGCTGACTATCATCGACGGCGACAAAGGCCTGGTCATTCTCCAGCCCGACGAAGAAACGCTTAGTCGTTACCGGCGCGAGGCCGAAGAGCTTCGCATCCAGGCCAGCAAGCTCGAACCGCTCCGCAATCTGCCGGCCGAGACCCGCGACGGCGTTCGCATCCAACTGCTAGGCAACATCGAGTTCCCCTATGAAGTCGATCATTGTCTGGACCGCGGGGCCGACGGCGTCGGGCTCTATCGCACCGAGTTCCTTTATCTCGGCGCCGACAGCGAGCCCACCGAGGAAGTCCATTACCAGGCCTACTGCCGTGTCGTGCAAGCGATGGAGCAGAAGCCGGTGGTGATCCGCACTTTCGATCTGGGCGCCGACAAGATGCCAAACATGGCCCAGATGGAGGATGAACGCAATCCGTGTCTTGGCTTGCGAAGTATTCGCTTGGCGCTCCGCAATCTGCCGTTGTTCCGCACGCAGTTGCGGGCCATCCTGCGAGCGACGCCGCTGGGCAAGATTCGCATCATGTTCCCGCTGGTCTCCACGCTGATGGAGTTGCGGCAGGCCAAAATGGCGATGACGGATGTCATGGAGGATCTGCAAGAGCACAACATTCCGTTCGACCGCAAGGTGCCCGTGGGCATGATGGTCGAAACGCCGGCCGCCGTAATGATGATTGACCGTTTCGTCGAGGAGGTCGATTTTCTCAGCATCGGCACCAACGATCTGGTTCAGTACACGTTGGCCGTCGATCGGAGCAACAAGGACGTCGTGGGGCTGTACAACCCGGCGGATCCGGCCGTGTTGCGGCTCATCGACATGTCGATTAAAGCGGCCGGCCAGAAACAGTTGCCGATTAGCATGTGCGGCCAAATGAGCGGCAGCCCGCTGTACACGATGCTGCTTCTGGGGATGGGCTTGCGGCAGTTCAGCCTGACACCCAGCGCGATTCCCGAAGTGAAAAGCATTTGCCGCAGCGTGGCAATTCCGGAATGCGAAGCGGTGGCCCAGCGGGTCATGGGGATGGAAAACGCTCGCGATGTGAAAAACTACCTCAAGGAAGAAGTGAAGAAATACGTTCGAGAGATTAGTGAGTGAGTGTCTAGCGGCCGCCGGTACGGGGGCCCCGAGCAGTGACGGCGCAACGCCGGCTGCACGAGAAGGAAACATCCGTTATTTTTTGGGTTCCCCGCCGACAACGGCAGTGGCGGGGAAAGTCGGATTGATGGTTCGATTACGAGTACGCATTCGGTTTGCCAAGCAGGGAGACCTGCGGCTGATCGGGCATCGCGACCTGATGCGGTGTCTGGAGCGGCTGTTTCGCCGCGCCGAGTTGGCCTTGAGCTTCAGCGAAGGGTTCCATCCGAAACCACGGATGACGTTCCCTTCCGCCTTGGCCGTCGGCATCGAGGGCGTCGACGAAGTGATGGAGGTGGAGCTGGCTCAGCCGGCCACTGCCGAGGAACTGATGCGGCGATTGGCGCCGCAGGCCCCGCCGGGGTTGACGTTCCATTCGGCCGAAGTGCTGCCCGAGGGCGCCAAGAAGGTTCGCCTCCGCAGCGCCTCCTACGAGGCGTCGATTCCCGCGTCGGAGCAAGCCGGTCTCGGAGAGCGAATCGAGCGTCTGCTGGCGTCCTCCTCCTGTCCGATCGAGCGTGCCCGCGGGCATCGCCCGATCGATCTGCGCCCGTTCATCTTGGAACTGACGTGGCAAGAGGGTGTGCTGGCAATGCGACTTCGCTTGGACGGCGACACCAGCGCCGGTGTGCGCGATGTGCTGGGGGCTTTGGGCCTGGCCGACATCGAGCAACATGGCGCCAGGCTGCGCCGCACCGTCCTGGAGATTGCCGCATGAGCGCTCTCCTCACGATGCCGATTCTTCCACGAGTCCGTACTCGTCCGGATTGCCGAACAAGAAAGTCACGAAATGAAACAGGAAATGTTGATCAACGTCGCGCAGCCGGAGGAATGCCGCATTGCGATCGTTGAGGACGGAGTGCTCGAAGAGCTCTACGTCGAACGCGCGGGCCAAGACAATTACGTCGGAAATATCTACAAAGGGGTGGTTGTCAACCTGGAGCCGAGCATCCAGGCGGCGTTCGTCGACTTTGGTGTTGGACGCAACGGGTTCTTGCACGTCAGCGATCTGGAGCCGCAATATTTTCGCCAAGGCGGGCTGGATCCGGCCAAGGCGATGGCTTCGTCCGCTCCTCGGCGTCCACCGCGTCGCACGGACGATGCGGCCGGCGACGATGAGTTCGAGGAAGTGGCTGACGAAGAGGGCGGCCGACCTCGCAATCATCGCTTTTGCGCCCGCCCACGCATCAAGCCGCCCATTCAAGACATCCTGCGCCGTGGCGATGAAGTGCTGGTGCAGGTCATCAAGGAAGGGATCGGAACCAAGGGGCCGACGCTTTCGACATACATCAGCATCCCGGGCCGCTATCTGGTTCTGATGCCGGCCCTCGGGCGGATCGGCGTGTCCCGAAAGATCGAGGACGAGACCACTCGCCGTCGGCTGCGCGACATCATGATCGAGATGAATCCGCCGAAGGGCGTGGGATTCATTGTCCGCACGGCCGGCGCCGACCGCACGCGGCGCGAATTGTCGCGCGACATGGCGTACCTGTTGCGACTTTGGAAGGTGATCGCTCGGCGCATCAAACGCACGCCGGCGCCCTGCGGCATCTACGAAGAGAGCGACATGATCATCCGGACCATTCGCGACATCTTCACGCCCGAGGTCGACGCCATTTACATTGACGAGCCGGCCGCGTACGACCGGGCCAAGGAATTCTTGCAACTGGTGATGCCTCGCTACGTGCACCATCTCCAGCATTACGAGGGCAAGGAACCCCTGTTCTGCAAGTACAATCTCGACGAGGAAATCGCCAAGATTCACCGTCGCCGGGTGCCGCTCCGCTCGGGCGGCTCGCTGGTGATCGACCAGACCGAAGCCCTGGTGGCGATCGATGTCAACAGCGGCAGCTTTCGCACCGATGATTCGGCCGAGGAAACGGCCTACCAGATGAATATTCTGGCAGCCAAGGAAATTGCCCGGCAACTGCGGCTCCGCGACCTGGGCGGCGTCATCGTGAATGACTTCATCGATATGCGGAAGGACAAACACCGCCGCGGCGTCGAACGGTCGTTGCGCGATGCTATGAAGCGAGACCGAGCACGGACGAAAATCCTCCGCACGAGCCCTTTCGGCCTGATCGAGATGACTCGGCAACGCATTCGCACCAATCCGAAGCGAAGTGCGTACATGGAGTGCCCGGCGTGCAGCGGGGTTGGCGTCGTGAAGACGGCCGAAAGCATGGCCATCGACGTTGTCCGCTTGCTGATCCTGGCTAGCCAGCGTGAGAACATCAGCCGCGTTACGATCACTGTGGCCGAGCCCGTGGCCGACTACCTCAACAATCGAAAGCGGCACGAATTGGCTCGTTTGGAAGAGGACGGCAAGATGTCGCTGCAAATCATCGGCGTCGAAGACGTCGCGCCAGAGCATCTGGTGATCCAGTGCCGCGACAGTGAAGACCGGGAAGTGAAGTTTCCCTAAACGGTCCGACGCAGTCGAACTGCTGGGCGTCGCGGCCACCTTGGTCATCCGTGTTTACCGCGGCGCTGAGCAATCGAGCCGCGGCGAGCAGCCCGGCATTTGCGGGCGTCGTGGCCAGCGTGGCTGCGAGGGGCCACGACGCGCAAACGTGACAGGAACAGACACCGGCCCTCGGGCCATTGGACTCAGAGCATTTGCATGGGTTGGTTTGAGTTTACATTGCTGGCGTACAGCTCGTTGTTCGTGATCATCGACCCGTTGGGATTGGTGCCGGTGTTCTTGGCCATGACGCCCAACAACACGCCGGCCGAGCGCATCCGCACGGCCCGGTTGGCCTGCATCATTGCGGCCTGTGTGCTGGTCGGTTTCGGTCTGGTGGGCAAGTCGGTGTTCCAGTTTCTGGACATCGGCATGCCGGCATTCCAGATGGCCGGCAGCGTGGTGCTGATGTTGATTGCGCTCGACATGCTGCACGCGCAGCGTTCGACCGTTCACGAGACGGCCGAGGAAACCGACGCCGGCACGGCCAAAGAGGACGTCGCCATCACACCGCTGGCCGTGCCTATGTTGGCCGGCCCCGGCGCGATCTCCACCACGATTCTCCTGCACAGCAAGGCTGAGACCTTCGCCCAGGAGGCAGCGCTCAACGGCGGTATCCTTGCGGCCTGCCTGACGAGCTTTCTGGTCCTGCGTTTGTCCGCTCACGGGGCCCGATTGGTCAGCCCAATCGCCATGAAGATCGCCACCCGGCTGATGGGGCTTCTGCTGGCAGCCATCGCGTTTCAGTTCTTCTTGAACGCATTGAAGGATCTCGGGGTTCTTTCGGGGAGTGTGTAGCCACTCTGTGGAAAGTATTTTTGGGCAACGGTTCCCGTGCGATGCCCTTGAACCGCCGGGCCACTATCTGTAAACTTAGTGGTTTGCCAATAGGACGAGGTAAGCACGTAGGTCTGTCCCATGTACGCAATCATCTCCGAAGGTGGACGCCAGTTTCGAGTCGAAGAAGGCCAAGAGCTGGATATCGATTACCGTGATTTGTCGGCCGGCGACCAGATCAAGTTTGACCGGGTTTTGGCCTGCCAAACCGACGATCAGCTCAAGGTGGGACAGCCCTTGGTCGAAGGCGCCAGCGTCTCGGCCGAAGTGCTATCGGTCGTGTCGGGCCCCAAGCTCGTGATCCAGAAGGCCCGGCGTCGCAAGAATTATCGCCGCAAGACGGGACACCGTCAGCTCTACACCCGCGTCCGGATCGGCAAGATCGAGATGTAACGCGGCCACTTTGGCGAGGAGGCGGTTCTTTCTCGCTGCGCCGAAGAAGCGACGGTAAAGTCCGGCTTTTGCATTTCTTGGTCCGGCGGTCGAACGCCGTCGGACTTGATGGGCGGCTGTGCGCTGAGGAACGTTTGCTGTGTGGCAGGCGTCCGACACACCGACCCGCTCACTCGTATCGCAGCGCTTCGATCGGGTCGAGTCGCGACGCCTTCCAGGCCGGATAGAAGCCGAAGACGACGCCGACGCCGACAGACACGCCCACGGCCGCGATGATCGCCGGCAGCGAAATCTGGGTGGGCCAGTGCAGGTAGACGCGAACGAGCACCGACATTCCGCGTCCCCAGAGGATGCCCAGTGCCCCGCCGACCATGCACAGGACGATGGCCTCGACAAGGAACTGTCGCAGAATGTGGTGGCTGCGTGCGCCGACCGCCATGCGGAGCCCGATCTCGCGTGTCCGCTCGGTGACCGAGACGAGCATGATGTTCATGATGCCGACGCCGCCGACGACCAGCGAGATCATGGCCACGGCCAGCAGTAGCACGCTCATCAGTTGCGTGGTCGAGCCGAGCGCTTTGTTGATTTCGCTCATGTCACGGATGCTGAAGTCGTCGGGCTGGTCGTCTTTGATCCGGTGTCGCTCGTGAAGCAGGGCCGTGATTTCCTCAATCGCCTGGGGGATCTCCTCGGTCGAGGCTGCTTTGCATGAAATGTGATCGATGTTGGCAAATCGGATCGGCTGCGGCGTGTCGGCCGCCTCGGTCGTCGAAAGCTCTGGATAAAGCGCCGTGGCGCCGGGATAGAGATCATCCAGCGTGTTCACGGCATCGGTTGTGGAAGTGGCGCTCGCGGCGCTCTGATTCGTGTTGGTGAGCGTCGTGCCGCTGATCCGGTATTTGATCGTCGTCCAGGGGGCCATCACCACGTCGTCCTGATCCATTCCCATCATGTTGGCCCCCTTTTTGCTCAACACGCCAATGATGCGGAACGAGACATTCTTGATGCGGATTTCCTCGCCCAGCGGCGACTCGTCCTGGAACAGTTGACGCTTGATGGTTGTGCCGATGACGCAGACCTTGTTGGCGTTTCGTACGTCGGCGTCGGTGAACATTTCGCCCTCGTCGAAGTCCTCCCACTCCTGGACCTTGAGGTACTCCGGAGCAACTCCGTTGATGAACGTGGGGACCCAGTTTCGGCTGCCGTAGACGATTTGCGCCCTGGCGCGGACCAATGGCGAGACGTAGCTGACGGCCGGGCACTGCTTGGCGATTTCCTCGGCGTCCTGTGGCGTCAGCGTCATCACGGTGCCCGCCCCGAAGCTGATGCCGCCGCTCGATGCGGCGCCCGATTCAATCATCAGGGTGTTCGCGCCCATGCTGGCGATGCTCCGCTGCATGGCGGCTTTCGAGCCCTGCCCGATCTCCATCATTGCAATCACCGCGCCCACGGCGATGATGACCCCCAACGCGCTCAGGGTCGATCGCATTTTGTTTCGACGCAAGGCGTTCATCGCCGTGATGAACGTGCGAGGCATGAACGACGCAAGCGTCCGCGGCGCCGAGGCAGGCATCTCGACGACGGGCGGCTGCGGCTCGGACGAGTCGGCCGCGTCAATGGTCGTTGCGTCGCCCATTGGCTCGGGCCTCCTGGCGTGCAAAGCGGCCGATGCCGTCGTGTCATCCGTGGCGACCTGCCCGTCGCGAACGTGGATCGTGCGCGTGGCATAGGCCGCCACGTCCGGGTCGTGCGTGACCAGCACGACGGTGATCCCTTCGGCGTTGAGTTGCTGGAACATCCGCAAGATCTCGACGCTCGTGTGCGAGTCGAGATTACCGGTTGGCTCGTCGGCCAGAATCAACGATGGGCGATTGATCAGCGACCGGGCGATGGCGACACGCTGCTGCTGGCCGCCCGACATCTGGGACGGCTCATGGTGAATGCGCTCACCCAGGCCCACACGCTCCAGCAGGCTGGTGGCCGATTGCCGGGCCTGTTTGGATGCGGGCCGGTTGGGCGAATAATCCAGCGGCATCACCACGTTGTGAACCGCGGTCGTCCTCGGCAGCAAATTGAAGCTTTGGAAAACGAACCCGATCTTCTCGGTCCGCACCATGGCGCGTTGGTCGGGTGACAGGCGGCTCATTTCCTGGCCGTCGAACCAGTACTCGCCCGAGCTCGGCCGGTCGAGACAGCCCAGGATGTTCATCAGCGTCGTCTTGCCCGAGCCGGACGCGCCCATCAGGGCGACCATCTCGCCCTGGTTGATGACCAACGACACACCGCGCAAGACCGGGACATCGACCTCGCCGAGGTGATACGTTTTGTGCAGGTCTACGAGCCGAATGAGTTCCATGTCAGCGTTGCCAAGAGGCTACTCGGGCGTCGTCATTCTCGCTTGCGGCGGGCGTCGTAGCTACGATTTGGGTTTTGCGGCGTTGCTTCGGCGAATCTGCGGAACAAAGGGATTTTTCGTCTCGGAATCGGAGGCCGAGGCGTCGCGGCTGGCGCCGATCACCACTTCGAGTCCCCCGTGGAGCCCTTCGCCGGAGACCTCGGTGACCGAGCCGTCCGTCTTGCCGACGCGCACCGGAAGCGCGCGGACCAACGCGCCCTGTTTGAGCCACACGTGCCCGGGGCGGCCCACCTCCGACCGGCTCTGGCCAGTCACGGTTGTCGCGACGCCCTGGGGCTGCCGCGGAACGTCGCTGGAATGTTGGTCCGGCGCGATTTGTGAGGACTGCGGCTTCCAACGCAGGGCCGCATTCGGAACCACGAGGACATCGGGACGCCGCTCGACCTCGAATCGAACATCCGTCGTCATGTAGGGAAGCAGCTTGCCGTAAGGGTACTCGGGAGACGCTGGGTTATCGGTCGAGACGACGACCGTGTACGTCACCACGTTTTGCGTGCTTTGAGCGTTCAGGCGAATCTGAACTACGCGGCCATCAAACGTCTCGCCAGGGTAGGTGGCCAAGGTGAAACGCACGGGCTGGCCCGGGTGAATGCGGCCGATATCGGCCTCGTTCACGGACGCCCAGATCTGCATGCGACGCAGGTCCTTGGCCAGCAGAAAGAGGCTTGGCGCGTTCAAGGCGGCGACGACGGTTTGCCCCACATTCACACGGCGAGCGATGATGACGCCTCGCACGGGCGACCGGATGATCGTGTAGTCGAGGTTGATTTTCGCGATTTCCAGCGAGGCCTCGCTCTGCTGAATGGCAGCCAGGCCAACGTCCACGTTCGCACGCGCCGTCAGATAGTTGGCCTTGGCCAAATCGTAATCGGTGTCGGCGATGGCCTTCGTCGGCCGCAGCGACTCGGCCCGCGCCCACTCGCGCTCCGTCTGATTCAATTTGGCTTTCAGTTGGACCAGGTCGGCCTTGGCGCGGGCGAGCGTCGCGACCGCCGCGTTGTACTGGGCCTTGTACATCATCGGATCGATTCGGGCGAGGATCGTGTTTTCCTCGACTTGAGTGCAATAATCGATTTGCTTTGATGGATCGTGCGGATCGCGGCCGAACGCCTCGATGCGGCCGGCCACCTGTGCGCCAACGTTGATCAGGTCTTCCGGCTCGGCCGTGCCGGTGGCGCCGATTGTCACCAACAGAGTGTCCTTCTTGACGGTCGCCGTGCGGAAGCTGATGGGCGGTTCCGCGCTAAGAAAGTTGGTCGTGAAGTAGGCCGCGCCGACGCCAAGGATGGCGATCGCTGCCAACACCGCAAGAATCGGTCTCATCGTTTGCCCCTACGCAAAAATGTTCGATGCGGCCCGGCGTCGGACCGCATTGCTCAGATCGTTGCTCGCCGCAGCCGCCTCGACAAACGTTTCGAGCGCGGAGGTCACCTGCCGCCGCTCGGTGGGCGTCAGGCTGCCAAGCACCTTGGCGATGATCTTCACCCGAGCTTCGTCGTGCAACGCCATCATGCGCTCGCCGCGTTCGGTCAACTGGAGACACCGGACGCGACGGTCATCGCCGCGAGGAACTCGTGTGACCAGCCTCGCCCGCTCGAGGCGGTCCGCTAGCTGAGTCATGGCGCTCAAGGACGCATGCAGCTCTCGCCCAACGGCCGACATGGGCATGGCCCCGCCTCGCAACACGCGCAACACGCGAAGCTGGGCCAGCGGGAGCTGGACGACCGGATCGTGCAGCCCGGCGTTGAGCTGCCGCATCAGTCGCGGCAGGAGTTGGGCAACGTTCGCCGCATCGTCTTGCAGAACGTCGTCTTGGTGCATCGGGTTTCGCTTGGCCAAAGACGCGGCGCCTCGAAAAGGCAGCCCGCGCGTCACTCGCAAGGATATCCACTTCACCCTGCTATATTATTAATAAGCATAAACTATCTGTCCGCGCAGATCAAGACCGGGCAAGACTGTGTTTTGCAGGCAGGCAATGCGGGACGCCGGCTCAAGCGGACGGGGGCGGCTCAAACTTTGGAGCCGTGGCCTCTTCGTGGTCCTCGGCGTTGGCTTCGCAGTGTGCCGGGCGCGACGAGGCTGTGGAGGAATTGTCGGTCGAGACGGGAGCCGATTCAATGGCGCCCCGGATCTCTTGTTGGATGCCGTGGACGCCTTTTTTGAATTCCATGAAGCCCCGACCGAAGTTGCGTGCCACTTCGGGCAATCGCTCGCCGAAGAGCAAGACGGCCGCGGCCCCCAGAATCAGCAGCATCGCCGGGTTGTCGAGGAAGGCAAAGACCGAGCCCATTGCAACTACCTTTGCACCGGCTCGCTCTCACCCGTCTTTGCTTCGGTCGGCTGCGGCTTAGCGGGCTGCTCTTCGATCTTGCCGGCCGACTTGATGTCGTCCTCGATGCCCGCGAGCCCCTTTTTGAACTCGACAACGCCCTGGCCGAGCGATCGCATCACGCTCGGCAGCCGATTGCCGAAGAACAGCAACAAGATCGCCCCGATAATCAGCCAGTGAATTGGCGAACCGAAACCCATGTATATTCTCCATTTGGGCAAGACGACAGCGCCCACGACTTCCATTGTACAGGAGCCTGATGGCGTGTCAAACGGCCTGTGGCCTCGCGGGGGGAAGGCGTTTGGCCGTCCCTTGGCTGCATTGTGGGCTGGAGGGAAATTCCCCTCGGCAGAGCAAAGTGTGGTGGGCGGTTCGCGTTCCGCTTCCGTGGCGGGGGCATCGTGGCCAGCTTTGCGGCCCCCGGCGGGCGACCGCCTTTTTGCCGTGAATTCGCCTAACGGAGCGAAATGGCTCGGGCAAGCGGCTGCAGGATGTGCTCGATGACGTGGCCGTCGATCGCCTCGTGACAGACCTGTCGGAGCCGGTCAACCGTTTCCACGAACGTCTTGTCGGGCCCCAAACTGCCATATTGGCGGGCCGTGACAAACACGCTCAACTGCTCCTCGGGATAGTCACCCATCCGAACCTGGTAGGCGTTCGTCCGGGTTTCGACGCTAATCCGCAGTTGCAGCCGGCAGTCGGCGTCCACGGCCATTGTCAGCGACGGCTCGTAGTTGATGACCGTGGCGCCGGGCATTCCCATCATGGGTTCCATGGCGGGACTTACGCCCAATACTTCGGCCATCAGTTGATTGTGGTTGCCTCGATAGGTAAAATCGAATCCGAAGAGGAGGTCGAGGGCTTCGCAGTCCAACGGACTCACAGAGAGCGTATAGGGGGCCAGCTCCAGGACCAGCTTGTGCTGCTCCATCGCGCCGTCGATGCTTTCCGGGTTGACCTGCCCGGAGCATACCCGCCTCGGCTCGATCGTACACCAACGGTAGCTGCCTTGGTCTTTGTCTTCTTCGAGGATGAAGTCGCCGCGCTCCCGACAG
This sequence comes from Thermoguttaceae bacterium, assembly GCA_039698035.1. Lineage (GTDB taxonomy): Bacteria > Planctomycetota > Planctomycetia > Pirellulales > Thermoguttaceae > JAJFUI01. The sequence continues at coordinate 52,325 of JBDKSW010000011.1, read as the reverse complement.
TAGAAGTTTCGCATCGTCGGATACGTTTTTTGGACGCGTTCAAAGAAATGGAGCACTGTCTCGCGGTTGGCAGGCAACTCCATCTCGGTGCCGAGGTTCATGTTGACGTAAAAGTCGTCGCACAATGAAGCGTAGCCGTTCATATCGAATGTCCCCTGGCAACCCCGGCGCACTTACCCCCAAAACGTGCAGCATTTATCCTATGCCAACCGCCAGTCGCCCGCCAGTGCTTGCCGATCGCCTCGTTGTTTTCCCGAGCAACTTGGGCTGGATGGCGTTGGTCGCCGTCGGCGAGACAGTTCGGCGTTTGACGTTCGGGCATCTGTCCGCCGCAGCGGCCGCGGAGGCCCTTGGGAGCGAGGGGCCTGTGAGCGACAAGCGGCCGCGTGGCTTGCGATCGGTCGTGGAACGGCTCCAGGCGTTTGCGGCCGGGAAGCCCGATTCCCTGAGCGATATTCCAGTCGAAACGGGCCCGGTCGGTGAGTTTGCCCGGCGCGTGCTGGATCAATGTCGGCGCATCCCCTACGGCCGCACCATGACCTACGCGGCGTTGGCAGCGCAAGCCGGGTTTCCGAGGGCCGCAAGAGCCGTTGGGAACTGCATGGCCGCGAACCGTACGCCACTGCTGACGCCCTGCCATCGGGTGGTGTGTTCTGGCGGCGCACTCGGGCGATTCTCCGCTCCAGGCGGAATTGCGATGAAACGTCGACTTTTGCAGCTCGAAGCGGCAGAATTGGGCTAGAATTCCTTAACGCTTTCGGGCACAATCCCGCGAACTCAACGAAGACCCGCCCGTGCACACGACCACGCAACTCCAATCCTGGGATGTCGAAGGCGCCAGCAATGGCGTCGTTTTGGTTCGTGTCCATTCGTGCAATCGCCAGGGCCGGCGGTTGCCCGACGCTGTCTTCACGTTCCGCAAGGGCGAGCCGCAGTACGACTATTGGCGGCGGCAGCTTCTTGCCCGGATGGCCGTTCAGCCCTCCGTCTGATTTTTGCGAAAAGCTCGTGGCAATCCGCACGGTCCACTGGCTGTGGCCGCCGTTCTTGGCATTTGTCGTTCCGCCAGCAGCAAGCTTGGCAGCCGCCGCCTGGCTGACTACAATGCGAGCGATCTTGCCGATTTTCGCCCTCCCTCATTCGCCGAGGAGACATCGATCATGAAGCGTCGTGAAATGCTGTTGAGGACCGGAGCGGCCGCCTTGGGTCTTTCCGCGTTGCCGCTGCGTTGGGCGGTGGCCGAACCAGAAAAGCGGCAAAAAGTGCTCTACTTCACGCGTTCCGCCGGCTTCGTGCATTCGGTGGTCAATCGCCAGGGCAAGCCGCTGGCTTACTCCGAAAAAATCCTCGTCGAGCTCGGCGCGAAGAACGACATCGACGTGGTCTGCAGCCAGGACGGCGCGATTTTCGACGGCGATCTCAACCAGTTTGACGCCATCATCTTCTACACGTCCGGCAATTTGACCGGCAAGACCGAGCAGCCGCAGCCCGGAAAGCCGATGTCGGTCGAAGGGAAGAAGCGGCTATTGTCGGCCATTGCGGCCGGCAAAGGCTTCGTTGGGATCCACGCCGCCGCCGACACCTTCCGCCAGCCAGGCACAGCGGTCGATCCTTTCATTGCCATGCTCGGCGGCGAATTCCTCACGCACGAATCGCAGCAAAAGGCGACGATGCGGTCGGTCGATCCGAAGTTTCCCGGCATGAACAACCTCGGCGACGGTTTTGCGATGCTGGAGGAATGGTACGCCTTCTGGAAGTTTGCGTCCGACACGCACGTGCTGCTTGTCCAAGAGACCGCCGCCATGCACGACGCGACCTACCGGCGGCCGCCCTATCCGGCCACCTGGGCCCGGATGCACCAGAAGGGCCGCGTCTTCTACACTTCGATGGGCCATCGCGAGGACGTCTGGACGAACCCGACGTTTCAGCAGGTGTTGCTTGGCGGCATTCGTTGGGTCCAAAGAAACGTTGGCGACGACGTGACGCCCAACATTCTGCAAGTGACACCGGCAGCCAACAAGCTGAAACGCTGATCGCTCTGGCCCCGCCCGGAGAGTGCAACTCTTTGCGCAGCCAAGCGTTCCGCCGTCGGCCAAGAGGCCCGGCCCGCAACCGCCGCCAAGGGTCCGCCTGTAACGTATCTTTAGATAGGGAGGGCCCCGAAAGCTGGCTCAGAGCGGAGGCATCGCGCCATGTCCGACTTCAAACGACTACGAAAGCGCTGGTACGTCGATTCCAGGACCCAGGGAGCGCTGGTGTTCCGAATCACCGCCTACTGGTTGTTGGGCGTTGTCGGTGTCGTTCTGATGACGGTTGCTTGGGGGGGAGGTCTTTGCCCGGGCAGCTTCTCTTCGCGGCTAGTCGACATGTGGCCTTTCTATGGTCCGGCCGTGTTGGTCTTGCTCCTGTTGTTGCCGCTCCTGTTGGTGGACATCATTCGGTTCAGCAATCGGTTTGTGGGTCCGATGCTGCGGCTTCAGCGGGTGATGCGGCAGTTGGGCCGGGGCGAATACACCGAGCCAATCGAGTTCCGCGGCAAGGACTTGTGGCGAGAGTTCGCCGATGCATTCAACGCGGTGGCGGCCCACGCCCAGGGCTCCGTCGGCATCTTCGAAGAAGAGACTTCCGACGCCGAGCACGAAGACCAGTTGCTGTCCGTTAGCTGAAATCGACAGGCCTGCTCCCAACGTGAAAGCGAAACGCTCGAACCAATCACGGTTCCGCTGCCCAAGGCCAGTGGCCCTGTTGCCCTGGTTGCCCCGTTCGACCGCCAAGGCCAGGTTTCCGAGGCGGCCGCGTCCTCGCTTGGCAAAGACTCATTTATGAGCGGGATGCGCGTTCGGCTTCCCCCCAAAAAGGCCGTCTGAGTAGCCAAAGCCTTTCGCAATGGCACTTGGAATCTCCGCAAAGCGTCTGCTAGAATACAGGTCGCGATTACCGCACAACGTCCTGCCTCAGAGCGTATCGAGGAAAGCGCTTGACACCCAACCATCCGAGCGACTCAGTTCGTCCGATCGACGCGGCCGATGGCCCGATCGAGGGTCAGACCGCCAATTCTCAACCTTGTCCCACGGAGTCCGCACCCGTGGAACAGCCGACCGATGTGGGCGCCGAGGCGACACACCGCCGAATCCTGATCGGTTCGCAGCGCGATCCGGCTGCCTATCGGGTGCGCCCGCGCCACGATTGGGCGCCGGTCGCCGAATCGGCCAAGGAGTCGAAGAAACGCGGCCGCTCGAAGACCGAGCGAGGGCACGGGCCGAAGACCGAAGACCAGGCATCTCGGCCGGCCGTGGCGGCCTCGGAGCCAAAGCCCGTGGTCGCGATGCCGGAGAATCCTACGTCGGTGACCGTTTCGTCGACGCTCGATACGGAGTCGTCTCTGCCAACGCAGGAGTTGATGTCGCAACTGGCCGCGGCGGTTGCCAACACGACGACCGTCCTGTCGAAGCCCAGCGTTCGGGACCAACTGACCGCCGAGATGGAGGATGAACTGCGTCTTGCGATGGAAGGTGCGTCGATGGACGAGCTGCTCGGCGAGTCCCGTCAGGATCAAGAGCCGTTCGAGCAAGACTCGTTGCAGAGCGGCCGCGTGATCGCCGTGCGTCGTGACGACGTGTTCGTCGAGTTCGCCAATCGCCAGCAGGGCGTCGCATCGCTGCGGCAGTTCGACGTCCCACCTCAGGTTGGCGCGACGATCCAAGTGATGGTGCAAAAGCTCAACCCAGAGGATGGGCTTTACGAGTTGTCGGTGCCCAACCGGGCCGTCCAGGTGGACGATTGGTCCGACCTGATCGAGGGCGCGCTGGTCGAAGTCCGCGTGACGGGCCACAATGCCGGCGGGCTCGAATGTGAAGTGAACCACATCCGCGGCTTCATCCCTGTCAGCCAGATCGCCCTGTATCGCGTCGAGGATTTGGCCCAGTTCGTCGACCAGCGGCTTACGTGCGTCATCACCGAGGCCGACCCCGACCGCCGTAACCTGGTGCTTAGCCGCAGGGCTGTCCTGGAACGCGAACGGGAGCAGGCCAAACAGCAGCTTCTGGAATCGCTTCGTCCCGGCCAGATCCGAGACGGCATTGTGCGAAAGCTGATGGATTTCGGCGCGTTCGTCGATCTCGGCGGCACGGACGGACTCATTCACGTCAGCCAAATCGCTTGGGGCCGCGTCAAACATCCCAGCGACGTGCTCAAGGAGGGACAGGCCGTCAAGGTGCGGATCGACAAGATCGACCCGGCGACCGGCAAGATCAGCTTGGGGTACCGCGACCTGACGGAAAGCCCCTGGACTTCTGCCTCGCACAAATATCCGCCCAACTCGGTGGTGCAGGGCGTCGTGACCAAGTTGATGGATTTCGGGGCCTTCGTCGAAATCGAGCCGGGCATTGAAGGGCTTGTCCATATCTCCGAGCTGTCGCACAAGCGAGTCTTTCGCTGCTCCGACGTGGTGAAGGAGGGCGAGCGGGTCGAGGTGATGGTCCTTTCCATCGACCCCGAGGCGCAACGAATGAGCCTTTCGATGAAAGAGCTTTCGGCCCCGCCTGAATCGGCGAAGAAGCCCGAGGACGAGATGCCCGAGCCGGCCAAGGCCTCGAAGAAGCACCAGAAGCCCACGGGTCCGCTGCTGGGCGGCTTGGGTCGGTCGACTGGCGAGCGGTTTGGGCTGAAGTGGTAAGCGAGGCTGCCAGCGATGCTGGTTCCGTTCGCGTCGTACCGCGCGAGGTTCGAGAGAATCCGGTGTTTAAGGCCCGGGTTGCCTCGCGACGCTTGGCGTCCCGATTGCGCCGCGTCCCTTGAAAGCCGCAAGGGCACATCGGCTCGTCGCCAAGCGGGTGCCGCCGAGACACGTCGCTAAACCAGGCCCCACCGCTTCCGCAGATACCACTCGAAGCTCAGGACACCGACCAGGGTCACGAAGAACGACCAGGTGTCCCAAAAGCTCTTTTTCGTTTCTTGCTGCACTTCGAGCTGCTTGGTGTCGGCCGCCAGCTTGTGTATGAGTTCCGGCAAATCCTTTTCGGGCGTCAGACACTGACCGTTCGTCATCGCAGCCAGGCTCTCCATCGTCGCGGCGTCGGCCGAGGCGTTGTCCAACTCGAGATCCTGACGGAAGACGAGAAACCTGGCTCGGGCCGTTCCCAGCGGCTGGTCTTTCTGCGTAGCCGTCACGTCGATGGCGTAATCGCCGGCCGCCTGCGTGTCGCGGAACGAGCCAACCATCTGCTCGTCTTGACGCACCAAGGCGAGTGGCTGCCGGACGCCGTCGGGCAGCACGACCTCGGCCTGGTAGTCGGCGTCCGCGATCGGCTCGCCTGTCGGCCCGGTGGCTCCGACCGAGAACTCGACCCGATCCAACGGCGCGAAACGCCGCTGCGTCATGCGAACCCAGACGGCGCCTTCCCGCGACTGATCCTTGCGGGCGAGCCAAAGAACGATCTGCCGCCAAAACCGCTTGAACGCCGCGTCGTAGCCTCGCATCCACCAACGCCACGTCGAGTCGGCGGCGAAGGCCATGACGCGACCGTCGCCAAAACTGTGGGCGACCAGCAGCGGCTTGTCGGGGCCCGCATCGGCCAGCACCACGGCGGCCGGCGCCAGGTTGTGGAACCGATTGGCCCCTTCCAGCGGCGGCAGCTTCGACCAAAGCTCCTCGTTCTTGCGTCGGTTGGCGGCCAACGAAAGTGCGAAGTGCAGCGTTCCGATCGCCGTCGGGCGCATCTTAAGCGGTCCGGGCCAGTGCAGATCGGTCCGAACGGGCTCGTCGGGCTGCTGGCGTTCCAGACGATCCATGCCGACCGGCAGCACCTTGCTCAGGGGCGAATTCATGTAACCGCCCGGCCCGAATGTCTGGAAGCCGCCCAGCATGATGAGCCCAGCCCCGCGATTGACGCAATCGGCCAGCCGCGTCAGTTCGTCGTCGGTAAAGGCCGTGGAGTCCACGTCGCCGAGGATGTAAACATCGTACTTGCCTGGCTTGAAGCGATCGGCAAAGTCCGCCGGGCGGCTTCGTCGGTCGCGCGGGTCCAGCCGCACGTAATCGACTTTGATATCCGGCGAACTGTCCAGGCCGCGGCGCAGAAACTTTTCCTCGACCCGCAGCGTTCCCTCGACATAAAGCACATTGAGTCCGCCCTTCAGCACGTTGACGAACGTGCTCAGCTCGTTGTTGGTCGTTGCCAATTCACCCGGCTGCTCGGCCGCCTGAAGCGTGAGCTTGTGTTCACCAGGAATAAGCGGAACGTAGCTGAGTGTGATCGGCGTCACTTGGCCGTCGGCCGTAGCCCGGACCGTCTGCTCGGCGACGACTTCCATTTTGCCGGGCGAGGTCTCGAACAGCACACGGACGGGAATGGCCACGTTGACGTATCCGTCCACGCGAACCTGTCCGTGGATCGAAAGCTCGTTTTTTACGAAAACGCTCGGATTGACGACCAAATCCTTGACGGCCACGTCCTGGGCCTCGCCCAAACCGCGTGACTGGCCGAATGGGAACGCATACAAACGATAGCCGAGATGCCGAAGCGGGGCGACGGCCGACTGCGGCGGAAGGTCCCGCGGCGCGTAAGCTCGCTGCGCCCCATCGCTCAGCAAGATGACGCCCAGCAGTCGTTTGCCGGCCTCGCGGTCCAGGGCGTCCTTGATCGCCGCGCCGATGGCCGTCTGTTGGCCGGTGGGCTTTTCAGGAAGCCGGACTTTGCCGCCCTCGGCATCGACCTCGTGCAGTTCGGAGTCGAAGGTGTAGGCCCGCAGTTCGAAGTCGCGGCGAAGCCGTTCGAGCTCGCTCGCCGCGTCGCCGAGCGCGCCGCGCAGGGCCTGCCATCGGGTCTTGCCGCCTATGGCGTCCGGCACCGACATGCTGCGCGACTGATCGGCCAACACCAGCAGGGTCGCCGCTTGCTTGTGCGTCTGCGTGTAGACCAACGTCGGCCGAAGCATGGCCATCGCCAACAACGCGATGACGCCAGCCCTCAGCATGGCGAGCATGAGCCGATGAGGCCGGGGTGTTTTTTGCCGGCTGGGCCCGAACCAGAGCAATCCCGTCAGTGCGAGCACAACAACGGCCACCAACAGGTAGCTGTCGAAGACGGGATTCAGCGTGAGGTGAAACATGCTCGTGGAATGACGCTCGCTGGTCGTGGCCTGTGCGACGTGTGCTTGATAGACTTCTGCCGCGATGTCCGAATTCTGGCCCTCTCCCCAGTCGGAGAGGGGCGACTACTCTCGATAAAACCGGTTTGCGATCAACATTTCTGCACCCAAGATCAACGCCACCAGGACGATTAGGGGCGGATACAACTCGCGGCCCGTGCGGCCGAGGCTCACATCGCGGTCAATCTCCTGAGGCGTGCGAGCGATCCGAAACTTGAATGGCCCGAACACGGCGGCCAACTCGCGTTCGGCGAGCCGGTCCAGTTGTGTCTCGGGCAGCGCGTAATTGACGCTGAAGCCGAGGTTGACGCCGCCGGAGCCTCCCGCCTCGACCCGATAGTTGCCAACGCGATCGGTCGCCGTAATCGCCAGCTCACGCCGATTTAGATCGGCCGGAATCGGGAAGTTCAGCCCATCGGGTGCGAAAAGCAGGAAGCTGCGGCGTCGGGCCGTGGCGTCCAATTGCAGCACGGCCGTTTGGCCGGCCACATAGTTCAACTGCTGACTGCTGCTGCCGACCAGATACGCGGCCGTTTGGTTGGCCAAGATCAGAAATGGCCAAGCCTCGCCCACCGGCAGTAGATTCCAGGGGTGTTGGCTGGGTCGATCCGAGACGGGTGTCGTCATCGTCAGGGCCCGACCTTCTCCGACAGCCCGTTCGAGCAAGGCCGGCCGACCGTCGCTGTACGGCAGCACGACGCTCACGCCTGTTGCCAGGCTCTCGAACTCCCAGTAGCGAAACACGGGAAAGTTCTGCCACGGCACCGCGCCAGCGTGGGCGCGGAATGACGTGAGAATCGGGTGCTGAAAATCGCGAGGGCTGAGCCACAGATCGCCGTCGGGGCGCTGGGCCTGACGCAACAACTTGCCGGGCAGCAACTCCTGCGCTTCGGACGCATTGAACGAGGCGACCGATGTGGCGTTGCGACCGAGGAACACGGCGACGCCATGCCCCTCGGCGGCGAAATCGGCCAGGCGTCGCCAGGTCGCCGGCTCGATCGGCGTGGGGTCCAAGACGCAGACGGCCGCGTAGTCGGCCAACGGCCGCTTGGCCAGATCGCCCAACTCGCAGATGTCGCAATCGAACCGGGCTTGGCCTCGCTTGCGGAAGATGTCGGGGGCCAGGGCCTCGGTTAAGAACAGGGCGTAGCTCTCGGCCGGCTTCGGGGCGGCGACCAAAAGCCGCCATGCCGGTTTCACTTCGACGGTGAAGTAGCGGGCATCGTCGGCCGCCAGCCCATCCTGCCCAACGATTCGCAGGTAGCCTTGATGCGTGCCGGGGCCGAGATTGCCGATGCGGAACTCAACTGGCCGCAGCTCGCCGGGCGTTGCCTGGCAGGTCTGCTCGTCGCGTTTTTGAGCCTTGCGGTCGGCATCCAAGACATAAAGCTCGACGGTTCGCCGCGTGGCCGGGCCGACGCACGAGACGGCCGTCTCCAGCCCCAACGTGCCGCGGTTCGAAAGGACCTCGCCGGAAAGACGCACCTCGCCAACGCCGTAGTCCGTCGGGTTGGGAACACCAACATCCACGACGTAGACGCCGCAATCGTTGATCGCGTCGAGCCGTTTCTGCATGGCCGCTGCCTGCTCCGCTGGCCAGGCTCCGCGGCTTAGATCAGTGAAGACGTAGATTTCTTTCCGTTTGGGCGTCGTGTTCTTCTTGTCGTTTTCCTCCAGCATCTTCACGGCGGCCTCGATCACGGCCGGCAGCGGTTGCGAATTGGCCACGCTGTCGAGCCTAGTGATTCGCTCCTTGGCCGCGCCGCGGTCCGGCTGAAAAGCGGCCGGCGCGCCCAACCGCGTATCGAGCACGGCGATGTCGCTCTGCTCGGGCAGTTGCCGGATGAGCCACAGGCCGAACTCTCGCGCGGCCTCGATCCGCGTCCGATTCTCATGGCGATATTCCATGCGCGGGGCCGTGTCGAAGATTAACGCCGCGGCCACGGGCGCCTCCTGGCTGCCCAACGCCCCGCCAAATCGGATGCTCGGTCGGGCCAGTGCGAAGGCCAGCAATGCGATGATTGCCGCCCTCAGAAGCAGCAGGATCAGGTGCCGCAGCTTGAGCCGCCGCCGGTTGGCGTCTGCCCTTCGCTGGATGAACCGCAGCGCCGGAAACTCCAGCCGCGTCGGTTTTCGGCGCATGACCAAGTGCAGAATGATCGGCACCGCGATCAAGGCGCTCCCGGCCAATAGTGAAAGGTGAAGGAAAGTCATGACGCCAGTTGGGTACGCCGCGTAATGCAGAATGCAAGCTGAATAGCGAGTCGGAATCGCTCCTCATCGTTCATTGTGCATTCTTCAGTCTGCAGTGTCTGTTTTGCCTTACCCTCGTTCGCTTCTTCGCATGAGATACTCGCCCAGCGCGCGGTCGAAATGCATGCTGGTGTCGAGCGGCACATAGTCGATGCCGGCCTGAAAACACTCGCGGCGATAACGCTCGCGGAACGATTCGACTTCGTCCAGGTAGGAGCGGCGAAAACCGTCGGCATCGAGCGCGAGCCGCTCATGGCTCTCGGGCTCTTCCAACTCGACCATCCCGCTGAACGGGAAGCCGACCTCGGCTTCATCCAGGACGTGGAACAGGATGACGTCGTGCCCGCCGTGTCGCAGCCGATACAGGGCCTGGAGCACTGGGCCGGCATCGGTCAACAGGTCCGAAAAGACCATGACGAGGCTGGCGTGGCGCAGCATGGCCGCCACCTGGATCAGGCTGCGGGCAATGTCGGTCTCGCCCGCCGGCTTCAGGTTGGCCAGGAGCGAGAGCACGTCGCCGATCTGCCTTCGCGTGGCCTTGGGCCGCAGGCTGTGGCGAATCGTGTTGTCAAACGTCAACAGTCCGACCGGATCCTGCTGGTTGATCATCAAGTAGCATAGCGCGGCGGCCAGGCAGATCGAATAGTCGAACTTGGTCATCTCCTGCCGATAGGTGTACGCCATCGAACGGCTCAGGTCCATCACCAGGTAACCGGTGATGTTCGTCTCGGCCTCGAACTTCTTGACGTAATACTTGTCCGTCTTGGCGTAAACGAGCCAGTCGATGTCCTTCGGGTCGTCGCCATGCGTGTATTTGCGGTGCTCGCTGAACTCGACCGAAAACCCGTGGAACGGGCTGGCGTGCAGACCGTGCAGAAATCCCTTCACGATGAACTGCGCGCGCAGGTCCAACCGCTTGATCTGGCGGATCACTTCCGGCTTCAGATATTTTTCAACGGTGGACATGTGGGTGAGGGATCGCGTGATGTGGAACGAGGGGGGGCCGCGTCCTGCTCTTCGTCCCCCTACTTCTCATACTTCGGTATCACGGGCGGCGGCGTTTCGCGGATCAGGCGCTCGATCAGGTCCTCGTTCGTCAGGCCCTCGGCCTGGGCCTGGAAGTTGGTGCTGACGCGGTGACGCAAGACGGGGATCGCCACCTTCTGCACGTCCTCGATGGAGACCGAGAATCGGGCATCCATGGCCGCAATCGCCTTGCCGCCATGAATTAGGAATTGGCCCGCTCGGGGCCCGGCGCCCCAATCGACCAGCTCCTGGATGAACTTTGGCGCGGAGGGATCCTTGGGTCGCGTCGCTCGGATCAATCGCGACACATACTGCACGATGTATTCGCTGACGGCTACCTTGCCCACGAGGTTTTGCACGCTCAGAATGGCCTTGCCCGAGAGCACCTTGCGGACCTCGGGCCGCTCGCCGCGGGTGGTCGAGGCCAGGATGCGCTGTTCTTCGTCGGCCGACGGATAATCGACCTTGATGTTGAACATGAAGCGGTCTAGCTGGGCTTCGGGCAGCGGATAGGTCCCTTCCTGCTCGATCGGGTTCTGCGTGGCGATCGTGAAGAACGGGTCGGGCAGCGAGTAGGTCTGCTGGCCAACGGTCACCTCGCGCTCTTGCATCGCCTGAAGCAGTGCGGCCTGTGTCTTCGGCGGCGTTCGGTTGATTTCGTCCGCCAGCAGAATGTTGGTGAACACGGGCCCTTCGACGAAACGGAAGTCGCGTCGCCCGCGATCGTCCTCTTCCAAGACGTTGGTCCCGGTGATGTCGGACGGCATCAGGTCGGGCGTGAACTGAATGCGCTTGAACTGGATATCGAGGATTCGGGCCAGCGTGCTGACCAGCAATGTCTTCGCCAGGCCTGGCACGCCCACCAGCAAGCAGTGGCCGCGCGTGAAAATGGCGGCGAACATCTGTTCAATGACGTCCGCCTGGCCGACAATCACTTTCTGCAGTTCTTCCTGCATCAGCCGTCGGTGCTGGCTGAACTCTTGAAGCACGTCGCCGAGGTTGCGTGGTTTCACGGGGGGCATCGAGGTTTGAAGGTCAGAGGGCGGTGGGGGTTCATCCGGGATCGTCAATCATCTCCCGGTTACCAATGGTATCATTCTACAGGTGCTCGGCAAAACCGGCCCGATCCGTTGTCGAGACCAGTTGCCGCGTTAACCTCTTAAATCTAAGATACTTATGGTCCTGTGTTCCATTGTTTTCGGTCGTCCGACGGTGGGAGTCCTCGCATGAAGCGTTTGGTGGCTGCCGCCGCGCTCGCCACGGTGCTGGTCGGGCTGTTTGTAGGGGCTGTGCGGGCGGAAGTTACCGCCGAACAGGTCCGAAAAGCCATCGACCGCGGCGCCGGCTATCTGAAGCGGCAGCAGCGGGCGGACGGCTCTTGGCCTGACATGATCGGCATGCCCGGCGGAATCAGCGCCCTATGCACGTTGGCCCTGCTGAACGTCGGCGTTGAGCCGGACGACCCATTGATGCAGAAGTCGCTGGCGCACCTGCGTCAAATCAAGCTGGAGCGGACCTACGTCGTCGCCTTGCAGACGATGGTGTTCGCCCGGGCGACGCCCACCCGCGACCGCTCGCTGATCGAGCGCAACGTGAAGTGGTTGCAGAGCACGCAGATCGCCGACGGCGACTACAAGGGCGCGTGGACCTATCCGGGTCTCGGCGACGGCGACAACTCGAACTCGCAGTTTGCGCTGCTGGCCCTTTACGAGGCCGAGCGGAGCGGCGTGCCGAGCAGCGCCCGCACTTGGAAACTGGCTCAGCGGCATTGGGAGGATTTTCAGCATGTCGATGGCTCGTGGGGATACAAACGGGGCGCCCCTGGCACGGGCAGCATGACCTGCGCCGGCATCTCGTCCCTGGTGATCGCGTCCGATCGCGTTCAGGCGAGCGATGCCCGCGTTGTCGGAGATCGGATCGATTGCTGTCGGGCCAACCAGGCCGGCGAAGAAACCCGCATCGACCGCGGCATCCAGTGGCTCGGCCAGCATTTTTCGGTCAGCCACAACCCGGTCGCCGGCGCGACCTGGGCGCTCTATTACCTTTACGGGCTCGAGCGGGCGGGGCGACTTACCGCGCGGCGGTTCATCCCCTTGCCTGCGCGAGCTGGCGGCGTCGCGCGCGCGGACTGGTATCGTGAAGGGGCCGACTGGCTGATCCGCCAGCAAGATGGCCTGTCAGGCTTCTGGGCCGGCGCCGGCTTGGGCGAGAGCGAGCCGTTGGTGGGAACGAGCCTCGCGCTGCTGTTCCTGTCGAAAGGCCGCTGGCCCGTGCTGCTGGGCAAAGTCCAGCACGGCGAGGATGACGATTGGAATCGCCACCGGAGCGATGTGGCCAACCTGACGCGCCACGTCGAATCGCGATGGCGGTTTGACATGACCTGGCAGGTGGTCGATCTTCGCCGGGCGACCGTCGAGGACATGCTGCAAACGCCCGTGCTTTACTACTGCGGCAGTCGCAGCCCCCTGCCAGAGAATGCCATCGAGCGACGGGAGCTTGCGCAGAAGGTTCGGGATTATTTGGACCGCGGCGGCTTCTTGTTCGCCGAGGGCTACTGCGGCGAGGCCGGCTTTGACCGAGGCTTCCGCGAGCTGATGCAGCTCGTCTTTCCCGAACCGGAGTATCGATTGCGGCTTCTCGAACCCGAACACCCGATCTGGTACGCCGATGAAAAGATTGACGCCCGGCAGATGCGACCGGTTTGGGGTATCGAGTCGGGCTGTCGGACCACCGTGATTTACGTCCCGCTCGATGGCTCGCGGCCTGGCCTCAGTTGCCTTTGGGACCTCTCACGGCCGGGCCGCGAGGACAACCACAGCCGCACGGTGCAGGATCAGATCGACGCCGGACTGGGGCTTGGGGCCAACGTGCTCGCCTACGCGACGAACCGCGAGTTGAAGACCAAGGAGGCGAACTTCCAGGTCAACGTGTCGCGGCGGCCCGGCGATCGTATTGAGCGGGGCAAGCTCTACGTGGCCACGCTACGGCATCCCGGCGGATGCAACGCGGCGCCACGGGCGGTCGGCAACCTGATGGATGCGGCGGCCAAAGAGCTGAAAATCCGCACGCGGGTCCGTCAAGAGCCGCTCGACCTGACCGACGAGGCCTTGTTCGACTATCACCTGGCGTTCATGCACGGCCGGACCAACTTCCATTTGACCGACATGGAGCGAGCACGCTTGCGTCAGTACGTCGAGCGCGGCGGCATGCTGATGGCCGACTCGATCTGCGCGAGCCGCGCATTCACCGACTCGTTCCGGCGGGAGATGGCGGCCATTTTCCCTGACCGCAAGCTTGAGCCGATTCCGGCCGACGATCCACTGTGGAGCACGAGGTACGGCGGTTCCGATCTGCGGGTCGTCTCGCGTCGCGATCCCGAGGCCGCCGGGGCCGGTGCACCGCTGAGGGACGCCATTCGCAAGGTTCCGCCCGCGCTGGAAGGCATCAAGTTCGGCGATCACTGGGGCGTGATTTTTTCGCCGTTCGACCTGAGCTGCGCCCTGGAGAAACATAATTCACTCGAGTGTCGGGGTTACGTCCGCGAGGACGCCGCGCGGATCGGGCTGAACGTTGTCCTGTATTCGTTGCAACAGTAGCGGATCGGTTGGGGCGCAGAGGCGGTTCCACTCCCACGGCCATGCCTGATTCATCATCTTCCGCACCGTGCTCTCCGCGTTTCCGCGTTGCGCTGCTCGCGGTTCTCGCTCTGTCGTTCGTGGTTCGGGGCGGGGCATTGCTCGCCACGCGTGACGCCTTCCGCCTCGATACGGACGGCTATCGGCAATTGGCGAGCAACCTGGTGCGGCACGGCACATTCAGCAACGATGTCCCGTCCCCACGCCCCCTGCGAGATGGCCAGGGGGAGCGTGTGCCCACGGCCTACCGCCCCCCGCTGTACCCGCTGCTGCTGGCTGGCTGCATGGCTACTGGACTTCCCGAGCATCTGATGGTCGGCCTTCTGCACCTGGGGCTCGGCCTGGGCACGGTCGCCCTCGCGTGGAGGTTGGGCCGCTCTTGGACGGGCGACCGCCGCGTGGCGGCCCTTGCCGCGTTGCTGGTGACTTGCGATCCCATTCTTCTGCGGTGGTCGACGCAACTGATGACCGAGACGCTGGCAACCTTCTTGACCACGGCCGGTCTCTGGGCCCTGACATGGGCCGGCCGCGCCGATGGTCGAGCGGTCGGCATGCGAGCCGCGCTGGCCGGAGTCGTCTTGGGACTGGCCGCGTTGTGTCGCCCGTCGCTGCTGCTTTGGGCCGTGGCCGCCGGGGTTGCACTCGCTGCTGCCAATCGCCGGCGATTGACAGCCATCGGAGCAGCCGAAGGGCCATGCCATCGGCATCTGTTCGCCGTCGGCTATGGTCTCGCACCGTTTGCTTTGGGCGCCGCGATCGTCATCAGTCCTTGGGCGATTCGCAACCAGTGGCAGTTCGGTCGGCCAGTGGTCACGACGACCCACGGAGGCTACACGCTGCTGTTGGCCAACAACCCGGAGTTTTATGAGTGGCTTCGCTCGGCCCCTTGGGGGAGCGTCTGGAGGGCCGACCGCTTCAACGCGGCGTGGGACGCCCGAAAGCCGGCGGACGAGCTGCAAGCCGATCGGTTGGCGTATGCAGAGGCATGGCAGACGATTCGCGCCGAACCGGGCACGTTCGTCCGCGCCTGCTTTGTGCGGCTTGGCCGATTCTGGTCGCCGCTGCCGCATCAGGTTGCCGAGAATGAATCGTCGGTGGGCCGGCTTTCGCGTTGGACCGTAGCCGCGTGGTATGGCGTGGAACTAACGCTGGCGATCCTGTTTTTAGCACGGCTCGCGTGTCGAGCGTGGGCCCCCACGCCTTCGACTTGGCTCTGGGGCGGACTTCTCGTGGCGTCGCTCATGGCCGCGCACGTGCTGTACTGGACCGACATGCGGATGCGTGCGCCGGCAATGCCGGTCATCGCCTTGGCCGCGGCCAGTGTCGTTTTCTGGCGGAGACCGCTTGCGACGCAGGCGGTCCAGCAAAGCGTGTGACGGCTGAAGCGGAAACGCCGGAAGACTCGATTGTCTCACGGGCGCGTGTCGCAGCTTGGACGCCGCGCCCAGCGGGTCTTCATGCTCGGGACTCCGACCGCTCGGCTTACGCCTGCCGCTGCCGGACCTGCTCCTTGATCCGCTGAATGTGGCCGCGGCCGAGGGCTTTCACTTCGCAGCCGAGCTCGAAGTACCGGCGGATGTTCTCGTCGGAAAGGATGCCGAAGCAATCGACGATAGCCAACGGTTTGCCGGCCCAACGAACGATTTGCTCGGGATCGAGTTCGAGGTACTGCTCGTGCGGAACGGCCAGGATGAGCGCCTCGACGTTCTTCATCGCGGCGGCCATGTCCTTCTGCACGCGAATCTTTGTGAGGCTATCCTGGTTGCGGAAGAAGCGAGCCCACGAGTGTCCCGGCGCGGGGTAGGTGTCTTGCGACTCCAGTTCGTACCAGTGGTCGACGTACGGATCATGGACGCGCATCTCGGCGCCCATCTCGGTCAGTTTTCGCAACAGCAACTCGGAGCCGCTGTAGCGGGTGTCGCCCACGTCTTGGCGATAGCTGGCGCCGCAGATGAGCACGTCGGCCCCGGCGATGTAACGGCCCATGTTCCGCAGGGCGTCGCGGGTCAGTTCGGCCACGTGCAGCGCTCGCGTGTCGTTGACGTCGATGGCCGTCGTGCTCATTTTGAACACCTGGTCGCCGTCCTCGAAACCCAGGATGTGCTTGTAGGCCCAGTAGCCGAGGCCGCCGTCCTTCGGCAAGCAGTAGCCGCCGATGCCGGGACCCGGGAAGATCATGTTGTTGTGCGTCGGGCGCATCTTGATCGCCTTGATGACCTTCATCAGGTCCACGCCGTTTCGCTCGGAGAACAGGCTCCACTCGTTCAGGAACGCCAGGATGGTTGCCCGGTAAGAGTTCTCGACGATCTTTGTGGTTTCCGACTCGATGGGCCGATCCATCACAGTGAGCGGGAACTTTTCGGTGTTCAAGACCTCGCGGAGGAACTTCTCGACCCGCTTGCGCGCCTCGGCGTTGCATCCAGAGCAGACACGCCAGAAGTCGCGGATCGAGGATACGTACTCACGGCCCGGCATCACGCGCTCGAAGCTGTGCGACAGCAGCGGATCGCTGGAAATTCCGCGAGCGGCGAAGGCCTTTTTCATGATCGGCCAGGCGACGAACTCGGTCGTCCCGGGGGCGACGGTCGTCTCGATCAGCGTGAGGCAGTTCGGCTGCACCTTCTCGCCGATCGTCCGCATCGTGGCCTCGAGCGCGCTCATTTCGGCTTCGCCGGTCCGCATGTTCCCGAGGTCGTGCTTGGTGTAGTCGCACTGCACGTCGACCACAACGCAATCGGCCAGCCCGAGACAGTCGCTGTTGAACGTGGCGACCAGCGTCTTCTTCTCGTTGACACACCGGGCAATCATCGGATCGACTTCCGGGTCCTCGGCCTTGACCGGCGACTCGCCCCGATTCAGAAGCGGGATTTTCCAAAAGCTTCGTGGGCTAGGACGCTGGCAACCAATGACGAATTTGCTGGGTTTGCCGGTTTTCTTGTCCACCGTGTCGGCGATGATCGCGGCCATCACGGCCCCGACAAAGCCAACGCCCATGACCACGACGACCTCCTTCCCATCCCGTTTGGCCTGATCGGCCAGTGTGGTCAACCGGGCCAACTCTTTCGCGTAATCGGCTTCAACTGGCAGCGGAAACTGTTCGCCCGACGGGCTGGCGGAATAGCTGGACATCGGAGGGTTCCTAGGCGTTCCAATAAGAGGGGTTTCGTGCGTTCGCGGACCGGAATCGGTTCGATCACAGCAACGGTCAATCATAGCCTAAAATGGCCGACTTTCCAGGGTGGAATCACCACCCACTACCCAGTCCTTAAACCCCGCTCTATGATATTTCCCATGAGCGCGACCGAGAAAAAGCCGCCGGCACACCCGTTTGACCCACCCGCCGAGGTGCTGATCGTCGACAACGACCAGGCGCACGCCGAGACCGTCGCCGAGGGACTCGAACGGGTCGGCTTTCACTGCCGCGTGGCCACGTCGGGCAACGAAGGGAGAGGGCTCATTGAGTCCGTCCCCTTCGACGTGGTGATTACCGACCTGGTGATGAACGACATCGACGGGCTGGGCATCCTCGAACGATCGAAGGAAGACCAGCCGGACGCCGAGGTCATTCTGATGACCGGCCACGGCACGGTGCCCTCGGCCGTCGAGGCCATGCGACGCGGCGCGTTCAACTATTTGCTGAAACCGCTCGACATCGCCCAGCTTCGCGCGAGCACCGAAAAGGCAGCCGAAAGCTCGCGGCTGAAACGGACGAACCTCGAACTGAAACGCCGGCTTGACGAGCGGTTTGGCTTCGAGGGCGTCATCGGCGACAGCCCACAAATGCGCGACGTGATCGGTCGGCTGAAGCGCATCGCCCCGACCGACGCCAGCGTCTTGATCCAAGGCGAGACGGGGACTGGCAAGGAACTCGTGGCCCAGGCGATTCACCAGAACAGCCCACGGAAGAACAAGCCATTCGTCGCGCTGAACTGCGCCGCCCTGAGCGAGAACATTCTCGAGAGCGAATTGTTTGGCCACGTCAAAGGCGCGTTCACCGATGCGTCGGCGGATCGGATCGGCAAGTTCGAGTACGCCCACGGCGGCGCGATGTTCCTTGACGAAGTCGGCGACATGCCGCTGGCCACGCAGATCAAGCTTCTCCGCGTGCTGGAAAACGGCGAAATCACGCGCGTCGGCTCAAACACGCCGATCAAGGTGAACGTTCGCATCCTATCGGCCACGAACCGCGACCTGGAAGAAGCCATCGCGGCTGGCACGTTCCGGAGCGACCTGTATCATCGGCTCAAGGTCGTCACGATTCGACTGCCAACGCTCCGTCAGCGGAGTCAGGACATTCCGATCCTGATTGACTACTTCATTCGGCACTTTGCCTCGCAGCACGGCAAGCAGATCAAAGGCATGTCGCCGGCCGCCCGGCGAAAGCTGTTTGCGTTCGATTGGCCTGGCAACGTCCGCCAGCTCCGCAATGTCGTCGAAAGCATGGTGGTCGTCGATTACGATGGACTGCTGGACCTCGATGATCTGCCGGAGGAACTGGCCGGTTCGCCCGAGCAAGTCGCCGGCGATGCCGGGTCCGCTTCGCTGGCCATGCTCGTCGGCAAGCCGTTGGGTGACATCGAGCGATTGTTCATCACCGAGACGCTTCGGCTGGCCGGTGGCAATCGCGAGGAAGCCGCTCGAACGCTCGGCATCGGCGAGCGGACGCTCTATCGCAAGATCAAAGAGTACGGGCTCTGATTTTCAGCGTCGAGCGGCCGACGGTACGTTGGCCGACGCCGGGGCTCACCAATTCTCCGCAAGCAACTCGAAATAGGCTTGCGGATGGGCGCAGGCCGGGCAGGCCGTGGGCGCCTCGGTCCCCTCGTGAACGTAACCGCAATTGAGGCATCGCCACTTGACCGGTTCGCTCCGTTTGAACGTCTGACCGTTTTGAAGGCTCTGCAAAAGTCCGCGAAAACGCCGCTCGTGCTGTTTTTCGGCGATGGCGACCTGCTCGAAGACGTTGCCAATCGTGGCAAAGCCCTCTTGCTTGGCGACGGCGGCAAACGCCGGATACATTTCGGTCCACTCCTCGTGCTCGCCGTTCGCGGCCGCCAAGAGGTTCTCGGCCGTCGTGCCGACGACGCCCGCCGGAAACGCGGATTCGATCTTTACCAGGCCGCCCTTCAGAAACTTGAAGAACCGCTTGGCGTGCTCCTTCTCCTGACTGGCTGTTTCCTCGAAAATCGCGGCGATCTGGATGTAGCCATCGTTCCGTGCTTGGCTGCTGGCGTACGTGTAGCGGTTTCGCGCCTGCGATTCGCCCGCGAAAGCCGTCAGGAGATTTCGTTCCGTCTGGGAGCCTATGAATTCCATGATTGTTCCTTGTGGGGCCACTGCGGCATTCCGGTTGCGACGTTGTCTCTAATTATCGGAGTTTTCTGGCATTCCGCCAGGAGGCATCATTGAAGTCACGCTGGTGCTCATGCCGCACAGGGTCTTAAGCAGCCCCTCCTCGAACTCCATCCGAATGCAAACGCCATTGGGAGTCCCGTTGGCTGTCAACTGAACGTGGTCCTGGCCGGCGGCCTGTTCCAACATGGCGAAGCTCGCTTCGATGGGAGTCTTGACCATCCGGTCCTTCGTGTTGGCGAGAGCCAGTTTGAGGATTGTCGAGACACACGTTGTGATCTGCAGGGCAGGCACATCCTTGCCGGGCTCGACGGCCGACTGGTCGATGGCCGTTTTGAGCCTTCCGACGGCGTCCGTGCCGGCGGCCAGCATCAGTTTGCCGTCGGTGATGCCGACGGCCACCTCCAGTGTGTCGCCCACCCAGGGCTTGAGTTCCTCGTGCGGCGTCGGCAGCGTCATCGTATGGAAGCGAACGCCCTGATAGGTCTCGGCGTCCAGCTTGACCAGCTTGGCCACATCGGGCTCGCTCGTCTTCAATTCATCGACAATCTGCCGGAGCACCTTTTCTAATTTTGCGCTGTCGGAAATCGTTATGCCGGCTATGACGGCGGACGAGCCGTGATCGAGCAGGACGGCCAGGCCGCCGTCGCTTTTCTTGCTGCAGAGCGTCTTTTCAAAAACATCAAAAATGTCGCCGATCAATCGCGAGGCGAGCTTCGTCTCATCGTCCGAAAGGCCCTCGTCGGTCAGATGCGCCAACGTGGCCTTGCGAGTCGCCGCCAGCTTGCGCCGCCCCTCGGCGACGTCCGCGTCACTGAAGGCGTGCGACCAATTGATGTTCAGGACCGCCTCGGGCACCAGAAAACCCGCGAAGTCCGTCTTGCCAGGCTTCATCACCGCGAATTGCTTTGCCAGCTTCGTGCCTGGTTTGGCCGTCATGTCCAGGTCCAGACGCATCGTGTTCTTGCCGGGGTCGATGTGCCAACCCAGCACGACATTGTCTAAGTCATCAAACAATTGGTTGATCTTCCGGACACTCTGATCGACGGCCTCGGTCCGAACCGCCTGGTCGGCGTCCGTAACGCTCGGCATCCGCGCCGCGCCGCTCTCGATGGCGGTCCTAACCGCTGCGATCGCTTGCTCGCGATACTCGGCCGGGATGTTTTGCACCGAGACGCGCGCGGCCAGATCGTAGTCCTTGGGCATGTCGCCACCCAGCTTGAGCGGATCGGCCGGAGCCGTGGCAAGATTGTCTTTGCTGTCGGTAACGACGGCCCAGTCGCCTTTTCGTTGGAGATAGACGGTCTGCGACGACGTCTCAAATTCATAAATGTCGCCGGTCAGTTTTCTCTTAAACCGCACCGATAGCTGGGGCTGTTGCCGTTGAATGACCTCAAAGAACTTTTCAAAGTTGGCAATCGGGAGGTAAACACACCTCGCAGACCTAGACCCGTTGGCGAGCAGAACAAAAGTCCAGGACCGGGCTGGGTCCATCCCGTCGAATCCATTCGCGGTTGCCCGCTCCTTATTGAAGTTTTTTAGGGCCCCCAGTTGCGCAAGCATATCGAGGTTGGCTAGCAACCGATGGATGCCCGCAAACGAGACCGTTGCGACCGGCTTCATCTCGGCTTGCACGGCTGACGTTGCCACGGTTCCAAGCAGAACCGCGGAAAGAACCAAGCACAGTATCTTTCTCATGGCCCGTTCTCCTTGGCAGCGTTACTGAGGAGGATCGTGTGAACCATGGCATCCTTGGCGCAGGCGCAAAACAATACGCTGAACAAGGCGAAACATCTCGCGCGGGGGCGAGAAGCTGCGCTTGGCCCAAAACACATGGACGCGGCTTTTCGGACAAGAATCGATCTGCCACGGTTAGCTGGCCGTGGCCGCCGTCACTCAACACAAGCCGGCCGCGCAATCGCCATTCGCTTGCGGGTCGGAGACGCTATTATCGCTCGCGGAAGGTGATTCGGCCCTTGGTCAAGTCATAGGGCGAAAGCTCGACCCGGACGCGGTCCCCCGGCACGATACGGATGAAGTGCTTCCGCATCTTGCCGGCCACGTGGGCGATGACCGTGTGCCCGCTCTCCAACTGAACTCGAAATCGCGTATTCGCCAATGCCTCGGTCACCGAGCCTTCGACCTCGATGGCTTCTTCCTTCTTCGCCATGACCACTCCGCAGAATTAGGTACTGCCCCCGCCACAACGGCCAATGACCCTATCGTAACGATTATTATCCCCCGCGCCCAGACGGGGGCTTCCAAAAGAGGGGTGGTGGCCAGGCGATTCGCGTCTGGCCCCATCGCAAGCCGCGCCCTGTCCTTGCCAAAAGGCACGGCCAACTTCTACCGGCTATCCTATCAATATGCGCCCATTCCAGCCCACGGAAAGCTGTTCGCCATCGGCCGCCCCGCGTCGGGAGCTGACGCTCTACGACTCGACCTGCATTATTGTTGGAATCATTCTGGGTGCTGGCGTCTATCGCAGCAGTCCGGACATCGCCGGCGGCGTGCCGTCCGTCGGCTGGCTCGTCGTCCTGTGGCTGGCCGGCGGTCTGCTATCGCTGCTTGGCGCGCTTTGCTACGCGGAACTGGCGACCGCTTACCCGGAAGAAGGCGGCGACTACGTTTATCTGCGCAGGGCCTTTGGTCCTCGAACGGCTTTCCTCTTTGCTTGGTCGCAACTGTGGATCGTTCGGCCCGGCTCGATTGGTGCGATGGCTTACATCTTTGCGCAATACGCCAACGAGCTTTGGCCCTTGGCCAGCATTGCGTGGCAGCCGACCGCGCTGATCGCCTATGCGGCGGCTCCCGTCGTTCTCCTGACGTTGGTCAATATCGTCGGCGTGCGTGAAGGCAAGTGGACCCAGAACGTGCTGACAACGATCAAGATCGCCGGTCCCGTGGCGATCGCCGCGGCCGGGCTGCTCTGTCCGCCGAGCCGCCAGGTGTCTGGCCCGTCGATGCCACCCGGCGGCAACTTCCACGGTCTGTACTATGCCGCGATTGCGCTCCTCTGGACCTACGGCGGCTGGAACGAAATGGCTTACGTCGCCGCCGAGGTTCGTCATCCGGAAAAGAACATCCTGCGCGCTCTCGTGCTTGGGACGGTCGCCGTGACGGGCATCTACGTCCTGCTGAACCTGGTGTTCGTGCGGGCCGTCGGGTTCCAGGCGATGTGCAGCTCTCGAGCGGTGGCCGCCGATGTGCTTCGAGCCACGATCGGCCCCTGGGGTGGACGCCTCATCAGCATCCTGATTTGCATTTCCGCACTGGGCGCCATCAATGGCTTGATCTTCACGGGCGGGCGACTCTGCTACGCCCTGGGCCGCGATTATCCATCGCTGCGCGGTCTGGGCCGCTGGGATCGCCGGCTGGGCACGCCCGCATGGTCGCTACTGCTGCAAGGTGTCATTGTCCTCACGATCGTCGTCGGCCTGGGCTGGTGGACCGGCGGCCGCAAAGATGGCTTCCAGAGCATGGTTGAGTTCACGAGCCCCATTTTTTGGGCGTTCTTTCTGCTCGTTGGCCTGTCGCTGTTCGCGCTTCGCCGTCGCGAGCCGGCCACACCGCGACCGTTTCGAGTGCCCTGGTATCCCGCGGTTCCGGCCGTGTTCTGCCTTTCAAGCCTCTTCATGCTCTACGCTTCGGTGCGCCTCGCCTGGGAACACGCCGGCTACGAGTCCGTTTGGGCCGTGGTGCTCATGGTCGCCGGCATCGCCGCAAGCCTGCTGCCGAGCGGTTCAGGCCATTCCGACTCGCCGTGATTGGCGCTGCCCCTTAGCTCCATCGCACCCGCAGGCAGCCGAGCCACTGGTGCTCGGCCTCGATGACCGTCTGCCCCAGGCTGTTGGCCGAGGCGGCGCGAAGCACCATTCCCACCATGACCGGCTGGCCCTCGACTCGAGCCATGCCGGCCACGGATGACCACGGCGTGCCCTTTCCATAGTTGCCCGGAAGCTTGGCGTTGCTGAAGAGAAGCCTCGCAAATCCGCGTGCACTGACCTGATGCGGCCAACGGCGAATCACCGGCCGATGCCGCGTGACGATCTGGTCGAGGCCCGGCAGAACGGCCGCCAACAGCGCGTCGAGCTGTTCGTCCGACGGCAGCTCGCTGTGGGGGCCTACCGGCGCCAGCACGACGGCCGCCACACGCACGGGCAGGTTGTAAAACTCGATGGCTGGCAGCCCGGCCGGCGGACCAAGCTCGGACAGCGAGGTCACCTCGATCTGCAAGTTCGGTGGAGGCAAGACCGCTGGACGCCGAAGACGCCGGATCACGCACCAAGCGATCCACAAGGCGACCACCACGACCGCCGCTGACAGCACGCGGCCCAGCGCATCGCCCCCCACGGCCCGAACCGCGTCCGTCAGTTTATCGAGCAACGAAGCTTGCATGACGCGATTGTCTCACGTCCAAGCGTTTCGGTCCAGCGTCCGATCGGCAATCGTCCATTCAAATGGGGACGGGGGGATCGGCTCGCGCCACCGCGCGTTGCCGCGTTCCGTCAGAATCAACGACGCGCCCCCGTTTTGTCGCCATCGCCTACGGCTTACGGCTTCAGCCCGAGCGACTGTGCGACCACGGCGTCGACGACCGGCTTGCCGCCCCGCATTTCGCGGTTCAGCCCAAAACTCTCGTCCCAACCCCAAACGGCCCAGCCGATCCGGTTCTCGGCCAGCACCTGGCCAAAATCGTGGAACCAGCGGGCACGGTCTTCCGGCTTGCAACGGTCTGGAAGCACGCCAAACTCGCCGCAGTACAACGGCACGCGGTTCTTCGCACCCCACGCGATCGCCTGGCCGAATCGGGAGGCAAGCTTCTCTTTGTTCCACCGCTCGCGGCCATACCACTCGATCAGTTGTTTTGCGTCGGGATTCTGCTGCAATTCCGCGAGCAGCGGTTTCACGGCCTCGGGACTGGACGGATAGGGCACGTCGTGCAACGGCCTGACGGCAGGACTGGTCCAACCCGCGCCTTGGTGTGTGAACGGGAACGGATCGTAACAGTGGAAGGAATAGATGACGTTTCGGTCGGGCAACACACTGAGCTTTGCCAGCCCGTCAATGCCGCCGGCGTTGATGCCGGACGTGAGGATCGTGTGTCGAGGCGCGCCGTGCCGGATGGCGGCAGCCAGCCGGGCGTTGAGCGAGTCCCACACGTCCTTGCGGTCGCCGCAGATCGGCTCGTTGATGGTCTCGAGGATGGTCCATTCGGGGGCGAAGCGAGAAAGCCTTGCAGCCAGCAAGCCCCAGAATCGGACAAACCTATCGCGCCATTTCGGATCGAGTTCATCGTGGTGGTCGTCGTCAACGTGGATGTCGATGATGACCAGCAGCCCGGCTCGATGAAACCGCTCGATGGCCGCTTCGAGTTGCTTGGCGTGTTTTTCGAGGATGTTGCCCGAGACGGGGTCCATGATGAATCGCGGCGCAACGCATAGGCGAACGTGCTTTAGCCCGATCTGGGCCATGTAGGCCGCCTCGGCGGCCGAAATGTAGTTCGCAAAATGCTCTGGCGATTCACTCTTCGGATAGCGGAACCAGCGGCAGACATTCGTGCCGGTCGTCAGGCGGTCCAGCCGGCTGCGCGGCACGTCGCTCGTGCCTTCGACAGCGGCAAACGTGGGTGCGATGCAAAGGCTTCCGGCAGCAACGCCGGCCAGTCGCAAAAAGTCGCGTCGAGCAATGGAGGGCTGCGTTTTCATGGGCGGGACCTCTCGGTGGGATGGTTGTGGCGTGAGTTACGGCGAGCGCGTCTGCAAACCGGTCTCCTCTCCAGCCGGGAGATGGCTGGGGGGGGGGAGAGCCATTTGGCACGACGTGATGCTTTGGCATGTGCGGCGGAACAAGAACGCAAGGAATGAGGCGGTCGTTGCTCGCCGGGCGGGAACGTAGCCACTATCAGAGACCCACACGCGTCGAAAGTCAAGTCGTGGGTCAGGTTGGCGATCTGCCCTCGTGCGCGAGAACCGCATTGCGGGGGAACCGAAACACCGCACGCCGTTGTCGAGCGCACACGGCGAGAGCGGGCGAAACAGTCGCTGGACACCCCACTTGCCGAGTGGCCTGCTGACCGACTACACTTAGGTGACGACCAGTCGGCCATCGTAAGCCGGGCGGCGTCAATTCAGGCAATCACTACAGGAAACGCGGAAATGGCCGAAGGTATCATCAAGAAGTTGACGAACAAGGGTTTCGGGTTCATCAGCACTGGCGGGGCAAAGGACCTGTTTTTCCACTCGTCGAGCCTCCAGGGAGTCACGTTCGAGGAGCTGCGCGAAGGGCAAAAGGTATCCTACACGGAAGGCCAGAGCCCAAAGGGTCCGTGCGCCGAGAACGTCAAGCCGGTGTAGTTCGGCCCGGGCTGGCCAACGAGGCATCGCTATCTAGCGTCGGCGGCCGTCGCAAGTTCTTCGTGCAAAAACGGGCGGGCGGTCGCCGGCCTGCATTCGGTATGCAGGCCGTTGCATTTCCGCGGCAGACTCCGGTGTCAATGCGCCGTGGGAATTTTCTAAGAGAGCTTGCGCGCTAAGAGGCCCCGACCAGCACGGCGTCTGATTCCACGTACTCGGGGGCTACGATGGCGACGGCCGCTTCCTCTTCGTCGCCCAGGAATTCGATGGCGTGATCGCGGGAATCCACCGACACGAATCTGGGTTTGGCAGTGTCAGCGGAGCAGTTCCCCAACAAGCCCTCCTGCCAACGCCAGTATTCTGGAGAGAGAAACCGATAGGGATTATCGCGAGTTGTCAGGCCACGGCAAGAGGCGGCTTCCCCTTCCTTGTACTCATCGCTGTCTGCAAGAAGTATTGAAGAACGCCAGTTTTCCGTGACGAGGCGAACGTCGCTCTCGTCTCGTTTTTTGCCTTCTCCAAAGGTATCGCGAATCCGTGGAGCTATCATCGTGCAAATCCCTTGATTGTCAATTCCACCGATTCTACGCCTGTCAGGCGACGCCCGCAACTATCCACGCAGCCATAAATCATTTTCTCCCAAAAAACTAGATCCTGTTGGGAGGCTCTGGCAAGCTATAACGACGCGATCGCGTCAAACTGGCCCGCGTTCGCTCGAGAGACTGGCTGACGAGCGTTGGCTCACATGCGTGACGGTCGAGCACTTCGGTTTCCCTCAGAGGCCGTCTTGTTGACGGTGGCTATTCGGGTTTCGTGGCGGGATAGACTTCTCCGGGCCCTTATTTTCCGCTTGTTTTCGCAAGAACGGCGATGGTCTTGAGCCGGCTGGAAACCGAAAGGCTCGCTCGTGCGGGTGGTCCATTTGCCATATGGGGTAGGGGTGGCTGTTCCGATCGCCTTCGCGCCTTCTGGCTCGACCAAGGTTCGTATTGGCAGCAAGAATGTTGCACGAACGTTTCTGGCCCCTCCCTCATCAACGCGATCCTGGGGGAAACGAAACCAGTTCGGCTGTGCCCAAACAAGTTCACGGCACGAGGAAGATGGGTTGGCCAATCGTTCGTTACGAGAAGCTCAGCATCTTCTTGTACTCTTCCAGCCGCTGCTCCAGGTCATGCCGGCTGATCGCTCGCAGACGGTCGAGGCTGAAGTCTTCGACCGTGAAGCTGGCCATCACGGTACCGTAAGCCAAGGATCGTTTGAGAGTGTTCGGGTCGCATTTTCCCTGTTCGGCCAGATAGCCCATCATTCCGCCGGCGAAACTATCGCCGGCCCCGGTCGGATCGACGACGCGCGACGTGGGAAAGGCGGGCAGGACGTAAAGCTCGTTCTCGCCGAAGAACATCGCGCCATGCTCGCCCTTCTTGACGACGACAAACCGCGGTCCCATCCGCCGGACGGCCTCGCCGGCGCGAACCAGATTGTCGTCCCCGGTCAGCAGTTTCGCCTCGCTGTCGTTCAGCACGAGGCCGTCGACCCGCCGCAAGAGCTTATTAAGCCCTTGGCGCTCATTGGCAATGTAGTAGTCCATCGTGTCGGCCACGACGAGCGACGTTTCTGGGCACTGGTCCATCGCCTTGATCTGATACGTGGGCGAGCCGTTGGCCAAAAACAGGAACTTGCAGCGGCGATAGGCCTCGGGCAACACGGGATTGAAATCGGCCAGAACGTTCAGGTGCAGTTCGAGCGTCTCGCGGTCGTTCATGTTCGGCAGATACTTGCCGCGCCAGCGGAACGTCTTGCCGGCGGGCACGATCTGCAAGCCGGCCATGTCGATGCGCCGGGCTTGGAGCATGGCCGTATGCTCGGTCGGCCAATCCGCGCCAACAACGCCCGACAGGCGGACGCTCGTGAAGAAGCTGGCGGCATACGAAAAGAACACGGCCGACCCGCCGAGCACATTGTCCCGCTTTTGCGAGGGCGTTTCGACGCTATCCAAGGCCACAGAACCGACAACACATAAAGGCATGATGCTCCACTCGTTTGTTGTCCCGGACGAGCCGTCAACGAAGCGGTCTCATCGCGGACATTGCCAAGCGACACTGAAATAGCCAATGACGAAAACAATCATGGACGGCCAGAACCAGACGGCAAACCGTCGCGCGTGATTCGGTCGCCAGTATACGGGCCGATCCCGCCCCAAACAAGGCGCCTGGGCTCAATGGTCGGAGAGCCTCGTGAAATGAAAAAGGCGGCTCCCGCGGAGCGTCGGGCCCAGGTCGGGGTGAACCGGCCCGACCTGGAATCCGATGCGAGCGGAAGGCCGCCTTGAGCGGCCCGGGTGGCGGAACGCCGACCGGGCGTCAGATATCGAAGTAAAGGCAGAACTCGTAGGGATGCGGTCGCAGTTGCATCGCCTGGACCTCGTTGACGGTCTTGTACCAAATCCACGTGTCGATGACGTCGGGCGTAAACACGTCGCCTCGGAGCAGGAACTCGTGGTCGGCCCGCAAGGCCTTGAGGGCCTCGTCGAGCGAGCCGGGGGCCTGCGGCACGTTCTTCAGTTCCTCGGGGTCGAGGTCGTAGATATCCTTGTCCAACGGCTCGCCCGGGTCGATCTTGTTCTGAATGCCGTCGATGGCCGCCATCAACACGGCTGCGAACGAGAGGTAGGGATTGCAGCTTGGATCCGGACAGCGGAACTCGACCCGCTTGGCTTTGGGGTTCGAGCTGTACATTGGAATTCGCACGGCCGCGGACCGGTTCCGTTGCGAATAGGCCAAGTTGACCGGCGCTTCAAAGCCTGGCACGAGACGCTTGTAGCTGTTCGTGGTCGGGTTGCAGATGCCGCACAAAGCGGGGGCGTGCTTCAGGATGCCACCGATTGCGTAAATGGCCTGGTCGCTGAGGCCCGCATAGCCACTGCCAGCGAAAAGCGGATTTCCGCCCTTCCAAAGCGAAATGTGCGTGTGCATTCCCGAGCCGTTGTCGCCAAACAGCGGCTTGGGCATGAAGGTGACGGTCTTGCCGTACTTCTTGGCCACGTTCTTGATGATGTACTTGAACATCATGCACTTGTCGGCCATCGTGACCAGTTCGTCGAACTTGAGGTCGATCTCCGACTGTCCGGCCGTGGCCACCTCGTGATGCTGGGCCTCGACGTTCATGCCGCACTCGATCATCGTCTGCATCATCTCATTGCGGATGTCCATCAACTGATCGGCAGGCGGGACGGGGAAATAGCCTTCCTTGTAACGCAGTTTGTAACCCAGGTTGGGCGACTCCTCGCGGCCGCGGTTCCACTGGCCCTCGATGCTGTCGAGGAAATAGTAGCCGCTGTTGGCCGTCTGCTCGCAGCGTACGTCGTCGAAGATGAAGAACTCGGCTTCCGGCCCGATGTAGCAGGTGTCGGCAATGCCGGTGCTCTTCAGGTAATTGACCGCCTTTCGGGCGACGTTGCGCGGGTCGCGGCTATAGTCCTCTCGGGTGATCGGGTCCTGGATGTTGCAGATCATCGAGAGGGTCGGCAGCTTGCAGAACGGGTCGAGCATGGCCGTTTCGGGCTGTGGGACGACGAGCATGTCGCTCTCGTTGATCGCCTGCCAACCGCGGATGCTCGATCCGTCGAAGCCGAGGCCGTCCTCGAACGTGTCCTCGGTGAGCTTGTCGACGGGAATGGTGAAGTGCTGCCAGAGACCCGGAAAATCCATGAATCGCAAATCGACGGCCTTGACGTTCTTTTCACGGCAGAGTGCCAATACTTCTTTTGGGGTCATCTGTCCTTTTCCTTGGTGTGGCGGGATGTGCATGCTCGGGGGGGGCCGCGGTTGCTGTCCTGAGAAACGTGCGAGCTGTGGGCGCAATAATAGCGTACACCACGTCTCGCAAAAGTGGTGCCAGTTCGATGCGACGTGGGTGGCCCGAGCCGCCACAAGTTGCACGTCGAAGAGGAGTTGCGACGCTTCGTGTTATGCGAGACGGACGAAGGGCTCGGCTTGCGCTGCACGGTTGATGTGCATGACGTGTCGAAGATTGGGCATTGGTCGCATTGGCAGTGCCGGTTGTTACGCGGGTTCCTCGGCTTGGGAGCGCCCACGGGGGCTGGTCTTGGTGCGAGGCCGGGACGGGGCTACAATACGCCACCAGCCGCACCGGTTGCCAGTGGCATCAAGACGCTGCGGCCAACGTCTTCTTCCACTCGCGGCCCTGCAGGAGGTCGGGGAGTGCTGCTGCCGCATGCTAGCGTGCGGAACGTATCGTCGCGGAAAGGACACGATGTCTCAGGAACGGATGCCGCAAGACAGCTCGTCATGGATGTCAGGCCCGCTCGAGCGGCTTACCCGGGTGGTGGTTCGTTTTCCCGCCGCAGTTCTGGTGATCTCTGGTCTCGCCATCGTGGCCTCGCTATGGCTGACGATGACCAAGCTGGGTTTTCATACCAGCCGAGCAGAACTGCTGAGCCCCAAGAGCGACTACAACCGGCGTTGGCTGGAGTACACCAAGGAGTTCAGCGACAAGGAGGACGTGGTCGTTGTCGTCGAGGGGGAGAATCGGGAACAGATCATCCCCGCGTTGGACGACGTCTGTCGCGAGTTGGCCCGGCGGCCCGACCTTTTTGGCGATGTGCTTCACGAGAAAGACGCCCCGAGACTCCGGGCGAAAGGGCTCTACTTCCTGTCGCCGCAACAGCTTGGGCAGATTGACGCCCAACTGACCCAGGCCGGTGGCATTTTGGGAGGCGATTGGTCCTCGCTCAACTTGGGCAGCATGGCCAGTTGGCTCAATGCGGCGATGACGGACCGATCGGAACAGCATCGAAGCCAAATGTTGGCGGCCATGCGAACCGAATTGCCCAGGGCGATGGAGGGCCTGCGAGCCGCGCTTGGCCAACCGGGAGGCTACAAATCGCCCTGGCCCGACATGCCGATTGCCGGCGCGGCCGGTCGTGACGGGGCCTCCGGCCGCATGATTTCCGAGGATGGCCGAATGGGCTTCATCCTGCTCCGCTTGCAAGAAGAGGACAAGAAGAGCTTCGCGCAAAACAGCGAGTCCATCCGAATTCTTCGAGAGCTGACGGCGGGCGCGAAATCGCGGCACACCGGCACGCGGATTGGGCTGACCGGGTTGCCGATTATCGAGTACGACGAGATGCGGTCGAGCGAGAGGTCGATGACCGTCGCCACGGTGCTTTCGTTCGCCGGCGTGCTGGCCGTGATGGTCGTCGCGTTCGGTGGATTTCGACATTCCATCTTGGCGATTGTGGCCCTCCTGGCGGCGATGGTCTGGACGTGCGGGTGGGTTGCCCTGCTGATTGGCCACGTCACTATTCTGACGATCGCCTTCGGCTCGGTCCTTCTCGGCTTGGGCATCGACTATGGAATCTACTTCGTCGCGCGCTATCTTCATTTGCGTCGAAAAACCGAGTCGACCGAGGAGGCCTTGGTGGCCACGGCCGGCAGCGCGGGGCCTGGCGTTTTGATCGGCGCGCTCACGTCGGCCATTGCGTTCTTCGCGTCTGGCTTGACCGATTTCCCGGGCGTTGCCCAATTGGGAATCATCGCCGGCGGCGGCGTGCTGCTCTGCTGGATCGCCGAGGTCACCATGTTGCCGGCTTTGATTCGGCTTTGCGACGCCGACGGGCCGCGTGAAGACTTGCCGCTGCCGCTAAACCTTCAGTTTTGGCTCCGTCCGCTCTTCGCCTTTCCACGATTGTCGCTTGCAATCTTGACCGTTCTCACGCTCGCTTGCGCGATTGGGCTGCCGTACCTCCGATACGACTACAACTTGCTGAACCTTCAGCCGGTCGGGCTGGAGAGCGTCGAGTTGGAGCATCGTCTGTTCAACCAGGCGAACCGGAGCGCGTGGTTTGCCATTTCGGTGGCCACGACGCCGGCCGAAGCAGCGGCTCGGAAGGAAGCATTTCTGAAGCTGCCGTCGGTCGAGCACGTTGAGGACGTGGTCACGCAGTTGCCAACCGACGTGGACCAAAAGCGGCCCCTCATCGAGCGCATTCACCGGCGGCTTGCCAGCGTGCCGGAGAAGCTGCCCGAGATCCCGGTGACCCCGGTCGAGGACCTGGATCGGGCGTTGGCAATGGCCGGCGCTATGTTGGCCGCGCAGCCCGAGGCCGCGCAGGCAGCGGCTGGACTGGCGCAATTGCGCGAGGCTGTGCGGCAAATGGGGCCCGAGGAGTATCGCCGCCGCATCGGCGCATACCAGCAAAGCATGGCCAAGGACCTGTACACCCGGTTGCAGATGCTCAAGGGCGCTTCGATGCCAGAGCCACCCAGTTTGGCCGATTTACCGGATAGCATTCGCCACCGATTCGTGGGCCGGAACGGCAAATATGCGATGCAAGTCTACGCGAAGGCGCGCATCTGGGACGTTGGTCCGATGGGCAAGTTCGTGAGCGACGTGCGGAAGATCGACCCCGAGGCAACCGGCAACCCGCTGCAAGTCTACGAGGCCTCGCGAGAGATGATGCGGAGTTTCAGGCAGGCGACCTGGTATGCGCTGCTCATCATCGGGCCGGTCGTGCTGATCGACTTCGGCCGGCTCAACCACATGCTGCTGGCGGCCCTGCCCGTTGGCATCGGCCTTCTGCAAACCTTGGGTCTCATGGGCTTGCTCGACATTCCGTTGAACCAAGCCAACATGATTATGCTGCCGCTCACCTTGGGCATCGGCATGGAAAGCGGCATCAACCTGCTTCACGAGCTTCGCTGCCAACGCGGGGCGTACCGAGGGGCCGGCAATGCCGTTCTCGTGGCCGTGGTCGTCAATTCGTTGACCACGATGGTCGGTTTTGGCGCGTTGATGATTGCCAATCATCGCGGCCTGCAAACGCTCGGTCGTGCCCTGACGCTTTCGATGGGCTGCTGCCTAATCTGCTCGCTGCTGTTGCCCAATCTGCTGGTGCTCGGGCGGTTTGGGAACACGGAAGATTCGGGCGACGACGAGGAGGATTGCGATAACGACCTAGGCGATGATGCATCGGCCGACGAGCCGTTGCTGCGCCGCCCGATTAGCCGAAACGGCAACGCTTGCGGAACGCCTTCTTGACGCGATCACTTCTTCCCGGCCCGCCGCTGCTGCTGAAAGAAACGGCTCAGGATCTCGCCGCACGGGGCGGCTAGCACGCCGGCGACAATGTCGGCCCGATGGTTCAGCCGCGGATCGCTTAGCAGGCGATACAGCGAATCGACCGCGCCGGCCTTGGGATCGGTTGCCCCGTAGACGACCGTTGGAATTCGCGCCAAGACGATGGCCCCGGCGCACATCGGGCATGGTTCCAGCGTCACGTAAAGCGCACAGGCGTCGAGTCGCCACGACGCGAGGGCCTGGGCGGCTTGCGTGATGGCGATCATCTCGGCGTGCGCCGTCGGATCGCGGAGCTGTTCTCGCTGGTTGTGCGATCGGGCAATCACTTGGCCATCGTGAACAATCACCGCGCCGATTGGGACCTCTTCCTCACAGAACGCCTGTTCGGCCTCCTCCAAGGCGATCCGCATGAAATCACGGTGCATGCCCATGGAGAACGGCGAGGCATCCAAGAGCTCATTGTTGGCGTTCATTTGACGATTTTGCAGGTTGGCAAAGTCTGTTGAAGCTTCTTGACGCCTTCGTCGGTGACCTTGGTTCCCACGAGCGACAAGTATCTTAGTTGCTTCAGCCCTTCGAGTTGCACGACCCCCGCGTCGGTGATGTTGGTTCGGTCGAGAGTCAGTTGCTCGAGTTGTGTGAGACCGTGAAGATGCACGAGCCCCCCGTCCTGGATCATGGTGTCGTCCAGGTACAACCTTTTCAGCATGGTCAGGCCCCGGACGTGCGACAGGTCGCCGTTGGAGATTTTGGATTCCGCGAGTGAGAGGTCGCGGAGCTCGCTCATGTGTTCCAGGGATTGCGCGGTGGCGGCGAGTTGGTGTTCATCGAGGACGGATCGCGGTCTTGCGCTGGCGGGGTTGCCGCCGTCGGGACACGAAACGTTCTTGGGCGAACGCCTTGAACGCCAAACGGGCCCGCCGTCATTGACGTTCAGTTCCGTGACGTTCGCCAGCGTGTTGTCGCCGAGCAAGCGACTGAGACACGTGGGCTTGAGCGTTGCGTAGCCGCCCAGTTTCTTGACGTTGGTCGCGGCGGTCCACTGATTTCGCTGTCGTTCGATGGCCACGGCCATGTAGCTCATGCCAACGGCCGCAATGGTCACGACCAGCAGCAACGTCCGCCGGCTGACATGACGCCAGTGGAGCTTACGATTCGGCGACTTGGGCGGTAGTGTGATCGAGGACATGGTTCTCCTATCGGGTTGGGCAGACGCGGAAGAGCTACTCGACCGTGAAGTCGAGCGGCTCGGCGAGGACGTTGGTCTGCGGACCGCCGGGGCCGAGCCCCACGGCGTTGATCCGCACGGGCCCCGTGCCTGTCGTGTTGGCGGGAATGGTCACTTCGCCTTCTTGGCCGGCGACGCGGCCCACGGCCTGCCCGGCGCAGAAGACGACAACGCCCACGGAGTCAGGCGAGCTGACGGCGAGCACGATTGGCTTGTTGGCGCGCGGCGATGGATTCGTCAGCCGCACGGTGATCGGTTTTCGGTCGTGGTTTGCCAGCCGAACGGGGATGATCTGGCGGCCCTGTGACTCAATCGGCGGCGGTCCGATGGCGACCACTCGGAGTTCGTGATAGCCATCCGCGAAATCGACCGTATTGAATTGCAGCGTTTCGCCCGGCTTGCATTCCGTTCGACGGACACCGTCGATGAACAGCTCGAAATGATCGACGGCGTCCCGCGGGGCCTCGGCCGGCGACGACGTGCCGGAAGCCGTTTTCGCCAGCACGACGTTCGGTTTTAGCTCCAGGCGGCCACGAACCACGTCGCCCGGCTTGACGCCGGCAACCGTGACCTTCGGAATGGTCGCCCAGGGACGGCACAGCGGGTCGCCGACGATCAGCAACTGATACGGGCCATGGACCGACTGATAGAAGGCCTCGGCCAGCGTGCAACCCCGAGCGTAATGTACCTGAAGCATTGGCGACGGGAACTTTTCGGCAATGGAATAAGGCTCGTCAACTGTGCCGGATGCGCCTGCCGCGCCGTAGCGTAGGAACTCGGAGAGCGGCGTCTGCCCAGCATTCTTTCGCATGAGGCCGCCGTAGCTGGTGAAGTGTTCGCAAATTGCGCCTGGCAGGATCGTGCTGCCAGAGGCTTTCCAGTCGAACTCGGCGACGCCCATCATGACGCCCTGAACGTCGTTGCGTTCCAGCGGAACGGTGCCGTCGAGGATCGCGGCTCTCACGCCGAGGCCATTCAACGCTCTGGCTGCCGCGGGAAAACCGAAATGGCGCACTTTCGAGCGAACGTCGCTGTTCTGGACAAAGTAGATGGTGCCCGGCGGCTTGGTGCCGTCGGCGCCAGCGCTTCGCCGAAGATAGCTGAGCACCTCGGCCACCGTGTTGCCGCGTCCAGCCGTGACGCCAAGCATGGTCGAGAGGAAATATTGTCGGCCGCCCGTGGCGACCACCTCGCCGCGCGGCCCGTACTGTCGGCTGGCGCGAAAGCCGATCGTGGCCTCGCTGGGCGAGACGGTCGCGGTTCGCATATAGCGATTGGCCCGCAGGTCGAAATAGCCCGAGTTGCCGCTGAGCACGGGCTGCCAGAGATAGGTCAAGCCGGTGAGCGAGCCGGTCAGCGTCAACTGCTTGGGCCATTGGATTTGGGGCGACGCCGCCTCGTTGCCGCCATTTTTCTGGGCAGCCTGACGCATGGCGGCTTGGAACTTTTCCGAATCCTGGTTCAGGCCAATGCCCCAGGGAAAATCGCTGGAGTAGACCACGTAGTCGATTTGCCGGTCGATGTGCCGTTGGGCAATCGCCTTGAGCACTGGCAAAAGGACCAAATTGCGGAACGTGTTAACGTCCGTTTGCTCCCGACTGGGGTCCCAAGGGACGAAGACGAGGTTGCCAGGCGGTATCTGGCGGAGCTGGACGTAATGGTTGGCGATGGTCAGCGAGCTAAGACTGCGGGGATTGACCACCAACAGCAAGTTCTCTGGCCCCCCGCCAGCGAAGGCCGTGGCAAGCCAACCAAAGACGACCAACGCCGCAAGAGCCATGCAACGCGGTCTGGCAGGCGCGCTAATGCGCCACAATCGGTGGGTGAATGATCGGCACAACATGCAGGTCTTTATCATACCGCCTGGGGTGCTGGCGGGCCAGATCGACGGCGGCCGGCTTCGGCCCAGCCGGGGGGGCAGCCAGAGCTAGCGAAGCACGTTTCCGTCGAGCAGCGTGACGTGTCGGGCCGCGATGTGGCCAACGTGTTGCTCGGGCATGTAACCGCGCGTGCCCACGACGCCGACCTGCCGGCCAAGATACTCTCGCAGGTTCACGCCCGGGCTGGGCGTCACATAGCAGAGGACCTGACCGCTCGCGTCGGTCAGGGCGAATCGCGGCGATCCGGGTTTGGGCGACGCCACTTCCGTCAGTTGGCCAACGCCGTCGTAGCGACTGTCTGTTTCGAACAGCGGCTGCGATCCGCGGCCCTCGGTGACTCTTGGCCGCGTTCGCGTGGCGTACCGCTCCTGACGCTCGCCCGGATCACGCATGGCAAGCACCGCCTCCTGCCGCTGTTTGATGTCCTCGAATCGGGCGATGCGGTTGGCCAGCAATCGGGCACGGCCACGCTCGATGGCCGTCTGCGACTCGTCCAAGAGCCAGTTCGCCCGCTCGCGCAGTTCGATCAGGGACCAAGCCGCCGAGGGCTCGGTGACCATCGTTGAAAGGTCCAGCTCAAGCTGCGCGAATTCGGCCTGAAATTCCTTGGGGGACAATCGTTGTCGTGATGTCGCCGGAGCCTGCTCGCGTGGGCGGCCTGTGTCGAGATCCTCGGAAGCCACCCAGCGAAACTCGCCCGCCGGCGGGGCCACTTTGAACCATGCTTCTCCGTCCTCGCCCACTTCGCGGGGCGTTTGGAGCACCTCGACCGTCTCGCCCTTGTGAAGACGAACCTGAATCACATCGCAGTCGCGTCCAATACGGCTGCCGATCCGAGCGGGCACGTCGTCGGCCGTGATGGTCGCCAAATGCTCCTCGACCATTCGCAAATTGCGGCCGGCGATCCAGCTAAAGCTGCCCTCGACGGGCCGAACCGCGCACCAGCCGCCGGCGTCGTGACGATAGACGGTGACTTCCCGGCCGCGTTTCAGCCGGTCGGTCGCGTAGTAGCTCCGGCCCGGCCCGCTGCGGAGATCGGCGTTGTCGGCAGCGATGCGCGCCGTGTAGGGGAATGTCGTTTCCGCCCCAGCGACAGACGACGCCAGGGCGCAGCAGCTTAACAGTAAGATCGCAAGCGGACGCATGGCTGGGTGCCTCGGCCGATGGGGCTTGAGAAGCAGAGTGACTACAAGAGCGGCTTCTACTGAAAAACGCTCGTCAGCTCAAGTCCAACCGGGCCCGGCCAACAGCCACTAGGCCGGAATCTTGCCCTTCTTGCGAAGATAGGCAAGCACCTCGTCGGCGAGCGTTTCGGGCGATTTGGTTGCCGCATCGAGAACCAGTTCGGGGTTCACCGGCGCTTGATAGGGGTCGTCGATCCCCGTAAAGCCCTTAAGTTCACCCGCCCGCGCTTTCTTGTAGAGACCCTTGGGGTCCCTGGCTTCACAGACCTCGATCGGCGCGTTGACGAAGATTTCGATGAAATCGCCGTCGCCGAGCGAGGCTCGCACACGGTCCCGGTCGACTCGGTAGGGGCTGATGAAGGCCGTGACGGCGATGATGCCCGCATCGCTGAAGAGCTTTGCCACGGTGCCGATGCGGCGGATGTTCTCTTCGCGGTCCTGGGCCGAAAAGCCGAGGCCGAACCGCTTGGCGAACTCCTCGCCGTGGCGGTCTTTGAGCATGCCCGGCCCTGCGTTCAGGCCGTGGCGGATGTTGTCGCCGTCGAGGACGAAACTGTGGAAGCCCTTCGAGTGCAAGCGATGGTCCAACTCGTTGGCGATGGTGCTCTTGCCGCAAGCGCTCAGGCCGGTGAACCAAATGACACAGCCGGCGTGACCGTTCAGCTTCTCGCGGTCTTGACGGTCTACGGCGTGTTCGTGCCAATGGACTTGAACTTGTTCGTCAATCGGGGTGGCCATGCTCTCTCCAAGCGGACAATTGCGGTGCGGCAGCTCACGATTCACGCACTCGTGGAACGCTTGCCGCAGGATAAACCGTCAGTATTGCGGAAATCGCTCCGCACTTCAAGCGATGTTGGACGTTCCGTCGGTCGCCGGCGGCTGATGGACAAACGCTTGATTCAGACGAAGTGCGTACGGCGGCAGCCAGCCAGACGTGTTGCCAAGCGGCAGCAGTGACTCGTCCAAGCGGATTCCGAGGGTTTCTTGCATGAACTTTCGGCGGCGTTGCATGCGCCGCCAGCAGTCGGGCCAGCCCGCGGCCAGCCGGTCTCGCAGCGCTCGGTCTGCCAGCACGACGCCGTCCTCGGCGTTGACGTAGCAGAACGGCCCGCGTGAGACCGGGATGATGTCCATTTGCAGGGCCATGCCGGACCGAAGCTCGATTGGGCTGCCCGCGGCAAACGGCGAATGGGTCCATTCGTCGAGATGCAGGAAATGGCCCGGGTTGAGCGCGAAATCGAACAGTTCTGGGTTTCGTCGGGCTTCGACGGCGTCAAAGACCTTGCCGGCAGTGACGCCAACCCGAACCGTTTCGTACCATGCGGCCACGACGTCGAAGTAGTTTGCGGCAAATCGCGGATAGAAATCTTGCAGATCCGCGGCGAGCTCTCCGGCGTCTGCCACCACGCAGCCGGCCCGACTGGTCAGGGCGCCGGTCACGCCGAGGCATACGGTGAAAGCGTCGCCCGGCGCCGCGCGACGACACGACGGGCTGGCCAGCCCCCGCTTTGCCTTCTCGCCGAATCCGATCATGCGATGGCAACTCAGTGTCAGCCCGCGACTGTCCATCAGACGCTCCAATTCGTCCTCGGCCACGCCAGGACGGATGTTTTGCAGCACATCGAGCACGGCGCTCGAGGTGACCGTGGCGGCGAACTCGAATTGGGCAATCTGCTCCGGCTCGTTGGTGATTCGCAGGCCGTCCTCTGGATTGACGAAAATGCCGATCGCGTTGGTGACGCAGGCCGGATCGCCGCAAAGCTTGCGAAGAATGTCGACCTGGTAGGCGGGCAGGTCCAACGCCAGCGGATTCTCACCGACGACCGTTGCGCCATTCGTGGCAACCAGGCGGCTCTGGTAACCCTTCCAACCGACACAGCCGACGCGGGTCCCCTTTTGGATGCCGAATTGGACGAAGATGTCCGCCAGCGGGCGCGACTTCGTTCGCGGTTGCCCCATCAGGCTGAACTCTTGGAAAAGCTCGACCTGCAGGCCCAAATCGGCCTCGGGCAGGTAGCCCATGTTTTCGTTGCCGACGAGCAGCAGACGCTTGCCGGCGCGATCGAGCAGAAGAAGCGCTTCCTCGAATCGCGGATCGAGCCCGATCAGATACGCCATGTTGGCGAAGTGCTCGCGGTCGGCGTAAATCGCCAGCACGTCGAGCGACGCCGTCTCCATGCGGGAAACGGCCGCTTCGAGCCGGCGGCGAAACACGCTTTCGGGAATCAGCGGACAGTGTTTGGCCCCACCGAACGCCGGCAACGTCATGTTTTCCAAGCTCGCCATCTCGCAATCTCCTTAGAAGTTGTAAATATGCAGTCCGTCGGGAATCGTCCCTTCCTTGGTGACTACCCTCGGCTTCTTATCGGGACCATCGAACGTCAGACGCTGCGTTTTGATTTGGATCGGCATCTTGATTTTGTACGGATCGCAGAGGGGAATGGCATCCACGGCGCGCTTTGCGCCCTCGTAAAGGGCCCGACGCGTCTCGGCGAAGGGATAGAGCACTGCGGCCTCCCGGGCGAGTCCCCGTTTGACGGCCACGGTGACGCACGAATCGCCAAAGAACTTTCGCGATTCCCGGCAGGTGGCTTCGTCACCGCTGACCATGATCGTCGGCACGTTGAAGTGGGCGGCATAGATCGCCACCTGGGCCAGCTCGCCCGACTCGAGACCGTTGTACCAGTAGCGGTTTTCGAGGATCGAGTCCTGGGTGTGGTTCAAGAGACCATCGGGCGTGCCCATCATGGAGTGGGCGGCCATCTGGACGACGCCGGCGAACGTCTCGTCCAGCCCCTCGAACAATTTGGGCCTTGCCAGTCCCGTGATATAC
This sequence comes from Thermoguttaceae bacterium, assembly GCA_039698035.1. Classification (GTDB taxonomy): domain Bacteria; phylum Planctomycetota; class Planctomycetia; order Pirellulales; family Thermoguttaceae; genus JAJFUI01. The sequence continues at coordinate 12,331 of JBDKSW010000011.1, read as the reverse complement.
TTCGCGCCCGGCTCCATCAAGTGCGGCACGATGGCCTGGGCGCCGTGCCCGTCGAGGACCAGGATTTCGCCGGCTCCGCCGTCGCGCAATCCTCGGACGACGGCCGCCAGATCGCCCATGAAGTATTCCATCGCCTTTTGGCCCAGCGGCGTCTTTTTGGCCTCGGCGCCGCGACACTGGGCCCAGCAGTAGACGCCGCTGGCGCCTTCCAGGTCGGTTACGACGTAGATCTTCGGTCCAGCGGCCTGGATTCGCGTCGCGGCGAAGAACATCAAGCCGATCAGCGATAGGGACACGAGGAGACGGGGCCGCAGAGCCATGTTGGCGCCTTCCGAAGTCGAGCTTTCATTCGCCAAAAAGCACGGAGCACACCATGATGCGCTCCGCCGCCAGGATTGTCCAGGCCCGCCGGGTGGGCGATTTCCCGGCACATCCGCAAGCCGTTCCACCAACTTCGACATCGCACAGAATCAGCTCATGGGCGTCAAACCGGAACGATTTGTCGTTGGGATATGATCTTGTCTATCTTGCCACACCTTGTTAAGGTCCGCTCTGGCCATCATGCAAACTGCAGGAGGTTCTCATGGACGAAACAGTGGCATGCATACCGACACCATTGAATTTGCGAGGGTTCAATAGAAATGTTGTGCTGCCATGTGGCCTTTCCACGCTTCACGTGCAAAAGGCGATGGCGGACTTCCTCGACTTTTTGGGATTCCTCAACCAGCAATTGAACAGTCGCCATTTTGGAAGGCTGGAATCGTTTCTGATGCCGGCCAATTTTTCCAGCATGGTAGGCGAATTCATGGCGTCGGCAATCCCGAAGCACTGCAAGACGCTCGTCAGGAACGCATATCACAACGGGCACCCCGACCTCCTGCCGGCTGGAAAGCATGAAAGAGACGCTTGCCAACACGCGACGGAAGGAGTGGAAATCAAAGCTTCGCGGCACCGGCGCGGATGGCAAGGGCACAACGCCGAGGATACATGGTTAATGGTGTTTGTTTTTGATGCGAATTGTTCGCGCGATGCGACAGAACGTGTCGCGCCCCGGCCCTTCCGCTTTGTCAAAGTGGTTGGGGCCAAGCTCAAAAAGGCGGATTGGGCATTCTCAGGCAGGTCGGCGACGAGCCGCCGAACAATTACTGCGAGCGTCACACGGACGGGCTTCGAGAAAATGGAGGCCAATTGGATTTACCGCGACGAGTCATAGCAATATCTTCTGCGCACCAACCGACAAGTCCACATGGGAAATAGGCAACCGCTTGAGGCGAGGAATCGCTACCCTGGCCATATCGTAATAGTCTCGATATCGTTCGACCCCAATGCCGAAAGCTCCGATTGCTTCCGCTGCGGCGATCGTTGACCCCGACCCCATGAATGGATCCGCTACAACACCGGTACCCAGAGGCAGAGATGCGTAAACAATTCGTCGCAGTAATGATTGCGGCTTGATGCTGGGGTGGCCGGCAATGGCTCGTTCGCGTCTCGGGGTTCGCTCACTGACGATCACGTCCTCGAAAGGCAAGTCTTCCGTGTAGCGACGCAACCCGCCCGTTTCAAATTCACGCAGGCAGTCGCTAACCTTCATATTTGGCAGCAGCGGCTTCCGAAAAACGCCCCACGGCTCGTAGCATCCTCTGGGCATCGACGTAACGTCAGGAAATTCCTTTTCAGCGTTTTTCGGGCGATCGCCACCTCGCAGGGTTCGCACGAGTCGAATGACCTCGCCCCTGAATTCGAGGCCGCTTTCAACCAACGCCGCGTAGAGCAATTGGGATATGAAGGCGTTGGTCGCAATAAAAACGTGTGCTCCGGGGCGAATTGCACGGACGGTGAGCTTGCCCCAGTCGAGGAAGAATCGACTTAATCGCTTGCGTTCGCAGCGATTGAGAGCAGTGAATCGGGGAAGTGGTGCGCGAATGTGTCCATCAAAGGATGGCGGAATACGCCAGATTCCACCCTTGCCACTGGCTCGTTTTTCGAGCTGATCGAAATCATATTCCTTGACTCCATAGGGTGGATCAGTAACCACCGCATGCAGCGTGTTCTCGGGAAGGCGGCTAAGCCACTCAAAACAATCGGCATGAACAATCCGCGATTTCCCGAATTGTTCGCTCGCGTAGTCAAACGCCAGTCCTTGCGTCGGATCCATGTTTTACCTTCTGCAATAGGCTCAATAGGTCTTCCTTGCGATAGAGCCGATAGCCGTTGACCGGATGCCGAGTCGCCCTGACCTTCCCAGCCCGATCCCAGTTGCGGAGTGTGGCGGCCGATACGCCCAAAAACTCGGCTGCCTCACTTACTGTTAGGAAGTCTCGAAGTTTCTTCATCAAGATTACCAAACCCTACAAAAGCTTGCAATGTCTTTCGACCATAATTATTCACGCGGCGACACCGCGTCGTCAAGACGGCCGGAAGTACTGCGAACTCACTGCGCCGTTTCCAGCCGCAGGGACACGTTGCGCTGTTGGCCGGCGCGGACGACGTTGATCACGGCCGTGTCGCCGGGCCGCTTCGACTCGATGGCGTCGAGGAAGTCGTCGGCCGTCTTGATCGGCCGGCCATCGACGCCGACGATCATATCGGCCGACGCGACGTTGACCGTCTGATACGTGGTGACGAAGGGGCCCTGCCGTTTCTCGTGTTTCTCGACCCGTGGACCTTGCAGACCGGCACGCTCGGCTGGACCGCCCGGCACGAGCGTCAAGACCAGCAGTCCTTGCTCGGTCTGATAGACGCGGGCGATGCCGGTTTCTGGCCGAGAAACGCGGCCGTTCTGAATCAACTGCGGCACCACCCGCGCGATCGTGTTGACCGGAATGGCGAAGCCGACGCCCGTGCTGGCGCCCGTGGTGCTGGCAATCGCCGTATTCATGCCGATCATTTTCGCGTGACTATCCAAGAGCGGCCCGCCCGAGTTGCCCGGGTTGATCGCGGCGTCGATCTGAATAATGGACTTCAAGTTTCGCCGTCCGCGCTTGCTGGGCAGCGAACGGTTCAGGCTCGATACGATGCCGGTCGTCAGCGTCCGTTCGAGGCCAAACGGATTGCCGATGGCGAACGCGCGCTGGCCGACCAGCAAGTTTGTGGAGTTGCCAAACGTCACGGGGAAAAGGGAGTCGGCCGGCGCCTCGATCCGCAGGATGGCGACGTCGGTGTCTGGATCGCCGCCGACCAGTTTGGCGTCATAGGTCTTTCCGTCGAAAAGCGTCACATGGATTTCCTGAGCGCCGTCGACCACGTGGAAATTGGTTAGCACGTGTCCCTGGCGGTCGATGACCATGCCACTGCCTTCGCCCTCGGAGTGGAGTTCGAAGACGAGAAAGCGGTCTCCCGAGAGGCCCTTGGTGTTGATGTTGACGACGCTGCGGTTGGCCTGCTGGTAGACGAAGACGTTGACCTGTTCGTCGGGGGTCAACGCTTCGATGCCGGGCGTGGCAGCCGGAGGCTCGGCCGGCGCAGTCTGCGCCGGCCAGGGAGCGGGCGTGTCTTGCGCCGAAGTTCTGCCGAGCAACGGCCCACGCCAGACGATGGCCGCGATTCCGCCGAATAACGCCGATAGGACACAGAGGAACAGTAGTTTTTTCATGGCCTTCAGGAGTGTTCGATATGAACCGATAGTTGCCACTGTCAGTTGTCTGAGTATAGCGGACGAGAGGGCCCAGTTCGAGCCGGCTTTCCGCGAAAATGCGTCCGTTTTACGCCGCAACGGCACATGTCGTGCTGAACGCGAGGAAGACAGACGCATGGTGAAGTCGGTGAGTGCGCAGGCCTACCAGTCGCCTCGTTCGAGTCGGGCGACGTGTTCCAACATCGCGGCCTCCGGGTGGCTAAGCGTTGCGCTCAGTCGAGTTGAGAGCGGCGTCGCGGCGCCGTCGCGCCGAAGTTCCGCGAAATAGGCCCGCAGCAGTTCAAGCCGCTCCGGCTGCGACTCTACGAGAAAATGGATCCATGCCCAGGCCTCGGCGTAATCGTCCTGCGTCATGACATCGGACCCGCGAAGTCCTTCGAGCCGTCGCAGGTCGGGCTGCCAGTGTTCCTGATGCACTCGCGTCAGAAGCCGTTCCAGCAGAGGCCGGTTCAGACCACGGCTGCCTCGCGGGACCTCAAAGTATTTGGCGATTCCCTCGTCAAGCCAAACCGGCACGTTCGGCGTCACCGCATGAAGATACGCATGCGTCACCTCGTGCCGAAGGTCGTCGGCCATCCGATCGCCCCACTGGGCATACACGATCAACTCGGCGTCCGTCTCGACGAAGAACGCTCGCCGATCCGGGAACTTGGGGTAATGCAGATGCATGAAGCCCTGGAAACGCTCGGACGTCTCGAACAGATAGACGTGAATGGGCTCATCCGACGATGGCAGAGCGAGCCGACGACACAGATCGGCCCGTTGCGAGGTCAGCTCCTCGAACAGCCGATGATGGGCCGAAAGCGGGAAGTCGCCGTGGATAACCAACTGGTCGCGCACGAGCGAATTGCGATCCGGCAGCGTCAGCCGCCCGGCCAACGAGCCGGCGCAGCCGGCCAACAACAGGACGGCAAGTAGCGGGGCCAAATGTCGCACGGGCCGAAATGTTACCAAATTCGCCAAAACGCTGCCATGCCGGCTCGCTGGAGAGTTGACCTCGACGCTTCTTTCAGGCTTCCGTGCCGCAGCCGCGGCGAGCAAGAAGCGATTTATCGAGCCATGCGTCGCCACTGCGATTGGGTCGTCGGCTGATTGGCTGGAGCGGCCGGCGGAGCAGCCACGGTTGCAGGCTGAAACCTCGGATCACCCATGTCGACGATGGGCGTGTCCGGATAGCTCGGCATCGACCAGAGCGAGGCCGGATCGCCCAGCGACCGGTTGATCTCGACGTTGCCCAGGTCGATTCGCAAGGTCAGTTGCGCGGGCGGGCAGTTCAATTGCACGGCCGTCGGCATGACCAGGCCGCTCAGCGGGTCGCGCCGATGGCCGCTGGCCGCCGAGCTGGCCAACAGCTTTCGCCGGGCGTCGAACAAGTGCTGCTCGAGCACCCAGCCGCGTGCCCCGTCAATAAGAATGACCTTGGTTGCCGGTCCTTGCGGCGTTTCGCGGATCGTGTCGATGCGAAGCCGATCGTTCTTCAGGAAGTACGGCCCCTGATAGGCCAGCGAGGGGTTCAACTCGACGATGCCCAAGGCCTCGATGAGCCACGCCGGCTCGAACGGGATCATCGTCCGGGCTTGACTGGCGGCGAACTGGTTGTGGCGGCAAAAGTACATGGCCGGCGGCTGGTTGCGACGGACCCAGAACCAGAACAATTCGTCGTTGCTGCCCAGATCGAGCTCTGGCCCGGTGATGCCCGTCTCGGCCCGCAATCGCAACCGCCCCGGCCGCTCGAAGGCGATATTGGCCCTCAGCGTGGTCGGCAGCGTTGGCCCGCTCAGCGACGCCCGATTCGACGAGAACGATCGAATTTGCGAGTTGTTGCGGTTGACGACCTCGATGATTTGATCCAACGTTGGCGCGGTCGACAACGCGCGGGGCTGCGAATCGGGGTGCAAGAACGTTTTCGGACAACTAGCGCCGCTCAGGGCGAACAGGCCCAGGCAAATGAGCGGCAGACAGCGGCGCTGGTAGGCGTTCATAGGCAATGGATCGTGGTCAGAATCGGGAGCCGAGTTCCGTGGTTTGCCAATTCAGGTCGAGCGTTCGAAGCGGCTGCTCGAAAGAGCATTTTTGCACGGGGTCACGAGTCGCGTTGTAAGAGGAACTGCAACCGGCCGACAGCATAATCAGCATCAATGTCGCCAGCAGAGACTTCCGGACGCGGCTGCCCTTCGTCATGACAATGGGGTCTCTCGGTTTCAGCCTAGCGCAGCAACTCAGCCAACTCCTCCTGGATTTCAACGGCGCGAGGCTCGCTTGGCGTCACGGCCGGCACTTCATACGTCGTCTCGCGCCGAGGGCAATACACTACCAACACGTCCTGGCCCGAGGCGTCCCGCTTCTCATCCTCCCAGCGAAAGACTCGCCGCCGGGCCAGCAGCAGCGTCAGCACGTAACGCATATCTTCCCGGCCTGGCTGATCGGCCAAGCGGTCCCAAAAGTCGAGCATGACGTCGTTGGGCGCCCAATGCTTCCGTGCCGCCGATCGGTCGGGCACCTCCGATTGCCACCAGCCGACGGCCGCCTCGGGCGGGCCCTGCCACACCTCTGCCCCGTAGTCGTAACGCCGAAGCGATGCCCCCTCTTCGAGCAGCACGGAGTAATATTTCTCGCCCGGCGCGAACTCCCTGCCCGTGGTTGCGCAATGCCGCGTGCTGTGCTGAACTTCGTAGTCCATCGTGGAAGTGCGAAACGCCTAGGGCAACTGGAGGCGACGCCGACGCCTAAAATCGGTGTGCAGGATACGCGAATCCGGCCGTTTGACGCAAGGTCGAACGCTGCCCCCGCACGGCTTGACCCCGGCCCCCGCAGTTTGTACGTTGAATCGCAGATTGCTTCCCCGTCTTACATGTTTGGCCGAGTGGCGGAATGGCAGACGCTCGGGATTTAAAATCCCGTGCCCTTTACCGGGCGTGCGGGTTCGATTCCCGCCTCGGCTACCTTGATATAGAAGGACTTACGGGCTTGCCGCGAGTCCTTCTTTTTTCGGCCCGGCCAAAATCCGAGGCAAAGTGGTCCGTCGCCAGACAACCAGTTTACCCATTTTGCCGGACATGCGTTAAGAGCGAGCAAACGGGGATACGCCTGCTCTGTGGAAAACGCTGATTCGCCGAACGAGTTCCACCGGCAGGAAAATCAGAACGTTGTGGGGTCCCGGTGGCAATGCCACTACGACTGGATTCTGGCCCTCGGGTTATTCCATGGGAATCTCGTTGATCCGCCGTGCGGCACGGAACAAGGCCAGACCGAGCAAGGCAACCAATCCCACGACGACTACTCCCAAAAATATTGGGTTAATGAGGATTGCGTGGAACGTAAAGTGGTGAACGCTTGCGGCAGCATTGCCGACTTGCTGCCCCAGTCGGCCCTCGCCCACAGTCGATTTCTGACGTAGCGGGGTCAACACCGCCGCGATGTCGTAGCGCGGCGGCTCGGACTCGTCCGAGCCATAGCAAAGGCGGTAGTTTTGGTCCGCGGCTGCCAGAAAGACCGCTCGATACACATTTCCCTGCGCAGTCACCCCTTGAACTGTTAGCGACGGACTGTCCTGGTTGTGTACCACGATGCGATATTCCGACTCGCGCCGCTCAGGAAAGAAAACGCCCAGTGATTCCTTGCGGTAACCACCGAAATCCAGTAGTGACAGCCGGTCACAACCGATCTCAATCCACTCGGTGCGGACCCCACGCTTCACCGGGACTTGCACTGCGGCGGAACGATGAAAATTGCGGCTTGACGTCGCCAGCACTAGTTCTGTCAAAGGTTCGCTACGCATGGTCACGAAAATAATCGTAGCCTTGTCGGAGGTATCTTCTTCCACTCGCCACTTGACGACTCGATAATCAATCTTCCGTTCGTTCTCCGACAGTTTCTCCGTGGTGTCGTGCCACAACTCAATGCGATCAATACGGAACGGTCGCCGCTCCAGCACCGTCTTTTCACTTCGCTCAGCCTCATTACCACTTCGGAACTTGCGGTTTAGCTCTACAAAAGGCGACTCCTTGGCGTCGATAATGCCAGCAATGCTAACCTTGAGCCACCGGTAGCTGTTCTTGGGCAGGCGAATCTCCCGGTTGCTGACGTCCATATAGCGGGAGTAGTCGAAAATCAGCCGTTCGCCCACCAGTGGCTTCCAATCTGCGCCGTCATCGCTGCCATATACGTGCACCCGCCGTTCGTAGTCGGTCAAAGGCGTGACAATGCTCAAGCCATCGGCGGCCGGTGCGTCGGTGTCCAGCCGCAGCAAGACGTCGAGTTCTTCGGCGTGTTTGTGCAATGCCTTGACCGTGCTGCCACAAAGTGTTCGCAAGGTGTGCATCCGCGGCTCGGTAACTTTCTCAATCAGATACGGTGTCTCGTGCCCCTGATTGTCGAAAATCCGCAAGTCTCGAAAGTCAGAACGCGTGGCCGCATAAACGTCACTGTCCAGAATAACCGAGAGGATCGTTTCCTTGCTGATCTGATCCCGGTTGATCGGCTTGGAGAAACGAAACATCTCGGGCTGAGCGGCAAAGCTTTGCAGCGCAAACCCCAGCAACCAGCAACACATCAATGTGCGCACCATCGCTAGTCATCCTTTTTCCGAGCCGCGGCCAACAGTGGGCGGCACTTCAGGTACACAAACGATCCCGCGAGCGACAGTATTCCGAGGAGAATGAAGGCAATGATGCGGGAGAGCTGCCCCAGTCGGTCCAGGTCGGAGAAGAGCACCTTGAAAGCCACCACCGCAAACAGCGCCAGCCCCACGTAACGAATCGCTCGCACATCCTTCCACATCCCAGCAATAATTAGCGACAGGGCAAAGATCGACCAGAGGATCGAGACGCCGCCCGCCTGAAAACCGTCGAAGTACCGTGACAGGAACGTATTAACCTCCAAGGTGGAAAACACAAGCAGCAGGGCTACAGCCGTGCTGCCAAAAAGGATGCCGACCGAGCGGGCCTGTGAATTGCCGGCCAATAGATAGTAGCTGCAGCCGAGAAAAATGATTATCACGCCGAAATCCAGCAATCGGATTCCCGCCTCAAGGAAGGAATAGGTCGCGACAGGATAGCACATTGTTGGAGCGGCATGCCATGCCATCAGATCGAAAACGAACAGCTTTATGACCAGTCCGATCACCAACAGCATCAAGATGGCCAACAGACCGTCGCTCGGCCGGCTGCGGTACTGGTACAATACGAACCCGCACATAGCGATCCACAGTATCGAAAGCAGCGGCAGACGCAATGACGGGCAAAAGAACAGTAATGAGCGGTTCAGTTCCAGATGTAATGCCAGGAATATCATGCCGGCCACAAGAGCTACAATCGCCCCGATTGCCCAACCCCGGCCAACCCACGGTTCAACATCGTTATTGCGGCCAACAGGCAGGCGAACATTCGGTGACGATTGCCGCAGCAGCCAACCCGCTCCAGCCAGTGAAGCCACGGGAATGCCGAGCGCCGTCAATCGCTGGAACATCTGCCACAAGTAATCGACCGTCGACAGATCCGATGCGGCGTGACGGAAGTATTGGGTGCGCAAATCGACCAATCCGAATCGCCCCAGCACAATCACGTAGAGCAGATAGGAAATGTGCCGCAGGAACTCGCTTTCCAACTTGCCGGCGATCCAGAGCATTACCAGGGCTTGGATAGCCCAACTGGCAGTGATCCATTGGTTCGATAGCAACAATGGTACAGTCACAGCCAGGAAAAACGCCGACAGGGCCGTGAATGACAGAAGCAATTCCCGATCCAAGAGCCGTCGCAGCAGGAAAAAGTAGACGTGTGCAGCATAGAAGGCGGCCAGTCCCAGACTCACCGCCGCTACCCATTTCTCACCATACGCTTCCTTTACCAACGAATAGCTGGCGGCGAAAAACACCCCGGCGTTTATCAGCAGCCCCAATACTTCCAGGAGGGTGGACTTTCGACGGTTTACTAGGTTGAACAGGAAGGTTATTGTCGAAAACAGCGCGAAAAATGCCACCAGAAACGGCATGACCTCCCAAAAGTGGCTCTTCTCATAATGCCATTTCGCCAGCGTCCCGAAGAGCAGCAGATAGGTGGCCAGGAAGCTGAGATAATTCAACAGGTGCCAACCTTTCTTGTAGCTGATGCCCAGTACGCCTACGCCCAAGATTAACAGGTAACCGTAAAGCCCCACGTAGTTCACCACGCCGGTCTGGAGCATAACGGGCGTCCCATAGCCACCTAATATCCCCAGCACGGCCACCAGGATCGAGTCAAATCTGGCCGAGATCCAGCCGGCGATACAAGTGACGAGCATCATCAACATGAAGGCAGGAAGAGAACCGATCAGGTGATACGCGCTGGCCGCAACAAATACGCAGCCGTACAACATGGCGATTCCACCGCCGATCAACCCCTGGCCGAACAGATGGTACTTGCGTCCGAGCATCTGCGTACCGACGACAAGCATCGCCAAGCCGGCCACGGCGCCGAGCAAAGTGCGGCTCAGTTGGTCGATCAAGTTCTTTTCAAACGCATACTTCAGAAAGAAGAAACCACCCATTACCAGGATCAGCACCCCAATCCGCAACAACCAGTTGCTGGCTACGGCGTATTCCTTCGACACACCCTCAGGCACCTCGTCCTCGCCAATGAGTATCCAGCGCCAAATCTTCCTCAGAATGTCCTTGGCGGCTGCTTCGAACCGGCTAGGCTCGCGCGGTACGTAGGGTTCCTCAAACGTAGCGGCCCATCGGTCTTTCAAGTGAACAGGTGGTTCGAATGGCTTTTGCGGCGTCGGCAGTAACGGCTTGGGCGGCGGTTCGGCCACAACGACTGGCTTGGCTGGCCGCACTACTTCCGGTGGTGCCGGGGTCGGGGGCGTTGGCTGATGTTCCGTCGCACCGGGTTGTTGCGTACCCGCGGACAACTTCCCGACAAGCTTACTTGTTCGGTCTACCTCCTGCTCGATGCGGCCTAGATGGGACGACAAGTCCTCGTGATTTCGCTGCTGTCGCCGCATTAAGGAAATTACTAGCGCTAGCAGCACGAAAGGTACTGCAGCAAAGGCCATGGACAGCAAATGGCTTACTGGGTACATGATTCCCCCTTGCGTGATAGGGCTTCTCCCGAGCAAGTATAGTCTAAATGGCCGCATGCTGGAATAGCGCGCAGCCTCACCAGAAACCGAGGCGAGACTTCGGCAGAAATGTAACGAAAAAGGGACCGCATTATTGGGCAACCAGTCAATGGGACCTTTCACGACGAGGGTTGCGGCGGTACGAGGCAATACTGAACAACATGCATGCGGCTAAAGCGGCAACACCGACCTGGATCATGCATACGTTCTTTCACTTGTTTTTTGTTTTGGCGGTCTTGACCTGCCCCCGTTTTCTGTACCAGGGCATTGGCTGAGTGACCGGCAATGGCAAGTCTCCGAAGCCTCGGCTGTGCTGCTTCCGTTCGGCCTACGGTCGCACTCCAGCAGCACAGCGACCTTCCCCAACCCGTACCTTCATAACCCCTGGTACAAGAATGTGAAGCTGGTCACCCCCTGGCCTGCTTCCCGAAATCTGATCCATGTGGTCATGAGAGTCTTTGCAGCCCTGAGTGGCGAGGAGACTCTCGATGCCGAAGAAGCGTAAGTGTCAACAAATCGCCAGCAGGCTAGCCGTCGGGTGGGCGGGCGGTATGCTCGACGTCCGAGGCGTCGCCATCCGTTTGCGGTGGGGGGACAGTATCTGCTACGCGGTGGCGCTGGCTATCCAGGATCATCCCGGCACACGCGCCACCGATCATGCCGAACAGTAGAACGGCCATATCATTGTTGATGGCGAACTGGTAGGCCACGCGAGATTCATAAGCGACGCAGCTCGGTTCAACGAAGGCAAACAGGAACAGTTTAATTGCGATGATCCCAAGGAGCGCAGATGGAACGATTGGTCCCCAACGCAGCATGAGACCAATCGCGGTGACTGATGCTAACACGATGCCAGCCACGAGCTCAATGTGGGCGAACGAACATCCAGACCCGAACTCAAGAGCTGCGAGTGTGAGGTCGCTAAATGGGAAACTACCCTGAAACTCGAGTAGGTCGCGTAGAAGGAAGAAGCTGGCTGTTATGCCGACAAGGAGCCACAACGCGCGACCGTCCGCGACTGCGCGGCGGACCGATTTCAGCATTACCAGAAGTGACACTGGTAATGTCACGCTAAGACAAAGTGCCGCCAAAGCCAGAAGGCACTCGATTGCCTGCCCGATGCCGTGAGCCGGGTTGGGACTGCATTGTACGAGTACGAAAAGCACTGCGATCCCGGCAGGCAGTATACCGAGATAGAAGGCATTCACTCCTCGGCCGCGAAAACGCCACGGCAAGACTCCGCTAAGGGCGCAGAGTGCAGCCAGGAGCAATAGGAAGATTACACCCATGTCTGTACGTAGGCGATAGGCATTGCAGCGCAGCCACCGGCACCGTAACGCCGATTGAGCCGCCATACTTGCACTGTATCGTGACCATCCACGCCCAGAATTCTAGCCGAGAGTTGCTAGGGCGACCAGGAGGGCCTTACGTCTATTTGCGTTGCTGAGAAACTGAGTAACGTAAGGTGCGTTCTTGCACCACTGCTGTAAACATCATTGCCGCCTGGGAGCGGCGCGTTTCTGCTTGGCTTCCAAGAGGATACGATGAACCGACACATGTACCCCGAGCCGAGGCGCGACCGGGTGAGGCCGACGTCGG
>JBDKSW010000010.1:0-6342 GCA_039698035.1 Thermoguttaceae bacterium | reverse complement strand
TTCAACAACTTCGTCGGCAAGGTGACCGCGCCGATCGAACGCGTGTTGGGCATCACCTCGCTGGGCCTCTCGGTCACACGCTCCAGCCAGACCCTCGGCCGAAGTTACAACAAAAACCGGAGCGATTGATCGCACGCGATCTTGTGCGGGGACAGCGGCGCCGCCATGGTTGCCGCCCAGCAGGGAAGGAAATGACAGCATGACACGTTCGATTTGGCTGACGCGAGCGGTGGGGATGGCCTCGCTGATGGCGTTCCTGGCGGGACTGTCGGGCGCGATCGCAGCGGAACGCCGGTTGGACTATCCGCAGCCCACGTGCAAATCGTGCGTGCCGAACGTTCGGAATTGGGGTTACAACATCACGAAGTGGCGCGTGTGGCCGGGAGACGAGAAATTGCCGGAGCGGACGAATGCCCCGGGCCTGGGCAAGGAGGTCCTGCCCACGCCGGTCGGGCAACAGGCGATGCCGCTGCCGGCGACGACCGTTCCACCGAGGCGTGCGCCTCAGCAGTCCGAGCCGGTGCCAGAGCCGCCGCCGGAAGGAATCCTTCCGCCCGAGGGGCTTTTGTTCCCGCCTGGATCGCCCGACACACCGGGTCAAGGCGCCCCGTTGACGCCGGCGCCCCAGACACCTGGCGGCCAGGGGCTGCCTGGTCTGCCAGAGCTGCCGCCGGAACCGCAGCCGACGCAACCGCCGACCCAGCCCGAGCAGCCAAAGCAACCGCCGGCCCAGCCAAAGCCCGAGAATCAGCCAGCGACGCCGAGCGACACGCCCGCGCCGAAAGAAAAGGCCCAATCGTCGAGCGGCGCGACGATTCAAGTGGGCGTTCAACAGAACACTCCGTGGTCGGGCACCGCGACGTTCCGAACGACCGTCCTGCCCGAGAATCAACTGCGGGCGCCGATGGCTTCGCCCGCGGTGGGAACCGAGTCGGCTGAAGTCCTTGTTCCGCCGATGAGTCGGTTGGAGCCTGAGAGGAATGCCGCGCCGTCGGGCGCATACCGTGCGGATCCGATCGTCACGGGACCGTCGGAATCGCGGACGGATCGGGTTGAGCCGGTGGCCTATGCGGAGCCGCCAGAACCGCCGGCGACTCTGGCGGCAGTTGCGCCGGCCCGCGAATCGCGTGCGGCCGTCGCCAAGCCGGCTGCGGAAGCGGCGTTGCCGTCCGTTGCCTTGGGCGGCTATTGTGCGGTCGAGTTGAGCCGCAATGGCCGCTGGGCTCACGGCGACGTACGCTGGACCGTCGTCTACGACGGGCGCATCTATCGTCTGTCGGGACCGCAACAACGCGAGGAGTTTTTGGCCAATCCCGAGGCGTTCGTGCCGGCCGCGGCGGGCAACGACCCGGTGCTGCTCAAGGACTCGCATTGCACAGTCGCCGGGCAGACGGCGTTCTGCGCGACCTACGGCGGACGGCTTTACATGTTTTCCTGCCAGGCAAGCCAGGAGCGTTTCAACAGCAATCCGAATCGCTATGCGACGGGGAAGTGAGAGTCTGGCCGACAGGCTCTCTCGAGGGCGTGGGTCTCGCTGTGGGGGGATGAAGCGAGAGCCGCGCCCTTTTTGTTTGGGTCGCGCGACGCGGGCCGTTGTCGCACGCGAGCCTGAGAGACGTCCCACCAGCGGTGCGACGAGCCCCCTTGGTCTCGGTGGTCCGAGCCGGTAGAATGGGCCTTGGCCGCCGGAGAGTCTTACGCATGGATCCCATTCCGTTCTGTTTGGCAATCGGGCCTGTGGCCGTCTACCTGTTGCTGCTGGGGATGGTCAATCTTCGACGGCGGCCCGTGATGATGTCGGGTGTTCGGGACGCGGCCTTGCTGGCGGTCGCCTTGTCCGGGCTCGTGACGGTTGGGCCGCTGCGGCTGTTGTTTCCGATGGAGGCGGCCGTTCGCTACAGCGCCTACCTCTGGCTGGTGCTTCTGGCGCCGTATGCAATGTGTGTGGTGCTTTGGCTGCTGATGTTGCGTCCGCGGCTGGTGCTTTACAATATGTCGGCGGACAAGTTGCGGCCCGTCTTGGCCGAAGTGGCCGGGCAACTTGACGCGACCGCTCGCTGGGCCGGCGATTGTTTGACGCTGCCGGCCCTGGGCGTGCAACTGTACATCGAGAGCTTCGCGTCACTGGGCACCGTCTCGCTCTGTTCGGCCGGCGGGAATCAAAATTACGCGGGCTGGCGGCGTCTGGAGTCCTCGCTCCGCTCGTCGCTCGCGCGGGAGGAGATGGCTCGCGGCACACGAGGGCTCAGCCTTCTCGTGATGGGGCTGCTTTGCGTCGCGGCGATGGCCGTGGCCGTTTCGCAAGAACCAAACGCCATCTTGCAACCAGGCTCCGACCTCATTCGATCGCTGTTGAAGCGGATCGGGCTGTGACGCTGCCGGCGCCGGCGCGTCTCGGCCGCTGAAAAGCCGAAAGGCTTGCGAGCTATCTCGGGCGAGTCTAGCAGGACGCGGCGCTCGGCCCTGTTTCGGCCGTCGAGGGCTTGGGCTCCATCATGAACACGATTCGGTAGGCGTGGTAGCCTTCGGCCAGTTGCTTGGGGTAGAGCTGGGCGATCTCCTCGCGCAGCGCGGCGGCGGTTGCGAAACCGTCGGGCACGGCGTCGGCGTCGGTCAGGTCGGCAAGCTCGACCCGTTCGACGGCCGTTAGGCGAATGTGGCCGATGCCTGGGATGTAGCTTCGCTGGCCGGTCCGCATTCGCCGGAAGGGCCAAAGGCGGATGGTTTGCGTCTTCTGGCCGTCGCGAATGGCCGCCAGAAACTTCTTTTTGAACAGGAGCATTCGCGGCTCGCTCTTGTTGGTGCCTTGGGATGCCCATTCTCGCCGAAACCCGCGCGTGGCCGCGCGACGTTGTCCTGGGGCGTGCCTGGATTGTCGGTCGGGACGTTGGGCGAGTCAATGCGTGCCGGTGGAACCGCCTGTGACGACTGTTCGGGCCGCCGGCGGCCAGCAAGATCGTTACGGCCGGTTTTCGCTCAGCGCCGCCGGAAAAATCGGCCGAACGGTTACGATGAGAGCGGCCGTTACGGATGACGGGCTGCCGAGGCCGGACGCGAAAGACGCCACAGGGGCAACTGGCCCGCTTGGAGTGTGAGGCGTGCATCACGGACGAACGATTAGTTGGGTTTTGCGGGCTGTAGCGGTCGCGGTCGTTGCGGCGGTTGTTGGGGTCGCGACCTTGGTCGCACCGTGGTTGGCCATCCCGGCGGCGCACGCGGCGGACGCCGTGCCAGCTCCAAGCGATTCAGCCGGGCCGGCGCTCGGGACGCCATTGCAGCAAGTCACGCGGCTGCCCGTCGATGGGGAGCCGAAAGAGATGCCGCTGGCCGAAGCGGCCCCGCTGCCTGCCAACGCCCCCGCAGCACGGGAAGCCGACGTTGCGCGCACGACGCCGTCAATGCCTCGCGTGACGAGCTCGCCGCTGGCATCGGCGGAATCCAATGCGGAACGCTCCGAGCAGATGGAGCAAGTGGCTCGGCAGGCGGATCGGCAGACGCGTCACGGACTCGAGTTGGCGGGCCGTGGGGCGCATTTCGCCGCGAGGGCCGAGTTTCTCGGGGCGTTGCGGCTCTTGGCCGAGGGCCTAGACAACGACCGGAGGACCAGCATGCACGGTCGAGCGCTGGCCGCGGCGTTGACGGCCTTGAAGGAGGCCGAAGACTTCCTGCCCGGCTCGCCGAGGCTGGAATCGGGCCGCGACGTGGCCGGGCTGATCGCGGCCCATGCGACGCCCGTGCTGAAGAGCGCGGCGGGCGACGTTCCGCCGATGACGGCGTTGCGTTGTCACTTGACGTTCGCCCAGGAACAGCTCGCCGTGGCGGCTGGTCACGAGGTGGCCGGCTCAATGGCGCTGCGCTCGCTCGGCAAATTGCACGAGGCGTTGGCGGCCAGCAAGACGACGTTGGAGCCGGCGGCGCAGTCGAAGGCGATGGTCTTTTATCAGGCCGCATTGCTGGTGTACCCGGCCAATTCGATGGCGGCCAACGACCTGGGCGTGCTGTTGGCGCGGGCGGGCAACATGGCCGACGCTCGTGGCATCTTGGAGTACAGCGCTTCGCTGGCGCCGGAACCGGTGACTTGGCGCAACTTGGCGGTCGTCTATCGGCAACTCCAACAGCCGAGGCTGGCCGACGACGTGGCACGGCGGGCGGCCATTTTGGAACAGCGGCAGCTTGCCCAGCGAAGGACGCGGCTCGAGGCGGCCAGGCAGATGGTCCGCTGGGTCGATCCCGAGCAGTTTGCGGAGACATCGACGACGATGCCCGGCGCGCCGGCCCTGGCGGCGGAAACGGCCGCGTCGGTCCACCAGCGGCCGGCGTCTGGGGACGGCCGCGTCGCGGTTGTCGCGGAACGCGATCCGCGGGCTGGCGACCGTTCCGCCGACGCCGCACATCCCGTGCGCCGGCCGAGCACGGCGGAGCGGATGACCTGGGGATCGTCGGCGTACCAACGATAAGCGGGAATTGCGCCCATGAAAGAGAACGATTGTCGCCAGGTTTTCATCGCGACTCGAATTCGCGCAAGCCGACCGGCGTGGCGATGGGGCCTGCTGTCGCTGGCGATTGTCGCGACGGTTGGACTTTCGGCGACTTGGTCATCGAGGGGACTGGTCGCTTCGACGGGGGGTGCCGCTTCGGCGGAGCCTTGCCATGCCGACGTTGTGCCGGCGCGCATCGCCCCCAATACCCCGTCTCAGCGACATGAAATCCTTCTGTGCCAGGCGCTCGGGACCGCCGCGCCGAGCGACGTTCGGGCCATCGACTCCATGACTGCCCGGCGGTGTCGGCGCGGTTGGGAAGCGGCCCGGGCGGCCGAGTGGCAGGCCTATGCGCAGGGCGAATATGTGGGTCACGATCGAACGGCCCACGTCGCCGAGTATCGCTTGCGCGTCGACGACCAGCTTGACATGACGTACCGGCTGACGCGCGAAGAGACATCGACGCCCTACCGGCTCAACGTGGGCGATGAGGTCCAGGTCGAGTCGTTCACCGACCCGGAAATCAATCGTAGTCTATTGATCCAGCCGGACGGGACGATTACGCTGCGGCTGCTGGGGCAAGTGCATGCTACGGGTCGCACGGTGACGCAATTGCGAGACGTGCTGGAAGAGCAGTACAAGAAGTACTATAAGATTCCGGCAATCACGGTTACGCCGTTGAAGGTCAATACGAAGTTGGACGATTTGCGAGCGACGATCGACCGCCGGGCGGGCATCGGCGGTCAGAGCCAGTCGGCGCGGGTGACGCCCGAGGGGACCGTCTCGCTGCCGGCCATCGGTTCGGTGCGAGCCCAGGGGCTGACGCTGCCGGAGTTTCAGGCCGAGTTGACCGAACGTTATCGGCAGGTGGTCGAGGGGATCGAGGTGATACCGATCCTTGCGCAGCGGGCGCCGCGGTATGTTTATGTGCTTGGCGAGGTCAACAATCCGGGACGCTACGAACTCGTTGCGCCGACCACGGCGTTGCAGGCGATCAGCCTGGCAGGCAGTTGGCGCGTGGGCGCCAACTTGCGACAGATCGTCGTTTTCCGCCGAGGGGACGATTGGCGGATGCTGGCGACCGTCATCAACCTTCAGGCCGCGCTGCTGGGGCGCGATCTGTGTCCGGGCGGCGAGATCTGGATCGACGATTCGGACGTGATCGTCGTGCCGAAGAGCCAGATCTTGGTGGCCGACGACATGATCAACCTGCTTTTCACGCGAGGGCTGTACGGCGTGTTTCCCATGAACACGACGCTGAACTTCACGAGGGTGAGTTCGCTCTAGAGCGTCAGTGAATAGCCACGCCCACGACAAGCGTGGGCATGGCAGCCAAGGCACCCGGCCGGCTACAGACAATCGAAAAACGCTGGGAAAAAGCGGGACCGCGCAAAGCCGCCGAGATTGATGAACGATAGGCGAGGAGTTGAAGCCGGCATATCGTTTCTGTTTCGGTTCGCTCGACGCTTTGCGCGGTCCGCACTCGATGGTTTGCTAGGCGCCGATGTGGAATTGTCCCACCAGCGTGTGAAGTTGCTCGGTTACATCGGCAAGTCGTCCGCTGGCATTCTGGGTGATTGCCGCGCCTTGGGCCGTTTGCTTGGCGGCCTGGTCGACCTGGACGATAGTGCGAGTAATCTCCTTGGTGGCGGCGGCCGATTCGGCGATGCCCTTGGCGAACGTGTCGGCGGCGCTGGAAGTCTGCGCGATGTTGCGGGCGATTTCCTTCGTCGTGATGCTTTGCTCTTCGACGGCCGAGGCGATGATGCGAGAGACTTCGTTGACGCGCTCGATGACGTCGCCGATCTCGCCGATCGCCTGGACGACGTGACCGGTGGAGGCCTGGATGCCTTCGATCCGCTGA
>JBDKSW010000009.1:0-319874 GCA_039698035.1 Thermoguttaceae bacterium | reverse complement strand
CGGCCATCGCCGTCGGAATGCCATGGGCCGTGAAAACCAGTCGGGCCGCCTCGCGTCGTTCGAGCGGAAGCTTCGCCACCGCCGCCTCGACCCGATCGGCCGCGGCCTCGATGAAGCCGGGATGGTTGTAAGAGAGCCGTAGCTTGTCGATCGTTGGAGCCAGAGGTCCGACGTCTTGTCGGGCTTGCTCGATGTCCTCGCGGTACTGTCGGCAACTCGGATAGGATCCGAAGACGGACGTGACAAACGCCAACGCACGTCGCACGCCATCCTCCGCCATTTGCTGAACCGTGTCGCTTAAAAGCGGATGCCCATGGCGATTGCCCCAGTAGACGGCCAGCCTGGGTCCGTGGGCGTTCAACTCGGCGATCAGCGCGGCCAGCAAGGCCCGGTTCTCGGCGTTGAGTGGACTGAGGCCGCCAAAAAGCTCGTAATGATGCGCCACTTCTTCGAGCCGTTCGGCCGGGATCTTTCGGCCCTGGGCAACCCGTTCGAGAAACGGTCCGACCTCGTCCGGCCCCTCGGGTCCTCCGAACGAGACCAGCAACAGGGCATCGTGGGGCGAAGGGAGAAGGGAGAATGCGGAATGCGGGTTTGGCAATTCTCTCGTCATTGGGCCTTCGTCGTTCCCTCCATTGCATTCAACTCTTCGATCAGCACCCGCAAGAACGGCTCGACATCGGTCACGAGCCCCACGGTCTGGAACGAACCTCGGTCGGCCAACTTGATGACGGTCGAAGGATTGATGTCCACGCAGACCACTTTGACCCACGCGGGCAGCAGGTTGCCAACGGCGATCGAGTGCAACGTCGTGGCGATCATCAGGCAGAAGCTGATCTCGCGAATCTTTTCTCGCATTCGCTGCTGGGCGACCATCGTGTCCGTGATGACATCGGGCAGCGGCCCGTCGTCGCGGATGCTGCCGGCCAGCACATAATCGACGCCGTGGCGGATGCATTCGCACATGATGCCCGATCGAAGGACGCCCGTTTCCACGGCTTGGCGGATTCCGCCGGCGCGACGAATGCGATTGATCGCCCGCAAATGGTGCTCGTGGCCTGCCTCGGCCAGTCCCCCATGATCCAGGTAGACGCCCAGGCTGGTGCCGAACAACGACTGCTCGATGTCGTGGGTGGCCAAGGCGTTGCCAGCGAACAGGACGTTGATGTAGCCGCGACGAATCAGCTCCTGGATTGACGCGCCGCTGCCGGTGTGGACGATGGCCGGCCCGCCAACCAACAGCGTCTTGCCACCGGCCGCTCGCGTTTGGAACAGCGTCTCGGCAATCTCGCGGATGGCGGCCCCCTTGGGTTTCTCGGTTGAAACGCTGCTTTCCATGAAAGCGAAGCTCTGCGCATCGCGCGGCCGCTGCTCTGGAAATACACGAACGCCGGCATGGCCCGCGACAATAGCGTCGCCGCGGCGCACATCGGTCATTGCGATGCACCGGGCCGTCCCCGCGGCCGTGTCGACGCGAATGCCGCAGTCCATTTCCTGATCGGCCACCGGCGTCCACTGACCACCGATCCGAACCTCGGTCCGCTGGTTGGTCGTGCTGTAGAAGCTTTCGGGAAAGGCGCCGTCCAGGTCGGCCGCGACCAGCGTGCAATCCTGCACGGAGGTGGGAACCGCGCCGTGATCGGCCAGCTTGGCCAGGATCGTGTCCAACGTCCGCCGATCCTCGGCCTCGACCGCAATCAGCGCATAGCTCGGATCGTATTTCGCCTGGCCAATGGTGACTCGCTTGATCTGAAACGTGCCGCCGTGGGCCAGAATCAGGTCCATCACCTTTGGCAAAATCAGGCTGTCGATGATATGGCCGCGAAGTTCGACGTCTTCGACATGAGTCGTGGGGCTCTGCGGCAACGACGTTGCTGAATTCTGGACCATCATCGTCTCCGATCCTTGGGAAAAGCGTGGTGAGCTTCTTGCGAAGCCTATCAGTCGGCCAGGCTTCGGTCAAGAAGGACTTCCAGGCAGGGCGCCTCGGTCGGCCGTCAGGATCGGGGCTGCACGTCGGTCGTTTCGCCAGCGCTTTTGGCGAATTTCGCATCGCCTTGACGCTCGTTCCAGAGCTCGACCCAGCGATCCCACGAGACGGCCATCTCGCTGAACATAATTCGCTGCCGTTCGATCGTGGGCAGACGTCGCCGGGGCAGCCCGCGGACCGATTGCGGAGCGATCCACGGGCCTTCGCCAAGCGGGTACAGCGCGACCGCGTCCGTTCCGTCATTCGGCCAGACGATCAGGCCATCGGCCGTGACGTGGTAGTTCGGCGCCGGAGCGGCGAACTCCGCTTCGATCTGCTGGCGGACGAGCTCAATCCCGCACGTCTTATAGAGGCCCAGCAGCGCAGTTGACAAGACTTGGCGTTCGCTCGCCGACAAGGCGTTTGTCCAACCGAGGCGATCGGCGCCGGCCAACAGCCAGCCCGATTCAACATCGAGCGTCACGTCGAACGGCTCGCCATTGGTCTCGTCGCACTCCATCGAAAACCGCACGGAATTGGTGCTCAGACGGATCGCCCGAAGTCGCGGCGGCGGCGGTTGCCACGCGGGGCTCTCGGCGAATAGTTGCAGGAACTCGCGTTCGACGTAACGGCGCAGCGACCGTTCCACGTGTTCGAGCGTGTGAAGATGCTTGCGGACCGAATGCCAGTCGCCGTCCGTCGGAGCGCGACGCTCGGCCAACCGCAGCTTGGCGAAACGTCTGGGCGCCGTGCCGGAGTGGAAGCCGGGTCTGAGCAGGCGGCCCATCGTTTCGCCGTGCGAGCCGATCATCACGGGCCCAAGTTTGCGCCGCCGATTGGCGGCATAGAGCCGCCAGTTCTCTTTCAATTCCCAGACCAAGAAGCCAAAGACGCCGGGAATGCACCAGATGATGGTGATCGCGACCGTCCATGCCATGGGACGATCCATCGTGGTCTCCAACAGCGTTGCCAACGGGGCGTAAATCCCCAGGAGCAGCTTGTGGGCGACGGTCACCACCGGAAAGTGCTTGATCGGGTTGAACTGCGGCTCGATCAAGACGTTGACGGCGAACCGCAGCACGTAGGCGAAGAAGAACCACAGGGCCCCCAGCAGGGCCTTGGCGGCCAGCCACGAGCGACGTTCGCCGGTGCGGAAGCGGAGCCACTCGTCGACCGAATAGATCAGCCGCTCGACGGCCTCGAGCATGGCCCTGAACACGTCGACGAAAAACCAGAACACGCCGACGACGAGTCGGAACCCGAAGCGATGCCATCCCTGAACGATCCCATCGGCCAGCACCTCTTCGGCGTTGCGACCCCACCTGGAGTTCAGCAGCACGTTGAACGCGAGGAAGATCGACGCGCCGACGACGGGCAGGGCACGCCAGTCCCGATCTCGGGGAGGCAACGCCCAGAGCAGCCACCATAGCGCGGCCGTCCACAGAGCCGGTTTGACGACAAAGCGAAACGGCACGACGAAAAACCGACTGGCCAAAAACCGTCGCAGCAGCGGGGACCCTCGAAGCCAACGGATCGGCTCGATCACCAACCCGTAGAACAGGCTGTAGGCGGTTCTGAAAACGCCAGCCACGACCGTACGGAACCGGGCCGAGTTGACGACACCCAGCAGGAAAAGCCCCAACAGCAGAATGATGTAGGCCTGGTTTTCGGTGAGTTCCAGCCCATGGCCCGCGCCCGGCGCAGCGGCCTCGGCCTTCTTCGGCCCGGTGAAGAGGCCCCAGATTTCGACGACGCCGACGACGCTTACAAATGCGCCGCCGAACGGAACAGCCAGAAATCGCGTGAGGAACCGGCCAATCGCGGTGCCGAATCCGACGGAGCTTAGCCGCTGCATCGCCCGCATATAGATTTCGCCGCGTCGATAGACGCCGTCAAGCGTCAGTGCCAACTGCCGATCGGCATGCAACAATTGATCGCCTTGCGGACGGCGGCCCGTTCCGCCGTTGGAAAACTCCACCGGGCTGACAATGTCGGGCAGCTTGAGATTGTTGCGGGAGATGGCGTCGCGGAGGTCGCCGATGGCCAGGAAACCACGTTCGGCGATGCGGTCGAGCAGCTCCTCGACAAGCTTCTTCCGCGCCACACGTTCCGGCAGGTTCTGGGGCAGCAGCCCCACGTCGTCCAAGACCGCCGCGATCCTTGGGCGAAACTGCTCCCGCAGATGGGTCTCGGTGCGGCGGATGGCGTCGCGGAGCAGCCGAGCAAGCTGGCGGCGATGGCCGTTGGTGATTTGCGCCGCGGCAAGTCGTCGCTCGGCGCTTCGCAGGTGCTTCAGCGTCAGCACGTCGCGCTGGGCGGGCAGCCGGCGACGAATCGGGCGGCGGCCGAACGACACGGCCCACTCGACAAGGTCCACCGTGTACACGTCGCGATCGTGGTCCACACACGCCTTTTGCAGGTCGTAGAGCAGGCGCGCTTCGACGGTCCAAATACCGCGCGGCGTCTGCCGCACCAGCGCCAGCAGCGACTCCTCCCAGGGTCGCGCGCCGGTGGGCTCCAACTCCAACGCCGCCTGAAGCTTGACGGCCATCCGATGCACGTCCGCCTTGATCTCCTCGGCCGCTCGGCGCGCCATCTCGGGCGGGGCGCACTGGGCCGCTTTGGCGTGCCAAATGGCGACGCGGACCAGGTTGCCCAGGGCCGCCGGCCGCTGGCTCTTGCGCATCAGCGATCGATACCGGCTCATCGATGGCTTGCGGACCGACGGCATGTCGGGAGCTGGTTCCCTTGCGTCGGATGCCGCTTCGGCCCACTCGTCCCAGCCTCGATAGTCTTCCGGGTCGCTCGCCCCGGCAGGGCGTGTTGCCGCCAGCAGCGATTCGGCGTCTACGTCCTCGCGAATCTGCGCATCGACAGCCGCCAAATCCTCCAAGCCCGGAAAATAATGCGGCAAAATGCTCGGGGCGAAGTGCCGCAACTCGAGGTACGTGGCCACGAACTCGATATAGACCGACAGGTCGCTCCGCGGCGGCAGCAGCAGGTCCTCGTGGGCCAGCACCGTGCGAATCTCGTCAAATGCCACCCGACCAAGCGCGTTGATCCGCTGTCGGATGATTGGCGCGGCAACGCCCAAGGCGACCGAAGGCCCTCCGTCCCCGGCGTCGGCCTCGCCGAACTTCGCATCCAAGGCCAGATGGACCCGCGCGTGGAACAGGAGCCGCCAGTACCGCAGAAGCAACTCTTGGGCCGAGCTGTCAGCAAGCCTCCTCGACGTGGGGCAAGCCAGGAGCACCACGCGCTCGGGCAACGCGGCATCCGCGTCGAGGCCCAACTCCGAAGGCTCGACAATCTGGAGCAGCGCATCGCGGCCAATCACGTAGCCCTTGCGATGCGGCACGCGCAGCCCGAAACCGGTCAGCCGGCGATCGTGCTTGATGACACGGCGCAGAATTCGGGGAAGGATCAATAGTGCCGCGGGGTCCGCCGAGAGAACGGCCCGCTGCAATTCGAGCAATGAAAGCCGACTGGCCAAAGGGGCGCCGTTTGGCGCGTTCTCGCTCGGTTCACCCCCCGATTGCCTTGACATGGCGTGCTATTATCGCAGATTACCGGCGCGACGCCAAGCAGGCGATGCGTCGGCCGAGAGTCTCACCGCTCTAGCTGCGCCGCGTCGCACTCTCGTCCGAACCCGCGTCCGTGCGATTGGCCGTGGCATGTTCGGAGGATGGCTTTTCGGGCAGCTTGGTCGCCTCAGGCTTCTTCTCCGAGGCGTCGGAGGCGAGCCCCTCCTTGATGAAGTCCTCGACGGCCTCTTCCGTCTGACCGCCGACGAGCTTCTGGCGAACCCAGCCGTCTGCCGTCTTGTGGTACATCACCAACTGGGGAATCGGCCCGCCGCCGGTGAGTTGTTCGGCCAGCTCGCTGTCTTCGTCCGGGTTGACGACCGCAAAGGCAACCCTTCGCAAGGCCCCATGCTCACGCACGCGCGGCAGGATGTGCCGCTTCATGGTCTGGCACGGTGCGCACCAGTTGGTGCTCACGAGGACAACGATCGGTTTGCCAGTCTTCTCGGCAATGCGATGGGCCTCGGTGTACGTCTCGGCCTTCGAGACGTCCGCTTCGGCGGATTCCGTCTTAGCAGCTTGGGACTTCGCCGTGTCCGACTTGGCGGCATCCGCGTCGGCGCCGGTCAGCAGCAGAGCTGTTTGGACAATCGCAGCGCACAGCATGGTCGTCATGGGAACATCCTTTGTCTCAGCGGGTTGGCATCAACCGGGAAAGCCGATCGTGTCTCGTGCCGGAAGATCCGCTTCCGGGCTGCAAGCTCGAAGCATCCGACCGTGGCTGCTTTCCCTTGGAGGGAGGGCCTCTTTCTCCGCCCGGCTTGCCTAAGCAAAGCGCGCGGGGTCTGTCCTAGTGTAACTGGATAACCTGCGGCCGCAAGTAGGGTCGCGTTGTGTTTACTGGTTAGGGAAGGGGATTGCCCCCCTCGACCCTACCCCGGCAATCCCCGCTGTTTTTCACGTCGGGCTGGAATGTTATGTGTAATTAGAAAAAACGGGGCAAAGGGGAGAGCACCGCAAACTGGGGCGTGATTCTCGCAAGTCGCGGAAGAGCAACCGCTTTGGAAAACCAAAACGTTGTGACGTCGCCGCTCGTGTCGATATAATTAAGAAGTGCCCGCTTCGCCTTCACGGCCCGGCTATTGGGTGGACTCATGCGTCTTCGCGTTGGGCTAATCGGACTCGGTGATCTCTGGCAGGTGCGACACGGCCCGGCAATCCGGGCGATGGGCGATCGGTTCGAGGTCCGCGCAGTCTGTGATCCGGTCGCGCACCGGGCCGAACAGGTGGCCGCCGAATTCAATGCCGACGCGGTCGACGGTTACCATGTGCTGGTCCAGCGCGAGGATATCGATGCCGTCCTCGTGCTTTGTCCCCACTGGTTCGGCGAATTGCCCATCTTGGCGGCCTGCGAATCGGGCAAAGCGGTCTACTGTGCCGTCGGGCTCGAGCTGGACACCGACAAGGCGGCCGCCGTACGACGCCGGGTCGAGGAGTCGGGCATTGCTTTCATGGCCGAGTTCCCGCGGCGGCATGCCCCAGCCACGGTTCGGCTGAAAGAGCTGATCGCAACCCGATTGGGCGCTCCGCGGCTTTTGTTTTGCCATGAACGGAGCGTCTGCGATCCGCCGCCAACCGCTTCGGCAGACGAACCCCACGAGCATCCGACCTTCCGACAAATGGTTGGACAGGTCGATTGGTGCCGGTATGTGGCCGATGCGAAACCGACCTCCGTGACGGGCGTGATGCACTACGCCGACAAAAGCGGCGTCGAGGACTACCGCATGATGAGCCTCGACTTTTCGCCGCTCGGCAAGCCGGGCATGCTGGCAACCGCCCAGATCAGTTGCGGTCGCTACATCCCCTTCGACTGGCACGAGGCGGTCGCCTATCGGCCGCTGGCCGCGCTTCAGGTCTCGTGCGCCCGCGGAATCGCCTTCGTCGACCTGCCGACCACGTTGGTCTGGTTCGACGAGGCCGGCCGACACCAAGAGTCGCTCGAAAGTGAACGACCGATGGGCGAGCAACTGCTGACGCAGTTCTTTCGAGCCGTGACGAGCCTCGTCCGACGGGCCGACGACCTGCAAGACGCCTGTCTCGCACTGGAGATCGTGCAGGCCGCCCGCCGCAGCCATGCCGAGGGCCGCCGCGTCGAGCTCTGACGGGGCGAGATGCTTCGATCCAAGATGGCCTCGGTGGGTCTTCGCCCAGCTTCCACGCCTGAAGCCAACGCCTAAGGTTTATTCCGATGGCGGCGCGGTGCGCTCTGCGTACCATATCTTCGGCTACGTTTCCAAGCAGGTGCGCTGGCCAGACCGCGCGCTCCGGCCAGTACGCCCCCGAGTACCCATCTGCCGAGAAAGGACGAAGCGATGAGTCAGCCGTGCAATTCGTTCCGTCGGACCGCGTTGGTGACCTCTGGCGTTCTTCTACTGCTCGGCGGCATTGCCTGGCACGGAGCGGCTCTTTGGGCGCAGCAGCCCCCGAGCAGCTATGCCCCCGTCGTGATGCAGGAAAGCTTCGACAAGGCGGTCGCCAAGATGTCGGCCGCCAAGCCCGAGATCATGGCTCGGCAAATGAAGCTGCTCGAGGAACGGTACGACCTGAGCGACCGGCCGGCCAAGGGCGTCGCGATGTCCCGCGGCACGCCGATTCAGGAAGGCGTCCGAGCCAAGCTGCCCGCCGATGTCAAGTCGTGGGAGGACTTGGCCGCCATGACGCCAGAGGAGATCCGGCAGAAAGGGCTCTGGCCGCAAGGCTTCCTGCCGCTGCCGCATCCGAATCATCCCGAAGGCGGCATGGTCTTTCCCAAACACCAGATCGACGAAGTGAAAAAGCAAGAGGAACGCGACTTGAACCGCTTCGACCTGGACTTTGACCTGCCGACGCATTTTCTGCCAGAGTACCCGCCCGCCATCTTTCTCACAACGCGCCCCGACCTGGGCGACGTGTCGCAAGGCCAGGTCGTCACGCTGCAAAACTACTTTAAGCTGTTCAACGGCCTCTTGAATCCGAAACAACTCGAAGGGCTGCGGCTGCTGCTGACACCCTTTCCCCAACAGCAGTTCAACGCCACGGATGATCGCCGATCCATGAAGCCCAGCACGGGCGTCACCTGTTTCGACTGCCACGTCAACGGCGCCAGCAATGGGACGACGCATCTGGTGGGCGATATCCGGCCGCAGGAATTCCGCCACCGGCTCGATACGCCGGCCTTGCGGGGCGTCAACATTCAGCAACTATTCGGCTCGCAGAGGGCCCTGAAGAGTGTCGAGGATTTCACCGAGTTCGAGCAGCGGGCGGCCTATTTCGACGGTGACCCCGTGATCGCCACGAAGAAGGGCGTCAACATCCTGGAACGCGGCAGCCAGGTGCACTTCATGGCCGAGTTCATGGCCATTCTCGACTTCCCGCCCGCTCCGAAGCTTGACCTCTTCGGCAAGCTGGACCCGAAGAAGGCGACCGCCTCCGAGCTGGCCGGGCAGAAAGTCTTCTCTGAAAAGGGCCGCTGCGCCGAGTGTCACCCGGCGCCCTATTACACCGACAACACGATGCACGACCTGCACACCGAGCGATTCTTCGAGCCGAAGATGGTCAACGGTTGCATGGCCGCGGGCGACGGGACCATCAAGACCTTTCCGCTGCGAGGCATCAAGGACACACCGCCCTATCTGCACGACGGTCGGCTCCTGACCCTCGAAGACACGGTCGAGTTCCACAACCTGGTTCTCGAAACGAAGCTGACCGAACAGGAAAAGAAGGACTTGGTCGCCTTCCTGCGGTGTCTGTAGACGATGCCAGCTCAGCTTGGCGACAGGTCCGCGACGCACCGGAACCCGATCGTCGAACATCGGTCCAGGCCAGGCCACATCAACAAGAACTTGGCGGCGAACGTCACCGGCTGTGGCCCGCCATCCATGTACCACACCGAACCGGCCGCCTTGAAAAACGAGCCGCCGTGCAGAATGCAGAAACGCGTGCGGCCGTCGGTCCGTTCACTTTCGGTCCAGTGCCACACGTTGCCACACATGTCGTAGCAGCCAAACGGAGAGCGACCTTTGGGAAACGCCTTGACGGCCGTCGTGTCTTGCGTTTGGCCATCGTTATAGCAGCCCGCCGACAATTGATTTCCCCAAGGATACGCGCGGCCATCCGTGCCTTGAGCCGCATATTGCCATTCGTCTTCGGTCGGAAGCCGCTTGCCTGCCCAGCGCGCATAGGCCCTGGCGTCATCGAGATCGACGTAGACGACCGGATGGTCCTCCTTGCCCGCCGGCGGCTTGCCGCCGCTCCAGTGTTTCAGGAAGTTTTCTGGATTCCTTGGCTTGTATTTTGAACCTTCCAAAAACTGCGCGAACTGGGCGTTCGTCACCGGAGTGAGATCGATGGCGAACCGTGGCAGCGTAACACGACGCCGAAAGACCTCGTGGCCTTCCGGATTCGTCGGGTCAAATTGCGCATGCTTGGAAGGCGGGGACGACTCGTAGCAGCCGCATTCGCGATAGCGAAACTCGGTTGTCAGCTCGACTGCCGCCGCCGGGACAGCGAGCATGTCCACCGGGACCTTCGTGCCGCGGACGGACGGCGCGGGCGGCGTCCATTTTGTTGCGCGAACCGGGTAGCTCGCGTCGAAATCCGCCCGAGCGGCGGTCGTCGCCTGCTCGACCAGAAACTTGTCCAAATCCGTGCCGCGGCTTGGTGCTGCCGCCAAGAAACAGCCGATTCCGCGTGGCGGCAGCTTCCCGGCGAGCATCAACAGCCCGTTCTCCTCCCGAGGCTTCAGAACAGCACCGGCGACCAGATCGAAATACATCTGGCCAGGCACAGCAGCAACCTTCAGCAGATCACCCTCCGCCGCTTGGTTCGAGCGGTTCACCAGCGTCCACAGCCGCAGGCCCTTGTCTTCCCAGAGAGACGCGAAAACCTCGGGCCGCTCCGTAGGCGTCAGCGGCGTCCACCGCTCTCCACAAAACAGGGCCGCGTAGCGCCGTTGGATGGGCAGCATCGCTCGAAGGATCGACCGATCGCGTCGGCTCCAACCCATCCACGAGCCGAAGACATTCTCCCAAATCATCATGCCGCTGCCGTTAAGCCACGCCGTATGGAGCTCACCGGTGTGGTCAAAATCCCAGCGTTTGATCTCGTGCTGCATGTGCCGGCGTTCAAACCACTTATTGCGCAGCACGCCAGGCGTTTCGCTATCGACGAACCACTGCGCCCAAGAGGCGTGATGGTCGGCGATCCTTTCGAGCGGAAGCGCGCCCTCGCCTTCCAGAACGGCGCCGGGCCGCACGGCATCCAATGCCACACGCCAACGGCGTGCGCCTTCGGTCATTGTATCGAGGAACAGCCCATCAACCTGAAGCGTACCGACCATCTGCACCAGGGCATCCAGATCGGAGCATTCCTCGCGGCGCGTGCCGGTATCCCACGGATTGTAGTCAAGGTAGACCCGAACGCCTCGATCATGAAGGAGCTGGACGACTTCTTTCAACTTGGCCAGCCCACCAGGCATGTCGCGATAAAAATCAAACTGGTTACGCGGATCGGCGCCAATGCGAGGGTAGGCATGCCACAAGACGACGCTGTCATAGCCGCCGAACTCCCGCCGGCCCTCGTCCAGGAACGCATCGACCGTGTAGACGCCGCGCTCGGGATCGTAAAAAGCTTCGTCGCACAGCATCACGAAACAGCACGCAAAGGCGGAGGAAGCCCAAGCGAACTCAGGCTTGCGGTAGAGCGAGTCGTCGTACTTCAACCTGCGACGCGCCGCCTCGCGCCAGGCGGCCAACTGTCGGCGAAACGCAGGCCACTCGGCCCGGTCACGCGGTGCTGGAACGAGACACTGTTCGGGCTCGAACTTGAAGGAGTTCGACTCTGCCGCAAGAGCCAGCCAATCCGTCGGCAATGCCATCAGCGCGGCCGCACCGGCTGTCTTGGCCAAAAAGCTTCTTCGAGAATTGCGTTGCATTGTTCGTCGCTCCCAATCGTGATTGCTTTGCATCGCCATTCGGTCCCGGAGTCTCTGTCCGGTGGCATCCGCAACGACGAGTCCCTCTCGACGGCATGCGGCCCAAACGATGCAAATCGCCGGTCCAGGCTTGCAGCAGCCCGCCAGAAGCATACCCGACCTAAGCGGCCGTGTCAGCAGTCCGGCCAAGGGACAAACGACCTCGCCGCGTTCTCCCATTTCGGATGATCGCTCGGAGCAGGGGACAACCTAAAGAAGGATGCTGCCTGGCCCCTTGACGCGCCCCACCCGATAGCGTATACAAGAGCAAGCTTGGCCCCGTCGTCTAGTGGCCTAGGACACTGGCCTTTCACGCCGGCAACACGGGTCCGAATCCCGTCGGGGTCACTTTTTGGGTGGCATGGCATCGAATCTTGGGTGTTATGCGACGACTGTCATAAGACAATACAGGGCAACGACTACGGTCAACACGGGTGGGCTTTGGCGGCTGCACGCGGCGCTGCATTCTGTAGTGCCTTGTTCCGGTCGGCCGGTGCTTCTGCGCAGCCCTCTCGGCTGCCACACGTCATCACTGGTCTGCCAGGGCCAAGTCTCGTATTGAGGGCGTCTCACGAGTAATGGCCCCTTCTTTTCGGCCCTAAAAATCATTCAATCCGTGAGTATTGGTCTCTCACGTTTTGACTGATGTACGTAGCGAGACCACGCCCGCGTGTGGCCAGAGATTTCATTTCCGCAACATGGATTGCGCCGGGTTTGGCGCAGTCATACACGTAGACCCTGGAATTGCCGTTGAAGCGAACCTTAATGAAATCGGTGCCTATCTCGTATTCGACGACGCCAGAGCTTCTGCTGAGATTCTGGTAAGATTCCATGATGCTCCTTAAACCGACAGACAGAGGTTTCAGTACAAACGAAACAATCAGCGGCGGTGATCTTTTCCGTTGCCGACCTTTTCCGAAAAAGTCCCTATTGTATCGTGCGTCATTGTACCGCGAAAATTCACTTGATGGCGTTCAGTCCAGTGGCTTTCGGATCGCATGTGAAGCTGGTCACTTGCCTCTAACACGCTTGAAAGCAGTCTCAATCCGTTCGACCGTCCGCTCGTTAGGTCGATGTTTGCCGGATTCCAGACGCGAAAGCGTTTCCTGACGAATGCCAGCCAACTTGGCCAACTGGGTTTGAGTTAGACCAAGTTCGCGCCGCTCTTGGATGATGTCGCGGGCGATTGATACGCGGATGCAGGCACGGGCCTCCCGCGTGCCATCGGGAAACTTCGGCGGCAAGGGTGGCAAGGTCGCCGCCAACTCGGCCTCGTATTCGGCCTCGGGAATCAGCACAAACCGCTCGCCTTTGATCTCGATAGTGGCCTTAGTCATAGAATCTGTCCCTATGTCCAATGTGTTCGATGATGATGTCTTCGCCAATCACGCGAAACTGCACGCGAAAGTCGCCGGTTCGTAGCCGGTAGTGGCCCGCGAGTTTTCCCCGCAACGGCTTGGCTCCACTGACGGCTGGCCATTTTTCGAGGCGGTCGAGAAGCCCGTTCACCCGGCATCGAATCGACTTCGGCAGGCCGTACAGTTCTTTCTCTGCCAGCGATGTGAAACGGATCATACCTCTATTATGACGCACTATGACACGCTGTCAAGCACAAATATGACAACCCAAGCGGCGGAGAGGCACCGAACAGAGACGGTTGCTTCTTGGCCTCGATTGTTCCAGAATATGCGGTCGAGCCGAGAGCGGGAACTGGCCCAGAAATATTCCCTCCGTGTGTTGACCGCTTGGATCGGATATTCTGCTCGGATCGCCGCCAAGCATTACCTGCAAGTGACCGAGGAGGACTTTGCCCAGGCAGCCAGGGACGTTGCTCAAATGAACGAAGACGAAAAGATGCAAGTCGAGAAGAAGACGACTCTTGCGGCAATCCCCCCGCGTGTTAGAATCCAGCAGGGAGGATGGCATGACGAACGCAACGCTCGACATCGGCACCGTTCCAGACTCGTGGACCGGGCGACATCTGCTTGGTCTGGAAGGCCTTTCGGCCGAGGAAATCACGCTGATTCTGGACAAGGCCGAGTTGTTCAAGCAGGCCATGGCCACAGGCGACCGGAAGGTCCCGCTGCTGACCGGCAAGACGTGCGTCAATCTGTTCTTCGAGAACTCTACCCGCACACGCAACAGCTTTGCGTTGGCGGCCCGGCGTCTTGGGGCCGACACGCTGGACTTCTCCGCCACGACCAGCAGTCTGTCGAAGGGCGAGACGTTCATCGATACGGCCAAGAACATCGAGGCGATGGGAATTGACGCCGTGGTGGTCCGCCATCGCACGCCCGGCGCTCCGCAACTCTTGGCGCAAAACCTGCGTTGCAGCGTGGTCAACGCGGGCGATGGGGCCCACGAGCATCCGACGCAGGCCCTGTTGGACATCATGACGATCCGGCAGCGCAAGGGCCGGTTTGCTGGTTTGACGGTGGCCCTGGTCGGCGACATCGCCCACAGCCGGACGGCCCGATCGAACATCTGGGGGCTCAAGAAGCTCGGCGCCCAGGTGATCGTTTGCGGCCCTTCGACGCTCGTCTCGCCCCGTTGGGCCGAACTGGGCGTGGAATACTCCTACAGCCTCGACGAGATCTTGCCACGCGTCGATGTGCTGAATCTGTTGCGAATCCAGTTCGAGCGGCAAACGAGCCGGCCGTTCCCCTCGGTGCGCGAGTATGCCCATCTCTATGCGATGAACCGGCAGCGGCTGGCGCGGAGCAAGTCGGACGTGCTGATCATCGCACCGGGCCCGATCAACCGGGGCGTCGAGATCACGCCGGACGTGGCCGACGGACCGCACTCGGCGATCCTCGAACAGGTCACCAACGGCGTGGCCATCCGCATGGCCGTTCTGTGGCTCCTGTTGGGGAAGCGATAAGCTAGACGCCAAACACGCTCCTCGCCGACTCGCAACGAAGCGGCCGATGACAGTCTCTAGCGATCGCACGGTTGTGAACTGGCGGAGTCCGAGCGATAATCGTGGAAGCCGTCAAGCGCTGCCATGAAAGCGAACCCCACACCGCCGCCTTCCCCTGCTGACGCCGACCTTTCCGGGAGGCGATTGGGCGACTTTCAATTGATCCGGCGGCTGGGGCGCGGGGCCATGGCCGAAGTGTACCTGGCCGAACAGGAACGGTTGAAACGCCGCGTGGCCGTCAAGGTGCTGCGACGCGAGTTGGCCGGCGACGGCGTCTATCTGAAGCGATTCGAGCTGGAGGCCCAGGCCGCCGCCTCGCTGATTCACACCAACATCGTGCAGATCTACGAAGTTGGTTGCGTCGAGGATTTGCATTACATTGCCCAAGAGTACGTGCAGGGCAAGAATCTCCGCGACTATGTGACCAGGCATGGCCCACCGGATCTGTCGCATGCCCTGTCGATCATGCGACAGGCGGCTGCCGCGTTGGCCAAGGCGGCCGAACAGGGCGTCATCCACCGCGACATCAAGCCGGAGAACATCATGCTCACGGCAGGCGGCGAGGTGAAGATTGCCGATTTCGGCTTGGCCCGGTTCACCGGCAACCATGCGGCAACCGACCTGACGCAGATCGGCATCACCTTGGGCACGCCGCTCTACATGAGCCCGGAACAAGTCGAGGGAAAGACGTTGGACCCGCGAAGCGATCTCTATTCGCTCGGCGTCACCTGCTATCACATGTTGACCGGATCGCCGCCTTTCGCGGGCGAAACGGCGTTGGCCGTGGCCGTGCAACATCTGAAATCCCGACCGCGCCCGCTCGAATCGTTGCGGCCAGACCTTCCGGCGTCGCTTTGTCGGATCGTGCATCAGATGCTTGTGAAGGAGCCGTCGCAGCGATTGGCCTCCGCCCGCGAATTGCTTCGCGAGCTGCGTCGCGTGCAGCTCGAGCATTTTGGCGGCGACTGGCCTGACGATTTGCCTGCGTGGGAACCGCTGGCTGCCGAGATGCCGGCCGATTCTCAGGCGGTCGTCACGCGGCAACTCGACGGGCTGATGAAGTCGGCTGCCCAGTTGCAAGTCATTCGACGCCGGCGACGATGGGTCGTCCTCGGGCTGATCGGAACCGCGGTCGCCGTCGGCGCCGCCGCGCGGTGGGCCACGACGCCGCGGTGGTTGTTGGCCGACGCCCGCGCCGCCGCGCCCGCGATCCCCAAGAAGTCGACGGTTTTGCAGCAATGGTATTTGGCCAGTCAGCAAGGCACGGAAGAAGCTTGGCAAAGCGTCATCGACTACTTCCCCGAAAAGCAGAACCGGTACATTGCCTCGCGCGCCCGCGAACAGCTTGCCTTGGTCTACGTCCACAACCTGGAGTTGGATCGGGCGATGGCTATTTTCACCCACTTGGCCAACGGCGATGATGGCGAGGCGGAGCTGCGGGCGTTCGGCCTGGCCGGTCAGTGCGTCGTGCTGAGCCTCCGAGAGCAGTACCGAGAGTCGGACGCGGCGTTGCGTCAGCTCTTGCCCATCCAGGACAAGCTGCCGCGCGAATCGCCCATGCGAAGGTTGTTGGCCAGCGCCATCAAAAAGAACCGGTCCAAGCTCGGCCCGCAAACGGCCCGCGAGTGGGAAAAATGGCTCGAAGAACAGTTTCCCGAGGGCGCTTGACGGGCCTCCGGACACGGTAAGAACACCGAGCTATTGCACAGGGCCGCCGGCGACCGACGCCCATCGAACAGCACGATACGAGTTCGTGGGCGATTCAGGGCTTTGCCGGTCAGCCCGCGGGCGGTGACGAGTTGGACGTTCGTTGGCGGAAGGGCGTTTTGGCCTCATACAGGGCGAGTCGCTGACGCAGGGAATCGGCCAGTTTCCGCCGGTGCTGTTTCTCGGCCAGCGTCAAGGCTTTTCGCGCCGCGGCCACGGCGTCGGCAAACTGGCCGGACTCGGCGTAGGCGGCCGCCAAGGTGTCGAGCACATCGGCCTGTTCGCCGCCGGTAAGCCGCTCGGCCCGCCGGGCCAATTCGACTGCCTTGGTGCCGTTTCGCACCGACGCGTCTGCGTGGGTCGCCAACTGCCAGGCCAAGTCGTTCAACGCCGGGACGTAATCTGGCCGGAGTTGCGCCGCCTCTCGGTAGTGCGACACGGCCTCCTCCAAACGGCCCAGCATGGCCAACGCGTTGCCGAGACCGTAGTGGGCCTCGACGCACTTCGGCTGGACGGCCAACGTCTGCTGGAAATGGTCCACGGCCTTTTGCACCTGCCCTCTGGCCACCAGGGCGTTGGCGAGATTGTAATGAGCCTCGGGGTAGTTTGGCCGAATCTCCAGCGCTCGCCGATAGTGGGCCATCGCCTCGTCTGGTTGTCCGCAAGCCGCCAGCACCCGGCCCAGGTTGTTGTGGGCCTCGGCCTTGTCGGGACGAAGGGCGACCACTCTCCTAAAATGGCCAATGGCGGCATCGGTCTCCCCGCGTGCGGCCAGGACGTTGGCCAAATTGAAGTGGGCTGCATCGCAGTCCGCCTGAATGTCAACAGCCGCCTGGTAATGCAACAGGGCCTCCTCCTTGCGCCCGGCATCGGCCAACACGTTGCCAAGATTATTCTCGGCCATCGCACACTGGGGATTTCGGGCAATCGTCGCTCGGTAGAGCGTTTCCGCATCGGCATACATTCCACATTGACGCCAGGTCAGGACGCCCAACGTCCCGACCACGGCAATGCAAATCGAGTAACCGGTGGATCGGCCCAGCGCCGCCGCGCGATTTGCAAGCAACGTCGCTCCAGCCGCAACCAGGGCGATGATCCCAAGACTGGCCAGGTATTGGAAGTGATCGGCGACGTACGAGAACACGAAGGGATAGACGTTGACAAATCCGAGAACGGGAAACAGGGTGCCCACGAAGAAAAGCAGCGAAGCCAGAGGACCGCGCCATCGGCGCCGCACGGCCCACAACGTGATGACAAGCAGAACCAGCGCCGCGGGATAGACGTATTGCTGCCACATGGCCTGACTGACGTGCCAGCGAGGGTAGATAAAGATCAGGTCGGCGGGCCACACAAGCTTGCCCAGATAAAACCACACCACGCGTCCGGCGAGGAGAAACCGCTCGACGACGGTTAAGTCGAAGGCCGCCCCCTCGGCTCCAATCTGCGTTCGCTCGACCCAGGCGGTAAATAGACCGGCCGCGGCGCCCAACGCAAAAAATGGCAGAAGCGGCGTCACGTCGCGCCGCCAGGACAGCCGACCGCGTCGCCACCAAAACACGACCAACAGAGCGCCGGGCAGCGTGGCTGTCACCGTCTTGCTCATCAGGGCCAAGACAAACAGCGACAGCGCCGCGAAGTAATCCGATTTCTTCTGGGTGCGGTCGAAGCGAAGATACTGGAGCGCCGCCCCAAGATAAAGCACGGCCGAGAGGGTGTTCTTAAGCTCGGTAATCCAGGCCACGGATTCCACGTGAACCGGGTGCAGCGCGAAAATGGCTGCCGCCAAATAGGCCCCTGGGACTGCCAGCCGTCGCAGCACAATCGCCACGAGAATCGCGGCCAGTCCATGCATCAAAATGTTCACCAGGTGATAGCCAAGCGCCGAGTCTCCCCACAGCTTGTGTTCGATCCAGAACACGCTATGCAACAGCGGGTAGTATTGCTGCGCGGCGCCAGGCGTCAACCAGATTTCGCTCAGCCCT
Source organism: Thermoguttaceae bacterium (assembly GCA_039698035.1). Lineage (GTDB taxonomy): Bacteria > Planctomycetota > Planctomycetia > Pirellulales > Thermoguttaceae > JAJFUI01. The sequence continues at coordinate 301,762 of JBDKSW010000009.1, read as the reverse complement.
TGCCAGGAACGAAGTTCCGGCTTGGTCACGTGGGCGTTGTCGTCCCAGACGAAGCCACCGTTCCAGGCTGGCTGGTAAGCGGCAAACACGGCAGCGAGCAAACCCGCCGCAAGAAGCAAATCCCTGCGACCGATCGGTTGCGTTCCCTGACGTGGCGTTGCATCGGCCTGCCGCAACAGTTGCTTGTCCGCGATAGTCAACGCTTGCCGCTTCGATCGTGCCATCGATCCAGATTCCGCGTGAGAAAGGCTGCAAGAGCATGGGGGTTCACAATACTTCAGCTTATCATGTTCCGCCGGCCGTGGCACGCCCCTCGACCCAATGCAAGCGGGAGCGGGCGCGATGTCCTTCGAGCGTCGCTCTACAGGTTTCGCCAACGGCCCCAGCCGATCAAGTCGAGGGCGATCTCGGCCAACAGAACCAGGATGTTGGGCCCCGTATCGACGGGCGCGCCCCAGCGTCCACTGCCGCAGGCGCTGTCGCGATCCTTCTGAAATTCCTTGTCGATCGCTTCGAACTTGGCTTGGTGTTCCGCATCGCGGGCCCGCTGACGGTCGGACTCGGCTTTGCCCCCTTCTCGCACCCAGACCAGAATTTGCGACAATTCGTTCTCGTCGAACCAGACGCCATGCTTCTTGCAAACGTCGATGATCACGCGGCTGCGATGCCCGTAATGCACGCGGTTCATCACCGTGTGGCAGACCGGGCAGTTCCGATATCTGGGCCCGCTCTGTTGCACCGGCGAGCCGCCGTTCGCCGCATCGGGCGCCCAAACACGAAAATCATCGACGGCGATGCCCTGCGAAGCCTTGGCGACCAGGTCTTCCAGAACGTTCGACGCGAGCCAGAAGCCGGCGCATCGCTGGCATTCCATGAACGACACGCCGCCCACCTGCCGATAGCGCAGGTGATGGGACTCGCCGCAGGCCGGACAGCTTAGCTTGGATTTTTTTCCGACGAGCGTTTCCGGCCTGATCGCGACGCCGCAATAGTGGCAGAACTTGGCGCGATCGCTGACGCGGGCAAAACACTGGGGACAGACGGTGTCGAGGTCCTGCTCGTGGATCGTGAAGTCGGCGCCGCAATACTTGCAGGCGATGGCGCCGTCAGACCGCGGCGCTCCGCAAGAAGAGCACCGCACGACGGCAGCGTCGTGTCCTTGCGGCCGCTGGATGGTCACCGCGTTGCCGCAGTAACATCGAAACCGGCTGCCGATCCGACGGTTGCCAACATCAAATTGCCGCTCACATTGAGGACACGCAACCAGCAACCGCATCGTGATAATCCATTCTGGAAATTGGCGACCACACCCGGGCCCTAGGACCCAAAAACGATCTCCCCTCACATCTTCTCATACGCCTTCCGCCGATCGCGCCGGCGTTCGAGCTCGCTGGCGTACTTTCGCCCCAGCGTATCGCCGTGCGCTCGGGCCCAGTCGGTCAAGCGTGTCTGGCCGACCGGCTTCGATTGGGTGCAGAGCAAGCCACGCATGAGCCCTTTGATTTCTTCGCGAGTCAAGAACACGTCGCCCTTCAGTTTGCCGAGCATTTGCGCGGCCAGATAACCCAAGCTCGGCGGAACCGAGACGATCGGTCGCCATTTGCCGATTGCCCTGGCGATGGTTTGGACCAATTCGCGGAACGTGAACGTTTCTGGGCCGATGGCGTCGATCACCTCGTCCTCGGTCTTGCCGGCGTGTTGGACAGCCAGCTCGGCCAGATCCTCGACATGGATCGGCTGCAGCCGGTACTGGCCGTCGCCAAAGACGCCAAACGCGGGCAGCCGACGCAACGCCCAGGCGATGTTGTTGACCAGAATGTCTTCGTGGCCGAAGAGCACCGTCGGCCGAAGGATTGAGTGGGACAGTCCGGACTCGATCAGCCCGCGTTCGAGTCGCGCTTTGCCGCGATAGTACTCGAGGTCGCTCTGTTCGGACGGGTTAGCGATGCTGAGGTGCACCACCCGGTGAACGCCCGCCTCGCGGGCCGCGGCAAACAACTTCAACGTGTTCTCGACCGCCCGCGCGTGGGTAAAGCCGCCATGATTGAACCGAACCCAATAGGTATTGAACAGGACATCGGCCCCGTCGAGCGACTGGACCAGTTGCTGGTGGTCGTCGAAGCAGAGGGGCGCGGCGCGAACCCGGCCGCCAAACGGGTTTTCGCGGTCGGGCGAATTGGTGAGCGTCAGGACCTCGTGGCCCGCGTCCAGCAGCCGGGCCGCAATGTACCTGCCTGAGTAGCCAAAGGCCCCAGTGACAACCTGCTTTGCCATTGTGTGGTCCCCGTCGGCAAACGTGTCAGTTGGCGTTTTCCATTCCACCGTAACAGGCAAGCGCCCAAGACGCGAGAAGAACCGCCGGCGCTTTACGGACAGTCACGCGTCCTTCCCGAACCTGCCACACCTGGCCGCCAGCAGCAAATCTCTCGGGTCGTTTCATGGCGTGTCGCGCCGGTCCACGGACAGCTGGGTGTAGGGCTTTCCCGACTCATACAGAACGATTCGGCCACGCAACGCGGTCCCCAGGCTGTCCTTGTGTTGCTCGGCGGCCAGTTTCAGGGCTTTCCGCGCTGTCGCGACGGCGTCGGAAAATCTGCCGGCCGCGGCGTAGGCGACGGCCAGCGTCAGGCGGCGATCGCCGGACGACGCGACGGGAGCCCGCACGGAGGAGTTCTCCGACGGCTCGCTTCGCGTCGGTTTCCTGCCGGTCGCTGAAGCCAGTTGGGCTTGAGGTCGGAAGTTTTTCGGTCTTCGTCCCATGAAGTGAAAAGGACGTTGCTTGTTTCTCAATCTCTAGGATGACGGAGTCAAGTCCGATTGGCAAACGCTCGGTCCGTTTGGCCCATGCCGGCAGCGGCCAGGCGACGCATGCCCTCGGCGAGCGAGATTGTCGGTCGATACCCTAGATCGCGACGAGCACGGTCAATGTTGAAATAGTGGGATGTTGACAGTTGGGCGGCCACAAAACGTGTCATAGGCGGCTCCGCACAGATCCCAAACAGCCGATAGATCGATTCGTAGGCGACGCCCAGCAGCCAAGCCGTGCGCGGAGAAATCGCCTTGCGGATCGGCGGAAGTCCGGCCAGTCCAAGGAGCTGGTCGATCCAAGTCCAGCACCGAACCGGCTCGCCCTGGCTGATGAAGTACGCCCGGCCGGCCACCGGTGAGCCGGGTGCCAGGGCGTCGGCGGCCAGCAGATGCGCGGCAGCCGCGTTTTCGACATAGACCGTGTCAATGAGATTGTCGCCGTCCCCGACACGTCGGATACGTCCCTTGGCCGCGTTGCTCAACAGTTGCGGGATCAGGTGGCGGTCGCGCGGCCCCCAGATCAAATGCGGCCTCAGCGCGCAGCAGAGCAGGCCGGATTGACCGTTGGACGCCAACACGTGTTGCTCGGCCAAGGCTTTCGATCGTGGATAGTGACAGAGCCACCGCCGAGCGTACGGCGCCGACTCATCGACGCCTTCCTGGCTGTGGCCGTTGTAGGTCACGCTTGGGCTGCTCGTGTAGATCAGTCGGCCGACTCCGCAGGCGAGGCAGCCTTCGACGACATGGCGCGTGCCGAGGACGTTGCTCTCGTAGTAGTCCCGCCAGCGACCGCCGATGCCGCTCACGCCACCAACGTGAAAGACGGCGTCGATGCCACGACATGCCTCGAGGACCGCGGAGCGATCCCGAAGGTCCCCGCGAACCTGCTCGGCACCGAGGGCGTAGAGCTCGGGACACGCGCTGCGGCAGAGCGCGCGGACGCGGTCGCCCCGGGCAATAAGCTGCTCGACAATGTAGAGCCCCAGGAACCCGCCAGCGCCTGTGACAAGAGCGTTCATTGATTAGGCAGTGGGTATTTCAGTCGCTCGCCGGGCCAAAGGATCATACGGACCGCTTTGCACCCGACGCCCGAGAGCATATCCAGACTCGCCTCCCCCGTCAATCGGGTGACAGGCAGAGTGTCAAGATACGAAGTCTAGCTAGACAGCATTGCACGCGAACAAGTCGCGCAGGGCACTTTTCACCCTCGGGGAGGGAATCGCTCTTGACCCTGGGCATGGCCGTTGGTATTGAACTGGCCTCCACTTGTCTAGCTCCCATCTTTTCACGTCGCCCCTGCCTTGCAGCCAAGGGGACTGGGATGAAACTTGCGAAATTATTCTGCGGTGTGACGGCCGGCCTGGGCGTCGTCGTCTTGTCACAAGCCGTGGCCCAACGCGTGCAGTTTGCCACGCCCGCCGCCGACACCACGGCGCCGCCGGCAACGACGACCGCACCGTTGAACACACCGTCGTCGCCCTATGGAACGGGGACCACAACGTCCCCTTATCCCACCGCACCGTCGAGCGCCATGCCATCGACGTCCACGGCGCCTTCGGGCGTGCCGCTGGCGTCTCCCGGAACGCCGACAACCCCGGCGCCGGCCGCCATGACACCCGCGCCTGGCGCGGCGCCAATGCCTGGCCCAGCGCCGACGTATACGCCTCAAGGCCCGGTGGCGAGTCCGCCGGGGGCCGCGGTGAATGGAGTAATTCAGGCGCCGCCGCCCACGTGGGACGCCTATGCAACACCGGGCACCGCCTCTGGCACGATGCTATCTCAGGACCCGTTGGTCCCGGCCGGGGCCTGCGGACAGTTCAGCACGGCCACGATGCAGAAGTTCATCCAACACGTGGATCTCGACTTCGATTGGCTCGCCGGAAACCCGGGGCCTCCGGGCGGCAATGGTCAACGCGAGCTGGGCGTGGATGATGTCAGCCTGAGCGCGACGTTCGCGTTTCCGATGCTGTTCAATTCGAGCACGCCGCTGTTGGTCACGCCAGGATTTGCGGTTCACTATTGGTCGGGCCCGGTTTCGCTGCCGCCCGTTTCGCCCGACTTCGTCGCCCCGGCCGATTTGCCCTCCAGGACCTACGACGCCTACCTCGACTTTGCATGGAACCCGAAGGTCAACGAGTTCTTCGGCGGCGAGTTGAACGTCCGGGCGGCCGTCTGCAGCGACTTCTATTTGGTGACGTCAAAGAGCATCCGCCTGACGGGCAAGGGCATGGCCGTGTTGCGTTTCTCGCCGAGCATCACTGTGAAGGCCGGCGTTTGGTACTTGGACCGCGTGAACGTGAAGGCGCTGCCGGCCGGCGGCATTGTCTGGACGCCCAATGCCGACGTCTATTTCAACATCCTGTTTCCAGACCCGAAGATTGCAAAACGCCTGACGACGTGGGGCAACACCGAATGGTGGCTCTATGGCCGCGGCGAGTATGGCGGCGGCGTCTGGACGGTTCGGCGAAACACCGAGTATTACAATGGCACGGATTACCCAAGATACAGTGCGGACCTCGTCGATTACGACGACATCCGGGTTGCCGTGGGCCTCGAGTTCAAAACGCTGCGCCAGATGACGGGCGACTTCGAGGTCGGCTTGGCCTGCTCACGCGAGCTGAACTACAGAAGCGGACTTCCGTCGTCCTATTACCCGAGCAACACGGTGTTCGTCGGCGCTCACCTGTCGTACTGAGTCGGGAAAAGGGACAAGGGATGCCGGACGAACGATCACGGCCAAAGCGTCGCCCGGCGACTGTCCATACCGGACGGTCATGGTTCGTCGCTCGTGGCTTGGGATCGTTCTGTGCGCTGGCGATCTTGTTGACTCCGGCCTATCTGACCGCCCAGGTCGTGCGGTTGCCGGCGGTCGAAGAGCCGGAACAGCAACCGCCGGGCCAGTTGGTTTCGCATCCCAACTCGTCATCGCAGATTCTGCAAGCGCCCGGCGAAACGGACGTCGCACCGGCCACTCCCCAATCGAATCAACCGACGCTGCCACCCGGCGTGCGCAACGGTTTTTTTCAAAAGGCGCTCCTCGACGCCGCCTGGCTGGCGCCTGGCGGGGCCGACGGACTGGGCACGAACGACGTGCAACTGCAAGCGATCTTCGCGATGCCCTGTCCGACGATCAATTCGCCGCTGGTCCTCACACCCGGTTTCGCGGTCCACTATCTCCAAGGGCCTCAAAACACGGAGCTCCCCGCCCAATTGCACGAGGGCTGGGTCGATTTCCGATGGCTTTCGCAGGTGACACCCCAGTTGGGGCTCGACGCGGCCATCACGCCGGGGTTGTACAGCGATTTCGAGCAATCAAGCAACAAGGCATTCCGCTTGCAGGGTCACGCAGCCGCCGCCTGGACTTGCAATCCCCAGACCAAGCTAGTCCTGGGCGCCGCCTATCTCGATCGGCCGGACATCGAGGCCATCCCGATCGGAGGCATCGTCTGGACCCCAACCGAAGACGTCAACTTCGACCTGATCTTTCCTCATCCCAAGGTCTCGCATCGCCTCCACTGGAGCGGACAGGACGACAACACGACGCAAGACTGGGTCTATCTGGCGGGCGAATTCAACGGTGACGCCTGGGCGGTCGCTGGCGCCAACGGCAAAGCCGAGCAGGTCATCCTGAGCGACTACCGCCTCGTTTTGGGGCTCGAACGCAAGGTAACCGGAGGGCTCAGCTCACGTGTCGAAGTCGGGTATGTCTTCAACCGCAAGATCAAGTACACCGGGGGCGAACCGGATTTCCACCCCACCGACACGGTCATGTTCCGCGGCGGGCTGACGTATTGATCTCGCAAGAGGCCGAGCGAACCGGCGCTCCCCAGCGACGCTCCCACTTCTCGAACCAGACCGGCAGCGGTCCGACGTTCAACAGCAGGGCCCCCACCAGGCACCCTACGGCGGCCCCGACCAGAACGTCGCTCGGATAGTGGGCGCCGGCCGCAATCCGCTGAAAGCCGACCAACACGGCCAGGAGCGGAAACACGATTCGGCCTCGGGGATAGAGCCAAACCAGCGCGGCGGCCAGCCCGACAGCCGTCGCCATGTGGGCCGACGGAAAACTCTGCAAGTCGCTGCTGACGCCCAGGGCCGGCCACCAGTCGCCGAACGTGTTCCAAACGTCGCCGGCAAAGGGAAAGTGCAGACCGTGAGGTCGGAACCGCATCAGGGTCATTTTCACGAGGTCAGCCATGACTCCGGCGGCGAAGGCACAGACAAGCACGCGTGGGATGGCCCAGCGACGCGAAACGTCGAGCTGATAAATCATCAGGGCGGCTAGCAAAACGCCTAGCCCGTGACCAAACACCTCGAACAGCCCGAGGCCGCGAAGATGGGACAGCACGAGGCGGGCGGTGCTGTTGGTCGCGGCGTCCTGCCTGAGTTGATTCAGGCCGCGCGCCACCGGCATGTCGACCGCCAGCAGGGCCACGACGGCAGCCGCCAAAAGCAGCCCGGGCAACACGAGCCACCGATATCGCGGTCCTGCGTTGCTCATGCGGGAGAACTGGTGTTGGCTGGCCGTGGCGAATGATCTAAAGTGTGTCTGCATAAACGTTCCACGAAGCCTTGTCAAGGTCGCTCGGAACGGGGCCGGCATGAACGAACGGCCTCGGGGTGCCACGACCATGTTCTGACAACGCGCCGTTTCCGGGCGTGCCACACGAGGATTCATGCTATGCCCGAACCGGCTCGGAAGTGGTCCCCTACGATCTATCCGTTGGTGATCGTAGCGGTTTCCTGCGTCATTCTCTTGCCGAATCTCGGCGCAACGCGGCTTTGGGACATGGACGAGGCGCTCTACTCGTCGGTGGCGCGCGAAATGTACCAGCGGGACAATTGGGTGGTCCCTTGGTTCAACGGCGAGCTGTTTCCGGAAAAACCGCCGTTGATGTTCTGGACCATGATCGGCGGCTTCAAGCTGTTTGGGGTCAACGAGCTGGGCGCCCGATTCTTTTCACCCCTGCTGGGAATCGCCACGGCGTTGGTCGCCTTCCATCTCGGACGGCTGCTGTTCAGCGCACAGGTCGGGCTGTGGGCCGGACTGGCCACTTGCTCGACGATCGTCTTTACGATTTCCGCTCGTGCGGCCACGGTGGATGCAGCCCTCGCGCTGGTGACCGCGTTGGCCATGCTGTTTTTCGTATTGGGGCGAAAAACCGCCGACCATGGCGACTCCCAAGCCGAGGACGTCCGATTTCACTCGCTGCGGTGGCCCTATGCGGCGCTGATGTACACCTGCATGGGACTGGCCGTGCTGGCCAAGGGGCCCGTGGGCATGTTGCTGCCGCTGGCCGCGATGGGGCTCTACCTGCTGGTCGTCAACGGCTGGCGGAACATCCTGCGGTCGGTATGGCAACTGCGTCCCTTCACGGCGATCGCGGTCATCGCCGTGGTCGCGCTGCCCTGGTACATCGAGGTCGGAAGACAAACCGACTGGGAGTGGCCCAGGAAGTTCTTCCTGGAATTCAATCTCCGGCCATTTCGCCAGCCCATTCAGTCGCACGGCGGTGTTGGCTCGACGCTCGTGAAGCTTCTTTTTTACCTCTACCACATCCCGGGCGTCCTCTTCGGCTTCTTCCCTTGGTCGGTTTTTCTCGTGCCGGCCTTCGTCGAAATGATTCGTCGCATTCGGAACGGAAGCGGTCCAGCGTCAACGGGCGACCAAAACCCATCACGCGACGCTTGGCGCGAGGGCTGCCTGCTGGCGACGTGCTGGTTTGGCGTTTGGTTTCTCTTCTGGTCGGTTTGCAAGACGAAACTGCCGCACTATTTGCTGCCGGCCTATCCAGCGCTCGGCCTGCTGGTGGCTTGCTGGATCGACCGCTGGCTCGGCGATGGCAACCACGACGACGTTCGGCCTTGGGAAATGCAAAACGCCTGGATCGCAACAATTCTCGCGGGCTTGGCAATCGCCATCGCGGTGCCGATTGCCACGATATACGTCTTGCCCGGCGAAGCGACGCTCGGCCTAGTGGGCCTAATCTTGGTGTTCGGCGGAGCATGGTGCTGGTGGCTGAACGCCCGGGGGCAACGGCAGCGGGCGGCGATGCTGTTCGCCGCGACCTCGGCCGCGTTTCTGACGACCGTTTTCGGATTCGCCGTGCTGAGGGTCGATCGACATCAGAACGCCGTGCCCATGATCGAGGCGATTCACGCCAACTGGGGAAAGCGGCCTTCGGCACCGCCCATCGCCACCTATGGGCTGTTCCGCGAAAGCACTGTGTACTATGCCGGATGGCCCGTAACCCGCTGCAACGACGACCCGGAGAAAGGAATCCCCAGGCGTCAGAAATTGCGAGACTTTGTGGCCGAACACGCCGTGTCGTATGTCATTACCAGCAGCGAAGACGAGGCCGAGGTCAAGGCGGCCATGCCGGGCGCGTTTCGGGTCATCTTCCGCCAGCGACGTTTCATGACGCCCGCTTCCAGCAAGTCGCGTGAAATGGTCGTGCTGCGAGCGACTCGCAAGCCGTAGGCGACTGGCGGGAGGCGGGCCGTCGCTTCGCCGTTGGTCGACGTGCCCGTCGGCCGCTGAACAATCCGGGTGGCGCGGCTTCGTCAAATCGATGCCGACCGGCCGACCGCCCAACGCTTGACATTTTTCGCAGAAAAACAATAATAACACTCACTTCTACTCGTCTCTTATCGCTAGCAAGAAGGAGTGGCGCTGTGCCCAGGTCTGTGCTGGAAGCGATCAAGAAGGGGATTTGGGACTTCGAGCCCTTGGAAGTGGAGCTCAGCCGATTCGCAGCGGCCGACGCAATGCCAGGGACGGAGGAAAAGCTGCTGGTTCTTGCCGAGCGGGCAAGAAAGGGGTTGCCGCTTTGGCACGCCGAGGACCGCGATGACATGGAATCGCCCCCGCCGCCCAGGCCCCGATATCGCAAACCGCGCTAGAGCCGCGGGCAATTCGTCCGCACCAGAAGTCGAGCGTGCGTCTCGGCAATCCGCAACTTCTATCGCGAGCTAGACGCTCGCGGCGGCTTGGTTCGGATTGACGTCGTTGACCAGAAATGGCACTCTATAGCTCTTGAACCACGGAGGCCGCATCTATTTCTTGACGGCGGGGGGGACGTGCCAATGACTGGACTGATACTCGGGCTCATGCTGCTCGCCCAAGGGCAGGGCGGGGGATTGGCGCCGCCGCCAGCGCTCGGCAGCGACGTTCCCGCCTTGCGCCCGTTGACACCTGACAACTCGGCGCCGGCAGGCATCGCGCCGCCCGCCTCGACGCCGGGCACTCACGCGCCGACACCTGCGGCCAGCAATGCGGGGCGAAGTTCGGCCAGCGCGAGCGATCGAGTGGCCGACGCCATGCGGCTGCCAGCCGGCGCGGCCTTGAGCGGACAACCGTTGACATTGGTGGCCGCCCTGGGCCACGTCGCGGATCGACGAACTCAGTTGGACGCCGTCCGCGCCTATTGGCGACTCTTGGCGGCGGTCGGCGAGTACCGATTCGCCTTGGACCACAGCAAGACGATCGAAGGACTGACGGCCCGGGGCCGCGACGAGGCGACGCTCCGCGCGGCGCGTTCGGCGGCCGCTGCCCAGCTTCGACAATCCGAGTTGGATGCAATCGCCGCCCAGCATGAGTTGGCCGGCCTGGTGCGGCTTTCGGCCGACGCGGCCTTGCCGCTTTGCGCCGATCAGCCCTGCGTCGGCGTGTATGGCACGCGGTTCAAGGAGATGTTCGCCAACCGGACGCCGCCCGAGCAAGCCCGCTTGGCCGAAAAAGTGCTGCCCTTGCAGCGTCAGGTGATTGATGATCGGGCTGCCGCGGTACAAGCCGCCGAAGACGCCTTGGCAGCCGTGACGGACGACTATCGCAGCGGACGAAGCGATGCGGCCGCCGTGACCTCATGCAGTCGAGAATTGTTCCGCCAGCGTCGGGAACTGTTGCGAGCGGTCGCCGACTACAATCGGCAAATCGCCGATTACGCGTTCCTGGTGGTGCCGCCCACGTCGAGCGTCCAAGACCTGGTGCGATGTTTGATCGGGCCCGCGCAGAAGACCAGCGCCAGCGACGGCCAACCGCCGGCTCGGCAGGCCAGAGCAGACTCGCCAACGCCGCGCGAGCCGACCTTGGCCCGCCGACCGCGTCCCGTCGAATCGGCGCCCGTCTCACCAGACAGCGGTTGGCATCCGGTCGAACGGAGTCCGGCCGCGCGCGTGGAGGGACTTCGGCCCACGGGTCGCAACGAACCGACGTTGGCGCCGCCAAGAGACGTCGAAACGCCGGCCATGCCCAGTGAGATCCCGGCAAACGCGGCCCCCTCGAACGATTCCCCGCGGCTGCGGACAACCAACAAAGCAGTGCAGCCGTCCGAGCTGCCGGGCGATTCCATCGCGCAGGCGTGGAACCCGCCCGCACGTTCTCCTTCGGTTCAGCCTTCGCTCGGCGCGGCGCCGCGTGCGGACGTTGCACCGTCACTCCGTCCCAAGCAATTGACCGAACGGCTACAGGCTGGCAACGAGATCTGGGAGGGCGAAGACACCAAGCCCATCAGCCTTGGCGATTGCCTTCTGCGTGACGCCAACGGAAATCGCCGTGCGACGATCGAGACGTACTGGCTCGTTTGGCAGCAGGCCGCTCGGTGCAGGGCGCTCGCGGATGAGCAAATTCGCCTGAAGAAGTTGGCCGGCGTCGTGTTGGAACGTCGCAACAGCCCGACGGGCGCGGCCGACATGCTCCGATTGCAGGCGGCCCAAACGGCGACCAAGGCATCGCTCAGTCAGGCCAAGGCGGCGCTGGCCGAGGCGCAATACGCCTTGGCATTGCGAACCGGAATGGCGGCCGAGGCGGCTTGGCCGCGTCCCAGCACGTCGCCCCATTCGGGCAGCTACTTGCTCCGGCTCGAAGCGCAGCCGCGAAGCGTGGCCGAAACCCGAGCGGCCCGCCGTCTGGCCGCGACGATTCCCGGTCTGGCCGAGAACCTCCAGCAGTGGGCCGCGGCCGTCGCCGAAACGGCCACGGCATGCACGGCCAACATCGAGAACTACCGCGTTGGCGCCGCTTCCATCGATCGCGTGATTGAGAGCCTTGCCGAAGAGACCGAACAGACGACCGCATTCGCCGACGCGCTGACGCAGTACAACGGAGCCATCGCCGAATACGCGCTGCTGGTCCTGCCAACTGGCGCCCCGGCCAACAAGCTCGTCGAGTCGCTGGTGGCCAAGCCATGAAACGGCTGATGATTGGGCCGCTGGCGGTCGAACCGCCGCTGCTTCAGGCCCCAATGGCCGGGTACACGAATTACGCATACCGGCAGATGATCCGCCGGCTGGGCGGCGTCGGACTTCCGGCGACCGAAATGGTCAGTGCGCGGAGCTTTCTCTACAGCGCCGCGAAGGCCCATCGGCGGTCGAACGAGGGCGCAACGTTGCCAGATCGGCTTTGGGGCATCGGTGACGAGCCCAGGCCGCTGGCCGTGCAAATTTGGGACAACGATCCCGAAACGCTGGCGACCGTCGGACGGCGTTTGGTCGAGGTGTTTCGGCCAAGCGTGATCGACATCAATTTCGGGTGTCCCGCCCGAGACGTTGCCGAGAAGGCGCAAAGCGGCTCCTATCTGTTGCGTTACCCCGACCGCGTCGGCGCGATCGTCGCCAAGGTCGTGACGGCGTGTCGGCCGACGCCCGTCACGGCCAAGATCCGATTGGGCGCGACGCGCGACACAATCAATGCAATCGACGTGGCCCAGGCGGTCGAGGCCGCCGGCGGCGCAGCCATCACGATTCACGGCCGAACAGCGGCCGACTTTTATCACGGATCGGCCGATTGGGCAGAGATCGCGCGGGTCCGACCCTACCTCAAGCAAATTCCTCTCATTGGCAACGGCGACTTGCGGACGCCGGCCAACGTGGTCGAGGCCATGACGCGTTACGACGTGGACGGCGTCATGATTGGTCGCGCCGCGCTCGGAAGACCGTGGCTGTTTTCTCAGGCGGCTGCCGCGCTTCGTGGCGAACCGATCCCGCCGGACCCGATCCCGGCCGAGCAGCGCGACCTGCTTTTGGACCATTTTCGGATGGTCGTCGAGCGTTTTGGACCGACGAAGGGAACCATTCTGATGCGGTCGTACGCCTGCTGCTACGGCGAGGGCCGCCCCGGCGCCCGGGCGTTTCGGCGTGAAATCGCGGGGGCCGCGTCGCCCGAGGAGTTCGCCGCCATTGTCGCTCGGGCATTTCCGGCAAGCTAGGCGGTTTCTGCCCTCGCGGAAACGAATGCTGCCGCACGGCAGCCCCCCGCTTGGCGAAATACGAACCCGGCCGGGAACTCGTCTTTCGCCGCGAGACGCCAATGGGTATGATCCGGCCCCGCTGTCTACTGGAAGGAGACGCCGGCGTGAATCGGCTCGGCCCGTTGGCAATTGCGATTTGCATCCTGACGGCGGCGGCCGGCTGTCGCAGCACAGCCGGGCCCGACTGGATGCACCCCGGCAGCGCCGAAGCCCAACGGAAGCAGGCGTTGCGGTACGATCCCTACCCCCAAAACGAATCGGGGCCATCGATCGCTGGGGCCCGCCCCCGCGAATATGACGTTCCGCCACCGGAAACGTCGCGGGCGAGATGGACGTTGGGGAAGTGGGATCAGTAGCGAGCTGACCGCGTCCGAGAGGCCGCCATTCGGCCACAGCGATTTGCTTCTCCCCCTTCCATTGCCCACGTGACGCCTATATGCTGGCGATATGGCTTCGTCACGTCCACCCCAACGAAAACGCAGTTCTCGCCCCCGGTCCCACGCGGCCGGAGCCGACAGCGGCCCCCAGCGACTGCAAAAAGTGCTGGCCGCCGCGGGGCTCGGCAGCCGGCGGCAATGCGAAGAGCTGATCACCTCGGGCCGCGTCGAGGTCGATCGCCAGGTGGTTGTCGAGTTGGGCACCCGCGTCGATCCGGCCAGCCAGCAGGTCCGCGTCGATGGCGTGGCTCTGACGTCGCCCAAGCTGGAATACTACGCGGTCAACAAGCCCACGGGCGTGGTCTGCACGGCCCGCGACCCGGCCGGCCGGCCCCGCGTCATCGACATGCTCCCCGCCAGCGCCGGGCGGTTGTTCACCATCGGGCGGCTCGACATGAGCAGCGACGGCCTGATCCTGGTGACCAACGACGGCGAGTTGGCCAATCGGCTGACCCATCCGCGCTACGGCGTGGCCAAGACCTACCGGGTCACCGTGGCCGGACGGCCGACCGACGACATCCTTGAAAAGCTGCATCACGGCATCCATCTGGCCGAGGGCTTTGCCCGGGCGGAAAAGGTCGAGGTCAAGTCGCACCATAAGGACAGCACCGTCATGGAGATGGTGTTGCGCGAGGGGAAAAACCGCGAAATTCGCCGCATTTTGGCCCGCGTTGGACACAAGGTGTTGCGGTTGACGCGGACGGCCGTGGGTCCGGTGCGATTGGGTGCGCTGCCGGTGGGCGGTGTTCGCCGAATGACGCACGACGAAATCAAGGCCTTGCGGCATGAAGGAACCGTAAGCGGCGGCACGCTGTCGAAGCCGTCGCCCAATCGCAAGCGCCGTTTGCCTCCCAAGCCTTAGACTCACGCCCCCCCCAAAAAAGCCCCGCGATGTGCAAGCCCTCCTACGCCGACAACGCCCGGTTCGCACGCATCACGGTGGAAGAGAACGTGCGGTTGGCCCGGGACACGTATCGCGTCCGTTTCGCTTGCCCCGAGATCGCCCGGCAAGCGATCCCCGGTCAGTTCGTCATGCTTCGGCTGGCCGACTGCAACGATCCGCTGCTGGGGCGGGCATTCGCCGTGTATGACGTGGTTGATGGGCCAGACGGCCGCCCTACGTTTGTCGACGTGGTATATCTTGTCGTCGGCAAGATGACCCGACTGTTGGCCGAGTTCCAGACCGGCGCTCGACTGGAGGTCTGGGGACCGCTAGGCAACGGTTTTCCGCCGATCCCGACCGAGCACCTGTTGTTGGTGGCGGGCGGAATTGGCCAAACGCCGTTTCTGATGCTGGCCCGCGAGTATCTCGGGTTGCGAACCCATGGCGAGCCGACTCGGACTGTGCCGAAGGCCTCGCAGGTGACGCTCTGCTACGGGGCCCGCACGAGCGAGTCCCTGGCCTGCGTCGAGGACTTCCGCCGGTTGGGCATCGATGTCCGGCTGAGCACGGACGACGGCTCCGTTGGCCATCACGGTTTCGTCACCGAGCTGATTCGGCCCACGGTCGAACAGTCGGCCGCGTCGTGCCGGATCGTGGCTTGCGGGCCGGACGTGATGATGGCCGCCACGGCCCGCATTGCGGCCGAACTAGGATTGCCGTGCCAAGTCTCGCTGGAAAGCCCGATGGCTTGTGGGATTGGCGCCTGTTTTAGTTGCGTCAAGAAGATCCGCGATGCGTCGGGCGGCTGGGACTATCGCCGCACGTGCGTCGAAGGGCCGGTGTTTGACGCCGAGAACGTGGAATTTGGAACCTCATGAAAGACGCTCGATTTCCCAGACCCTTTTGGACGGCCAACGTCATCGAACTGCTGGAGCGCGGCGCGTATTACGCCATGGCCAGCTTCCTGGTCATTTACCTGGGCGACCTGGGCTTTGGCGACTACTGGCCCAGCACGCTGAACGGCGTTTTGTGGACGCTGATCTATTTTCTGCCGATCCTGTCGGGCACGCTTGCCGACCAGATCGGATTTCGCAAGTCGCTACTGGCCGCCATGGTCTTTCTGGCGGCCGGCTACTGGCTGATCGGAATGCCCGACTGGTTGCATTGGACCAGCGCCAGCCCCAAGGGCGCAGAGCATGTCACGGCCAGCCCGCAGGCATTGACGTCCATCGTCTTGGGCATCCTGTTGGTAGGCCTTGGCGGCTCGTTCGTCAAACCGTGCGTCTCGGGAACCGTTCAGAAGACGTCTCTGGGCCGAGCGACCCTTGGGTTTGCTATTTTTTACGTGGTGGTCAACATTGGCTCGCTCTTTGGACGCGGCTTTGGCTATGTCGTTCGAACGCGCACGACGCTAAGCGGCATCTTTGCCGTTTCGGTCGCCTGCTCGATCGCCGCGTTGCTCGTCGTGCTTTTCCTGCATCGAGACCCAAAGGCCGAGACAGCCGGTTTGCCCCAGAAACCGCGCAGAAGCATCGGGCAAATCCTGCTCGACATGGTCCTCGTGCTGCGGGACGTGCGATTCGCCCTGTTTTTGCTGGTTTCGAGCGGATTCTGGTTCTTGTATAGCCAGGTCTACAACGTGCTGCCGCTCTACATCAAGAAGACCGTCGAGCTCAACCCGGCCATCGACCTCTATACGATGGCCAATCCGCTAGTGATCGTGACATGCCAGCTTCTGGTGACGCGATGGTTCGGCAAGATGAAGCCAATCCGGTCGATCATCGTTGGCATCGTGATCATCGGGATTTCAATGCTGATCAATCTCTATCCGCTCTATGCGGCATGCGGACCGCAAGGCGTCATCGCCTGCAACCTGGGCGTGTGCCAGATGGCGATCCCGCTGGCTTCGCTTCTGATCATCCTGACGGTTGCATTGATCGCGGTCGGCGAGCTTTTCACGGCGGCTCGGATGTACGAATACATCGGCGCCTTGGCCCCGAAGGGCCAAGAGGGGCTTTATCTGGGCTACGCCAACCTGCCAACCGCCATTGGCGCGTTGATCGGCGGCCCGGTGGGAGCGGCCATCTTCAACGAGATCATGTGCCGCGACGCCGTGAGGCAGTCCAATGGCCTACTGCAACTCGATCCGGCCATGGCATCGGCCGGATGGTTGCTGCTGATGGGGATTGGGTTCGCATCGGCCGCCGGCATGTGGCTCTACAACCGCTGGTTGGAGTCCACGGCCGAGAAGTGACCGGCGGGCCGGAGAGGGCCGGCGATTACTTGCCCTTGAGCTTCTTGACCTTGGCCGACAGCCGGGACTTGACACGCGCGGCCGCGTTGCGATGGATCGTCTTCTTGGCGGCGGCCTTGTCCACACACTTCGCGGCGACGCGCAGTTCGGCCTCGGCCTTTTCGACGTTTCCCTCGTTGACGGCGGCCAGAACCTTCTTGCATTCCGTATGAATGGCTCGCTTCGCCGACCGATTGCGGTCACGACGGACAAGGCTCTGCTTCAATCGCTTCCGGGCGCTCTGAATATTCGGCATGGTTGAAAAATTAGGGGTGCTCGGCGGGCGTTAAGGAATCACTTGCGGCACAGGCTTCTGGCCTGCACGGCCTGCGGCCCCGATGGCCGCATTCCCAAAAACACAACCGTGGGTTTCCTCGGCTGCCCGCCAAAAGTTGCTAATTGGCTTTTGGATCGGATGGCTCTGGTTGAGAACCAGTCGTGCCATTGTCACGTAATTTGGCCAGCTTGTCTAGTAGCTTCGAGACATCCTTATAGGTGAAATCCAGAGCAGCCAGTGTCGTCAGGTGCTTCTCGGCAGCATCCAGGTCGCGGATATGGAGCGTTAGCCGCCCAGCCAAATAGAGGGTTCTCTTTCTGTTATCGGCGTCCCGCTCGGGAAGCTCCACCAGGGCCGACTCGTAATGAGCCTTGGCCAACGGATATTGCTTGATCTGCTCGAAGCATTGCCCAAGAACGAGCAAGCACACCCCCTTGCGTCGGGGGTCGTTTTGGGCCGTTTGCAGCTCGCGGATCGCTTCGGCGTACTGGCCGGCCTTCAGATACCGGCGGCCCAGCTCGTACTTGAACGTCAATTCATTGGGATAGCGAGCGACGCGGCCCTGGTAGACCTCCAGCTCCTTGGCCAAGTGCAAGGCCTCCAGCTTCTTCTTCGTTTCGGGGTCCGAAGCCTTCAGGATGCGCTGTCGAAGGACGCGGAGCTGGACGTCTTCCCACTTTTCACGAATGTCGGGGTCCTCCGGGGCCAGCCTGTGGGCCTTGGTCAGCAGCTTGTCCGCCTCGACAAAACGGTCCGAGTTCATGTAACACTGGGCAAGCTCCAACAGCGGGGCCGTGCTCTCGGGCTCGGCCGCCACTTTGCGCCGCAGTCTCTCTTCGACGGACAGCTCTTCTTGCGCTTGGGCCTTTTTCTTCTTCAGCTTCGAGATCGCGTCGTCCTCTTCAAATTTGCCGCTGGATCGCTGTTTCTGAACCGTCAGCGACGCAATCGAACGCTTCGCTTCGTCGTCGTGCGGCGAAATCTCCTCGACCCGGTGCCACCAAACGATCGCTTCGTCGATCAGGCCACGCTCGGCCATCGCCATGGCCATCAAGCGGTTGCAGGCGTGGTCTTTGGGGGAGCCGATCAGGGCCGCTTTGAGATAGCAGAGCTCGCAATCATGATCGCCGGCCTTCGCGGCGGCAGTGGCCATCGGCACCAGGGTGGACACGTCCCATGGATTGACGGTCAGAGCCTTGAGTCCCTGGCGGATCGCCTCGTCGAAGTTGCCCTGGGCGAGGGCTTTTTTCAGGGCCCCGCGGGAACCGCGTTCCTTGAATTGGGCCAGCGGGGCGCCCTTCTTGTTGTTGCCGTACTTCTTCTGAAGGTTTTCGAGATACCGCTTGACCCAAAGGGCGTTGCTCGGATCGCCCGAGACGCACTGCCGAAGCAGTTCCGTGGCGTAGTCAAAGTCGGCGGAAACGGCGGCCGTGTCGGCCTTCTTGCTGCCGACCTCGAAGACCTTTTCCAGCCGTTTTTTTGCGGTGGGACTGAGCGGCTCGCGACCAGCCTTGCCTTCTGGTGCTTGTTCGTCGGTTGGCATGGCAATATTTTAACGGCGAAAATCAAAGACACAACGGCGGCGCCGGCGGCCAAGCGACAGCGTGGCGGACGGCCCCGTCACTTTTGCTCCCGCAGAGTGGACCAGCTCATGTAGCCCAGCGCGGCCGCACAGATCAGCGCGCCGATGTCCATTGCCAAGCTCACCCGATGAAAAGGAAAGCCCAGGCCCAAGTCTAGTCCAAAGACTAGCAGCAAGAGTGCGGCCACGACCGTTCCCACGAGGCAAAGCGCTTTTGGCATCCAACGTCTCCGCAGTGAGTCTCTGAGCGCTTTCCAGTATAATTGATGGCTTGCCGGTCCGCCACTGCCGCAAAATTGGCGGCCGTTAAATTGCGAGGTCGTTGGGCTGCCGCCGGCCGACCAGGTGTTGATCGGGCCGCCGCGACGGGGTAGACTGCATCGCCGCGGGACGCGCCGGCCTTCCGCCCAGGCGTTTCCTTGCGGACCATCACCCCGCAAACTCCCATGTCCAGCGATCAACTTTCGCCCCGAGTGGCTGTTTACCCCGGTTCGTTCGACCCCATCACGCTGGGGCATCTCAACGTGATGGAGCGGGCCAGCCGTCTCTTTGACCGGCTCATCGTCGGCGTTGGCGTCAATGTCGAAAAAGAGACGATCTTCACGCCCGACCATCGGCAACAGATGATCCGGGAGGCGACGGCCCACCTGCCGAACGTCGAGATCGGCGTCTTCACCGGGCTGGCCGTTTCGTTCGTCCGGCAGTGCGGCGCGCGAATCATGGTTCGCGGCGTGCGGCCCATCACCGACATCGCGGCCGAGCTGACCATGATGATGGCCAACCGGCGACTAGCGCCCGACATCGAGACGCTCTTCATGATCGCCGACGGAGAGCTGGCGCACGTCTCCAGTTCGCTCGTCAAGCAGATTGAATCGCTGGCGACGGACGAAGAGTTGGCCCGATTCCTGCCGCCGAGCGCGGTTCGAGCGATCCGCGAGCGGATTGCCAAGAAAAATCGCTGCTAGCGGCCGGCTAGTTGTGTTCCCCCGTGGGACGGTTGCCGTCTTCCTTATTGAGACAGCGACGCAGGTAACGGGCTCGCTCGATGTTCCGATCGGTCGTTTCCATCTCGCCGCCGGTGATCTTCTGCAGATGGGCCGGCTGCGTGCGAAGGAAAAGCTCGTTGATGGCCGAGATGTTCAGGTCGCGGATCAGGCCGAGATTAACGCCCATCCGAACGCTTGAGAGCAGGTGCATCGTCTCTTCAGAGCTGATCGTCTGGGCCGTGCGCAGGATGCCATGCGCCCGGCTGACCCGGTCATGCAGATTCTCGTGGCTCTCCTTGACCAGGAAGTCGCGGGCCTGGCGTTCGTAGTCGATGATCACCGGCACGATGTCGCTCACGCGGCGAATCAAGTCCGACTCGGTCAGTCCGAGGGTGACTTGATTGCTGATCTGGTAGAAGTCGCCCATTGCCTGGGAGCCCTCGCCGTAGAGGCCGCGGACCGCCAGGCTGATTTTTTGCAGGCTGCGGAAGACCTTGTCGATTTGCCGCGTGATGACCAGGGCCGGCAGGTGCAGCATCACGCTGACGCGCATGCCCGTTCCGACGTTGGTGGGGCAAGCCGTCAGATAGCCCAGCCGATCGCTGAAGGCATACGTGATTTTTTCCTCGATCAGATCGTCAAGTCGGTCGACCTGCTGCCAGACGCTCGCCAAGTCCAGACCGCTCTGCATGGCCTGAATGCGCAAATGATCCTCTTCGTTGATCATCAGGCTGAATTTTTCGCCGGCGTCGATGGCCACGGCGCGGGCATCCTGCCCCTCGGCATGTTCGCGGCTGATCAGGTGCCGCTCGACAAGGAACTGCCGGTCCACCTTATCGAGCCCAGCCATTTCGAGATACAGCATCTCGTTCTGGTCGGCGATTTCGTTGATGCGATCGTGCAACGCCTTTTCGATGCGGGCGCGGTCTTGCGGAGTCGTGCGGCTGATGAACGGAAAGTCGGCCAAGTTGCGGGCCAGCCGAATGCGGCTGCTAATGACGATGTCCGACTCGGGCCCGACGCCCCGCAGCCATTCGCCGCTGGTGGTGGTAAGGTCGTCTAGTTGCACGGCGTCAGGTCCCTCCCCCTTCGATCCGTTGAATTTCGTCGCGCAAAGCGCTGGCGCGCTCGTAGCGTTCCTCGTCAATGGCTTCCTTCAACTCCCGGCGAAGCCGAATCAGTTGCGTGCGGTCCTCGCTGCCGCTGGCCGGCGTGTGAGGCCGCTTGCCGACGTGGTGCGACTCCCCATGAATATTGACGATCAACGGCTCCAACTGGGTCTGAAAGCAGGCGTAATCGTGAGGGCAGCCGAGCCGCCCTTGGCTGCGGAACTCGAGATACGTGATGCCGCACACCGGGCAGGCCTGCTGATCCAGTCGCGCCAGTTCCTCGGCCGTTTGGGTCACGGCCACCTGCTGGGCCAAGGCGGCCGCCATGGCCGGCGCGCCCTCCGGCTCGGAAGCCGAGGCCGTCAGATACTGGCGAGCATGATCCTCGCAAAGATGGAATTCTTGTGGCTTCCCATGCGTCACTTCCGTGATATGGAACGTCGCCTGTTTGTCACATTGCTGGCATTTCATCGCCTGATCCTCGCTTCCCGTAAGGATTCTATCAGGCACCCCCCCACTGTCAAGGCGAACCGCATCCCACGGTCGAGCGCGCTCTATCGCACGTCATCCCGGCCGACTACATTATTGTCGAACGGCAAACGAACGCCGCGCCCTGACCGGAAAGCACCATGCGCATCGACTCGATCGAGCTTTTTCACCTCGCGATTCCATTGCGTCAGCCCAGGCCCTCGCCGTGCGGAATGTGCGAGAAGCTCGAAGTCGTGCTGCTGGCCATGCACGCCGACGGAGCCACCGGATGGGGTGAGGCCAGCCCCGGCAATGCGCCCTGCGCCGGCCCCGAATGGACGGGCGGCGTCTACTCGCTCTTGCGTGATCGGCTCGTCCCGGCCACGCTTGGCCTCAGCGTGTCCAAGGGCAACGACCTCGGCGACCATCTCGCCGCATTCCGTGGAAACCAGTTTGCCAAGTCGGCGCTCGATACGGCCTGCTGGGATCTTCGCGCACGGTTGCAAAATGAACCGCTGGCTCAGTTTCTCTCGTCCGGGTCGGCCAAGACGGGCGAGGCCAACGCGGCCATCGAGGTCGGCGCGACGTTCGACCAGATGCCGTCGATCGATGATCTGCTGGCCGCGATATCGGCCGCCGTCGAAGCCGGCTGCTCGCGTGTGAAGCTCAAGTTCCGGCCCGGCTGGGATGTTGCGATGGTCGATTTTGTCCGTAAAGAGTTCCCCGTGCTTGCCATCGCGGTCGACTGCGAGGCCGCGCTCACGCTCGGCCAAACCGAGATGCTCTACCGGCTCGAAGACTTCTCGCCAGCCATGATCGAGCAACCCCTGCCGGCGGACGATCTGGTCGGCCACGCGATGGTGCAGCAGTCGCTGCGAACCGCCATTTGCTTGGACGAGGGCATCACGACGGTGGCGCAGGCCGAGATGGCCATCGAATTGCAGAGCTGCAAGTGCATGAATCTCAAGCCCGGTCGAGTGGGCGGTCTCACGCCGGCCCTGGCCATCCACGACCTGTGCCAGGACGCCGGCATGCCCTGCTACGTGGGCGCAGCGCCGCAGACAGGCGTCGGCCTTCGGCACGGATTGGCCCTCGCCGCACGGCCACACTGCACGGAACCGGCCGACTTTTTCCCTTACAACCAACTGCTGACCGAGGACCTTGTCGAGCCGCTTAGGCCGGAAAAGGACCCCAGCGACGGCCGGCTTCGCGTCCCGCTTTGGTCGCGGCCGGGCATCGACGTCGAGCCGGATCGAGCCATTCTCGACCGATGCTGCATCGCAAAAACAGAGATTTCCACCCAGCGGACCACGCTGAAGCCATCCAACAACGAAGGAGCCACGCCATGATCTGCGTCCTTGCCACGATGGAAGTCGCCGCCGGGCGACGCGACGAACTGTTGGCCTTGCTCGAACCCTTGGTGCCGAAGGTCCGAGCCGAAGCAGGCTGCATCGACTACACGCCGATGGTGGACGTCCGAAGCGGACTGCCGGCCCAGAGTCCTGTGCGGGATAATGCGCTCACGATCCTCGAGAAGTGGGAGAGCCTTGACGCGCTGCACGCCCATCTGAAGACGGTGCACATGGCCGAGTATTTTCAGAAAGCCGAAGACTTGCGGGTGAGTCTCACGCTGCAAGTGGTCGAGCCGGCTGGTCCGCGGAAGGCCTGAGACGCAGCGACCGGCGACGACCGCGGAGCTGGATTCGGCCGGTTCCGCCCCCTTTCGCGCCACCCCCACGTTGCGTACAATGCCGGCATGTTCGATGATGTGGAGCTCTACGAGGTTTGTGCCCGCGACACGGCGTGCCCATGATTCTGCTCAGGAGTCTCGCCGATTTCCCCGACTCGCTACGCGGTGGCGCCGTGGCCATCGGCAACTTCGATGGCGTGCATCTGGGCCACGCCCGGCTGGTGCAACGACTCCGGGCGATGGCCGACCGTGTGGCGGGCGCCGCGATCGTGTTCACCTTCGACCCGCCGCCCGCGAGAATCCTCCATCCCGAGGCCGCACCCGAGCCGCTGGTCTGGATCGAACGCAAAACCGAGTTGCTGGCCGCCTTGGGCGCCGACGCCGTGTTGATTTATCCGACGGACCTCGCTTTGCTTGGACTCGACGCGCGCGATTTCTTTGACCGCATCGTGCAAGGTCGGTTGGCGGCCAAGGCGATGGTCGAAGGGCCGAACTTCTTCTTTGGCCACGATCGGTCCGGCAACGTCGAGGTGTTGCGACAACTCTGCGCCGCGTGCGACATGCCGTTCGAGGTCCCAGAGCCAGTGCGGGTCGAAGACCAGATCGTCTCCAGTTCGCGGATTCGGTTGCTGGTGGCCAAAGGCCAGGTCGCCGAGGCCGCGACCATGCTGGGCCGGCCGTACCGAATCCGCGGCGTCGCAGTGCCCGGCGCACAGCGCGGCTCACGGCTCGGGTTTCCGACGGCCAATCTCGCCGAGATCGACACGCTTCTGCCCGCGGAGGGGATCTATGCCGGTCGGGCAATGGCCCGCGGCGCGTGGCATCCGGCGGCCGTCAGTCTGGGCCCCAATCCAACGTTCGACGAAGGGCGACTGAAGGTCGAGGCCCACCTCGTTGGCCTCCAGGGCGAGCTTTACGGCGAGCGGATCGAGGTTGACTTTCTCGCCCGGTTAAGAGACATTAGGCGATTCTCTACCGTTGGCGAACTGCTGGCCCAACTGGCCCGAGACGTCGCCCGAACCATCGAGATTGCCGCATGATTCCTTGGTCCCGTTTTGTCGAAATCGTCCGCAACCATCAGCGGTTTCTGCTGACCAGTCACATCCGCCCAGACGGCGATGCCCTGGGGAGCGAATTGGCCGTGGGCCGGGCACTCAAGCAGTTGGGCAAGGACGTGCGGATTTGCAACGCCTTCGCCACGCCGCCCAACCTGCGGTTTCTCGACTCGCGGCAAGAGCTCGAACAGTTGGCCGCGGATGCAACACCCGAGCAGTTCGACGACCGGGAGGTGTTCATCATCCTGGACACGACCGCCTGGGCCCAGTTGGGCGCGATGGGCAACGTGGTCCGCCAAAGCAAAGCCCTGAAGCTCGTGATCGATCACCATCAAGGCGGTGACGACCTGGACGCCGAGTTGTTCAAAAACGAGGAGGCGGAGGCCACGGGCCGGCTGGCCGTCGAGGCGGTCGAGCAGTTGGGCGTGCCGCTTTCGGCCGAGATCGCCGTGCCAGCATTTGTCGCAGTGGCCACGGACACCGGTTGGTTCCGATTCGCCTCGGCCACGGCCAGCACGTTGCGATTGGCCGCCCGGCTGATCGAGGCGGGCGCGTCGCCCAGCGTTTTGTACAAGCAACTTTACGAGACCGATGCGTTGGCCCGCCTGCAACTGATCGGTCGCGCGTTCAACCACACACAGACGGAACTCGGCGGCCGGCTCATCTACACCTGGCTCGAAATGGCCGATTTTACGGATGTCGACGCGCGACCGTCGGACAGCGAGGACATCATCAACATGACGCTCGCGGTCGGCGGCACCGAGATGGCCGTCATCCTGGTCGAACAGCCCCACGGCGGCTTCAAGGTCAGCTTGCGAAGCCGCTGCGAGGTCGATTGCAGCGCGGTGGCCTCGCAGTTCGGCGGCGGCGGCCATCGCCGCGCGGCTGGGGCCTTTCTCGCGGATCCGCTCGACTTGGCCAAGAAGAAAATTCTCGACGCGGTCCGTGCCGCGATGACCGCCAGCGCCAAGCCCTAACACGACGCAACCACCGAAGCACGGAGACATCTCGTCGCAATGAAAGATCACCTCTGCTGCTGCCACGAAGAGTCGCCTTCGGGCGATCGCAATGCTCGACGAGGTTTCCTGGGTCAGGCGATCGCCCTGCTGTGCGGCGCGACCGCCTTCCTGATCCCGACGGCCGTCGGCGTCGCCACGTTTCTCAACCCCTTGCGGCAAAAAGGGCAGGGAGGCCGCTGGATGCGGCTTGCCACGCTCGACACGCTGCCGACCGACGGCACGCCCCAACGCGTGCCCGTGATTGCCGACCGCACGGACGCGTGGACTCGTTATCCGGCCGAGCCGGTGGGCGCCGTCTTCCTTCGGCGATCGGGCGAGAAGGTCGCGGCCCTGCAAGTCGTGTGTCCCCATGCCGGCTGCACGATCGACTACCAAAGCTCGCCCAAAGGCGGCGCGTTCCTATGCCCCTGCCACACGGCGACGTTCGACCTGCAGGGCAAGCGCACCCAGACCACGTCGCCCTGTCCTCGCGACATGGATCGCTTGGAGGTGGAGGTGCGCAATAATGTCGAGGTGTGGGTGAAGTTTGAAAGCTTCCTGCTCGGCGTCGCAAGCAAAGTTCCCCAAGCCTGAAAGACGCTCAACCGCTTGACCGACAACGGCGAAAATCGCCGATCGTCACATGAGACTCCGTTCCGCGAGGCCGCATTATGAGAAGCATCTGGCATTGGTTCAACGAGCGAACCGGCTTTGGCGACACGTGCGTCCAATTGGGGAACATTCCGACACCAGGCCGCCCGAGCTGGTGTCGTACGTTGCCTTGTGCGATTACCTTCGCGTTCATCCTGGAAGCCATCACCGGCTTTTTTCTCTGGGCCTACTACAGCCCCAGCACGCAGACTGCCTGGGAGAGCGTGTACTACGTCCAAAACCACGTGGTCGGCGGATGGCTGCTGCGGGCGATGCACCATTTCACGGCCCATGTGCTGTTGGCGATGCTGATCCTTTATGTGGTCCACAACGTGCTGACCGGCGCATGCCGCGCTCCGCGTGAACTGGTTTTTTGGGCCACCGTCGGACTTGGCCTGTGCGTGCTGGCCGCCGTGCTCACCGGCGACTTGCTCTCGTGGGATCAAAACGGCTATTCGGCCACCAAGACGCGGACCGGGTTCCTCATGTTGCTGCCGTGGGTCGGCGAGAGCTTGCTGAAGCTGGCCATCGGCGGTCCGGGCCCCGCCCTGGGCAACCTGACGCTCACGCGATTCTTCGCCCTGCATGTCGGGCTGTTTTCCGGCGGCTTCTTGCTGCTGTTGGTCATTCGTGGCGCGCTGGCCCATCGGGCGAACGCGGCCCTGGCAATCGACGCGGACGAAATCACACCGTACTGGCCTCGACAGGCGTGGCGCAGCGCCTTGGCCTGTCTCGTGGTCGTGGCCATCGTCCTGGTGCTCACCTTCCGGCATGGAACGGCGACGGCCGGCGTTCCGCTGCTATCTCCGGCCGACACGGATCCGGCCAACAACTATGCCGCGGCGCGGCCCGAGTGGTTTCTGGTCGGCGTGTACGAATTCTCGCACCTCTTCCCGGGCCAGTGGGGCGTAATTCCCGTGTTCGTCGTGCCCGGTCTTCTTGTGGGCCTCTTGTTGGCGATGCCCTTTTTCGCCCGGCAGCCGTTTGGACAAGCGTTCAACGTGGTCTTCATGCTCATGCTGTTGGCCGCAGTCGTCGGCATGACTTACGCCTCGTACACCAAGGATCGAAACGATCCGGCACACCAAAAAGCGATTGCCTTGGAAAACTGGCAATCGCAGCGGGTGCGTGAACTGGCCCGGCACGAGGGCATTCCGCCGACCGGCGCCCTGACGCTCCTGCGCAACGACCCGAAGACGCAAGGCCCGCGATTGTTCAAGCAGTGCGCCAGTTGCCACGTCCATCGGGCCGACGCCTACCTGATGCCCGACATCAAGACGGAGAGCCCCTCCGCGCCCGATTTAACGGCGTTCGCCAGTCGCCCGTGGCTCACCGGTCTGCTGGATCCGAAGCAGATCAACGGCCCGGCCTACTATCGCTTCTGCAAGTTTCGTGGTGGCAAGATGGCGCAGTTCGTGAAGGAGAACCTTGGCGAGCTGGACGCCGACGAAAAGCAGGATCTTGACAAGGTAATCGCCGCGATTTCGGCCGAAGCGCAGTTGCCCGCCCAGCGGAAAATCGACGCTCGCGACGCCAAGCGAATCGCCGAGGGCCGAGAGCTGATTTTGAACAGCGAGGCGCCGTTCACATGCACCGACTGCCACCAGTTCCACGGCAAGGGCAAGCAGGGCGATGCGCCTTCGCTGACCGGCTACGGTTCGTCAGAGTGGATCGCCGGGATCGTTCGCAACCCGGCCGACAGCCGATTCTATGGCAAGCAGAACGACCGCATGCCAGCTTATGCGCCGAACACCGATCCGGCGCAAAACACGCTGAGCGCCAAGCAAATCGAACAGCTCACGGATTGGCTTCGCGGCGCGTGGCACGAGGAATCGGCCGCGAATCCCGGCAAATGACCAAGATCGCTCGAAGCGACCGGCAAGGCCGACGAGCAACACCGTTTACCTGACGACGCTCATGCCTTCACCTGAAACGGCCCATTGGTTCCTGATTCTCTGGTTTGTCGCGATGGGCGCGGCGGTTGGCAGCTTTTTGAACGTCGTCGTCTACCGGCTTCCGCTGGGTCTGAGTTTGAGCCATCCGCCATCGCATTGCCCAAACTGCAAGCATGGCATTCCTTGGTACGACAACATTCCGGTCTTCGGGTGGATCAAGTTGCGGGGCCGTTGTCGGCACTGCCACGACAGGATTTCGTTCCGTTATCCGGCGGTCGAGGCCGTCACGGCCGTCCTGTTTGGCGTGGTGGCCGGCGTCGATTACTTCTCGACGGCCGATGCGCCGCTTTTGGCGATTTGCGTCCACCATGTCGTATTGCTGTGTCCGTTGCTTTGTGCGGCGCTCATCGAATATGACAGACAACGACCGCCGTTGCGGCTGTTCACGTTCGCTCTGGTCTTGGGGTTGGCGATGCCCCTGTTGTGGCCCGGCGTGCGGCCGGTGGACGTTTCATGGCCCTGGCCCGCGTCGCGAGCATTGCCGCCCTGGTTGATCGGTGTCTTGGGCGGCTTGGTTGGTCTGTCCGTTGGGGCATTGCTCGGAGCGACGGTTTGGGGCCGGTGGTCCACCTGCCCGGCCGGCCGCGAGCCAGCGGCTTGTCAGACGCCCCGTACTGGCCTCGCGTTCGGTCTGCTTTGCGTCGGTGCGTTTCTCGGATGGCAAGCCACCGTGCTGCTAGCGGCTGCGACGGGCCTGGTCGCGCTATTGCTGCTGGCCTTCCAACTGGTGTGGCCAAGGCTTCGCGTCCCGGGCGTTGCGGTTCTGATGGCGTTGACACTTGCGTGGATTCTTTTTGGAGAGCAGCTTGTTTCCCTTTGGAAAGCGTGCTAAGTTGACAGCAACCCACCTGAGCAGAGCCCGCCATCATGGCTGAGGATTCCACTGCCAATCTGCAAAAGCTTGTGCAAGCGCCCAGCTATCGCGTTGCCTACAAGGACGTCGATTTCCTGGCCCAGCCCGAGATGCGCGCGGCCCGGATCGAACTCGAGCTGCTAAAGCCCGAATTGTACTTCCAACAGAACGGCGTTCGTTCAACGATTGTCGTCTTTGGCAGCACGCGGATCATCGAGCCCGCCGCCGCACAACGGGACCTTGCGGAAGCCGAAAGGCTTTTGGCCGCCGCGCCGAACGACCCTAGGCTGCGCCGTGCCGTCAGCCGGTCGAGGCAGTTGCACCGATGGAGCCACTTTTATGATGCGGCTCGCGAGTTTGCCAATGTGGTGTCGAAGAGTTGCCAAGGCCCTTCACCGTGCGACTATGTGATCGTGACGGGCGGCGGCCCGGGCATTATGGAGGCAGCCAACCGCGGCGCGTACGATGCCGGCGCCAAGTCGGTCGGCCTGAACATCCGCCTGCCGCATGAACAGCAACCGAACCCTTATATCACGCCAAACCTTTGCTTCCAGTTTCACTACTTCGCGATCCGAAAGTTGCATTTCGTCTTGAGGGCGAAGGCGCTGGTGGCTTTTCCCGGCGGCTTGGGCACCCTGGACGAGATTTTTGACGCCCTCGCGCTGCGTCAGAACGGCCGGATGCAAGCCATTCCCATCATTCTGTTCGGTCGCGAGTATTGGAAGCACGTCGTGGACTTCCAGTTTCTTGCCGACCAGGGCACGATCGACGACGAGGACCTCGACCTGGTGCATTATGCCGAGACGGCCGAGGAAGCCTGGCGAATCATCCAGCAGTGGAACGGCGCTCCGCCGTCCGAGAACGGCGTCGTGGAGGGACCGGAGCGCGATGTGAGCCTGACGTCCATCAGTTCCCAAAAACCCCGCCCAAAAACCAACCATTGACGCCGATATTGTCTCGAAGCCTTCTCCACCGCGAGCACGGCCGGCGCCAGCCGAGCTGGTTGGCCGATTGGCCGTGGGAAGGTTCCGAGGCGATGCAGGACACAATAGACAATTTCCATTGACCGTGGTCACCCAAGGATTTTTGTGATGCGAAGAATCGGACCAACCGTCTGCGGCTTTGTCGTGCTGTCGGCGGCTCTCTGGGCCATGATTGCCGTGGCGCAGCAGACTCCGTCTCGTGGCCAACCCGCGGCGAATCCGCCGGCAACCAAGCAGCCTGGCGAAAAGAGCAAGGTCGCCGAGCCGGCGGCCGAAAAGGCCGATCCCTACGTCGTGCCCGAGGGGACGCCCAAGGAGATGGCCGCGTACATCCGTCGCATTGCGCCGCTGCCCGTACGAGACTTTACGGCGCTGGAAAAGAAGCGCAAGGCCATTTTGCAGGCGGCCGAAAAGATTCTGGCCGGCAAGGCGGATGACGCCGACCTGGAGTTGGGCGTCCAGGCCAAGATGAGCATGCTGGACGACTCGAAGCAGCTCGCCGCGTTCATCGACGAACTGAAGAAGACCGGACGGCCTCGGTTGGCCCGAATGGCGAGTCGTTTCAGCGTCGCCCGCGAATTGGGGATGGCAGCCGAACAGTTTGAGACCGAAGCCCGCATGAAGTCGCCGTCGGATAAATCGCGCGAGCAGGTCAAGACCGCGGTCCAGAACGTGGTGAAGTACCTGCAAGAGGCAACGCCCGAACTGGACGACGCGCGGTTGGCCGATTTGAGTGGGCAGGCAGCCGAACTGATCGGAGACAACGCCCTGGCAATCGCCACCTACGAGGCCGTGGCCAAGGCCTTCGCGGCCAACAAGGACGCGCGGCTGGCCGAGTTCACCAAGCACATGCAGGGCATCGCCCGTCGCCTGGGCTTGGTCGGCAACCCGATGGAAATCGACGGCAAGCTGCTCGACGGAAAACCTTTCGACTGGTCAAAATACAAGGGTCGAGTGGTGCTCGTTGATTTCTGGGCGACCTGGTGCGGCGCGTGCGTCGCCGAGATGCCCGAGCTGCAAAGATACTACGACTTCTATCACGCCAAAGGATTCGACATCATTGGCATCAGCGGCGACCGGCGTTTGGCCGACCTCGATCGCTTTGTGAAAGACAAGAAGGTTCCGTGGCCCATCGTGTTCAATGGTGAACATCCGAGCCCAGCCATCTCGTACTACGGCATCCAGCACTTGCCAACGATGATTCTCGTCGGCAAGGACGGCAAGGTACTCGCTTCGGACATCGACGGCTTCGAGCTCAAACGGTGGCTCGCAAAGCTTTTGGGCCCCATGCCGGCGACAGAAAAGGAAGCGTCCAAGGGAGCAGCCAGCCTTGAACCGCGGCAGCCTGCCAAGAAATAGTCGCCGCCTGGAACTGTTCCTTTCATTTTTCGACCGCTTAGCCCTGGAGGGTATCATGCGTTTGCGTCCCGCGATGTGCGTTTTGGCGTGCTGTTCCTTGGTTGCTCTCTTCGCGTCGTCCGCAGCCGCGGCGATCCGCATGCCGGCCATCTTCACCGACAACATGCTGCTGCAACGCGATCAGCCCGTGCCTGTCTGGGGCTGGGCCGCAAGGGGCGAGAAAGTCACCGTCAGCGTGGCCGGGCAGACCGTCACGACCAAGGCCGGCGACGATGGCCGCTGGAGGCTCACTCTGGGCAAGCTGGATTTGCAGCGACTCGAGGTGCAAGACAAGATCGCCGAGGGCAAGACACAGACCACCTTCATCACAATACCGCTGACCATGACCGTCCAAGGCTCTGGCGGCAACCTGCTGACCTTCAAGAATGTCGTAGTCGGCGACGTCTGGGTGTGCTCCGGCCAGTCGAACATGGAACTCGGCCTGAATCAGGTCAATCGAGCCAAGGAAGAGATCGCCGCGGCGAATTACGCCGACATCCGGCTGTTCGATGTCGTGAAGCAGAAGGCCCCGCAGCCGGTCGCCGACCTGACGGCCACGTGGACGACGTGCCGCCCGGAAACGGCCGCGAACTTCTCGGCGGTCGCCTACTTTTTCGGTCGGCAGTTGCACAAGAATCTGGACGTGCCCGTTGGCTTGATCGGCACGTACTGGGGCGGCACGCCGGCCGAGTTCTGGACCAGCGCGCCGACGCTGGCGGCCGACCCGGCGTTGAAACCGCTGGCCCAGGGCGAAGCGGCCTGCCTCTACAACGCCATGATCGCCCCGTTGGTTCCCTACGCCATTCGCGGCGCAATCTGGTATCAGGGCGAGTCGAACATCAGCCGCTCGTATCAGTACCGCACGCTGCTGCCGGCGATGATCGCCAACTGGCGATCCGCCTGGGGGCAGGGCAATTTTCCGTTCGGCATCGTCCAAATCGCCCCGTTCCGCTACGGCGGCTCGAACCCGGTGTTCTGCGCCGAAATGTGGGAGGCCCAGTCGATGATCGCCCAGACCACGCCGAACACGGGCTTGGCCGTCACGATGGACATCGGCGACCTGCGCAACATCCATCCGACCAACAAGCAGGATGTCGGACGCCGACTGGCCCTCTGGGCCGAGGCCACGGTCTACGGTCGCAAACAGGTCTATTCGGGCCCAATCTACAAGTCGATGGTCGTCGAAGGGGAAAAGATTCGGCTCAACTTCGACCACGTCGGCGGTGGGCTGATTGCGGCCGACGGCAAACCGCTGACCGAGTTCACCATCGCCGGGGCCGATCAGAAGTTCGTTCCGGCCACCGCAACCATCGACGACCACACGCTGGTGGTTCATGCCGACCAGGTGACAAAGCCGGTGGCCGTCCGTTATGCCTGGCACGACGACGCCCAGCCAAACTTTGCCAACAAGGAAGGGTTGCCAGCCTCGCCTTTCCGCACCGACGCCTGGAAGGGCGTTACGCAATGATAGCCGCGCGACGACGATCAGACGGTTGCAGGACATGATGAAGGCCCCATAATCGCATCCGCGCGATGCGGTAGGAAGCTGCCATGAAGACAAACAGCACGCGTCTTTTTGTGACCGATGACGGAAAGAACGTGATGTTCACGTTCATCTTGGTCAGCTCGCTGTTCCTGCTCTGGGGAACCTGCAATGGCATGATCGACACGATGGACAAGCACTTTCAGGAGGAACTGAACTTGACCTTGGCCCAATCGGCCAATGTTCAGTGGGCCCACTACCTGGGCTACTTCCTGATGTCGATCCCCGCCGGTTGGCTCGCCAGCCGCATCGGCTATAAGGGCGGCATCATCGTCGGCCTTCTCATGGTCGCCGCCGGCGGTCTCTGGTTCATCCCGGCCACGCATATCGCCCAATTCTGGGCGTTTCTCGTGGGCGTCTGTCTCATCGCCTCCGGCCTTACGTTTCTTGAGACGATCGCCAATCCCTACACCACCGTCCTCGGCGCGCCTTGCTATGCGGCCACCCGCATCAACCTCGCCCAATCGTGCAACAGCGTCGGTTGGGCCTTCGGACCGTTCATCGGAATGGTGTTCTTCTATTCCAAGGATGCCGCGGGCCAAAGCACCGGCAGCCAGACGCTTTGGATCCCCTACGCCATCATTGCCGGCGTGGTCACCGTGCTGGCCATCATCTTCTATTTCGCGGACGTGCCAGACATCCGAGCCGAAGACGACTATCACCTGGACGACGCTACCCCCGGCGTTTCCCGGTCGATCTGGACGCACCCGCACTTTGTCGCTGGGATCGCGGCGCAATTCTTCTATGTTGCCGCTCAAGCCGGCATCTTCAGCTTTTTCATCAACTACATGACGGCCGAGGCGCCTCCCATCTCGGCATCATGGTTGTCGGTTGCGCCGGAGAGCGCCATCGAACTGAACACGACCTTCTCGAAGAACCATCTCCTTGAGCTGCCATCGTTCGCGGAAAAGCTCAGACAGAAGTCCGACCCCGTCTCGGCATTCATCGCCGATCAATTGTCTGACGATTCCCGGAAGGCCCTTGCCACTTACAAGGCGGGCGAGGATTCCACGCCGTTGCGCATCGCCTTGGTGCAAGACCTGAACAAGATCGTCAGGCAAAATCCGAACAAGGAAATATTGGACGGGCCGAAAAAGGGCGAGAAGGTCCAAGTCATCGGCGATGCACGGCTCTTCGCAGGCATCCACCTATCGGACGATACGCAAAAGTTGTTGAACCAGCGGATGGTCGAGACGCAGGCAGAGGCGAAGAAGCCGCTCGCCGAGCGCAGCCAGCCGAGCACCCTTTCCAAGAACGCCCCTCGCGTCAACCTGGCGGTTCTGAATCGCAAGTTGCTGCAAGACGCCTATCCCCAATCGCTGCCTTTCGACCAGACCTATTACTGCATCAGCAACAGCTATGCGTCGCTCTTGACCGCCGGGGGATTCGTGCTGTTTCTGCTGGGCCGGTACACGGGCGCCGGTTTGCTGAAGAAACACGCCGCCCATAAGATCCTCGGCATCTACGGCGTTTTCAGCGTCATTGCCTGCCTCATGGTTGTCGCAAAACTTGGCTGGTTCTCCGCCGTTTGCGTCTTCCTGAGCTACTTCTTCATGTCCATCATGTTTCCCACCATTTTCGCTCTCGGCATCTTCGGCCTTGGCGCTCGGGCGAAAAAAGCATCGGCGTTCATCGTCATGGCCATCATGGGCGGAGCAATCCTGCCGAAATTCATGGGCGCGGTCGCCGACCAATATGACATGTCCCGCGGCTTCCTCGTGCCAATGGCGTGCTTCGCGCTCGTAGCCTGCTATGGCTTTGCCTGGCCCCTGTTGAGCCACGCCCGCTCCTTGAACGGCGAGAAGCCATCCACGGGACATTGATCTCGATCGCTTCCGCCGCCTACAGACTCAGCGGAATCGGCGTGAAGCCGATGAGAATGAACGCGAGGGTCAGCCAGCCGAGAACGATGCGGCCGAGCCCCAGCGATTCGCCGTCGTTCGCCGTGGGCGGGTGAATCGGCCCCATCATCAGCAGAAGCACGAGCATCACGATCCAGTGGCTCATATGCTGCCAGTCGAGCACGACCAAGAAAAGGGCCAGCAACAGCAGCCCACTGGCGACCGGATACGCCAGGCGGCGAAGGATCGCATAGAGGACGTGCCCGCCATCGAGTTGCCCGATCGGAATCAGGTTGAGCGACGTGATGAACAGGCCCACCCAGCCGGCAAACGCCATCGGATGCAGCGTGCCAACGTTGAGCGGCTCGAAGCCCGGCGGCAGCGGGCCAAATCGCCAGGCGCAAAGCCAGCGGAACAGCGGCGGACAATTCACCGCCAATTGACTGCCGTGGTCGAGGATCGGAATGAACTTCTGCGGTTCGGTCAGATGAAGGCCCCAGACGCAGAAAATCAGCGTGGGGACCAATCCGGCCAGCGGCCCGGTGATGCCGATGTCGAACAGGGCCCTGCGCCCTCCAATGCGCGGCTCCATGAAGATCACCGCGCCAAATGTGCCGAACGGCGGAACGGGCACCGGCAGAAAATATGGCAAGCTGGCATAGACGCCGTACCGCCGGGCCTGGATGAAGTGGCCCATCTCGTGGCACAGCAGGATGGTCATGACGGGGACCGCGTAGCGAAGCCCCGTCACCAGAGCGGCCAGAGGGCTGTTGACCTGGTCGCCAATGAGCGCCCCGACCAAGACCGTGCTCACGCACGTGGCGAGGAACAGACCCAGTGGGAGCCGCCAACCGTGCCGCCGTCGGACGGGCCGCCGTTCTGGCTCGCGCCAAGCCCAGGGCGTCCCTGGCTCGACCTCGACCACCTCGGCCCGAATGACTTCCGAATCGCGTCCTGCTTCGTCATTGTTCTCGTTATCCATTCCCTACATTTTAGCTTCCAGCCTTTGGGCGGCAAGCGGCATTGCAGCCGACGGGGGGGAATTGGATACTATGGCATCCCAACTACATCGCCAAGCGAACGATGCACAACCCGGCGCGCTGTGCGGCCTGTCAGGGCGTGCCACGCACTCAACCAATCCAAAGCAGAAACCGTTGAATCATGTTCGATCGCTTCTTCCGGCTCTCCGAGAATAAGACCAACGTGCGGACCGAGCTGTTGGCCGGGCTGACAACCTTCCTGACGATGGCCTACATCATCGTCGTCCAGCCGATGGTCCTCTCCGGCAAGATGTCGCATCTCGACACGCACATGGACTTTGGCGCGGTGATGACGGCCACCTGCGTTGCCGCCGCCCTGGCCACGGCCATCATGGGCCTCTATGGCCGATACCCCATCGCGCAGGCCCCCGGCATGGGCGAGAACTTCTTCTTCGTCGTCACAATGCTGCCGGCAGCCGCCGCAATGATCGCAACCCAGCAGCGAACCGGACAACTCGAAATCGGCGACACGACCGCCTGGCAGATCGGCCTGGGCGTCGTCTTTTGGTCGGGTGTCCTGTTCCTCGTGATTTCGATGCTCGGCGTCCGCGAAAAGCTGATCGAGGCAGTCAGCCCCAGCATGCGGGCCGGAATCGCCGTCGGCATCGGCATGTTCGTCGTCCTGATCGGGCTGGACAGCGCCGGCGTCTTGCTCAAAAACCGCGCCACGGGCTGGGCCCTGAATCACCAGTTCGCCTCGCCAGACGTTCTCGTGTTCTTCTTTGGCCTGCTCGTTACAGCGGCGCTCCACGCGCGACGCTTCCGCGGCTCCATCATTCTCGGCGTAGTCGCCACGACGGCCCTGTCGATCGGACTGAAACTGGCCGTGCCTCACATGGGCCATTGGCTATCCGTCTGGCCGCCTGTCCGAGACTCGATGTTGCTCAAGAGCTTCGCGTTGGCGCATCACGTCGTTGCCATGCCCCCGTCGCTCGAACCGACCTTCTGGCAACTCGATCTCGTCGGCGCGCTCTCGCTGCCCATGTTGCCGTTCATCCTGATCTTCCTGTTCATGGTGCTCTTCGATACGCTCGGCACCCTGATGGGCGTTGCCGAGCAGGCCGGGCTGATCCGCGACAATCGCCTGCCGAGGGCGCGGCAGGCCCTGATGTCCGATGCCATCGGCACTGTGACCGGCGCTGCCCTGGGCACGAGCACCGTCACCAGCTTTGTCGAGAGCGCCGCCGGGGTAGAGCAGGGGGGCCGCACCGGTTTGACGGCCCTCTGCACGGCCGCATTGTTCCTGTTGGCCCTGTTTTTCAGCCCGATTGTCGAAATGATCGGCACCTATCGCCCCATCACGGCGCCCGCCCTGGTGGTTGTCGGAACCATGATGATGCGGAACGTCGTGAAGATCGACTGGGGAAACTACGCCGAAAGCCTGCCGGCCTTCCTGGTCATCGCCGGCATTCCGTTGACCTACTCCATCGCCGACGGGTTGGCCATCGGATTCATCACCTACCCCCTGGTGAAGCTTCTTTCGGGCCAGGGGCGCGACGTGAAGTGGCTGATGTACCTGATGGCGGCCATCCTGGTGGCCTACTTCGTCCTGGTCCGGTCCCAAGCGGGGTAGGGCAGCGACCGGCGAATGCTTCCAGACGGTTCGGGCCTGCGAAAAAACGGCGTGGCCCCTCTCTGGCGACTCTGGCGGCAGGACGACCCCCAAGGTTCAGCTTTGCCGCCGATGGGCGTGCTATCGCCCCGGGCATAGCGACGGATCTCGTTGTCCTGAAGGCGGTTGCGCTTCGTTGCGAGATTTTTCGCCTCGCCCAGGGGTGGCACCTTGGGATGAGTTTGTGGTTCTGCCGCGAAAATGCGTGCCGCCACGCCCGAACCGCAGCCTGCCGGCGTTCGTAATGACGTTGGGTAGTTTGTTTTTGTCTTTTCTTTGTGCGTGGAACAGGTGAAGAGAATGGACGCCACGACGTCCGATCCGGTTCAGCTTTATCTGACGCAGATGAGCAGCACTTCGCTGCTGGGCCGAAGCGACGAATTGCAGGCGGCGCAGCGGATTGAAGTGAGCAGGGGCCACCTCCGTCGCGCGCTGCTGAGCAGCGATTATGTACTTCAGGCGGCCGTATCCCTGCTGCAAAGAGTGGTTGCCGGCAAAGCCCGAATCGAACTGATCTGCGAGGGCTCGTTGAGCAACAGCGACCTGCGGCAACGTCTTTTGGCGCTCGTGGGACCCAATCTGCGCACGCTGGGCGACCTCTTGCGACGGAATCGGATCGATTTCCAAACGATGATGGCCCGCGGACGTCACTCGCCCGAGCATCGCCGCCGCGTTCGACGGCGTCTGCTCCTGCGTCGCGCGAAGGCCATCCGTCTGATCGAAGAGACGCCCGTCCGCCGCCAGCTTCTGGGCGTCGTCGTCAGCAAATTGCGAGAGATCTCGCGACGGATGGACACGCTTGTTCACGAGTTGGCCCAAGCGCGCACTGACGGTGCGGCGGCCGACCCCGAGCACACGGCCCAGCTTGCCAAGGAGCTGCGCCGTCTGATGCGAACCACGCACGACACCCGACGGACGCTCCGCAGTCGGCTGGCCCGCATCGCCGCGGTTCAGGAGACGCACGACGCGGCCCGGCACAAGCTGTCAGCGGCCAACCTTCGGCTTGTCGTGGCGATCGCCAAACGCTATCGAAACCGCGGCATCAGTTTCCTCGACCTGATTCAGGAGGGGAACACGGGGCTCATGCGAGCCGTGGACAAGTTCGAGAGCAGCCGGGGCTTCAAGTTCTCCACCTACGCAACCTGGTGGATTCGCCAAGCCATTAGCCGTGCGATTGCCGATCACAGCCGGACGATCCGCGTGCCGGTCCACATGCTTGGCACCGTCGAGAAAGTGCTCGAGGCGGGCCGCCGAGTCACCCAACACCGCAAGGGCCGCCCCACGCTCGAAGACACTGCACACGCCGCCGGGCTGTCGGTTGCCGCGACCGGGCGGGCGCTCCGCGCGAACCGCCGAATGCTCTCGCTCGACGAGCCCTATGGCGACGAGAGCGACAACTACCTCGGCGAACTGCTTCCCGACGAGCGTCGTGAAGACCCGCTGGTTGGACTGAACCAGGACGCGCTGCGCCAGACAATTGCCGAAGCCCTGGACTCGCTCAATTATCGCGAGCGTGAGATCATCCGGCTTCGCTATGGGCTTTCGGATGGTTGCGCCTACACGCTTTCGGAAGTCGGCCGGATATTTTCCGTTACCCGAGAGAGAATCCGGCAGATTGAATCCGAGGCAATTCGCAAACTGCAGCAACCCGCGCACGCCCGAAGGCTGGCCG
Organism: Thermoguttaceae bacterium; assembly: GCA_039698035.1. GTDB lineage: Bacteria > Planctomycetota > Planctomycetia > Pirellulales > Thermoguttaceae > JAJFUI01. The sequence goes on along the minus strand of JBDKSW010000009.1, from coordinate 263,381 downwards.
ACTTTGTCGATCGGCCGCCGCTCGTTCGCTTGCCAGCCGTGGATCCGACGGCCGCGGCGGGCGTCTAGAAACGAACATGCCCACGCGACAAGCGTGGGCATGATTGTTGGATTTGGATTCGAGCGAAGGCAAACGTCACGGGCTGCTGGAGCCGGAGTTCGCCAATGCGACGGGTACGGCGATCGCGGTGGCGACGATGCCGGCGATCACGATCGGGTTCGTCAGGAACATCTTGAGGCCGCTACGAGGCTGCGCGTTTTGGGTGTAAACGACGGCGCCCTTCTGAGCGGACGGCGGCGCCGTGTTCGACGACCAAAGGCGATAGACGCCTTGGCCTTCGCCAGCGGCAACCTGATAAACGCCGCCACGGAGACCCTGAACCGAGAAACGCCCGTCGGCCGTCGTAACGGCTTGGGCAACCTCTCGATCCGCGGCCTTCACGGAAACGGGGACGTTCGCCACGTGACCTCCCTGCAGATCAACCACTTGGCCTTGGAGGACGCCGCCGTCGGCCAGTGCGATGTCGACGACCGCCGGCGCAGCAGCCTGCCCGGAAGCCAACGTGACTTGCGGCAAGCACATCCCGAGTGCCGCCAGTGAGACCATCACTCCGCGAATCAGTCTTCCGGTCCTCATTGCCATCTCCTGAAAGCGTTTTTCAGTCTGCCCAGATTGCCAGGCATCCGTGCCCGGACCTGTCTCGCCCCCGTGACGAGAGCCGACGCACCAATCCCTATATCGTCCGCGTCCCCAACAGTCCTGAAACAAAGTTCCGACCAAACCAGCCCCGTCGGGCGGGCAGCGACCCACGCGCTCGATGCCGCACGTCCTGGCCCGCCGCGACCCGCGACGGATGGCGACAGAAACAGTCCAACGCGGTCTCTTGTCCGGCCAGTTTGGCAACTCGCCCAAAAGCCTCGCTGAGCCCTGGCGTGCGATTCCTCGTCCCGTGCGCATCGCTGGCGACGAAGTGGACCAGGCCCTGCTCGACCAGCCAAACCGCAAACTGCTCGACCCGCGAGCCAAACAGGCCCGTCAAACTGCCGGCCGTCACCTGCATCAAGCAGCCCCGCTCGACCAGCGGACGAAGCGTCCCGGGCTGCTTCATCAAGGCCACGTTGCGTTCGGGGTGCGATAAGATGCCTACCAGACCGGCGGCGTTCAACTCGGCCAGCAACCCGTCCAGTGGAAAATAGACCTCGTGCGGCAGCTCGAGCAGGACGTGCCGCCGATGGTTGGCCAACGTCATGACCTCGCCTCGGCGAATCTTGCCGACCAGGTCCGGCTCGATTCGCACATCGGCGCCCGACAACACGCGCAGGCGCAACCCGCGCCGATCGATGGTCGATTGCAGTCGCTCGGTTGCGGCCAAGATGGCCGACGCCGAGTTGTCGGCATGATTGCCCAGTTGGTGCGGCGTGGCGACAATCGTCCCCGTCCCGTCGCCGACGGCCATTTCGGCCATCGCGAGCGCCTCGTCGAGGCTGGCCGCGCCGTCGTCCAGTTCCGGGAGCAGGTGGCAATGAATATCAACAAACGGTTCGGTCATTCGAGCTGTGCCTTTTGCGAAGCTGAACGCGCCTCGGCGTCGAGCCGCCCCCGCAAGGCGTCGCGGACCGCGCCGGCAATCGCCCGATCGCTCGGCATGCGATCCTGGCACCATCGCAAGTGCGACTCGGCCTCGCGGTACAAGTGTTGGTGTAAGAGATAGAGCCCCAACTGCCGCCGAAATTCGTAGTTGCCAATCTCGCAGTCCACGGCCTTCCGGACGCATCGCAACGCGGCTTCATGTTCCCCGATCCGAGCGTAGAAAGCGTGGGCCTCCATCCACGCACGAGCGGGAGCGACAAGGTGTGGTTTTCGCGACTCGACTTCCGCTTGCTCCGCGCAGCGGCGAATCAACGGCGTCAACTGCTCGACGGTGCCGCGGGGTGCGCAGACGCCGTACAGAAACTTCAGGGCGTCGTAGTCTGGATGAAACTCGGCCATCATCGAGTCGATCAGGCCCGGCAGGCCTTCCGTGGGCGTCCCGGCGACCAGCCCGGCAATGACTTGCCGCCGGCCGCGAGGACCGGATTGAAAGGCCAGCTTCGCGTACTTCATCGCTTGGGACGGGTTGCCGGCCAGCGAGGCCTTCTGCGACGCGGCCCAAAGGACCGCGCCATCCAGCGGCCGCACGCGAAGCGCCTGGTCGAGGCACGCCTCGGCAAGCGATCCCTGGTCGCCGCGGAGGAACGACAATTCGGCCAGAACGAGGTACGCGCGGCCGCGCAATGGACCGAGATCGAGCGCCTGCCTCGCATGATCGAGCGCCGACTCCAAGTGTTTCCAGTGCGGACCGATGGCCACCGTGAGCCAGGCAACCAGAGCCTCGCGGCTTGGGAACTGCTGCTGCCGCACCGCATCGGCAATGTGCTGCAACGGCATCTGATTGACGCTCGTCACCTGCAACTTCTCGAACAGTCGCCGGTGGATTTCGGCCAACCGCAAGTGCGCCGCGCAATGCGTCGGCTCCCAACAAATGACGCTTTCCAAGCACGACACCCAATGCAGGAGCGTCTCCTCGTCGACCGGATCGGCCAACGCGCCGTCGGGCGTTTTGGTCTTGGCCGCCCGATACTCGACCATGAACCGGTCGAAATCCGATTGCGCCATCGCCGGACCGATCCGATTGCCGATCATCCAGACGCCCACGCCGGCGAGCAGCACGAACGCGGCCGCCGACACGGCCGCAGAAAAACGGGGCCGTTTCACCGTCGCCGGCACGGCGACCGTCGCGATTGCGTCGGCTTCGCAACGCGTCATTCGCCGAATCCGCATCGCACACGCGGCGAACAACACCACGAGGGCGGTGCAGGCCGGCACGTACCAAACGAAATCCACCAAAGAGTGCGCAACGGACGCGACCAAGCTAGCCGTACAGGCGCCGGCGCAGACCTTCAACCGACCGGGCACACGGCGTCCAATGCCACCGGCACACCAGCAGCCACACACGGCTATTCCCGCGACGAGCAGCAGGGCGCCCGCCGCGCCGTTCTCCAATGTGACTTGCAGCGGACCGTTTTCGGCATGTGTGGCGTCGCGATCGTCATCCGCCAGGACGTTCGTGTACATCGGATGGACGTCGCAGAAACTTCCGGCCCCCGACCCCAACGGCAAGAAGTTCGGGATCGCCTTGAGAGTCGCGGCCCAAATTGTCCTGCGGCCGGCCGACTGATCCAGCCGATCGATGGAGCCAGCCGAAAAGTCCTCGATACGGTCGCTGACGCGGTCGAGGCCAAAGATCCACAGCGAGACGCCGATCAGCACGACGGCAGCGCCGAGGGCCGCCAGCAACCGGCCGCCCGAGGCTCCGCCGCGCCAGCACAGCGCGGTGGCGACAACGGCCGCCAAGAGTATGGCCGCCATGCCGCCCCGCGAGAGCGACAGCAGGCCAGCGAACAAGACGACGCCCAGCGCGAGGCCGAGCCAGTAGACCGTCATCTCGCCACGTCGGCGGTGACGCAGCGCGTCTTGAAGCCACCAGATGAGCGGCCCGATCCCCAACGCGAGGAACTGAGCGAAATGGTTGCGATTGGTGAAGCTGCCTTTTGCCACATCCGACGCGGTCGCCAGGGGATGCTCGTAGAACCAGAAGAATCGGCCGTCGCCGGCTACCAGTTGGGCGATGCCCAGCATGGCTACGACGACCGTCGACAAGGCGCACCACCGCAAGAGCCGCTCGACGTGCTCAACGCAGCGGATCCGTTGCGAGGCCACCAAGAAAAGCAGCCCGTAATCGAGGAAAACGACCAGAGAGGCGGCCGTTTCGGCTGGCGTCATCGAGAGACACGACCAGGCGCCCAGCCCCACATCGCCTTCATGCCAGAGCGGCAACAGGCTGGCCGCGTTGGGCGACAGCCGCGCGAAAAGCCACGCCGGCAAGTGGGCCGTCTGCACCAACAACAGCGCCGCGCCCAGCGTCAAGATGAGAATGGGCGCCACGTAATCGCGAAGCGGTAGGGGTGTTGCGCCGGCAGAGTGCCCGGGCTGATGCGAGGCGAACCAACGGTGTGCAGACCAGGCCCAAGCCGCCGCGACCGCCAGCACGGTCAGGGCGAGTTGCCCAATCGCATGCCGGCCGCCCATCAGCAATGGAACGACGAAGATCACCCCGGCCAGACAGCCATCGACGATTCGCAGCAGAAAGCGATCGAGCGGGGTGGAAGCAGACGGTCCGCCGAGACATGACGCGTGGGATCTCCCGTTCCGTCGCCCGGTGTTCTCATCGCCTAGAACCACGAGACGGTTCCTCCCAAGCTGACACGGAAGAAGGTCTGAATGGTGTCCACGACGATCGTGGCCGGTGTTTGCTCGACCGAAACCGTGTCGCCGGGGGCCAGCGTCAAATTGTCTCGCCCGTTCTTCGCATCCTGGATGCTGACGGCAATCCGAGCCGGCTCGGACGCGCCCGGACGCTGCCGAATCAGCAGAATGTCCTCGGCGGCCGAGTTGGAAACGCCGCCGGCCAGGGCCAGGGCGTCCAGCACGCGGAGTTCCTGGTTCGTCGGAAACGGAAACTGGCCCGGTTTGCGCACGAGGCCAATGACATACACCGGCGGCAACGTCCGCTTGGCCACCTGAACGATGTCGCCGTCGCGGAGTTCCGGCACTCGCACCGTACCGGCCGTCGCGGCCTTCAAGTCCACGTACATCACTTCTTGCGGCATTTGTCGGGAATCGGTGTGGCGAATCTCGACTTCCGTGCCGGCGTCCTTGCTCAGTCCGCCGGAGGCCAGCAGCGCGGCCATCAGGGATGAGCCGCCGCGCGGCAGGTCGCGCACGCCCGGACTGTTCACCGCGCCGACGACCGTCACGCGCCCGGTGTGGCACTGTTTCATGGTAACCGTCATGCAGGGCGTGCGAAACACACCGCGTGCGATGCTTTCGGCGTTGACGACCTGCTCGGCCTGTTTAATTTCCATGCCGACGACCACGACACGACCAACCAACGGGATGGCGATGCTTCCATCGTCCGCCACGCGGACCGGGGCGGTCGTCGTGGTCAGCTTGGTGTAGTCGGTGACCATCGTCACGTCCAGCACATCGCCCGGCTGGATCACCTCGCTGCTGACGGACTGCTCCGCCAACCCCGAGAGGTTAATGGACTGGGGATCGGTGGTCGGCGGCGCCATCAGCTCGCGTGGCAGGTTCCCGGCACGGTAAGCCCGGCCGGCGCACCCGGCGTCCGCAAGAGCCACCGTCGCAATGAGCAGAAGCAGCAAAAAACCGGAACCACGACACGACGGTGGATGCTGCATGATGGCGCTGGCAATAGGGTGAAACGTCGATCGGCGCAAGATGAGACGCTGCACAGGAGCCCCGGGCGGCTCCGTATGAATAGGGGGCGAAGAATAGCGGATGCCAGGCGGGAGGGTCAAGGGCGAAAATTGCTTGACCGCCGTCGAAGGGCCGGCATGAAGCAACCATTTCGGACCGAACGTCCCCAGTTTGGCCAGTGGAATGCCCAGGGCTTCAATCTAGGCAATTTAACAAGACCCCTTCCGGCAATACCACTTGGTCGCATTCTACCGGTCGTGCCGGATTTTCCAAAGAATCGTGTTCTGCCGGGCCGACGAATAGACTCCAGGCACATTGCCTTGCGCCGGCCCGGCTTGCGCAAGGCCGCCACAGACAAATTAAAAGCCAAGGCTTGGCCGAGGCTGCCTTTTCGAGGGGGGATATTATGAGGTCTCTTGTCGTGTCTCTTTTAGCTGCATGCGTCCTAATCGCGGGTTGCCGGACGCCGTGCAAGCAGAATCTGCCGCCCGCCAGCACAATGATGCACCCCGGACCGGGCGTCGATGGCCCCGGACCTGGCGTCATGATGTATCAGCCGAATGTGCCCGGCCCGGCAATGACTTCCCAGCTTCAATTCGTTGGCCCGGATGGCATGACGGTTGTTTGGGACATCAGCGCCCCCGGCATGTTCGACTCGGAGCCGTTGGTCTGCCCCGCTCGCTACAACTTCCCGCAGGCGGCCATCTACCGGACTCGGCTGTCGAACATCCCCGGAAGGGCTGGTGTTGAGTTGTATCCAACGATCGAAGTCGCGTCCGTGATGCCTCGCACCGAAGCGTTCCTGGCACACAATGCGATTCCCATCCAATTCACGCCTGAAGACTTCGACCAGGTCCAAAGCGGCAACTTCGTGACCAAGGTCATCTACCTGCCCGACCCCGAGTTCCAAGAACTCGCGCTGGCCGGTGTTGAAACCTTGGTGAGCACCCGACTCGACCCCGGCGTCGATCCCATCGTCGAAGCCGATCGTCGCGGAGCCATCCTGGCGATCGTCCGCCTGGGCAACAAGGATCTGCAAACCCCAGGCGGTCGTCCGTCCGAGGGTGGAATCAGTCGAACTTCCTATCAGTGTCCCCAGGGCGACGATGCCACCGGCGGAGCCCAGGCGGGCGTCCCGCTCGGAACGCCGGTCGGAGTCCCGACGACGATGCCGACCAACTACATGGCGGGAGTCAATGGGCCGCAATATGGAATGCCGATGTGCGGCACGCCGATCGGCTTGCCTGGACCGCCGTCCGTTCCGATGGGAGTCCCCGCCGGCCTTCAGAAGCACGTCATGGTAAACCATACGCGGGTCCACATCCCGGCCCCGACGAAGAAGATCCGCATCGATGAGAAGCAAGTGCCCGGCGTCAGCTATCCCAAGCCGGCCACCCATGCACGAATTGTCGAGCGAACCAGTCCTGGCGTGGGCTGCTACCGCAAGCCGCTGAGCGAGCGTCGCGAGCGGGTGAAGGCGGAGGGTTGCCCCATGGACGCGCCGTGCGACGAAGCGGCTCCGGCCGAGGCCGAAAGCCACCCGGCTTCCTCAGACTGCGTGAAACAACTGTAAGCATCATGACAAACATCCGCTCCCCTCTCGCGTGTCGGGAGAGGGGAGCGAGCAAAAACAAGCTCACAGCCCACGTGACGCGAAAACCCGTGGGCTTCCGGCACGATCCGAGAACGACGCAACTTTTCAAGCGACCTCTTTCAACCAGTTCCTTACCGAATCTCGACATGGCAATGGTCCGATCGATCCGCAGTTTGGCAAGTCGGGCGGGGTTCCGCCGACGGTTTGCCAACAGGATTGCAGTGCTGGTGCTCTGGTCGCTGGGCTACGCGACAACGCTGTCGGCCCAGCAACCCAGCGTGCACTACTTGCATCACGGTGTGATGCCGCCGGGAGCGATTGGCAGCGCGCAATTGCAGCGGGGCGGACCATTGCCAGGGTATTACCAGCCGGTCGAGATCAAGGCCCCCGCCGGGGCCTTGGTCTCGCTGGCGGTAGACCAACAATTCGACCGGTCGCAGCAGGGCCCTCGCAAGGCCGGCTTCCTCATCGGCGCCGTCTATCGCCTCCGTGTGACCAACATCCGCTTGGCCGCGGGCGTCGAGGTGTTTCCGACCATCGAAGTCATCGACCGGCTTTACGCGCCGCCAGGCCAGGCCTGTCGGTTTCCGATTCCCATCGAAATCACCGAGGATGATCTGAGGTTGGCCGCGGACGGCAAGTTCGTCACGCGGGTCATCTACCTCGAAGATCCTCAAAACGCCATCCCAGCACGCGAGAATCCGCAACATCAGGATTGGTTCGAGGCCGCCGCCGGCCAAGACCCGTTGGCCGTCGCCGATGGGCTCGGTCGCCCAGTGGCCATCTTGCGTCTTGGCGGTCGCTTGCCAGATCAGAAGCTCGACACGCAGTTCTTTTTTGGCTCGCCCGCGTGGCTCGATATTCCATCGGAGAAGGCCCCGGTCCGAAAGGTCACTAACCTGTCGCCACCGCCGGCCACTTCGGCGCAAGACGCGCAGGGAAAAACCGCGGCCAGGGAACTCAGGCTGCCAAGCGGCCGTTAACGTCATCACCCGATCGCCCAGCTCATGCATTCCTCCGGCCCCCATCCTGTCGCCCACGCCACGTCAGGCGATCGAACTCTCGCCTGGCATCGCGCTTGGCGCATGGCCCTGATCGCGCTGTGCGTCCTGATTCTTTCGGGATGCCGCACGAGCGGCGCCGCACGGCATCGGGCCGAGGCTTGCCCAGAGACGGCAAACGCCTCGTTGCCGGCGGATGCGTACGCCGGGGCTCTAACGCCGACCGCACCATGTCCGTCAGACCCATCGAACGTCGTGCCGTGCCAAGCCGAGACACCTTGGTCGCCGCCTGGGATTCGCAAGCCGTGGCCGCGCGATGAATACTTGTGCGATGGCGGCGACGAGGGCCGGCCTGCCATGGTCAGCGGCCGCGGCGAGGTGGGCGGCGTCGAAATGGAAGACACCGTTGCCGCATATAAGACGCTTGACGGTCGCACGGTCGTCGAGCCGAGCAATCGCGTCTGCGTCTACAGCCCACGGTTCGGGGCCGTCCGTCAGGTCGTTGGCCTCGTGGCCCACGAGGAACGGCAACAACTGAGCGGCGTCAGCAAGCCGGTCGGGCCCAGCACGCCCACGTCGAACCAGTTCGTCGGCCACGCAAAGCAGAACATTCAACCGAACGACCAGATCGCTGCGCGGCCGGCCGTCGCCATGCGAACCCGGCAGGGCGATGGCGCGATGTCCAGCGCCGTCGGCCCGCGAAGCTTCCAAAACGGTTTCAAACCCTACGAGAATCTCTCGGTCATCCGCATCGGCGCCTACAAAGAGGCCGAGATGGCGTTCCTGGCCAAGAGTTCGAACGCCGCCATCGCCTGGTCGCACAACCAAGCAGTCCAGATCGTTCTGGATCGCAAGGGCGCAATGGCCACGGTCAAGTACGACGACGTTCGTTCGATCTACACGGTCTCGACCGAAGGCCGGCCACGGTTGCGGCTCGTCAAGTTGGCTTCCACGGCCATGGCCAAGCCGGGCGAAGAAGTCACCTTCACACTTCGCTTCGACAACCTGGGCGATCAGCCGATCGCCAAGGTCGTCATCATCGACAGCCTGAGCACGCGGCTGGAGTTCGTGCCCGGCAGCGCCGAATGCAGTGTCGAGGCGAAAGTCTCGACGCAGCCCAACGAGGGCGACTCGGTCGCCGTGCGTTGCGAGCTGGCCGGACCGCTTGCTCCGACCAAGGGCGGCATCCTCCGCTTCCGCTGCCGCGTCCGATAGCCGCCGGCTCCCCCTCGTTCACTGGGTGGGTTGACGCTCCTGCACCGAGCGCTATAATTCGGCCATTGTTATGCGATTTCCAATCCAAGGTTGCGCGACCGAATGGTGCCGCGCGGGCCTGAATTGGAGTCGGGATGAGACCGTGGCCGTTTGGTCGCGGAGCATTTTTGAAGAGCAACCAATTGCCGCGGCCACCACGCCCGGAAGGAGACCAATTGCATGGCGAACATCAGGGAAATTTCGGACCAAGATTTTCAGAACGAAGTCTTGCAGTCGGCCGAGCCGGTCTTGGTTGATTTCTGGGCCCCGTGGTGCGGTCCCTGCCGAATGATTGCGCCAATCGTCGAGGAGTTGGCACGCGACAACCAGGGCACGTTGAAGGTCGCCAAGGTCAACATCGACGACAGCCCGAACACGGCCGCCACGTTCGGCGTCAGCAGCATCCCCACCCTGATGATCTTCAAGGGCGGCGAGGTGGCCGACCGTTTCGTCGGTGTCCAGCCCAAAAAACGCCTCCAAGACGCCATCGACGAGGCGTTGGCCTAGCCATCACGCCTGCCGGCAATCGGACGCGGGACGTCTGCCATCTCGAGCGCGGCGATGGATCTCGTTGGAGCAGCGTAGGTTACGCTGCACGGCGCGGATTCTTTGCTGCGCTCAGCCGTGACACCTCGCAAGGGACCTCGCGGTTCTTCCGGTTCCGCCTGCCACGGCTTGACAACGAGTTTGCTGGTCCGCAAAATTAGAGAAAATAGCGAAAGCGGACTATGCAGCAGCCTTTGATCCCCCAGCGAGTCACTGTCGCACTCCTCGTCGCGGCCGTTTTGTTGCCGATCGCCATCTGCGTCGTCGTTGCGGTCGGCTGGCTCTTGGCGGGAATGGGCGACCCTTGGGGCCAAGTCTTTCTGTTTCGCATCGCGCTGCTCGGAGGCATCCTCTGGGTCATCGATTTGGTGGGCCTTGTCCTGTCACTCGCCGTCGGCGTCCTGGGCCGACCCACCGGGCCAGAAGACGAGGAATAACGACGCACGTCCGATTTTGGAACGCCAGATTGCACGGCAGCCGCGAGCGCCCATTGCCTCGCGTCCGCTTCGTGGCCATAATTGACGGCCCGCGGCCGCCCGCTTCACTCGGCGGAAGATCGACGCTTTCATCGCCTTTTGCTCATTGGAGGAAGTAAGAACCGACCATGCCCAAAATCATCGTACTCGACGACCTTTCCCAGGACGGCATCCAGTTGCTCCAGTCGGCCAAGGGCCTCACGGTGGAGATTCGCACGGGTCTCAAGGGCGATGACCTCCGCAATGCCTTGCTCGAGTCCGATGGCGCGATCTGCCGCAGCGGGGTAAAAATCACGGCCGACATCCTGAAGGGCAACACGCGGCTGAAGGCCATCGCCCGGGCAGGCGTCGGCGTCGACAACATCGACGTGCCGACGGCCACGCAACAAGGGATCGTCGTCATGAACACGCCGGGCGGCAACACACTCTCGACGGCCGAGCTGACGATCGCCCTGATGTTGGCCGTCTCGCGCCAGATCGCCCCGGCCTACCAAAGCCTGATCGAGGGACGCTGGGACCGCAAGAAGTTCATGGGCGTTGAACTGGCCGGCAAGACGTTGGGCATCATCGGCCTGGGCCGCGTTGGACAGGCCGTGGCCAGCCGCGCCCGGGGACTGGAAATGAAGCTGCTTGGCTACGATCCGTTCGTACCGGCCGCCAAGATCCAGGAACTGGGCATCGAGCCGTGCGCGACGGCCCGCGAGATGCTCCCGCGCGTCGATTACCTGACCGTTCACACGACCTTGACGCCGGAAACCAAGGGCCTGATCGGCCCGAAGGAAGTCTCGATGCTGAAGAAGGGGGCCCGGCTGATCAACTGCGCCCGCGGCGGCATCTACGATGAGGCCGCGCTGGCCGAGGGGCTTCGCAGCGGTCAACTGGCCGGCGTGGCCTTGGACGTCTATCCCACCGAGCCTTGCACCGAAAGCCCGCTGTTCGGCATGCCCGGCGCACTCTGCACGCCGCACCTGGGCGCGAGCACGGTGGACGCCCAGAACAACGTGGCTGGCGAGGCGGCCGAGTTGCTGATCGACTTCTTCGCCACCGGCGCGATCAAGCAGTCGGTCAACATGCCGGCTCGCGGCCCCAACGCCTGAGCCGTTGCCGCAAGATTCGATGCACACGCCCCGCGAACTTCCAGGTTCCGGGGCGTTTTTATTGCGCCGCACACTTTAGCCAGCCCGCATGACCCGAGATCGGCCGTGGCGGCGAGGCCGCGTACGACGCGCCAAGGCGTTTTTTTCGCCACGCAGTTTGCCTTGCTCCCCGACCGGGAGCTAATCTTTATCAACGGGCTTGTGTTCCGCGTCCCCACCCCCTGGCAACATTCCTCAGCAAGATCCGAGGTGAGTCGCCGACGGCCGCCGGAACGGACAGTCGGCAAACTCGGAAAATCCCGACCACCCAACTCAAAATACCCATTCTCTTGAATGAGTATTCTCGGCTGGGCGAACCCGAATTGCCGATGGAAGTAGTCGAAAGTCGTTAAGTTGGGAGGTCAGGCGCGAACCCCAGCCCCCCTGGATAGAGTGGTCCATCGTCAGAGACTTCTGGCAACGGGTGAATAAAGATGATCGATATGCCGCTGGACGATCGGGTACTTACGGCCTTGGAAGGCAACCCCTACATCGGACGCCGCAACCTGCGGTTTGAGACGAGCGAGGGCCGCGTGATCCTCAAAGGCGTGGTTGCCACGTATTTCCAGAAGCAGATGGCCCAGGAAGCGATCCGCCACGTCGCTGGCGTGGCCGAAATCGCCAACGAACTCGAAGTCTGCTGGGCATAACCGCGGGCAACCCGCAACCGCCTGCCCCAGGACGAGTTCGAGACTCATCCTCCGCTGTCCGACAATGCACGGTCGAACGACTAGCGCGGCAGCGGGAAGTGTGGACCGCCCATCACGGCCTCTCGCCGATCGCGATACGGCAACAGTTGCTCATCAAGCCGACACGCGTGCAAGACCTCTCGATTGTGCGCCGACAGACCACAGACGCGCATCACTCCGCCGCGTTCTTCAACCCAGCGATACAGGTCCAGCAACTGCGAGATTAACCGACTGTTGAGCACCGGCGCCTGCTCCAGTTCAAGCACCAGTCGGTACGTAAAGTGCTGCTCCATCAGATGGCACACACGTGCGGCCAACGATGGCCCGCCAATCTGATCCGGGTCAAACTCCTTGATGCGCACCAAGAGCCAGTCCGGCCCCCGTTGAACGTCCAACACACAGCGGGACGTGATGGTCGACATCGCGCGTCCTCCCGTTCAATCGCGGCGATCCGCGCACTCACACTAGAAAAGCCTGCCTCAATCCCAATGCTACGAATTTCGGTTTTTTTGGCAACCCCCTCAACGGGAGATACCAAGGCGATTCCGTGCCAAACGGCTGCAGCGCGCGGACCGTTCCACGGCTTATATAAGCAAGAACGCAGGGGCGGTTGCTTTTATCGCAGCAAAATCTTTGCAAGCCACCAAAGCAGCAGAGCGGCGCCCGTCAACGCCAGCGGCGCCAGCACAAACGCCCCCAGCGCCCACCACGAGGACCCGCCCGGCGATTTCGGCACGGGCGGCGCCGCTTGGATCGCTGACGCCTCGGCGGCCAAGCCTTCGCCGAGCGAAGCAGGACCGCCACAAGACACCATCGGCGGCGACGGCGGGGCAAGAAAGGGCGTCAATCGGCTCACGACTTCGCTGGCCGAACTCAATCGCTCGGATGGATCCTTCGCCATCATATCGGCCATCGCGTCGACAAACTCCGCCTGCAGCCGCGGGTTGAGCCGCCTTGGGTCCAGCGGCCGCAAGTCACAATGGGCCCGGGCCTTGTCCGCCGTGCTGCCACCCGGGAATGGAACCTTGCCGGTCACGGCGTAATACAGGGTGCAGCCAAGCGAATAGACGTCCCAAGCCGGGGCTGGCGTCCACGGATCGCGCACCTGATCCGGCGAAAGGTAGTCGGCCGTGCCCACGATCTTCCCGTACCGCGGATCGTTCTCCGCCGCGTCGTTGAGCGGGCCGGAAAGCCCCAGGTCCGAGAGCTTCGCTTGGCCATCGGGCGACACCAACACGTTGGCCGGCTTCACGTCCCGATGCACGATCCCCTGGCGATGCGCGTAGTCGAGACCCTCGGCCACCTGCAAGATGATCGACGCCGCCACATGCGGATCGAGCGGTCCACGCTCTCGGACCAGCTTGCGGAGGTCCATGCCCGGCACATACTCGGTCACCAGATAGTAGACGCATCCATCCTGGCCGGCGTCGAGCGCGGCCACGAGCTTGGGATGATCGAGTCGCGCCAGGGCACGAATCTCATGGGTAAAATTTTCGATGGCCTCGGGCGTCGACTTGTCGCGGGGCAGAACCTTGATGGCCACGACGCGGCCCATCTTGCCGTGCTGTGCCTTGAAAACCTGCCCCATCGCCCCCTGGCCGATCGAATCGATGATCTGGTAGGGCCCCAGATTGAACTTCGTCCGCCCATCGAGGAGCTGCTTGGCCTGCCACGCGTTGAGCCGGCCCAGCTCGACCAGGCGGTCGGCCAGTTGCCGATCGCTGGCCGATGCGTCGGCATCCAGCTCATCCTTCTCGGACCACCGCAGAGCCGCTCGCGCCGCGTCGAGCTCCTGCTGGGTCAACAGGCCGCTCAGCACGGCACACTGCTCGAAGTTAGGACGTTCCGGCTGGTTCAACGAAGTCCGCGCCTCCCAGAGTCGGTCGGATGGCCGACACACTCTTGAGCATACCACCGTGGCGTGGCGAAAGCCAATCGTGGACGGTGACGTCCAGTCCTGCAGAGTCATTCCAAAAGAGCAAGAATGCGCCGCGTCGCGTCAAGAAAAGCCGTTGGGGCGGCAACCTTTTCGGCCACCGCCCCAACCCGTTGGACTCTAACCATAAACGCCGTTGCCTGTCGAACGGGCAACGCGTGTGCCTGCCTTAGTCGATCGGCGGAACCCCCACCTTGTCGGCCATGCTGCCGAGCAGGGCGAAAACGTTCGGGTCGATCGTCTCACTGAGGAAATGCACAGAGCCATCACCCAAGCAGAAGTTCGCGCCACCGCTGTGCGTGCTGCCAGGCGACCGAGGGTCTCCATTGTTCATCACGGGACCATAGGGGCTCGACGAGTAGGGATAAATCATGCCCGTGCTGAACAACGTGGCTCCGCCGCCAACCGCCCAGCCATCGTAACTGTAACTAACGCCAATATCGGGGCCGTTGAAGGGGTATGAAGTCGCCTTCGTCGTAATGCGCTGCATTTCACCTGCTAGGATCGTGTTGGACAAACCGTCCTTCACATCCGCGGGGCTCGTGCTGACATTGACCCGACCGAAGATGCCATAACGTTTCATCGGGTCCCTATTCGAGCTAAGCATCTGAACGCTGAGTGTGGTTCCGGATGTCGGCTCGCCAGCGACCGTATACTTTGTATTTGCCGAGGGGAAGTAGCCCGGGTTGATGCAGCCGCCGGTGGCATAGCTGGCGATTTGGTTCCCACTTTCCCTGAGCGCATGGAAGGCGTGCCGACCAGCGCATCCGCCGTAGTCGGTGCAGCCGCCCTTAACGCCCCTCTTGTTGGCTGTGGCGTTCGTATAGAAGGCAATATAAGTTGTCGGGACGGGATAGCCGACAGTGCCAATAGCAGCGTCATCGATGCCCCTCCGAAATTCGCTTCGGCGGGTCGGGCAGTAGAAAGTGCTGATGTTCGTACAAGCGATTCTGAGGTTGCTGTAACCCAGGTTGTTCGTTTGATCCAGGTTCGAGATGGGGCACGTCCAGTTCCAGTTCTTTGCCAGCGCGTCGCCCTCGATGTAGCTCATGATGCGGAGCAGCCAACCGGTGCCCTGGCCGCCCCGAGTGGTGCTGCTGCCGATCGTCGTCGACGTGACCTCTGAAGTCCAGATATCGGCGCTGCCGGCTTCTTCCAGCGTTGCGACTCCGATGGTGACTGTTCCTGGCGGCATCACCCGCATGGCCTGCATGTAGTTCTGCACGGCCAAACCGATCTGTTTCAGGTTGCTGTTACAGGTCATTTTGCGGGCCGCCTCGCGGGCCGCCTGCACGGCCGGCAACAGCAGCGCAATAAGGATGCCGATGATCACGATGACCACAAGCAATTCCACCAACGTAAACGCCCTCCGCACGCCGCGTGTGGTAGACATGGACCTCTCCTGTTACCTCAATCGACAAATGATGACCATCGCCAACTTCTGGCGACACAACGACTTCTATTAGAGCATAACATGCCAGTGTGTCAAGCGATGTCGGTTTGGAAAGCCAGGCCGACCATGCCGTTGGCACCCGCGACCCGGGGCATGAACGGCCCTGGAAAAACGGCGCGGCAAGCTGGCGCACGGCACGTTGCACGCCAGCCCCGTAGATCGGAGGAGCCAGCGTCGTCGCCGACCGCCTTGACTCACACATCCTCTCGCGCTCGTCAGACGCCGACCGGACCTGTCTGCCAAAACCCCTCTTAAAATGGGATGCAGCACATTCGCACAAGGGGCGATCGCGGCTCGACGGCTTCCCTCCAATACTGCAAACACTATAATTCGCGTGAACAATTGCGGAACGAGCCGCACACTGCTGGGGCACCCATGCCGATCCTTAAGGAAGAACCAAACATCTATCCCGAGACGCTGCTGGACGCCCCACTGGTTGGCCCGTCGCCGCGACGCTGGCTGGCCGTCTACACCAAAGCCCGGCAAGAGAAGTCGCTCGCCCGGGAATTGCTTAAGCATCGGGTCCCTTTTTACCTGCCGCTGGTGAAGCAAACGAGCGTGTCGCGAGGCCGCCGGCGGACCTCACTGACCCCTCTGTTTGGTGGCTATATTTTTCTCTTTGGGTCCGAGGAAGAGCGGTTGCGAACGCTCACCACGAACCGGGTGTCCCGCGTGTTGTCGGTCGAGGACGCCGAACAATTCGTCTTCGACCTGCGGCAGCTTCGCCAACTGATCGCGGCCGGCGCGCCGCTGACGGTGGAGAGCCGCCTAGAGCCAGGGCGGCACGTGCGAGTCCGCCACGGAGCCTTCGCCGGGCTGGAGGGAACCGTTCTGAAGCGCCGCGCCGAGACCCGCTTGCTGGTCAGCATCAACTTCCTCCAACAGGGCGCGTCGGTTGAAATCGATGACTTCTTTCTGGAGCCACTGGAATGACGGAACGCTATCTGCTGACCGGCTGCGCCGGGTTCATTGCCTCGAAGGTCGCCGACCTGCTGCTGACGGTCGGACACACGGTCGTCGGGGTCGACAACCTGAACGACGCCTACGATCCACGCCTGAAGGAATGGCGACTCGCCCAGTTGACGTCGCGGAAGAACTTCCATTTCCACCGAACGGACATTTCGGACCTCACCGCGATCGAACCGATCTTCGAGTCGGTCGGCGGCGAACCGCCCTTCGCAGCGGTGATCAATTTGGCCGCGCGGGCAGGTGTCCGGCCGTCGGTCACAAACCCCTGGGTCTATTATCAATCGAACTGCACAGGCACGCTCAATCTGCTGGAAATGTGCCGCCGGTCGGGCGTTCGCAAGTTCCTGCTGGCTTCCACGTCGAGCCTCTACGGCAAGCACAACCAAGTGCCGTATCACGAGGACGCCGACACGAACCGACCGCTGTCGCCGTACGCGGCGTCCAAGAAGGCGGCCGAGACGCTGGCCTTCAGCTATCACCACCTGCACGGTCTCGACATTTCGATCCCGCGTTACTTCACCGTCTACGGTCCGGCCGGTCGGCCCGACATGTGCGTCTTCCGATTCATCCGCCGGATTGCGGAGGACGAGCCGATCGTTGTTTTCGGCGATGGAACACAAAGCCGTGATTTTACGTTCGTCGAGGACATCGCCCGGGGCACGATCGCCGCGCTGCGGCCGCTCGGCTACGAGATCATCAACCTGGGCGGCGACCACGTGGTGACGCTCGATGCGGTCATCAAAAAGATTGCCTCGCTCTTGGGCAAGACGGCGCGGATCGAGTACCGTCCCATGCATCGGGCCGACGTTCCAACGACGTGGGCCGATGTGTCGAAGGCCGCACGTCTGCTCAATTGGCGGCCCGAGGTGGCCATCGACGACGGTCTGCGCCGCTCGGTCGAATGGTATCTGACGAACCGCGATCTGGCCCGCTCGCTCGATCTGTGCGACCGGCAGGAATAGGCTGGCGCCGCGCGGCGTGAAGGGCTTTCGCCCGCCGTTGCCCCGCGTCTCTCTCCCAAAGGGAGAGGGGGCGAGGGCGTCGTTTTTGGCGGCCGTGTCGGTCTAGCCGATCCAGAGGCCTTCCAAGCGGACCTGCCACATGTCGCCAGTGCGGTTCAGGTAGTTGAGCAGCCCGCTGTGCCGCCACTGCAACATGCACATGTGGGGCTGGAAGTAGTAACGCATGCCAACTTTTAGTTCGCTGCGTGTATCCTTTACGAGGCCTTCGTAACCCTCGGCGATGTAGTAGCCGAGGTCCTTGAAACCTTTCGCTCTGGGGCCGAGCGGACCGGTGACGCACCAAACGATTACGCCGGTGCGCATATCGACTTGCGTGGCCACGCCACAATGCGTAATCGGGCAGCCGCACGACATGCCCAGGGGACGGCCGAGCAGGATGTCGCCCACCTGAACGTTCAGCTCCCTGGTGATGATCGGATTGTGCGGAAGAATGATTTCGCGCGGACCCGGTTCTTCGGGGAAGTGCTCAAGGTAGAAGTCGAAGTCGCGGCCCAGGCTATCCTTCCAAGGCAGTTGGCCTTGCATCTGCGGCTTGGCGCGGGCAATGGTCGCCCCGCCGCTGCATGCGCCGCACCCGGTTTGGCACGTCGATGGCTGAGCCGCCGCCATGACGGGCGCGCCCGCCGGCGCTTCCGGCTGGACCCGGTTCTCGGAAAGATGGATACACCGCCGAATCATGTCCGGCGATGTGGCCAGTTGGCCGCGAAACTCCTCGCACGTACGGTAGCCGCACATGCCACAATCGAGACCCGGTAGTTGGACGTTGCTGGTGACCATGAACTTCGTATTCCTTGGATTGCGTAATGATTGATTTCGGGTTAATGACGGTTGCAGGATGGCTGCCCTGGGTGTCGATGTCTTGGTTGATTCGCCCTCACGCTGGCCCTCTCACGAAGGGCAAGGGGACCGAATTGCAGGCCAACTCTGAAGTTGCCTGCTAAACTGGCACGGTTGTCCTTTCGTGGCGCGTCATGCCGTGCATCGGTCGCAGCGATTGGACGAGGGCCGGCAGCACTTCGACAAACCGCTGAGCTTGCTCCATCGCATTGAAGCGGCCCAACGTGATTCGCAACGAGCCGCGGGCCTGGATCGGATCGAGGCCGACGGCCTGGAGCACGTGCGACGGTTGTCCAGCATGGTTGCTGCTGCACGCGCTGCCGCTGGAAACGGCGATGCCAGCCTCGTCCAACGCCAGCAACAACTTGATCGCCTCGCCTTCCATCCCGTGGAAGCCAAAGCAGATGTGGCCCGGCAGCCGTCGAAAGCGGTGACCTATCAGATAGGCGTTGTCGATCGTCTCCGACACCGAGTCGATGATGAAATCGCGGATGCGGACGAGCCGGGCAGCCTCCTCCGCCATTTCAAGCCGAGCGACTTCCGCCGCACGGCCAAAGCCAACCATCGCGGCGACGTTTTCCGTACCCGAGCGGCGGCCGCCCTCCTGCCCACCGCCTGGAAGCAACGCCGGCAACTGGACGCCGTCGCGGACGTACAAAGCGCCGATGCCCTTCGGTCCATGCAGCTTGTGGGCGGAAAGCGAGAGCAAGTCGATCTGCTGCGAGTGGACATCAATGCGAATCTTGCCAGCCGCTTGAACGGCGTCCGTATGAAACAGAACACCGTGACGGCGGGCAATGGCAGCCAGCTCGGCCACGGGCTGAAGCGTGCCCAGGACGTTGTTGGCCGTCATGATCGAGACCAACCGCGTGTCGGACCGCAGCGCGCGCTCTAAATCGGCCGGGTTAACGATGCCTTGGTCATCGACCGGCAACAGGCTAACCGCGACGCCGCGTTGCTCCAAGGCACGGCAACATTCCAACACGGCCGGATGCTCGACCGCGCTCGCAATGATGTGGCATGGACCGCCGGCGGCCGCCAGGGCGACACCCTGGATCGCCATGTTGTCGGCTTCGGTGCCGCTGCCGGTGAAGACAATCTCTTCCGGCCGCGCGCCGATCAGGTCGGCCACGTGCCGCCGCGCCGTATCGACCGCTTGATGGGCTTCCCGTCCCTCCAGATGCAGGCTGGACGGGTTGCCCCAAAGCCGCGACAGGTAAGGCTGAGCAGTCTCGATCACCCGCGGATCGGGCGGCGTCGTGGCGGCGTTGTCGAAATAGATACGTGCTGTCATGTTCGGTCCTTGCACACGGCGTGCGGACGAATCTATTCGCCCCGGTAAAACACCTGGTTGTCCAAGGCGCGAACGACGCCGAAGTGCGACTGCCAGCCGATCTCCTTCTTGCCAACGCAGATCGTGCAGGTGCCGACCGGCGGGTTGCCCCGCAGGAACAGCGGACCAGCGACATCAGGCGTTTCCAAGACCTCGGCCACCAACGGATCGATGCCGATGCCGTGCAGCGCATTGACCTCGCGAACGCGGACGTTCGGAGCCACGTCTTGAATCCGCGACCGGAACACCTCGCGTTCGGCTTGCGAAATGCGGTCAATTTTCGTCACCACGGCCAGATCGGCCAGGGAGAGCATCGGCCCGACTTTCAGCGGCAGATTCATGCCGCTGGTGGCTTCGAGCACCACGATGCCCAGGCCGCCATCGACATAGGGCGAACACCGGAGACAAAGCCCCGCGGTTTCGACCATGAGAATCCCGCAGCCGTTTTGCTCGGCCCACTGCATGGCATCGCCGAGGACCATGACATTGCAGTGATCGGGGCACAATTCGCCGGAGTAGACCTTGCGCGTCGGAATCTTCAATTCCTCGGCGAGCAACTCATCCTCGTCGGCGTACTGAACATCGAGCTTGACAAACGCCACGCGATGACCAGCGTGCAATAATTTCTTTGCGGTATGACGCACCACCGAGGTCTTGCCGGTGGTGGCCGGCCCGGCACAAATAACGACTTTCATGCAACCTCCTGCAATTCGCCGGCGTTGAGACGATGGCCCATGCGAAGTTTTTCCCGCAAGGCCGAAAGGGCGTCGTCCAGACGATTGACGTGCGCCGAAACGCCGCGCTCTTCCTCGCTTGTCGAAAGCACTTGAGTGACGCGGCCGCTCTGCATGACGATGCGGAAGTCGCTCAGCAGCGCGATCCGCGGATCGTGCGTCACGAAAATGAAAATCTTGCGGAACTCGCGAAGCAACTGCACGGCGCGCGTGCGATGGATGCCCGCGTTTTCGACCTCGTCCAGCAGAACGACCGGCGTGCTGCAAATGACCGTCGCATCGGCGATCAGCAGCGCCCGGGTCTGACCGCCCGAGAGCTCCGTCATCCGGTTGTCCAGGTCGATCGGCTCGCCGGTCAGCTTGTTGGCGAACTCGATGGCTTCCATCATCATCTCGGGCGACTCGCTGCCGCCGGTGCGAACCTTCGAGTGGGTCAGCAAGAACTGGCGGACCGGCAGGTCGGAGAGGAATGTCGTGTGTTGGGTGATCAGAGCGATCGGGTTCTTCGCCGGGTTGTAACGATACTCGACCGGGGCGGGCTGGCCGTTGATCAGTACGCTACGGCCGCTCGGCGTGTCGCCACCGGCGAATAGCTCGATATCGTTGATGAGCGTCGTCTTGCCGGAACCGGTCGGGCCGACAATGCTGACGACTTGGCCCATATGCAGGTCAATGCGGTCGAATGAGTCGGGGGCGCCGCGACGGCCGTGGCCGCCGAGAATGGAGATGGAACGGATCATCGCAAATTCCTTGGTTGCTGGCTGGCCTTGCGGCCGACCAAATGGGCCGACCCGGCGTGGCGTCGGGCAGCTAACGCAACTGGCGTGCCAAGGATGTCTGCGAGGAGGATCGCGCCGCCCAGAATGCAACGCAATGCCGAGAAAATGGGCGAGAATGGGCCAAAAGAATTCGAGGCGGCATGCCGACTGCGGCGACCGCGCGCCATCATATGCCACGGTCACCCAAGCACCGGCGATGGGGCTGCCGGAACGTCCGTCAACCGTGACGGCAAGCGTCGTGGCAATCGATGCTAACTGGTGATCTCCGCCTCGATCGTCTGCAACTCGCCGATGCGGTAGCCGCCAACCGTGCCCGTCAGCGTGTAGAGGGTTCCATCCGGCCCGCGAACGCAGCAGTTGTGGTCCAGGTCCAGATCCTCGGCCACGAAGATGCGATAGCTGCGCGTTGTCGCAGGCGTTTCGGCCTCCGTGTCGATCTCCGTGTTGCTTAGCTGGATGCGCGCGCGGATGCCCGTTTTCCAGGTCTGCCACGTTGTTTGGCCGTTGACCGTGGCCGCTTTCAGCACGGAAATCGTGTCATCGAGCCCATAGGCAATCGCAACGTTGCGGGTTTCGCAGCGCCATCGCGCGCCGAGCGTCGCCTGCTTGACGGTCATGACCGTCCAACGTTCGCCTTGCCCATCGAGAATGACATCGCCCAGGCTTGGTGACTCGGGCAGCTCGGCGACGGGCAGGTGCCAGGCCGTGGTTGCCATCGTGCACTGGCCATTGGTTGCCGGGCTCTTGTGGACATCGCCCCGACTGACGATCGACGCCTCGCCCGTGCTGATGGCGCGTCGCAAGGCATGGGCGATCACCTCGGCGATCTGAACCGAGTCGTTGCCGCGCCGCAGCAGGCGGACAGTCTCCATGCCGTCGGCAACCGCCGCCAAATCATTGAGAGGACTCATCATGGTCATGGAAACTTCCCTGGAAAGGAGCTTGATGGCGTCGCAACCGCGTCCGTCTCATGGATCCGCCATGCCTTCGCGCCAACGGATCATGTAAAGGCCTGCGATTGAAACTCGAAGGGCGCCTCGCCGGCCAGCTTTTCGTTGCACCAGTCAATGACCCGCTGCAACTGCGATAGATAGTCGCCCCAGGCGACCAGTTGCCCGTCGATCTGATACGTCGGCTTGGGCTGCGATGTGATCTCCACGATGCGAGCCAGCGTCTGGCTCTTGATCGTCGCAATCTGTTGGATGTCGGACATGAGAGCCTCTTAAATGACGTTGATTCGGAAGCGAACAAGAATGACCTGGCCCACCACGGGCATCACCCGGTATTCGACCAGATAGCGGCGGCCGGCCAGCGTGAAGGCTGGATGGGACGAAACATCCAACACGTGGCGAAAGTTGTACCCGGTCGTGTCCACCGTCCAAATCGAGCCGGTTTGAAGCGAACTGAACAGAACGTCCGCGATGGTCAGCCCGACATTGTCATGCCCTTCGACCGCCGTGCGAACGTCGGGGTCCTGGTCGTCAAGCAGGTAGACGCTGTAGCGCACCGAATTGGCGGCGGCCAGCGTCAGGTTGGCGCCGTTGTCATCGACGATCCGCGCCAACAAGGTGAGCGAGCCGTTCTTAAAGGCCGTTCCGTGAATGTCGATTGCTTCAGACATGGCTTTGTCCCGTGGTTGCGCCGCTGCGAACGTCCTGTGCGGCCGTGGCGCCCGAGCAATGCTGTTGCGCGCCGGCCACCCGATATGGGCCGCGCGTGGTCAATCCCGCCATGGTGACCGAGCGGAAGGTTCTCGGGGCGAACGTTCGTTGGAGAAAGGTCAGTTTCATGAGTAGGCCACGTTCGTGCGGTTGGCGTCAGCGTCGGTCGACACGATGGCCCGCACCGTGGCGCCGTCAAGTCCCTTGAAGGTTTCCGTGCCGGTGCCGGCCCCCGTGACTCGGCCTGCCAGCACGGCCGCCATGATTCGTAAGGCCTCTTGCAACGTTTTGCCGTCGACGGCGTTGGCGCGCGTCAGCAGGGCATCGGCCACCGCGTTGCGTTCCGCAGCGGTGAGCGTGCCCGCGGCGCTGGCCACGGAACTCAGCAGGGCGCTTTGCTCGGACGTCAAGCCGCCAGGATTGCTGGCCGTCACTTGGCCGAGGCTGTCGCTCGCCAATTTGTTCGCCGGCGTCAACAGCAGGGCGGCGGCCGAGGCGGCCGCGTTTTGCGCCGCGGTCGGCGGCGCCGTATAGCCTGCGGCCGCGAGCCGACTGCTGATTGCCGCGTCGATGCGAGCCAGTTCAGTGGACAGCTCGGTTCGGACCTGGGAGGCAATCGCGGCCAAGGTGAGCCCCGAAAGACTCGGATTCACCGCCGCGATTTTGTCGGTGATCGCCTTGAGCACCAGGTTGCCGTCGGTTTCGGAAATGATTTGGGTTTCGACCTGAGTGGCAATTTGTTCCTTGGTCGGAATCGTCGGCGGATTGCTGACATCGGCGGCCCAATCGAACGTCGCGGCCGCTCGACGGTTTGCGATCGAAAACTGCGCCAAGACCGCATTGACCGTCTCGCCGTCGATGACGGCTCCGCTGAGGACGACCGCGAAGTCATGGCCGGCCGCGTAGAAGGCGTCGGTCGTGGTGATCGTCACGGCGTTGACGCCGGTCAATCCGTCGAAGCTCGGCGTGTACGTGACACCGGCAGCCGTTTCGGAGATTCCGTTGTCTTTGTAGACGCTGATCGTGCCGACGGTGGTCGGCGCGACGGCCGCGCCGTTGCCATCGTTCGTCGCAAACAGAAACGTGACGGTCTGCCCGGCGGGCAGATTGCCAAGGTATTTCATGCTGTCGCTCCCATGAGTTGAGAGTCCGGAATCAACGAACCATCGATCAGCGGCCGCACGATCCCCTCAGGCCGCATGGGCGTCGCGCTGCCCTCGTGCATGCAATAGGGAAGGGCGTACAGCAACCGCATCGACTCGCTCGACAAACCAACGTTCCAGATGCCGGCGGCCGCCAATTGCATATTGGCATAACCCGTCGTAAATCCCGAATCGCACATCCGACCCAGCGACCATGGAACCACGGCCGCCGGGGCCAACGTCGTACAAGCTGTCGGCGTCCCGACGGGCAAGCCGTTCAGGTAAAATTGCCCCACTCCGTTCCTCCTGGTAAACCCAACCGCCTGCCAGCTATTCGTCACCAAAATGTCGTCGGCGACACACACCGTGTAACTCGTTCCGTTGCCAACGTCCACGCGAAGCCCTTTGGCGGCGCTAAAATAAAACATCGTTCGAATGCTCGAGTCGGCCACGTTCACCTGATCGGACATGATCGAACCGTAGTACGCCAGCGACCTCGGATAGATCAGGGCGAACATCGAAAAGTCCGGTCGTTCGGCCGTTCCTAGCGAGCAGTAGACGCCCGTCGCCAGGGCGCTCGTCCCGGGCGTCGGTCCGTCGAAGTCGGCGACGACGCCTCGACTCGTGTTGGCCCACTTGGCATTGCCCGTCAGGGCGCCGAAGACGCCCCTCGAAGAACGCACGACTCGCCCCGCGCCCTCATTGAGCGTCCAAAAGGCGACGAGCCCTCGTGTCAGCGGATGGCCCGGATCGAGGCCGACTCCGCACGGCGGCTTTTGCCGCCCCCAACCGCCGGGCGGACCGATGATGGACGATGGTTGCAACATCAGCTCACCTTCACAAGCTTGTCGAACCGCTGGAGATCGGCCATCACGGCAAACACGGCGCTGGCGGTCGTCACTCCGCCGGCATCGAAGACCAACGCATAGACGCTTCCGCCAGGAACCCAAAGCTCCCAAGAATTGGCCAGCGTGAAGTGTTCATTGTCATTGTGGGCGTACTTGGTCGGCGAGTCCGGAACGAATGGCGTCGACGTGCCCGACGAGCACCGCAGGATTTCCAGGTTGACGCCCGCGCCGAAGCTCATGGTGCCGCTAACGCTCGGGATGCTCGTTTGGCCCCAGAAACAAAGATTGTCGCCGTGAGCAAAGGCAGTCCCGGCTTGGTTGTCGAACGCGATGCTCGACGCGCCGGCGGCGTAGTTGCTCGCGTTGTTGATCAACTGACTTCCGTAAGCCGTGTCCGACTGGAACTGCGCGACCGGCGCGCCATAGAGGTGCGTCGTGCCGTCGTTGTTCAACACGCGGCGAACGATCACGTCCAACCCCACGTTGAGCGTTGCGGTGGCATAGCGACCAACGCCGATCTTGAGCATTGCGCCAAAGGCCGAGCGGAGGTCAAAGGTGGTTCGCAGGCAGCCGCCCTTGAGCAACCCGTAGGGCGACTGGACGGCGACGTTGTCGGTCCAGGAAGGTCCCGTGCTAGCCATTGGCAATCTCCTTGCGCCAGTTTTGGACGTCGGTTTCGGTGATGATCCACGCAGCGCCCAACAGCTTTGCCGTGCTGGTCGCACGCTCGGCGTAGGCCTTCAGCTTGGCGCAAAGCGCGGTTGCCGCCGTTTCGGCGTCTTCACCCCCGAGGGCCGTCGCAATGGCCGGCCGCAGGGCGTCAATCCGCGTGCGGACCGCATCGTCGCCAAGGTCGATGCCCCCGCCGCTGCCATGCTCGTCGCCGGGCAGCGTCAACATATGCACCATGTCGGCCACGAACCGGGACTGACCGGCCGCGGCATCGAGCACCGACACCAGCGCGTTGTACTCCGTTTCCGTCAGGAGGGTGGCCAAGGTGCGATAGCTGCCGAAGCGCGAAAAGGCCTCCGCCCTGTTGTCGGCATTCAGTTCGGCCGCTGCCTCGGCGTCGTTCATCGCGGCGTACAGCGGCTTTTGAAGTTCTTCGGTAAACACGGACATGGCTGTTTCCATTCCTCGACTTCGAGTTTCGATCCAAAAACCACAGAAGCAAGGAGCCGGGGAGGCCGGAAAGCAGCCGTCGAAGACACGCCACCGAAGGTTGCCGTCTCCTTGGTTGTCTCGCCGGACCTCCCCGCTCGCATGTTCGCTCCATGCGCGGCGGTTTACGTCGCGCTGCCGACGCCAGTGCTCTTGACGACGTAGCGTGGATTGATGACGGCGGCCGCTCCTCGCTCGCTGGCCTTGAACCGGACGACGATGTCCTGGTTGAAGTCGGCCTCGCTGTTGGCGGCCGACTGGGTCACCGTGATGGGCCAGTTCTCCATGTAGGCGAACGCGCGACGGAAGTCGCCGATGAACCAATGCCGCTTCGCCTGGTCAGCCGTGCTGCCGGCAGCGACCAACCGGCGGTAGGCCAGCCGGCTCTCGACCACCGTGTAGTTGCCCAGCGGATTAGCGGCCACCGTGGTCTTGCCGCCCGCGGCATATTGGATTTCGGCCGCGTTGAAGATGCGGTGTGCGACGTGGCGATAGGCCGGCATGACCAGAACCGTGGTCGCCTGCACCAACACGGGCTCGTTCGTATTCGGATCCAGAATGTCAGCGAAGAGCTGCTCGGCGGCGTCGACGTCCGTCCAATCGGCCAGTTCCTCGGTCAGTTGATTGACCCATTCGCCGTCCGGCGCGGCGCCCGTGCCCGTAGCGCTGTAGGTGTTGTAAGCGCTGCCGTTCCACTGGTAGTTGTTGGTGATGCCCAACAGCAGGTCCAGCAATCGCTTTTCCTTGTTGAGCCCCAGGACTTCGCCCACCTCGGCGGCGCGCTGCAGAACCAGCGCGGTGCGATCGAAAAAGATCGCCTCCTTGGTCACCGGGACAATGAAGCCCCGCTTGGTCGTCTGCGGCGTGTCGATGTAGTCCTCGCCGAACCCCAAGCTCGGGTACGGCATTCCGGGCCGCACCTCGGCCACCTCGTCGCTCAAGCGTCCGATGCCGGGGATCCGCTCGCCGTCGAGCCGCGTTGGAACCGAGTCGATCAGCTTCGAGAGCACGAACGCCTCTTGGTTGTACCCTTCGAGGACGGTCGACTGGATGATCTGCCCGGTAATGTTGGAAAACGCGGTGACATCGACGCCGTCGCCGGCCTCCAACAGGCAGACGCCGCCTTGGCGTGGATCCATCTGGCGAACGCGCTCGGGGCTAAGCGTCGCCTCGGCCAACTCGCGGATGCTGAAATCGCGAGGCTTCAGGTCGCCCGATTGCAGCGCCTCCTGCAAGTGCTTGACGGTCTGCTCGGGACCGCTCGTTTCGTACATGCGTTTCAGTTCGCGGTATTTGATCGCTCGCACGATAGAAATCTCCTTGGGGACGAATGTAGTTCTGGTGATCGGTTTTCGGGTTGGTTCCTCAAATGGCGGCGGCAGGCCAAAAGCCCCAGCCACCGAGACGCAGGACGCGAGACCTCGATTCCTACGTTGTGCTGCGGCTGCTGCCCTCGACGCCGCCGGTCATGATGGTCGAGCGGACATCGACCAGCACGCTGGCGCCCGCCGCGGCCTGCCGCTTTGCGACACGGCCGATGGCCACGCTGCTGGTTGCCACTTTCGCGGTCTGCTGGTCGAGCAGCACGGTGCCCGCCGTGTTGGCGTCGACGCCGACCAGGTCGCCCAGCTCGAACGTCGCGCTCGCGCACTCGAATTCGAAGACGCCGGTGGTCGCAACGCGAATTGGCGTCGTCTCGCCGCCGCGGCTTCGCTGCATGGCGACGCCCAAGAACGCCCGAGCCATCGCCTGCTGGTTCGCCTCCTTGGTGCCCTGGTCCGTTAGCATGGACGCCGGCTTCGCGTCATCGACATCCTGCCACACAAGATCGCCGATCTCGATCAGCGTGTTGGTGTCCACGGCCGCCACCACGGGATTCGTATCTCCGTACCGCCAACGCATTCTGTCGCTCATTTCAAATACTCCAAGGCTAGGGTTGACTCCGATTCACACAGTCCTCGCCGCTCAGGTGATCGCTTCGATAAAACGCTTCGCGCCGAGCGGCTCGGGCGCATAGACCACGTGTTGGTCCCGCGAGCATGGACGACGCTCCGCTTGCCTGACGGCCGGCCGACTCTCGGACAGCGTCCGCACGAGCCGTGCCCGGTCTTCGACCAGCGCACGCATGGCCGATTCGTCGCTCGCGGCCAACAGCGTCTCCAGGAACTGGCGGCTGCTCACGGCTCTCGACCACGGGTCGGCCGCGTCGGCGTCAGGCAAGCCATGTTCGCGCAGAAGCTGGAATGCCGCGACTTGCTTGCGCTGCATGGCCTCTTGGGCCCGCAACCGCTCGACCTCATGCCGAAGTTGGGCCAACTCGATAGCAACGGCGTCTCCTTGAAGAGGCGAATCGCCGTCGGGTGTCTCTGTGGCGGCCGCTGATTGCGAAGAAGTGGGCTCGCGTGTCGTCCCATCTTCCGCCGGGAAAGGGCCCTGTTGCCAGTTGTCCTCCGTGGAGGTCTCGCCAACTTCCGCCGTCGAAGACACCGTTGCCGCTTGGCCGTCTTCTGGAGCCGCGTCCTCGAACAGTCCGCGCGTTGTCGCCGGATCGGCCACCAAGTCAACGCTCTGGACGCGTGTGATCGCCTCGACCACCAACCGGTCGCCGCGGCGAACGCACCGGGCCTCGACGTTGTGCGAAAATCCGACATTCTCCGGCGACCGCTCGGCGTCCCAGATCAGCTGTTCCGCCAGGGCGTGCTTCGGATTGAAATGGAAATCGGCGAACAGCCCCTCGCCAGGCCGCAACGTCACGCTCCGCACCGTGCCTATCCGGTCCTGATAGTCGCGCGGGCCGCCCGGGTTGCCGCGAGGATGGTTCACGTTCACCTTGGCCTCCTCGTAGAGCGGCGCCGCCTTGGCCAACGCCTCGGGCAGGTAGCTGCGCCCGTTGCGCGACTCGAGCCCGAGCACCTTCACGCCACGGATCACGCCCGCTTCACGATCGACTCGCATCTTGACGCCGCGCGAATCGCAGAACTCTTGCAAGACGTCGGTCATTGCCGTTTCCTTTCCCATGGACACGTTGAGCGGCCGATCGAACCAACCGCCGACAAAAAAAGCCCGCGGCCGAACCAAATGCTGGTTCAACCGCGGGCTCTGGCGAACACCGGTCCGCAACGACCGGCCTCGCTCGATACCTGCTAGTTTGATCGCCGAGCGGCGAAAGATCGAGCTGCTCAAACGCGAGTCGCTCGATGCGAAATGCCCGACGCTCGCCTACTTCTCCACGCGTTCCACCTTGCGGCGGATATTCTGAATCGTTCCATCCTGCACACTCAGTTCAATGGCGGCCGTGCCGAAGAAGCCGCGTCGCAGCGCTTCGGTCAAAACCTCTGCCATGATCGCCTGCAGTTGGGCAACCTTCCTCGCATTGCCGGACGTTGTGCTGTGCGTTGTCATCGAGAGCTACCTTACAAGACGCCGAGGCGCGCTTCAAGATTTCTTTTTGGGCCATTGTCCGACAACGCGCGACGGCCGTGCGCGGTTGCGTTGCGCCGGTCATTCGTCGTTGCGGCCACGGCATCGTTGGCGCCGACCGCGTCCCGCCGCCTCTGCCCACGACACGAGCGCACGCTTGCCGGCGAAATCGTTCGCTTCCCTCAGGCGGACTCCGGTCTCCGTGCGCCGCCCCATTGGCATCGCCATGACGACTGTCCGCGGGGTCTCCGTTCGCGCCTCCCATCTTCACCAGAATGAAACGGGGACCTCCCATTCGGACTTTTCCGCCCTCGAAAAGGCCGAGCAAGGCGACGAATCCCCCCTAAGGTCTTCTGCGATTGACAGACGCCCGCCAGGAACGGTAAAGTCTTTCATGTTTGGCGTGCTGCGCCGTCGATTGATTCGCGGAAATTATCATCTAGTCACCCGAAAGCTCTACGCTCATGCCACGGACACGACACCTCGTCGAGCCGTATTGTTTTGTACCGCCCGGCCTCGAAGAAACCTTTGGCATCGATGACGCACATTCCGCCCCAGGCCAGTTTGAACACGCGCTGTTCGCCCCGATCCACTACGAACCTGGGTATGCCTATCCGCTGATCGTCTGGTTGCACGGTTGCGGCAGCGACGAGCGTCAGTTGCCGCAGTTGATGTCGCTTCTGAGCTTGCGGAACTATGTGGCCGTGGCGCCGCGTGGATTGCCGCTGCCGTCGGCCGAACCGGCCAAGCATCCACGCCACGGGTGGCGCCAGACGGATGACTACATCCAGGCGGCCGAACAGCGTGTCTTCGAGTCGGTGGAGATCGCCCGCCGGCAGTTCCACGTCGCCCCGAAGCGTGTCTTCTTGATGGGCGCGGATCGTGGCGGAACCATGGCCATGCGGATCGCCCTGAGCCAT
This sequence comes from Thermoguttaceae bacterium, assembly GCA_039698035.1. Lineage (GTDB taxonomy): Bacteria > Planctomycetota > Planctomycetia > Pirellulales > Thermoguttaceae > JAJFUI01. Next base: position 233,151 of record JBDKSW010000009.1, on the reverse strand, counting down.
CCGCGCCGCTTCGCCGGCGTGATTTCGCTGCGCGGGGCATTCCCGAGCGGCCGCCGGCCCTTCGGGGACCTTGTCGCGGCCCGACGCCTTGGCGTTTTTCTGGCCGCCGATCGCTGCGGCCGACGCTATCCGGCCGATCAGGTCTGCTCCGACCTGCGTCTGATGCACGCGGCCGGCCTCTCGGTAACCTTGCGGCAGTACCCGTCCGGTCCCCATTTGCTCCGTCAGATGCTCTCGGACGTCGACCGCTGGGTCATTGACGAGATCACCGGGGCAAAGCGGGCCGCGTCGATGGCAACGCCCAGCAACTGACGACGATCTTGCGGCCAACGACCCGCGGAGACAGGCGGCATCGAGCCCCCCCTAAATAGGCCGCTGGCGATGATCCAACAGTCCGTTTTTGCCTCACCTTGTCAACCCGCGGCAAACCGATTAGTATAAAGACAACCTTTCCCCGATAGCTCAGTTGGTAGAGCAAGCGGCTGTTAACCGCTTTGTCCAAGGTTCGAGTCCTTGTCGGGGAGCTTCCGATAAAATAGCGCACTTTGCCGCCAATCCACGGAACGCCCGGTGTCGATCCCTCGGCCGCCGGGCGTTTTGCTTTTCCGGTCCCCTCTCCCGCCGGGAGAGGGCTAGGGTGAGGGCCTTTTGCGGCAACGACTTACGTCGCTGGCACGTATGCTCCGCAGATTGGGTTGCAGCGATTTGGAAGCCGGCGAAAGAATCTCTGTTTCGAGAGAGACCCCATAGAGTCCGACGGCAACCTTGAAGGTTGCGACGGAACCCCAAAAACTCTCGCCAGAAATCTCCAAATCTCAGATTAACAACCCCCTCTCCGTTAACAGGCCGGTTGGCTTCGAGCCTCGAACGCAAACCGCAGTGATGGGTGGATTCGCGCCAGCTGCCAAGAGGGTAAAATGACATCGCAGGCGACGGAGTAAGGACTCGACCCTCCAAGGTGGCCAGCCAACTTCTCGTGCGGAGGTTCAAAGGTCCGAGGAGCGCATCCCTAAATCAAACATGTGGCCAGTACACCGCCATTCAAAAAGCTGTTCCAGCGCAGCCGGAGCAACTCAGTCGTTTCAATAGCGATTCCCGCACAAGCGGAGCAAGGCCATCAGCATGATTACTCGAATACACGTCAACGGATTCAAGTCACTTGAGGACTTTGACGTTTCGCTGCACCCGGGACTCAATATCTTGGTAGGCCCAAACGGCAGCGGCAAGACGAATATCGTTCTGTTCTTTGACTTCCTATCACATCTTGTTCGTGGTGACGTTTCAGAGGCTGTCAGTCGGGTTGGTGGTGCCGGCTCCGTATTTAGGCGAATAGGCGATGCTGAGTTTGAGCCGACACTGTCAGCGATCATCTACGGGTGCAGATCCCTTGGAACGAAGCGATTTCTGTATTACCGATATGCCTTCGAGCTTCTGTTTCCGAAGGAGATTGAAACGGTTACCTTTAGCTCGCAGTCCCTCTCCTTCAGTTTTGTGAAGGATTTTGTCGGGGCAGCAGACATCGACAATCACACTGAGCCTTGGGATGTTTCTGTTCAACAGACGGCCAGTTCTGACGCGAGAGACAAATTCAAAGTGGAAATCTCGCGACCACGTGTTGCATCGCAGCTCTTCCGGTTCATGCCAGCTCCTCGTGCCGCGAAGGGTAAGAAGAAACCGTCACCATCGACATGGTTCAAACGGATGCTTCAGGGCGCGAGTTCTTCGAGCGAGACATTACTGCTCAGCCTTCCACGGCTTATGCATTCCGTAGAGGTTATGGCAATCGTGGAGGACATGATCAGGGGCGAGACATATAACATCGTGCCCTCCCGCGCTAGGGCGGCCGAGGACAGCGCCAAGGCACCTGGCATCGAAAGAGACGGTGGTGGTCTCTCTGCGACGCTGTACGCCGTCAAGCGAAAGAAACCAATCTACCCCAGGTATTTTCCATACGGGTTCTACTTCGGGCGTAGGCCAATGGACGAGTCTGTTACGCTTAGAGATCTTCTCAGGTACCTGAGCCTGGCCAACGGTTCGATATCCGATATCGACGTCGTGAACGATGCCTTCAACAACCAGCTCAAGGTTACGCTGAAGGTGACGAGCGGCGATTATCACGCACTGTTGCCGCTCGCTGCCATGTCGGATGGCACGATCAAGTGGATTGCGCTTACAACTGCCGTGATCACCGCTTCCTCAATCTTTTCGATCGAGGAACCAGAAAACTATCTACACCCTCTGATGCAAGCCCAGATCCTCGACATTATGAGGGAGATCCTTCTCAAGAAAAGGCAGTATTCATTTACGGTGATGACAACCCACAGTGAGACTATCCTGAACAACAGCAAGCCAGAAGAGTTGATCGTCGTATCATTTGACGACGGGCGCACTCGCGCGCGACGTTGCTCAAATGCTGAGCAGCTTGCGGAGGAGATCAAGAAGACCGGATTCGGTCTCGGATACTACTATATGGCGGGAGCTGTGGAGGATGGCTAACAAAGCAGCCTTTATCGTCGACGGTCACCAGGAACAGAAGATCGTGCAGCGCCTCTGCCCTGGCAGCCCGGTACGCCGACACAATTGCAACGGAAGGGACGTAGAGGTGGCCGCCGCAGCCAAGAGGATCGCTTCCCTTATCCGGCTAATCGGCAACAGCTATTACCCCTTTGTGATTGTATTCGATCGCGAGTCTCGAACAACCGCGGCGATGAACCTCGCTAAGGATATCGAATCCCAACTCCGATCTGAGGGCATCACCGACGAACTCATCATTGGCGTCCCCGATCGAATGATTGAGAACTGGATTCTCGCCGATTGGGCCAACGCCAAAGCGAAAGGCGCCTTCGTGGAGTCGCGGCCCCCAGCCAGTATCGAGGGAACGAACGGTAAAGGAGTAGTGATGAAGTCCCTGCCAAGGGGAGGGCGTTACCATGAGACGATCGAAGGCGTTGACTGGTTCATTGCCTGCAATCCATCAACCTTGTGCAGTAAGAGCCTCAGCTTTCGTCATTTCGCGCATCAATTAAGGGCACTCGGATGCTCCTGGCTAAAGGAGGCCGGCACTCGGAAAGAGCGAGGAACGACGGCAGGGAAGAGGACGCAAGAGTGACAACTGGAGACCGGGCACAGAAGCATCCTTTCGTGTCGCGCGGCCCTCTACCGGATCGTGGCGTGGGATTCAGCGGATACCGCCAGCGAGTAAGAAATATCTATGTCCAGCCTCTCCGAATCTCCGATTAACGCCCCCCCGGTCAGTATCCTTCGTCACTTCGCCCTCGCGCCGGGTAGGTTAATAGATAGAGGCTGTTAACCATTCTGTCATGCCAGACGGCGCGCCCGTCGCCAAGCGAAGGTCGCTGTAGGCAACTCCCCTCACCCCCAACCCCTCTCCCGTAAACTGGCGATGGGAGGAGTTGCCATGCGATCGATTGACGATCCGTCTTCAATGACGCCTGACGAGCGTTTCTCCGAGATCGCCGCTATTCTGGCCGGTGGGGTGCTACGTCTCCATGCTCGATCCGCGATTTCTGGCAGGAATGCCGTCCACGAAAAATCTCAACATTTCTCGCCCTCGCCCAAGGGCCTTGAGGTTTGGGGCGAAACCGTGCTCAGTGTCCGTTCTGGTTAACGATTCCCCCGAGACTTCGAGAGAACGAGAAACGCATGGAACTGAGCGTCGGAAAGCAGGTCGCCGCCCTGCAGCGGAGGACCGTGAACGAACTGCAGCCGAACTGGCCAAGGACGCGCACGACGGCGACTAGAACCGAAATTGCTGAGTGCGCGTGCCCACGAATCCCACGAACCGCCAACGGAAAGAGATTCCCGCCTGACGGCCGAGTCACCGGCGATCGAGCCCGCCGCGCGCGTCGTCGCTGCCGGCCGCGTCGTCAACTGTGGCAACGCCGTGAAGAGATGAGCAATGCGAGCCGACACCGACGGATGCGTTGGCCCGGGGCCCCGTCACTAGCTCGTCGATCATCTGCTGAGCCTCGTCCGCGACGGTGATGAGCCGATCGATCCAGAGGGAGTTGAAGAAGCCGAAGCCGTCGAACAGTTCCGCTGGAAAACAACCGAGTACGCTTGCCCCGATCCTCGCGTTCAAGTCGGCGTTGGGGCTGACGGTCCCAAACACGTGTTGAAACGCGCTCTGCAACGAAGCCAACGCCATGCCGATGAACGGGTCGTGAATCTCCTCGGCCAGACACCAACTGGGCGGCCTCGATCCCGCGTCTTCCAGCCGCCGATGCTCTTCCTCCTCGGCAAACTCCCTGGCCCGATCCGGGTCGGCCGCGAACTCGGCCAGTTCGCACCGCGCGGCCAGATGGCCAACCAGCAGATCGCTCCAACGTTCCGCGCGACGCCGCAGTCGGTTCAGTTGGACCGCGGCCGCCGCGTCGATGCCCGCGCCGTTCGACAACATCAGCAGCGCCCGGTGACGCGCCTCGACATGGCCGAGCAGAATGTTTCGGGCAAGCGGTTCGGCGTCATCGCTGCCACGATGGCGGTCGTAGCCACAGAGGACGGCTGTCCAGACTCGGGTCAGCACCTCGCCGGCAAAGATTTCCTCGAGCGTTCCTCGCACCACACGAGGCGTCGGGCCGGTCTTTTCGGGCGGCTGATCGACGAACGACCGAAGCGTCCGCGCCCAGCGATCCAGCCGCAGCTTGGAACTGATCCAATACTGACCGACGTTCTCGGCGGGGATCGGTTGCCGGCCTTCGATCAACATGGCCCCATGCGCGGCGACCAGTCCGGCCAATTCGATAAGCTCGCGGGCGTGCATGTCCCCACGTAGAGCAAAGCGAGCGCCCAAGCGGCGGAAAATCCCGAGTGGCAATCCATTGCGTGCCGCAACCCGCTGCGACGAGAAGGCTTGCGACGATGGCCATTTGGCGAGACCATTGGCCGTTTCGTCGGGATTGTTGCCCAAAAGCAACGCGCCCATGCCACGAGGCGGCGACGGAAGCTCGGCGTCGACGCAAGAACAAGCCGTTGGACCAAAAAGCCGAGGAGCCCCTCCGCTACGACGCGGCCTGCCGCGCGGCCCGCCGACGATCGGTCTCTTTCAGCAGGATCTTTCGCAGGCGGATTTGGGTCGGCGTCACCTCGACGTACTCGTCGTCGGCAACGAACTCCAGGGCTTCTTCCAGCGACATCCGCCGAGCCGGCTTGAGCAGAATGTTCCGGTCGTGTCCGACCGCCCGCATGTTGGAGAGCTTCTTTTCCTTCGTCGGATTGACGTTCATATCTTCCGGCCGGCTGTTCTCGCCGACAATCATTCCTTCATAGATGATGTCGCCGGGCGCGACATGCAGTTCGGCCCGCTGCTGAAGGCTGTCGAGGCCAAAGGCCACGGCCTTGCCCGCGGCAATCGAGACCAGCACGCCGGTCGAGCGGCCCGGGATGGCTTCGGTCATCGGCTTATACGCTTCAAAGCGATGATGGATGATGGCCGTTCCCTGGGTGGCGTTCAAGAGCCGCGTGCGAATCCCGATCAAGCCGCGGGCGGGAATCGAGAACGTCATGAACGTATAGTCGTTGTGGCTGGTCATCTCGACCAGTTGGGCCCGTCGATCGCCAAGCAGTTCCATGACCGGACCGGTGCGTTCCGTGGGCACCTCAACCACGAGCGTCTCGAACGGCTCGTACTGCTTTCCGTCGACTTCGTGGAAGATGACGTGCGGCTTGCCAACCGACAACTCGTAGCCCTCGCGCCGCATGGTCTCGATCAGGATTGACAGGTGCAGGATCCCGCGACCAGCGACGGCGAACTGCTCGGTCCCCATGATCGGCTCGACGCGCAGGGCCACGTTCCGCTCCAGTTCGCGGAAGAGCCGTTCGCGAAGGTGGCGGCTGGTGAGGAACTTGCCCTCGCGGCCGGCCACCGGAGAACTATTGACGCCAAAGGTCATCTTGAGGGTCGGCTCGTCGACTTTGAGGCGAGGCATGGCCCGCGGATCCTGCGGCGAAGCGACCGTGTCGCCGATCTCGACCCCTTCGAGCCCGACGATCGCGCAGATGTCGCCGGCATCCACCTCGTGGACTTCCTGGCGGCCAAGGTCCTCGAAAACGTAGACCGAGACCGCCTTGGCCGGCGTGATGCGGTCGTCTGTTTGCATCAGGACGACGTTTTGCCCCTTGCGCACCGTGCCCGACTGAACGCGGCCGATGGCGATTCGGCCGACGTAGTCCGACCAGTCGAGCGTGGTGACGAGCATCTGGAGCGACTCGCCTACGTCGACCTCGGGTCCGGGAATCTTGGCCACGATCATGTCCATCAGCGGATCGATGTTCTCGGTCACTTGGGTCAGATCGGTCGTGGCGTAGCCCAATTTGGCGCTTGTGAAGAGGTAGGGGAAGTCGGCCAACAGGTCGTCGGCCCCGAGCTGCAAAAACAGTTCGAGCGTTTCGTCGAGCACCTCGTGGGGCCGCGCGTCGGGCCGGTCGATCTTGCTCACCACGACGATCGGCTTCAGTCCGCACTCGAAGGCCTTCGACAGGACGAACCGCGTCTGGGGCAGCGGTCCCTCGGCCGCATCGACCAGGACCAGGGCGCCGTCGGCCATCCGCAGCACCCGCTCGACCTCGCCGCCAAAGTCGGCGTGGCCCGGTGTGTCGATGATATTGATCCGCACGCCCTTGTACGGAATGGCAATGTTTTTGGCCAGGATCGTGATGCCGCGTTCCCGCTCCAGCTCGTTGCTGTCGAGGATCTGCTCGCCAACGAGCTCGGACTGGCGAAACCGACCGCTCTGGCGCAACATGCAGTCCACCAGACTCGTTTTGCCATGGTCAACGTGGGCGATAATGGCCACATTGCGAATTTCGTTGCGACGCATAGGCGGGCGGCGCTCGGTGAGCGTCTCTGGCTTGAGATGGGGAAACCATCCAGCGTAGCACGCCAGGACCGATAGTTCAACGGCTGCCAACCACCACGAGCGGCAAGAGAACGTCCGATTCGCGGCCGCCGGGGGGGCCAGCATCGTTCGCCAGCTCTTCCGATGTCGCGCCGAGGAACTCGACATGCCCGTCGGCAAAGAAGAAGTTGCGCCCGCGGCCGCCGTGATACTCGACCGCCTGGCCCGGCAACACGGCGCTGGGAGCGTCGGCCAGGAGCGCCTGTGCCATCGGCGGGAAATCGCCGATGCGCTTCGTCCCGTCACGCCACGTGCCGGACCAATCGCCCACTCGGTCAGACGCCAAAGTCACGGGGCCAGCGGCGGGCGAGTTGGCCGCTCCGGCCCCACACTCGCAGTTCTCTTGGGCCCCAAGCCAAACGTCCGGATGCACACCGGCGTCGGTCGTCGGGCCGTACTGCGACAAAACCCAAGTGGCCGCCGCCAGGCCGCGACCCGTCAGCCGCCCCTCGTGCGCCAGCCGAGGCAGTTCACTGCGGTTGCGCCCGGCATATTCGGTCAGGGCCGCGCCAAATTGCCGCAAGCCGTTCTGGCAAGCCGCCAGGCGCGCCTGGAACCGGCCCGCGTCAATCGCGGGCACGACTAAAAAAAGAGCCGTCATCAGCACCACGCCGACGGCGGCCACATCCGCCCAACCAAACTGAGAAACTCGACCCGCGGGCGACCACTCAGGACTCATTCCCATCGTCGTTCGGTGCGTACGCACCGGCGGACGTCCAAACGCGGCCACCAAACGGCATGTCCGCTCGGCCAGCCCGGCGGGCGGCTCGAAGTCGGGCCGCAGCGCGGCCAACGGCCTCAACCGACGCCGCCATTGCGTCAAACCACGGCGGCTTTCCTCGTCGTCCTTCAGACGAGTCTCCAACCACTGCTCTTCTTCGTCCTCCAATGCCCCGAGCAGGTGGCCAAGCAATTGCTGATTGATTGAGTCGCTCATACGCAGTCGCAACCGATCAGGGGCCCGATCCCTTCGCCAGCCACGCACAAGCTGGCCCTCATTCTATTATCTCGGCAAGCTCACGTGCGAAAGTGACTCGGTCAGCTTCTCCAGGGCCGCGTGCAGCCGGCTCTTGACCGTGCCGACGGGCACGCCCAAGACTTCAGCCGCCTCGCGGTATTTCATCCCTTGGAAGTACACCAGAATCACCGCCTGCCTGCACGCCTCGGGCAGCCCATCGACCGCCCGACGAAGTGCCTCGGACTCTTCCGCGGCCTCGGCGCCAGAGTCGGGGCCCCCGCCCGCGACGCCCAGCAAGTCGGCCAACGTGCCATTCTCCTCGCCACGCGGAATGCGATCCAAACTGCTCATGCGATGCCGGCGGTTCCTTCGCTGGCTGTCGATCGCCTGGTTCGTCGCCACCGTATATAGCCACGGACGCACCTTCCGGCCCGGCTCGAACTGGTCGCACTTCAAATGGACCTGCAAAAACGTCTGTTGAAAAACGTCCTCGGCCAGTTCAGCGCTGCCCAGGTAGTGCCGCAAGTATCCGTACAGCTCCTTTTCGTAACGGCGCACCAGTTCCTCGAACATCCGGCCGTCTTGCTCGTCGCGGTAGGCCAGAAGCAGATTCTCATCGCTCCAGGCCGGCAACGGGTTGGGGCCACGGGCACGCACTCGCAGTTGTTCGATTGTGCCGTTCATTTTTGCTACGCATCCGTGAAGAAAAGGGTTCGTCCAAATCGGAAACCGACGCCAAACGACGGTTGCCGCATCAGGCCGGCTCTTTTCAACCTCGAATTTTACCGCTTCGGGCCCCGACGGGGTAGCAAAATCCTAGCGGGAGGTAGAAAAGTCTCCGAGCCTCGCGACGTCCGATGACCCGATCATTAGCATTCGGCGTGCCTAATCCGCAAAATCGTCCCTTCCGACACACGACCCACGGACGCCAATCGACTGTAAACCGTTTCACAACATTGGGTTATCGCCGACACACCCGGACCTGCCGCTGCTCGATAAGCAGAGGCCCAGCTCGCTCAGGCTTGTGAAATTCTTGCCATTGCTTACACGACCGCGCGCCGACCTTCAATTTTGGCAGCTCCGCCCGCCTTTTTTGGCAGCCGCCACTGCGTCCCATGGAAACATCCACCGGACCGGGCCCTGCAATGATAGCGATCGACCGCGATCCTTGCGTTATCCGATGTCGTTCCACTCGATCGACTCGTATTTCTCGGCTGCCAGTTTGGCGGTTCGCTCCTGGGGCCACTCGGTTCGCGCCTCGTCGGCCCCAAAAGCCCGCAGGACCGCCAGCCGAAGCGTCTCCCGAGGGAGCGGCAGATTCGCCAAGAATTCCTCGTGGGTCCGGTCCATCCGATACTCGGGCATCCGCGGCGGCATACCCAAGCATTCGCCGACCAAGCGCAGTGGCAAGTCGTACAAGAGCGTGCCGTGATAAAGCAGATGCTCGCGGCGGCATCGGGCGCTGTTGCCCGAGAACTTCCGATCACCGATGGCCAAATCGCTCGTGCCGCGGCACCGCACGCCCGGCACGTGGCGGTCGAGCGCACCGACCAACGCATCGAGCACCCAACGGTGCGCCGTGTCGAGCAGCCGCAGCTCGGGACGAATCTGATAACTGAGCACCACGGCGTACATCATGCAGCCAGGACCAGTTAGGATTGCCGCGCCGCCGCTGGGCCGCCGCAGCACGGGAATGCCCAACCGCCGACACGCATCCACCTGGACCTCGACGCCGACCCGCGATGATCGCCCCACCACGACCATCGGCGTCTTCGGCTCCCAGATCCGCAACGTCTCTCGCGGCTCTCCCTTGGCTTCGGCGTCATCCAGCAGCGCCTCGTCCAGCGCCAAGTTCTCCGCCGCGCCGCTCAGTGTCAGGTCCAGATATTGCATGATGGTCCCGATTGTCGCCGATCGGGTCTGCGCCGACAACCGGTAGACCCGTCTTGCCGGCAGAAGAAACAACGGGCCATGAAGTGCACGAGGAGCGGGTGCCTGCGCACAGAATACGCGGCGTCCAAGTGGGGAAGCATGATGCGTTCCCTTGATCTCGCAATAGGGGGGGGCAACCTCCTGCGCACAGCTTGCGATCTCCCAGGCGTCATGCTAACTTCAGCAATCGTGGTTCCGCGATCGGCACCCCCTTCTCCGCACTCATTGCTCTCATCCCGCGTGCCCATTGCCCGGCCGCATCCACAAACACATCAAACGACTGCCATGCAAGACTCTGCCTATCAGCAGTTGCGCGACAATGCCCACCCCAATTGTTTCCTCTGTGCGCCTAGCAATCCGCGAGGTCTGGGACTGGTGTTCCAAATCGGCGACGATGGCGGCGTCGAGGCGACTTTCGCCTGCGACGACGTATTCCAAAGCTATCCATCGACCGTCCACGGCGGCATCGTCTCGTCGCTGCTGGACAGCGCGATGACGAACTGTCTGTTTGCGCATGGCCACGTTGCCGTGACGTTCGAGCTGAACATCCGCTTCCGGCATCCCGTCGAGACCGGCAGCCCGGCCACGGTTCGTGCCCGAATCACCGCGTCATCCAAGCCCATCCACGAACTGACCGGCGAGGTGCTTCAACAGGGACAGGTCAAGGCAACGGCCAAGGCCAAGTTCCTCGAAAAGACGGCCGGCGGTTGGTTCTGATCGACGGTTCGGCGCCGCTGGCGCTCGGTCGAATGGCTATTCGGCCTGCAACGCCCGCTTCGGTCGCCGGCGCGACGGGGCGTCGAACTCATGGCCCGCCACGGTCCCCTCGCGCTGAATCTTCTCTTGCAGGTCAACGATTGCCTGCAAGATCTGCTCAGGTCGGGGCGGACAGCCGGGAATATAGATATCCACGGGCAGGAACCGATCGATCCCCTGGACCACGCCGTAGGTATCGAACACGCCGCCCGTCGAGGCGCAAGCGCCCATTGCAATGCACCACTTCGGATCGGGCATCTGCAACCAAATTCGCTGCAGCACGGGCATCATCTTCATGACGACACGGCCCGCCACCAGCATCAAGTCGCACTGCCGAGGGCTAAAGCGAAAAACCTCGGCCCCGAACCGCGCGATGTCGTGGCGGCTGGCCCCAACGGCCATCAGCTCGATCCCACAGCAAGCCGTGGCGAACGGCATCGGCCAAAGGCTGTTCTTCCGGCACCAACTGACCAACGCGTCAAGCTTCGTGACGGCCACGTTGGCCGGAAGCTCGACAATGGCCCGACGGTCGCCCGTCTCGGCTATCGCCATTGGAACACCCCTCGACGCCAATCGTAAACGTAGCCAACGATCAACAGGACAAGGAACGTCATCGCGCCGGCAAACACCAAGTGCGAATTCGTGCGAAGCGACAATTGCGGCGACTGGGGTGCGGACGCCGTCGAATCGCCGTGTGCTGCATGCACCCTGACCTCTGACCGCTGATCTCTGGCTTCCACCGCCTGCGGTCCGCCGCCCCAGGCAACGGCCCAGGGCACAAGGAACAGCAACTCGACATCGAAGACGAGAAATGCGATGGCCAGCAGGTGAAACCGCACATCGAAGCGCCGCCGCGTGTCGTGAATGGGATCCATCCCGCTTTCATACGGCATTTGCTGCACAACGCCGGGCCGACCGCCGCCAAGCAGGCGTGCGATTGCCAAGATGCCCAAGGCGAGCACTGCCGTGCAGAGCAGCATCAGGAAGATCGGCAGCGTGGACAAGTCCATCGAAGGCCCCGCGTTCGCAATGCGGCCGCCAGCAACCGACCGCGTCGGACATTCTAGAAACACGGCCGACGGGGGTCAACTCTCGTGGTTACGAACCACCGCGCAATAAAAAGTCCTTCACAGGTGGGGCAGGAACCCGCGAAGGACAGTTTTGCGAGAGGACGCGCCTCTCACGATTCTATTATCAAGCTTGCCCTCTTGCGGGCAACCCCCCTGGCGACCACACACCGTGGGTAGCCACGTGGTTTCGCTAGAATACGTCGGCGTTGAAATGGTGCCCCTGATAGTACCGTTCGCCCGTATGCCGTTCGCCGGTGAAGAATGGGAAGAATTGGTGCTGCTTCCAACCCGGGTCCTTCCGGTGCTGCGGATAGTAGTTCTCCCACTGCTTATGATACACGGGCACTCGCATCTCGGCAGGATAGCGGTAGTACAGGTCCTCGCTGCTGCGATAGTAGTCGCTGCCCCAGAAGTTCTGCGGATAATAGACGTACGGATAGTGGTACATCCGGTTCCAATCCTGGGTGTTGTAAGTGCGTCCCCACTGGCGTCCATACGCCTGCTGCGCCTCGGCGCCGCGAACGGCCATCGTCAGGAAAAACGCTGCGCAAAGCAGCCCAAAAGCGGTCCGGCGGATCATGAGTTCCCCCCTCCTTGAAGTTCTATTCGTTCGGCGGCCGACGGTCGGTCGGCCAGATCGCTCGCGCCAGCGTTCGTGGCGGCAAGCGACGCTCGTTGCCTTGCGGCAATCTGGGTCGGCTACCAACAGCATCGGCACGCGGCGCGACCCGCATTGAACGAATATCCCGCATACGCCGCACAGCCCGCAGAAACGGCACAACGCGTCACCAGCCAGCCGCCAATCGTCACGCAAAGCGCCCAGGCAACCAAAGAACACACCGGCCTCTGGCAGAGCAATGCCGTCAAACTCTCGCCAGATTAACGATTCACTGTCGCGACTGCGTCGCCTCGAGATAGCCGCTCAGCATGATCTGTGCGGCCAGCATGTCCAGACGCTTCTTCCGGCGCTTTCGCGTCAGATCGGCCGCCAACATGGCCTCCTCCGCCTCGACGCTCGTGAAACGCTCGTCGAAGAACTCGACCGGAACGCCCGTCACGTCGGCCAGCCATTGACCGAACTGCCGCGCTTCGGCCGATTTCTCGCTCTCGCGGCCATCCAAATGGATCGGCAGCCCCACGACCAACAGCACCACGTCCTCGTCGGCGACCAACTGCCGGAACCGTCGGGCGTCTTGCTCCGGCCCGCGCCGCGTGTAGTTTTCCAGCGGGCTGGCGATCCGCCGCTCCGGGTCGCTGATGGCGATCCCGATGCGCACATGACCATAGTCGATGCCCGCCACACGGCCCGGCGACGCATGGAACGGAGGACCGTCTTTCATGGCTTCCTCTCCAGGGGACGACGCTCCTTTGCGGAGAGGAAGTGGCCATGCTTCAGAAAACGGAGCACGTACTGCTGCACCTGCCGATTCTCCATGAGGAACGAATGAATCACGGGCACGACCGTGAAGTCTGTCGCGCCGGCCAGTCGCGCGGCGTCCACGTTGACCACGCCGTCGTTGTCGCCGCGCAGGAGCGGATTGTAGCCCTTTCCGTCGCCCCGCCCGCCGGCAACAATGCCAAACTCGAAACTCGGCGTGGCCAACCGGTTCTCCAGCTCGGACCATTGGCGGCCCAGCTCCTGACCGGCCTCGCCTGTTAGACCCTTGAACACCGGATTGTCGGCGAACGTTTCGGCCAGCAGGGCGCCCTGGTTGGGCGGCCCCAGCATGACGAACCGATGAAATCGCGCCTTGGCCCTTCGATCGGCCGCCGCCGCGTTGGGCGGCTGGCGAAACGGGTCCTCATGGGCCAAGTCGCCAAGATAATGACGCACGACGATATTGCCCATGCTGTGGCCGACAAAGCTGATCTGCTCGATACCGTCGAGGTGATCGATGATATGCCGCAGGTTCTTCGCGTGTTCCGCCACGTCCCGCTGCGTGCTCGGATACTCGACATTGAAGACCTGATAGCCGCCTTGGTCGCGAAGGTATTGGCACAGCGGCTCCATCGACGCCCGGCTGCGCATCAAGCCGTGAAGCACGACGACAGCCTTTCCGCTCATGGCCGGCAGATGGCGACGCCGCTTGATCCGCTCCAACGCAGCCTCGCACTCCTCGTAGCTGCCCGAGGCGTGGCGAAAGTTCTTCTCATCCAACAGCCGGCAGTGGCCCGTGAACGTGTTCTGCTGGATTCGCCATTGATGGAAAAACCGTTGGTCGGCCCAAAACTGCTTCCCCCCGAGGGTTGGCAGTGGCACTGGCGACGGCTCGCCAACGGCCGGTTCGTGGCCGAACACGCGGCCCGAAAAGGCCGACAATTTCATCATCGCCACCAGGCCAAGACACATGAATCGCTGGATCATAGCACTTCGGGCGGCGGATCGACCATGATATAACGGCATGGCGACCATTATAATGGTTCGTCCGGTCCTGAGAAAACGGCGTGCGGCCCGCCGCCCAGCGGGCAACCTGGCCCCGGCGGACCGGTCATCTGCATCCGAGGAGCCCACGAATTGGCCGCTTCACGCACCATCGCCATCGGTGACATCCACGGCTGCCTGGCCGCACTGGAAACGGTCCTGGCCGCCATTGCCCCACGGCCGGAGGATACGCTCATCCTGTTGGGCGATTATGTCGATCGCGGCCCGGATTGTCGCCGCACGATCGAGCGGCTTTTGCAGCTCGGCCAGGAGTGCCGCCTCGTGCCCCTGCTCGGCAATCACGACGAAATGCTGCTCCAGATCCACAATGGGCAGTCCGAGCTGCTGGAAGACTGGCTCGGATTTGGCGGCGCGGCCACCTTGCAGTCTTATGGCGCGTTCGGACCAGCAGACATCCCCCCGGAACACATGGCGTTTCTCCACAGTTGCCGGCTTTGGCACGAGTCCGCTCGGCACTTCTACGTCCACGCCAGCTACCGAGCCGAGATGCCGCTCGACGCCCAGCCGCGGGAGGTGCTCTTGTGGGAATCGCTCAAAACACGACTCCCCGGGCCGCATCGATCCGGCAAAACGGCCATCGTGGGCCACACTTCCCAAAAGAATTGCGAAATTCTGGACCTCGGCTATCTCAAGTGCATCGACACCTGGTGCTACGGCGCCGGTTGGCTGACTGCCCTGGAGGTCGAGACTGGTCGCATCTGGCAAGCCGACAAGTCCGGAAGACCACGCTAGGCTTGGCTGGTTTCAGGCATCCAAGCCCGCAACGAGGGCATCCCAATGGGCCGGCGTTGCACCCCTTGCAGCGGCGCAACACCTTGCCAACCAACCGGCAACCGAGTACCCTTAGAAGTTTCACCTGGGGATCTTGGCGGCAATGGCAGTCGAGCTGGCGGAAGAACAACGGATCGTCATCACGGGCGTAGGGCTCACCGCACCGAACGGGAACTCCCTGCCCGAGTTTCGGCAAGCCTTGCTCGAGGGCCGCAGCGGCGTGACGGCCTACGAGACCCGCTATTTTGGGCCCACGCTGGCCGGCGTCTGCAACTTCGATGAACTCCGCTATCAGAAGCGGAAAGAAGTCCGTCGCGGCACCCGCGCCGGCAGCATCGGCGTCTTCTGTTCGCACGAGGCCGTCAACGACGCGGGCCTCGACTGGGAAAACGTCGATCGCTCGAGGGTCGGCATCTATGTCGGCGTCACCGAACACGGCAACGTCGAGACCGAAAACGAAATCTATCTGCTCAAGGGGTACGACTACGACACGCAGTTCTGGTCGCACCACCACAATCCGCGAACCGTGGCCAACAACCCGGCCGGAGAGATTTCGCTGAACCTCCGCATCACGGGGCCGCACTACACGCTGGGCGCGGCCTGCGCGGCCGGCAACGCGGGCATCATTCAGGGCGCCCAGATGTTGCGGCTTGGCGATTGCGACTTGGCCCTGTGCGGCGGCGTCTCGGAGAGCATCCACACGTTTGGCATTTTCGCCAGCTTCCACAGCCAAGGCGCCCTGGCCAAACACGAGGACCCAACCAAGGCATCGCGCCCCTTTGACATGGATCGCAACGGGATCGTCGTGGCCGAAGGCGGCTGTATGTTCGTGCTCGAACGGCTGACCGACGCCCGACGGCGCGGCGCAAAGATCTATGGCGAGGTGGCCGGCTATGCCATGAACAGCGATGCGACGGACTTCGTTCTGCCCGATCCGCCCCGGCAGGCCGAATGCATCCGTCTGGCACTGCGGCGAGCCGGCATGACGCCGGACCAGATTGGCATTGTCAACACCCACGCCACGAGCACAATCTCCGGCGATGCCCAGGAATGCGAGGCCTTGCGGCATGTCTGGGATCGGGATGACCACGCCACCCTGTTCAACAACACGAAAAGCTTCATCGGCCACGCCATGGGCGCGGCCGGGGCCCTGGAATTGGCCGGCAACCTGCCCTCCTTCCAAGACGGCGTTTGCCACGCTACGATCAACGTCGATCGGCTCGACCCGCAGTGCGCGTTGCACGGCCTGGTGACAAACGAGCCGCGACAGGTCCATCGAATCGACACGATCCTCAACAATTCGTTTGGAATGCTGGGAATCAACTCCGTGGTAATCATTCGACGCGTGTGACGGTCCGGCTTCCGAACGACGCCGGGCCAGCCCGCGAATTGTACTCACCTCTGACCTCCGACTTTCACTTTCTGACCATGACGGCCGACGACATCCGAGTTGCCATTCTCGACATTCTTCACGACATCGCCCCCGACGAGGACCTGACCGGGCTCAAGGAAGACGTGCCATTCCGCGAACAGCTTGAACTGGACAGCATGGACTTCCTCGACATCGTCATGGAGTTGCGGAAGCGCTATCGAATCCAAATCCCGGAGGCCGAGTACACGGAATTGGCCAGCATGGCCAGCACCGTCCGCTATTTGGAGCCGCGGATGAAGGACATCGTGAAGTAGTCGCGGCTCGCGGCTCGCCGCCCGGGACCTCGGTCGCGCCCCGCTGTTGATTCCACTCTGGCCCCGCTCCACGCAGTCGCCCCATGTACGACACGATCATCATTGGCGCGGGCATGTCGGGGCTGGCGGCCGGAGTGCGCCTGGCGCATTTCGGCAAGCGGGTTTGCATTCTCGAACGCCACAGCGCGATCGGCGGGCTCAACTCGTTTTACAAACAACGCGGCCGAACTCTCGACGTCGGCTTGCACGCGATCACCAATTTCTCGCCGAAGGGCGCCCGCACCGGCCCGCTGGCCAAGCTGTTCCGGCAACTCCGCGTGGCGTGGGAGGACTGGGCGCTCGTGCCGCAACTCGGCTCGGCCATCATTTTCCCCAACGCCATTCTTCGGTTCTCCAACGAATTCGAGATGCTCGAGTCGGAGATTCGCCTGCGGTTTCCCAACCAGGTCGACAACGTGCGCCGGCTGGTGGCCTCGTTGCACGATTACGGAAAGTTCGGCGAGTCGGGCGCCGGCCGCTCGGCCCGGAAGGTCGTCTCCGAAATCATCACCGATCCGCTCCTGGTCGAAATGATCTTCTGCCCGATCCTGTTTTACGGCGGCGCCCGCGAGCACGACATCGGCTTCAGCCAGTTCAGCATCCTGTTCCGCTCGATTTTCCTGGAAGGGCTCGCCCGGCCGCTGGCAGGCATCCAGCGCATCCTGAAGCGGCTCGCCGGCCGGTTCAAGGAGCACGGCGGCGAATTGCGGCTTCGGGCGGGCGTCGCAAAAATCGTCGTCAAGGACGGCGCGGTCGAAAAGGTCGTGCTCGAAGACGGTTCGGAACTGGAAGCCAAGAATGTGCTCTCCTCGGCCGGCTTCGTCGAAACGATGCGGCTCTGCGACGATGGGCAACCCGAAGAGCAACCCCAGAACCTCATTTCGGTCGTCGAGTCGATCTCGATCCTGAACGCATCGCCGCAGAGTCTCGGCTACGACCAGACGATTGTCTTCTACAACGATTCCGAAACGTTCCACTACGAGAAACCAAACGACCTGCTGGACCTTCGAAGCGGAACGATCTGCTCGCCGAACAATTTCGCCTATCCGGAGCCGCTGGACGAAGGAATGATGCGCGTCACGGCGCTCGCCAACTACGACCGCTGGATCGCGCTCGACAAGGAGGCCTACCGCGAGGCGAAGCAGACCTGCTACGATCAGCTCGTGGCCTCGGCTGTCCGATTCGTACCCGACTTCCGCCCGGCGGTTGTCGAGACGGACGTCTTCACTCCCAGGACCATCCACCGTTTCACCGGCCATGCCGAAGGCGCTTTGTACGGGGCCGCGCAGAAGCGCCACGACGGCACGTCGCACCTGAAAAACCTTTTCATCTGCGGCAACGACCAAGGACTGGTCGGCATCGTCGGCGCCATCATCAGCGGCATCAGCATCGCCAATCAGCATTTGTTGAAGTAGTCGTCTTCCCATGTTCGACAACACCCCGAGTTCCCGCGATCGTTACGATGTCGTCGTCATTGGCGGTGGGCTGGGCGGCATGACGGCCGCCAACGTGCTGGCCCGCGCCGGCCGGTCCGTTCTGCTGGCCGAGCAGCACCACAAGCTGGGCGGACTGGCCACCTGGTTTCACCGAGGCCCAAACGTCTTTGACGTCGCTCTGCACGGTTTCCCGGTCGGCATGATCAAGAGCTGCCGCCGCTATTGGACCAAGGAAATCGCCGACTCGATCGTCCAGTTGAAGGACATCCGGTTCGACAACCCCATGTTCTCGCTGTCGACGACCTTCGATCGCGGCGACTTCACGCGGCTGCTTATCGAGCGGTTTCGTGTGCCGGCGACCAACGTCAACCAGTTCTTCGACGCCGCCCGGGACATGAACTTCTACGACGACCAAGCAACGACGGCCGGGCAGCTTTTCGAGCGTTTTTTTCCAGGCCGAGAGGACGTTGGTCGATTGCTGATGGAGCCGATCACCTATGCGAACGGCTCGACGCTCGAAGACCCCGCGCTGACGTACGGCATCGTTTTCTCGAACTTCATGTCGAAGGGCGTCTACACGTTCCACGGCGGCACCGAACAGTTGATCTGCCTGATGGAACAGGAGCTCAAGAAGAACGGCGTCGATGTCCGCACGCGCTGCCCCGTCGAAAAGGTGCATGTCGAAGGCCGTCGTGTCACGGGCGTCACGTTGGGTGGAAAACGCGTCGCGGCCAAGGCGGTCGTCTCGAACGCCAATCTGCTGAGCACCATTTTCAGCCTGGTCGGCCCCGAACATTGGGACGATGATTTCCGTGAACAGGCCAAGGCCGTGCGAGTGAACAACTCGAGCGCCCAGGTCTACATGGCCCTGAAGCCGGAGACGCCGATCGATGAAAGCCAGGGCGGCGACCTGCTGTTCAGTTCGACGGCCCCCACCTTTCGCACCGACCTGCTGTTAAGCCGAAACGTCACCAGCCGGACCTATTCGTTTTACTACCCGACAAGCCGTCCAGGGCTAGACCGGTGCGTCATCGTGGCCAGCACGAACGCCAACTACTCCGACTGGTCGGGCCTGTCGAAAGAGGACTACGCGGCCGGCAAGCGGGCGTTGATCGAAGACACGCTCCAGGCGATCGAAAAATACGTGCCCGACATCCGCAACCGATTGGGCCACGTCGAGGCCGCCACGCCGCTCACCTTCGAGCGCTACACGCGCCATCTGGCCGGCGCCAGCTTTGGAACCAAGTTCGAGGGCCTGGCCGTCAGTCGTGCGATGCCTGAGCACATCGCCGGACTGTATCACACGGGCAGCGTCGGCATTATCATGTCGGGCTGGCTCGGCGCGGTCAACTATGGCGTCATCGTCGCCAACGACGTGGATGCGTCGCTGATGAAGCATTGAGAACATCGGATCGGTGAGGCCGTTTGCGGCTCCGCACACTATGACACGCCAAGAAATCCTCGCAGCCATTCCGCATCGCGACCCATTCCTCCTCGTGGACGAGATCACCGAGCGTTCTGAAACGCGGATCGTCGGCGTCAAAACGTTTCGCGGCGACGAGTGGTTTTTCGCCGGCCACTATCCCGACTTTCCGCTCGTGCCGGGCGTCTTGCTGTGCGAAGCGTCCATGCAATGCGGGGCCATCCTGCTCTCCGCCCTCTTATCGGAAGAGGGGCCCAGCGCGAGGCCGTCCGGCGGCAGAGTGCCCGTCGCCACGCGGATGAACGACGTCCGCTTCAAGCGGATGGTTCGGCCCGGCGAGAAAATCGTCATGGAAGTGGAACTCACCGAGCGGTTGGCCGATGCGTTCTTCCTCAAGGCCAAGGCATCCGTGGACGGCAAGGTGGCCGTGCGGTTCGAATTCGCTTGCACGGCGGCGAAAACATGAGCAGCCCAAAACCAAGCCGTACGCATGACGTGGGCGTGATCGTGGCGTCCGCGGCAATCGCCTTGGCCCTCGCGCTGCTGAGTTCGTCGGGCGGGCTTGGCCAAGATCGTCTCGGGCCCGAGGGCCAAATCATCGCCCGGGCGAGCGTTCAGCACCCGCGCAATGGCGAGGCCGATATTCTCCCGCTTGCCAATGGCGATCTGCTCCTGGTTTACGGACGTTGGAGCAGCGATGGCGGAAAGCTCGGCAGCGATTTCGGGGCGGCAGAACTCTGGAGCAAGACCTCGCACGACGGCGGCAAGACCTGGGGCGAGGATCGCGTCGTCGTCCCCAACGAAGGCAAGCTAACCACGTTCGAGGCCGGCTTGCTCCGTCTCCCCCGCAACGGAATCCTCTTGAGCTACTGCGTCAAGGACTCGTCCGAAGATTGTTCCATTTGTTTCCGAAAGTCTTTCGACGAAGGCCGCACTTGGTCGGAGCGATCGAGGTATCAAATCCCGACGACCGAAAAGTACACCGGCTACACGGGCCAAAACAACGCTCGCCTCGTTCGACTTGCCAACGGCCGAATCCTGTTGCCAGTTTTTGACGGATACGTTCGCGGAACCGTCCTCCTGAGCTTCGTCCTGTACTCCGACGACGATGGGAAGACCTGGAAAAAAAGCGGCGATGTCGATATCCGCAAGCTCGCGCCCGGAAACACCTTCGGCGCCGCCGAGCCGGCGGTGGTTGAACTGAAAGATGGCCGCGTGATGATGCTCCTCCGCACGAACCTGGGATTCATCGCCAAGTCGTACAGCAGCGACGGCGGCAAGACCTGGAGTCCGCCCGTGGCGATCAAGGGTTTGGTCTCGCCAAACTCGCCGGCCAGCGTCAAACGCATTCCGCAAACGGGCGACCTGTTGCTCGTTTGGAACAACAGCAACAGCGAGGAGCGACGCCCGCTCAATTCCGCCATCTCCAAAGACGATGGCGAAACGTGGGGGCATGTTCGGTGTCTTGACGCCGACGGCGGCTGCTACACGAGCATCACGCCGCTCGGCGACCGCATTCTGCTGACCTACTACCACCACTCTGCAAGTTTGAAACTGATGTCCGTCGATCATCGCTGGTTTAACAGAGCGGACGCCAACCCCGTGTCGCCCGATCGTCTGCCCAGTCGGCAACGCGGCGTTTCCAGTCACAAGTCACCCTAACTCCGCAACTGTCATGGATTTTTTGCAACTTACCGGCAAATCAATCCTGATCTTCGGCGTCGCCAATCGCAAGAGCGTCGCTTGGCACATCAGCCGTACGCTTTGCGAGGCGGGCGCCCGATGCGTCTATATCGTGCAAAATGAAAGCGTGCGGCAAAACGTGGCGAAGCTGCTCGACGGCGCAGAAGTCTTCGTCTGCGACGTCGAGCGCGACGATGAAATCTCACGGCTCCGCGACGCGCTGGCCCAACGCGGCGAAACATTCCACGGCATGGTCCATTCGCTGGCCTTCGCCGACTACTCGGAAGGCGTTCGGCCTTTCCACGAGACCTCCAGGCGAGCGTTCCTCCAGGCGGTCGATATCTCGTGTTTTTCACTCGTGGCGCTCAGCAACGCCATGAAGGACCTGCTCGACCCGGACGCCTCGGTGGTGACCGTTTCCATCTCGACGACGCAGATGGCCAGCGAGAGCTACGGCTACATGGCCCCGATCAAGGCCGCGTTGGACTCGTCGCTCGTCTTCCTCGCCAAGTCGTTCAGTCGCTTCTCGCGAGTGCGATTCAACGCCGTTGCGCCGGGCCTGCTCAAGACATCGGCCTCGGCTGGCATCCCCGGCTATGTCGATGCCTATCTCTACGCCGAGCAGGTCATTCCGCGCAAGCGGGCCGTTCAGACCGACGAAGCCGCCCAGGTGGCCGCGTTCCTGCTCAGCCCGAGGTCCAGCGGCGTCAACGCGCAGCGAATCGTCGTCGACGCCGGCATGTCGATCAACTATTTTGACCGCGATCTGATCGATCGGGCGATGCGACCCTAGCGAAGCCCGACACAGCGCGGCACATCGCTCGGAACCGACGCACACGCACGGCCTTACCAGCCCATGACCATGTTCGACTCGATCGCCTTGCGCGACCGCTCGAGATCCGAACCGGTATGCTGCATGTAGAGGCGGATGGCGTGCAACTTGTCGCCGGCCGCCTTCGCCAAGCAGTCGCGAGCCGTCGAGCAAGGATCGGTCGCGCCGGTAATGCCCAGCGCAGACTTCGAGATCACCCAGGTGTCGCGAGGGCGCCGCGTGACGCGGACCGGCGGCTCGTGGGGATAGCTTTCGCCCACGACGGCGGTTGCCGCGCTCTCGTCTTCGGCCCAGGTGATGATGATATGCGAGGTCGTTTCGACTTCAAAAAGCGGCATGACGAAGGCTCTCTCTCAACAGGTGGAGTCAACCATAATACCGCATGTTAGGATGCCAACGCATCGGCGTCAACAAGGCCACCCACGGGGGGCACGCAGCGACGAGACACGCTGGGACCCCCAAGCTGTGTGCCAATCACCCTGTCCGGCTACTCAGGCATTTTTACCGGCTTGTACTCGTGGGGCCGCTTGCGAAGCACTTTGGCCTCGATGATCTTGTCGGCCCGGGGGGCGTCAGGGTCACCCGGTTCGCGGCGTTGGAGCTTCGCCAAAACGTCCATGCCGCTAACGACGCGGCCAAACACCGTGTGAACGCCGTCAAGATGCGTGGTGGGCACGAACGTCAGGAAAAACTGCGAGCCACCGGTGTCCGGCTGGGCCGTCTTGGCCATGCTGAGCGTGCCGCGGAAATGCCTCCGGAAATTCGCCCGATGACACTCGTCGGCGATCGTGTAGCCAGGACCGCCCGAGCCGTTGCCCTTCGGGTCGCCGCCCTGGGCCATGAAGCCGGGCAGCACACGATGGAAAGTCACGTCGTTGTAGAAACCGCGTTGAACCAAATCGACAAAGTTCGCGACCGTATTGGGCGCCTCGTTTTCAAACAATTCCAGCTCGATGTCCCCCTTCGTGGTCTTCAGGAGGATGCGGGGCAGGTCGTTGGCCTTCGCCTCGGCCCGGCGAAGCTCCTGTTCCTTGGCCCAGAGCTGTTTGTATTGCGGCGTCAGCTTCGCATAGTGGTCGCCCAGTCCGGCCGAGGCGTCACGCTTGTCGGGATTTTCGTAGTAGCCCTTTTTCTTCGCCAAGCCGAAATACTCGTCGGCCGCGTCGAAATGGGACGTGGTGAAGGCGGCCACGCCCGCCAGATTGGCCACGATCAGCTCAGGATGCTTGTGCTTCATCAGCAGGCTGCCGATTTCGTAGGCCGGCTCGAAGTCATCACGCTGCACCTTTTGAAAAAGCAACTTGACCAGGAAGTCGCTAACGTCCTTGTCGGCGTTCGGCGCCTCGTCGTAAGCCTTTTCGGCGGCGTCGATCAGCTTTGGTTGCAGCTTTTCGCCCTTGGCGATCAGCTCCTTCCATTTCGCTTGAATGGCCGTCCGTTGCTCCTCGTTGGCCTTTTTGTACTTCAGTTGGAGGTTGGCCAGTTCGCCCAGCAGGCCGTTCATTTCCGCATGCAGCGAGTAAAACTCCTCGGCTCTTGGCCCGCGTTTCGCTGTCGCGTCGGCCGCCCAGGCGGGTGCAATCAGAAGCGCGAAGATCAACGTCAAAACGATCCGAACTGGCATGGTTGGTCCCTTTGGATGGACAATTGGCGGGAATTGCGGCCCACAACGTCATGTGCGAGCGCCGTTGCGTCTCGAACGGCCTGATGGAAAACACCTGTCGGCCGCACCATCAGTACGGTATCATATCCAATGACTTTGGGCAATCTTGGAACCTCGCCGTGGCACGCCAGAACCGCAAACCAAATCCAAAACCGAAACCGTCCGGCGCGGCGCCACACCGCACGGCCGATGGCGTCGTCGGGCTGCGGATTATCGGCGGCAAGCTGCGAGGCCGGCGGGTCCGTTACAGCGGCGACTCGCGCACCCGTCCCATGAAAGATCGCCTTCGCGAGGCCGTCTTCAACCTAATCGGACCGAGCATCTCGGGCAAACACGCCGTGGACCTGTTCGCCGGCACCGGCGCCCTGGGGCTGGAAGCGATCAGCCGCGGCGCGGCCCTCGCCACCTTCATCGAGCAGCACCGTCCGACGGCCGCCCTGATCGAGCAGAATATCCGCGAGTTGGGCGTCGAGGGAAGGGCCAACGTCACCGTTGGCAACACGTTCATCTGGCTCCGTCGAACGCCCGACTTGGGCCCCGGGCCCTGGGCCGTCTTCTGCTCGCCGCCTTACGATTTCTACGTCGAGCGAGCGGACGAAATGCTCGAACTGATCGAGCAACTCGTGATCTCCGCGCCGGCGGGAAGCGTGTTTGTCGTCGAGGCCGACGACCGTTTCGACTTCGGAACACTGCCCGAAGCGGCGTCCTGGAACGTTCGCTCCTATCCGCCCGCTGTCGTCGGAATCCTTCGCAAGGAATAGCGGCCGTGGACATTCGCAACCTGAAAGACGCGCCGGCCTTCGTGACAAAGGACGGCTCAGAGATCCGAGAGCTGCTGGCCCACCGCAACTCGTGCATTCGCAACCAGACGTTGGCCGAGGCCCGATTGCCTGCCGGCGGCAGCACGACACCGCATCGCCATCTCCAAACCGAGGAGATCTACTACATTCTGGAAGGCCAAGCGTCGATGCGGATCGGCACCGAGACGGCCGACGCGGGCCCCGGCGACGCCATTGCCATCCCGCCCGGCATGTCGCATCAGATCACCAACACAGGCCGAGACCTCTTGCGGTTCCTCTGTTGCTGCGCCCCAGGCTATGAACACGAAGACACGGTGTTGGAACAGGGTGCATGAACGCGCGTCCTCCAACCGAGTTTGGGGGCGAAAGCGGTTGAGACACCGGCAGCAGGCAGGAAGAAACGCCTGAATTACCTATTTCAGCAAACTACGCCGGCACAGCCCCCACGGCCAA
The DNA here is from genome assembly GCA_039698035.1 of Thermoguttaceae bacterium. GTDB lineage: Bacteria > Planctomycetota > Planctomycetia > Pirellulales > Thermoguttaceae > JAJFUI01. Next base: position 208,289 of record JBDKSW010000009.1, on the reverse strand, counting down.
ACCCTATTCTGCCTGCGGCCGACGCCCCTAAGTCCTGACGCCGTCTTCTCTTGCCAACAGCGACCGTTCTCGCTGGATTGCACTGCTATCGACTGCCGATCTTAACAGATACCGGATTTTATCATTCTCCGGATGGTATCGGCTCAAAGGACTGGCGATGGCAAAGCAACAAGGGTGGGCAAGGCGATCCTATCTTCTTTGGGTGTCGGCGGTTGCGCTGGGAGTAGTCGCCGCTCTCTGGACGCTGACCGGCATTCGACACACGGAAGCGATCGTCGAGGTTGCGCACCTTCCGCCCGCGCCACTCGATGGTTCCGTGATGACCGGCGTGATGTTGGCCTCGGAAGACCCGAGCGACGACGAACCCGCTGAGGATGCCGCCAGCGCGAACGCACCAACCCGCGTCGGCCCGATCATTTTGACTTCGGCCAACGGTCCTGACGGCGTCCGGCCCGAGGACGTGGCGGCGACGAAGCCCGCCGCGCCCGCGGCCTCTTCCGCCAAAACGGGCACGCTGCCCAGGCTGCTGCCCGACGATCAAATCACCGCCGACTCGCTCCCTTCACTGGGCGATCGTCTGCCGGCCGCCAACGACACCACGCCGAAACGGCCGGTCCGCGAAGAGCCGAAGCCTGTCGCAGTATCGACGCCCGTGCTGGCGGCCAACCCCGCCAAGACCATCGCGTCGCCCACTCACGAGGCGTCCGGCGTGGTTGAGCTGCCGAGCTCGGGCCAGCCGGACCCCGACACGGCGGCCAGCACCCCATCACCGCTCCATTGGGACCTGTTCGCGGACATTCCCTCGGCGAGCCAGGCGTCCGGCGCGTCCGCGCCGCAATCCGACGGCCCTTCGGCGACGACCGCCGCGAAGCAGGCCGACATTCCAGCCGTGCGTGAAGCGCCAATCGAGCCTGCCCCCCGCGCAGCCAGCGAATCGTCGCCGACGACCGACAAGAAAACGGCCGAGGCCCAGCAACAGCCCACGCCCCGTCCGTCGCCAAGAGTCCAAAGTCCGGCCAGGATGCTCGACGACGCCTGGCAGGAGCCGACGGCCCTGACGCAAAGCCTCCGCGAGTTGACCGCCGATCGGACGACCGAACCCTGGGCGACCGAGACGCTGCGACAGACCCTGGCCTTGGGCCGCGCGTTTTCCACCCGCTCCAACCGGACGGACGTTCCACTCGGCCGCCTTCGCGACCTAAGCCGTCAGGGCATTCAAACGGCCGAAGTCATGCCGGAAGGTCCGCTGACCAGCAAGCTCCGCAGGACGGCCTTCGCATTGGATCGCCGGATCGAGCTCTGGCAACAACTCGTCTTGGTCAATGCCGCGCCGGCAGTCGCCAGCTCCGTCAGCCGGCTGAATCACGACCGCCTCGCACGGCACCTGGCCAACATCAAGAAGGCCACCGGCAACTCGCCGGAAGGTCGAGCTTGGCGGAAATACCTCCTGGTCGAGTCGCTCGAAGAAGGCTTGGCGCGGCGGCCGAAGGGTGAAAGCAACCAGATGCGGCGAACGGCTCAGCGGGCGTTGGTCCGCCTGACCCAGGTCCCGATGACCACCGAGCAGCAACAGTTCATCTCCAGCGCGCCGGTGACGGCTCTGCGCGACGAGTTGCGCCATTGGGCAGCCGAGCCGATCTCGACGGTCGCTCTGCTCCGCGACATCGAGCGTTACGAGACCACGGGCCTTCAGAGCGACTCCTACCGACTCGCTCGGGACTGCCAATTCATGGCCGAATCGCCCGTCGAAGCCCGGCGCAATCTGGCAGCCTGTGTCCAACACCGCTACTTCGACGCCAATTTCCGGATGGCCGTCACGGCCGAACTGCTTAACGACATGATCCCCGAGCGCGATTTGGAATATCGGCAGTTCAACGAAACGGTCCAGGGCCGCCCAACCTCCGGCCGAAGCGTCATGGCCACGGAGACGACCGTCCGGATGCTGCCCGATCCGAAACGGGTGCGAATGGCGCTCGAGGTCCGCGGCGAGATCCAGTCGAACTCGACAACCGACGCCAGCCCGGCCCGCTTCTTCAGCCAGAGCCAGGCCTGGTACATCGCCCGAAAGCCCCTCGAAATCGACATGAAGGGCCTGACGCTGTGGCCCGCCGAGGTCGACGTGCACAACGACACGCAGCTCAACGGCGTCGACACCAAGCTGGGCAACGTGCCTGTCATCGGGTTCATTATCGCGCAGGCGGCCAAGGGGCAATACGAGCAGAACAAGCCGGCCGCCAGCCGCGAGGTCGAGCAGAAGATCATCCGCGAGGCCAGCGAGCGGGTCGACGCCGAGGCCAAACAGCAGTTGACCGGCGTCGTCGCCAAGCTCAACGAGCGGGTCTTCGATCCGCTCAACAACCTTGCGCTGGGACCGCAAATGGTCGACGCCCGGACCACCGAGCAGCGATTCACGATGCGGCTCCGCGTCGGTGGCGAGGATCAGGTCGGCGGCCACACGCCGCGTCCCCAAGCGCCGAGCGACAGTCTGGCCAGCGTCCAACTACACGAATCGGCCCTCAACAACAGCCTGAAGCGACTTCAACTCGAAGGCCGCGCCTTCACACTCCCGGAACTCGCCCGCCATGTGGGCAAGTGCCTCAACTGCGATCCGTGGAAGGTGGCCCCCGAGAACGAAGATGTGAAACTTACGCTCGCCCCGCAGGACGCTATTGTGGTCCGTTTCCAGGACGGGCAGATCATGCTGACGTTCTCTGTCCAGCGCCTGAGCAGGGGCCCGCACCGGTGGAGCAACTTCCAGGTCCGCGCGTTCTATCGACCCGACGCCCAAGACTGCAAGGCCACGTTGACCCGCGACGGCGTCATCCGGCTGATGGGACCGCGTCTGAGCACGGGCTCGCAGATCGCGTTGCGTGGCATCTTCTCACATGCCCTGTCGAAGAAGACGCCGTTCAGCCTGATTCCGCAACAAATCGCCAACAACCCGAAGCTGAAGGACGCGGCCGTCACGCAGTTCGTGATCGAGGACGGCTGGCTCGGCATCGCGCTCGGCCCCAACCGCAATGCAACGCGATCGGCCAGCACGCCCGACGCAACGCCGCGAGGGTAGGGGGGCGGAAAACCGGTCAGCCGCGCCTGTGGCTGGTGGCCGTCTTTCCGCCGTCGCCTGATCCGTGGTTCACCTTTGGCATCCGTTACTCGATGAACCGATTGACGAGAATCGCCTTCTCGACGTTCAGGTCCTGGCCGCGCTGGAATCCGACGGGAATGGTGCGGTCGATCATGTAGAACGCCCGATGGCGTTCGATATCGCCCGTGTCCATGCCCAACTCGGCGCCCACCTCGTAGCCGTCGGGATGGGCCGTGGTGTCTATATTCGACTTGACCTCGAAATAGCCGACCGTGATCCACACGGCATAGACGTTCGACCGGGTCGTCACCAGGTTCGAGAGCCGCTCGATGCTCTGGTAGCGGAAGTACGGATTCCGAGCCGCGTTGTCATATGCGGTGGCCGAAACATGTTGGAACAGCGGCTCGCCGTCCGTGCCGCCCTCGCGCAACAATGTCGCGTTGATCTCGCGATCGTTCTTCGGCTTCAACGCGGTGACCGAGGGGACCATCGCGCCGGCCAGCGAACGGAACGGGCGGGCGAACTCGGTTGGACAGTCCGCACTCGTGGGCATGTCCAAGCAATTGACGCTGCTGTCATTGCGGCGGCTTCTGACGAAATTCTGCCAATACGTGGCGTTATTCATCGCAGGGAAGCCGGCCATCAGGCCTTGCCAGGCGGGCGGGATCGTCGTGCCATTGGCGTTGCCATACAGCGTGTTGATGTTGATCCGGCCCGGCTCGCGGTAGGTCGAGATACGGTTGAACGGCGGATGGAACGAGTGGCCCGAGGCGCTGGCCGCCATCGTTGGATTGGCCCAAACGTCGGCACCCGTGAACGGCGACGGCACCCGCAAGTACTCGATCACCCGGTGCAGTTCCTCGTCCACACCAGACTTGCCCGAGAGGAAGAAGTTCGTCAAACGGGCGAACGGCTTACTTGCTCCTTCATACAGATTGCCCGCCTCGGCCGTCGCATTGAAGTATTGCTGCTGGAGCAGTTGAGACGAGCGGAGCCACGAGACCTGGAACAGCTCCAGCGGGCTGACATAGGGCCGATTGTTCCAGTTGAGCCACGGGAAGGGGCTCGATGGGTCGCCGATGTGACCGACCGTCGTGCTCGGTGCGCCAAACGGATCACTGAGGAAACCACACGTATGGCTCAGGGCGTCCTGGATGTTAAAGGATGTCGACGTTAAGACTGGCGGGGTCGTCGTGGTGTTGATCGTCGGCGCCGTGCCCCACGTCTCCTGAGTCCAGGGATTGGGATCCGTAGCCGTTGAACCGTTGTTCTGCCCGCGCTGACGCGCGTAGAAGCCGGCCGTGCCATCCTGAATGCCATCGCACAACTTTTCCTTCGCTTTATCCAGCGTAAGACCGTTGAATGCGAACAAGTCGATCGGCATCGAGTCAACCGTCCGATAGGGGTTGTAATCGGCACTGCTTGGCGTGTTGTTGTACGGCAGCAGCGGATTGGCCAGCCGCTGGAGATAGACGATCTTCAGGTTGTCGGTCCGGCCGTTCTTTTGCACGGCCTCGGTCACGGTGGCCTCAAGCCCGGTGGTCGAACTCTTGTCAAGCGGTATGTCCCACGCCGGCGCGTACTTGCCTGTGGCAGTAATTGCAGTCGTCGTGTCAGCACTGACCGTGCTATAGCCGCTGTTTGGCTCGGAAATACTGAGGCGGTGCGGTGAATTGATGATAATAGCGACCGGCGGCTGGCCTCGGTTCGCTTCGTCCGTCGTGCCATCGTTGTAGGCCATGACCTGACGAACGTCTGGGTCCACGTTGGGCTGAAGCACGATGCGACGCTGCGGATGCGCCGCCAGGCTGTCGGGATTATCGCCCGAGTAGAAGCCCAGATACGTCGTGCTGGTCGTGTCATTGGCATCGCCCGGACCAACCATGGCATATCGGCCTGGCAAAATCGGCGCCACCGAATTGTCCGCCTGCTGGCGAAACCGCACCTTCGCATCGTCGTCGGTAGGCAAGGTCGCCGAAGAACCGACGAAATAGACAGCCCTTTCGATCTTGGGAACATTCGTGGCATCCGTAGGATCGTAGTAATCGGGATCCTTTCCCTGGTAGGCCTGATCGACGATGATCAACCGCCACACGGGCCAACTGCCGGTCGCAGTCGTCTTGGCCAAGTCAATCCCGAGGTCGCCGCCGGACGTCGTGCTGCACAGTTCCTTCGGCATCGGCTCGCGGGACGTCCAGGGATTGAACAACTCAATAAACAGCGACCCCTGCGGACGATACTGCTGGTCGAAGCTGTGGTCTTTCTTGGTATCGCCGAGATCGACTTTGCTCGCGCCATCCTGGTCTGTGTTGCCAGACTCCAAGGGGTCCACCTTCTCGGCGTCCGTATCTTCCGTCCTTCGGTCGTGGAAAGCGAGCGTTTCGCTCAGGAGCAGTTCGGGCCGTTCGCAGCCCCAGACAATGTATTTCGGATCGGTCGGTTCGGTCCAGCCGGCCGAGAGGTCGGCCGAGGGGTTTGCAAACTTCAGATCGAATCGGAACGGCGTCATGATCGAGTCGCGGTCGCGAAAATCCACGGCGTTGACCGCCCACTGGGCCAGGAATCGGGCAACGTCTTCGTAGGTCGCCGACGTGCCAAAGTGGTCTTTGATGCCCTTCAGGTCCACGGTCAAGCAGGCCAAGACATAGAGGAATCGGGCCTCGCGCTGTCGGGCCTCCAACGCCTTGGTCGGCGAACTGCCGTCGCTGATGCCGTCGAAGCTGCCACCTGTCTGATCTGCGCCGTTCAGGCGGGGCCTCTGGTCCGAGGCCGTTTCGGACGGGCTATCCACCACACCGTTGCTAAGGTTGTCCTTGCCATCGCCCAGCGGCTGATTCAGGTTCATCTTCAGCCCGATGAGCATTTCCGGTGGCAAAATTTCTCGCCACTTCGCCGTGTCCGTAATGCCGTGGGCAAGAAGCAGATCGGTGACGTGCTTGACGCGGTCGCCAAGGGTCGTTCGCTGCGCCGCTGTCAGATTGGCCGTGACCGACGCAACGGCCGGGCATGGCACGTCCCAACTGTCGGTCGTCACCGAAAGGCGGTTGGCGAGCGTGGCCAAAACGGACGTGGCCGGGCTGCCCGAGGTCAGGGCCGTCAGCATGGCCAAGCGTGACGGCATCGACGGGGCGTCACGGTCGTAGGGGCGAATGACCCGCTCCAGTTCGGCCGGGCTGAACAGGTTGTCCGACGCGGCCGTGCCGGACGGCAGCCCACGCGAGGCCGACAGCCCCAGGTTCGTCTCGTACGGGTTGTTCATCAGATTGCTGCCAAAGCCGACATAGTCCGAGCCCGACTTGCAGCCGGCGTAGATCGGCCGGCCAGCCGTATCCAGGGCCACGGCGCCCACGCCGAACGGGTCGGGCGGCGAACCATAGGAACCGGCGTTGTTCACATCGGTGAAGTTCCAGTAGTTGCTGCCGCCGCGGCTTGGACCATACTCGAACCACGTGTTGGCGCTCAGCGTATCGAGTCCGCTAAGGCCCGGCGCCTGCTCGCTGCCGTAGCGGCCCTCGTAGGTGACACCGTTGAACGTGCCGCCGGTTGCTAGAAGTTGCTTGTAGAGGCCCGGGCTGCTCACGAATAGCGGGGCGAGGCTGATCTCGGCCGGCCCCAAGCCTTGGCCACGCGGCAGATTGGTTGGCAACGCGCCGCCGGCGAACTCCGTCGCGGCCAAGCTCGTGCCGGCGGCGTCGGTCAGCGTACCGTAGGCGGTGTCGGTCTGCTGAGTCGAGCCGTGGGCGTTCACGTTCAGCCGGCCGTCCATATCGACGCAGAGGATCGCAAAGAGCGGCTTGTAAAGGCGACCGTCGGACGTCGAGCGGACGGGAAGCCCCAGATCGATCCAAATGCTGTCGGGCACGCCATCGCCGTCGTTGTCCACGTCCCAGGAGAAGGTCGTCGGGTCGCTGACGCCATCCCACAATGGGTTGAAGCCGCTGGTATATTTGTTCGGTGTGTCAGTGCCGTTGTAGGTTGGGTTGCTGCCGGTGAAGTAAGGGTTATCTTCAGGGAGCGGGCGTAGGATGGTAGCCCGCTTGATGGCGTTCGACATGTTTTGGGCTGTCGTGGCAATGTCGGAAAAAGTGTCCGCCGGATCGATCTGCTTTGCCCAATAGCGACACAGGGCCGGACGGTGGAACGACGGGAGCGTCTGGATGGCATTGCTGTTCGGGATCTGGGCGGCCAAGATCATGTGCTGATAGTCGGCGGCCGTATAGTCGGTGTTCGCGCCGCCCGGCGGGTTGTAACTGGCGCCCGAATAGATCGAAAGCGGCAGATTCGGAAGCAGGGCGATCTTGCCAGACGTCGGCTTGCCAGCCAAAAGTCGCGTCGCATCCAGGTTGCAGTTCGTCGCGTCGTAGCCGAAGCCTACGCCGCTAAACGGCGCGCCATTGATCGTGAACTTGGCTTGGTAGGTTGTTCCACCAACGGTTTGCGGCGAAGGAACGGAGCCGTCGGGGAACGCCAGGACCTGAATCGTTCCGGTGCTGACGTCAACTCCGACGATTCGCGTGCTTTGGCCGAAACCGGGAATAGAGACGTTCGCGGTGCCCGAACCGTCGTGACCGGTAATGGTCAGCACGCAACCGCCGCGTCGGGCAAGCTGCGCAGCCGTGGGACCGGAAACCGTCAGGTTGATCAGTTGCCCGAAGTTCGCAAGCGTGCCCCCGCCAGAGATCGTGCCGGTCAGATAGTCGTTTCCGTACATCGTCTCCAGCAGGCTGTGGGCGCGCATCACGGAACCGTCATAGGGAACGGTGCCGCCGGCCGTGGTGGGATTCGGACCGCGCAGGACTTGTAGAGCCGCCTGTTGCAGCAGCTTTTTGGCGTCCGCGCCCGCGGCCGGCGAGCCTTGCTCGATGCGGCCGACGCTGGCCGCGCTCCGCTGGGCCTGACCGCTGACAAAAACGAACGCCACGGCGATCAGCCCAAACAGGGCCAACAGGGCAAGCACGATCAGCAGCACGACGCCACGACGTTGCGTACGGCCTGTTTCGCGTTCCATGCGTCTCTCGCTTCTATTGCAGATCACTTTCATCGCTCGATTCCTTCGCATCGGCGGCCGCTTGCCACGACCGCCGTGGATCATTCTCGAATGCCAAACCTTCGCGATCGTCCTCGTTCACTGCACCCAAAGCTCATCGTCGTCCAGCTTGATCAGAGCGCTGTAGACGCCAATGACGCCATCGACGGCGACCAGCGACGTCGCCTTAATCGTCTTGCCACCGACCGAATTCGTCGGCCAATCCGGACCGACGAGGCTCAGCATCGTGACGGGCGAATCGGGCTTGCTGGCGTCCTGGCGGTTGACGCCGGCGACTCGATACCACTGGGCATAGCTGGGGGAACGCTGGCCGCCCGAGTCGGCCCAACCGAGGAGCATCACCCACTGGTTTGTCTTCACCCGATTGATCGGATCGTTCAGGGTCGTATCCACATTGCTAAGCTCGACCGTGCCGCCCCCGTAGGAAACGCTGCCCTTGAACGTGATGTCCACGGTCTGCTCGCCGGCCGGTTGGGACGACACGACGCTGAAGTCGCGTTTGTAGCAGACGACCGCCGAAACGGTGTAGAGACCCGACTGGTTCGACGGCATCACGGTCAGGAACCACGAAAAGCTCGGGTCGCTGCCCTGAGCGCCCAAGCCCGAGTCGGTGACCGGCATGGGCCGATCGCCGTTGGTAGGCGTTGTTTTATAATCCTTCGGCAGGACGTACAGCAGATCGTCGTGCCAGCGGAAAACCTTTTCGGCAAAGGTCGAGGCATTGGTCAACGAGAACCGCGGCAACGGAAAGATGTTGGAAAATCCGGTGGGCGAGACGCTAATGCCGACGGTCCGCGTGCCGCCGAAGTTTGTCTGATCGAGGCCATTGATTGCGCCCAGCGGGTCGATGACGTAGACGTTCGGACTCGATCCACGATTTTTCGGATCGTCCAAATAGTTCTCGTTCAGCATCCGCCGTGCTTTGACTTCGCGGAGGGCCGCACGGCCGCAAGCGCCGCCGCGGTCGGACTTGTTCGTTTCAACCAGCGCGAGCTTGCCGATCGGAATGAGCGACGCCACGCCGAGCAGTCCAATCGACAGGACGAACATCGCAATGAGGACTTCGAGCAGGCTCACACCGGACCGGCACTGGCGGGCCGCACGCGCCGTGTGCAGCGTTCCGCGACTGCCGAGCAGCCTGCGCCGCCACCTCGCTCTTTGGAAGAGGATTGCTACCGCCTGGCCACGGACCACGTTGGTGTTCATGATCACCTCCCTCCCATTCCTTGGGCGTCGGACGCCAAGCTGCGCGCGGCCCTGATGGCGTCCGCGGCCGTGCTCACCGAGCCAATGGTGATGGCAGCCACGGGACTGGTCGCAACCAGTCCTGACTGCGGATTGATCGTGAGCCAGACGTTGTCGAGGTCCTGATAGTTTGGCCACGACGTGCGATTGGCCGAACTGGGCGAACTGACGAAGCTATTGCCGACCCGCTCGCGTTTGCCAATCATCAGATAGATCGGTTCGAGGACCGTGTAAGCTGTCGTGCCCGTGTACACGGTTTGGACCGAGCCGTTGGGCGAAAACAGGATCGTGATGTTCACCGCGCCCCAGGAAGGCGTGGTGTCGGTGCCGGATGCTCCCAGATCGACGACCGTGCCGGCCGGCAGTTGCAGCGGCGACGCCGCGCCTTTGACGGGCGTTCGGAAAATTCGGTACGGAAGCTTTCTCGCAGACCAACTGGGCACGAGTTGGCCTTGGCTCGTATCATAGCTGAGCGTCAACGTGTCGGTAGTCACAACGAGGGTGTCCGCATCGTGACTGGTTGCGCTGGTAATCGAGAAGTACGGTCCCTGATAATTGAACTGAACGACATCGCCCACATGGACCAGACTTGGCGTACCGTCGCTGAGCTTTGCCGTTGCCGAGCCTGAAGCCGTGGTGACTTCGGCGTAGGATGTTTCCAAGTCGCCGCTGTAGTTTGGCGGCACTTCGCACTGGTCGATGCTGAGCGAGCAGGCGGAGGTGCTGCTCAGGCGATGGAGGATGACGCCGCAGGGGCGGCCCGTCTCCATCGCACGGTTTCGGGCCGAGCTCAGATAGACGTTCAACGACCGGGCCGCCTCGCGCGAGCGGCGCGACGACGTGGCCGGCACGATAGCCGTCGCCGTCACGGTCACAAGAATGACCATGATCGAAATGACGACCAGCATCTCGACGAGCGTGAAACCAAGACGATGGCAAGACGCGGGAAAACGCGCCGTCAAGCGACCGGATGGATGGGAAGTAAAGCGTCGCATATTACCGCTGCTCGATAGAATGGTTGGTGATGTTTGCCTTGGCAGAAGCCTTGACCTGCGTGCCGATCGAGAGAAAGGCATCTCTGTTGCTGCCAGAAAACATCGAACCGGGGTTAGCTGTGTCACCGAAATGGTAGCCGTCACCCACTTTGAGACCGGGGTCGCTGCTTGGCCCACCGGAGTAGATGAGCGGAATCAAATGGAACGCATCGGATTCCACGTGGCGCGGATCAAACGGATCGTGATCGGTCGTCGGATTGCCCGTCTGAATATCCGACGGCATCGGGCTGCCCAGACCACTGCTAAAGCCTGGCGCCCAGCGGAGGAAGAAGATGGGCCGGCCCCAGCCATCGAGAAACTCGGGGAAGCCGTTCTTGTTGGTATCCCCGATTTCCGACGGGCTGAATTGCTCCATCGCCTCGGGCGACCCCATACTGACGATCATAAAGAGAAACTCGGCCTGACCGTTGCTGACGCCCGTTCCAGCGCTTTGGTCCGCATTGTCGAGGCGGTCTTGATAGCGCTGCGACAGCGCAGGCCGCTGAAGCTGGAATGTCTTGCCACCGGCCGTGATCTGAATCGGATTATCCGAGACGTCCTCGCCGCGGTCGGGCATTTCCATCCGCATCAGATCGCGGATGGCGTCGAGCCGGACCCTCGCGGCGTCCGACGGACCGAGGCCTTGCAAACTCAGCGGTATCCGGCGAGTCAGGTAGGACTCGTACCGGGCCATGATGATGTTGTTCAGCTTGGCGATCGTGGCCTTGGTGGCCGACTCGCGGGCCGAATTGCGCGCGATCTGCAATCCACCGAACGCAAGACTCGCCAGGATCGCAATGATGGCGATCGTGACCAGCATCTCGGTCAGCGTGAAGCCCCGGCGTGATGGCGCAGGGCGACGGGCGGCCGCGCCGCCTTTCAAGGCCACAGACTGATCGCGGGCCACTGACCACTGGCCACGGACCACGGACCGCTTGGTTCTACTCATGGCTGTTCTCCTGGCGGGTTGCCCTCGACCGAGCTTCTGCCGCCTCGGGTTGGAACCAGCCTTGCCCTTGGTGTGATTTGTGTTGCGAAACGGCCACCGATCGATTGGATCAGGATGTGCGTTTCGGTTTTCCGTTTTGGAAGTCGTTGATTCGTTTAGTCGGTTGCCATTACTTCTTGCCGCCGCCGCTGAGGGACTCGATCAGCTTGATCAGCGGGAGGAACATGGCGATGACGATGAAGCCGACCATGCCGCCGAGGACGACGATCAGCAACGGCTCCATGAGGCTCATCAAGCTGTCGGTCAACACGGCGACTTCTTCGTCGTAGGTGTCGGCCACCTTGTACAGCATCGTATCGAGTTCGCCCGTCTCCTCGCCGACGTCGACCATGTTGATGACCATGTCGTCGAGGACGCGTTGGTTCATGCGGGTCAGGTAGAGCAAGATGCCGACGATCGGCGGATAAAACGCCCAGAAGAACATGGCCATCGGATGGAAGGGCGGCCGCGAGTTCTCCTTCATGGGTTTTGCGATCGATTCGCCTTCACGGATGGCGTCGTAGACCTTCTGGTAGAGGGTCTCGAAGACGCAGTTGCCCGACGTTTCCTTGGTGATGTGGAGCGCTTCGAGGATGGGGACGCCGCTGGCCACCAGGGTGCCGAGCGTCCGCATGGTGCGGGCGACGATGTTCTTTTCGACCAATTGGCCGAAGATGGGCATTTTCAACGTGAACAGATCCCAACCGAGTCGGCCGCCGTGGAACTTGCGGATCAGTTTCATGGCAAGCCAGACGCCCAGCGGAATGCCGGGCAGGAGGAACCAGTAGTTGATGGCAAAGTTCGACGCGCCGATCAGGGCCTTCGTCATGATGGGCAGATCGACGTTGAACTCCCGGAACATCTTCTCGAACTTCGGCACGATCCACCACATGATGAAGGCGACGATCGAGCACGCGAAGAAGACGACCGTGACCGGGTAGACCAGAGCGCCCTTGACCTTGCGTTTGAGGCTTTCGGACCGCTCTTGGAACTCGGCCAGACGCTTGAGAATGACTTCCAAGGCGCCGCCCGCCTCGCCGGCCTTGATCATGTTGACGTAGAGGCGGTTGAACGCTTTGGGCGACTTGGCCATCGACTCGGACAGCGTGGCCCCGCCTTCGATCTCGTCGCAAACGTCAATCAAAGCATTCTTGAGCGCGCCGGGGGGCGCTTGCTGTTCGAGAATCTTGAGGCTTCGGAGAATCGGAAGACCAGCGTCCTGCAGAATCGAAAGCTGCCGGGTGAAGGCGGTCAGCTTCTTGGAACTGACGCCGCCCAGCGCGAAGGTCTTGCCCTTCTTGTCGTTCTTTTTGTCGGCGGCCGTCTTGCGGCTTTTTTTGACGGAGATCTTGGTGACGAAGTACCCCATCTGCTTGATGGTGGCCTGCGCCTCATCTTGGCTTGTCGCCTCGATGACGTCCTTGATTTCCTGGCCATTCTTGTCCATGGCCTCGAATTGGAACATTGGCATGGCGTTGCCTCCTTCGTCGGCACACTGCCGCGGCGCCGTTCCTTCGGGCGACGACGGACAGCGGACGCAGTCCTTGGGGCGCGCGACGTTTCGTCGCGGGCGTTTTTCGGTTCCTCGCTGGGCGTGCCCCCCTCGGGGCTCCTATCGCGTTACACTTCGACCACCGTCTCGCGGACGACTTCCTCGATCGTAGTGACGCCATCTTTGATCTTTTGCAGCCCGGATTGACGCAGGGTGATCATCCCCGACTGCAAGGCCGCTTCTCGCATCTGCTGGGTCGATGCCCCATGATTCACCAAGTCCCGCAGTTGCTCGTTCATCGGCAAATATTCAAACAACCCGGTCCGGCCTCGGTAGCCCGTGTTGTTGCAGGCCGCACAACCGCGACCGCGGTAGTACTTCATGTCGGCCGCCTCCTCGGGCGTCAGTTCGAGCTGGGCGATCAGCTCGGTGTTGGGGGCCGTTTGCTCGCGGCATTCCTTGCAGATCTTGCGCACGAGTCGCTGGGCCAAAATGGCTTCGAGCGTGGCCGTGATCAGGAACGGCGGAATGCCCATGTCGCGGAGCCGGGTCACCGTGCTCGGGGCATCGTTCGTGTGCAGCGTGCTGAAGACCATGTGCCCGGTCAGCGACGCCTGAATGGCAATTTCGGCCGTCTCGAGATCGCGAATCTCGCCGACCAGGATCTTGTCGGGGTCTTGTCGCAAAATGGACCGCAGACACTGGGCAAACGTGTTGCCAATGACCGGATCAATGGGTATCTGGATCAGCCCGTCAATGTCGTACTCGACCGGGTCCTCGGTCGTAATGAGCTTGTCCTCGATGACGTTCAACTCGTTGAGGGCACCGTAGAGCGTGGTCGTCTTGCCCGAGCCGGTCGGTCCCGTCACCAATACGATGCCGTTCGGCCTGCGAATCACCTCGCGGAACGAAGCAAGGATGTTCGGCGGCAATCCGACGGCGTCCAGGTCGAGCATGACCACCGAGCGGTCGAGCACCCGCATGACGACGCTTTCGCCGAACATCGTCGGCAGGACGCTGACGCGAAGATCGACCGGGTGGCCGCCAACGGTCAGCCGAATGCGCCCGTCCTGCGGCAACCGCCGCTCGGCGATATTCAGATCGGCCATGACCTTGATGCGCGTCGTAATGGCAAAGGCCAAGTGACGCGGCGGCGGCACCATCTCGTACAGCACGCCGTCGGAACGAATGCGAATTTTGAACTCGTTCTCAAACGGCTCGAAGTGCAAGTCGCTGGCCTGCTCGCGGATGGCCAACAGGAGGACCATGTTCAAGAGCTTTCGCACCGGCGCACTGTCGGCCAGGGCCTCGACGCTGGTAAGGTCCAACGCGCCGGCCTTCTCCATCTTCTCGGAAGCCGCCGCCAGCTCGGCGTCCTTCTCCATGTCGGCGATCAACGTCTCGACGCTTTCGCCGCCGGCCGAGTAGTAGCGCTCGAGCGCCTTGACGAGGTCTTTCTCCGTGGCGACCATCGCCTTGACATCGCAGCCCAAGAAGCTCCGCAATTCGTCGATGATCGAGAGCTTTTGCGGATCGCACATGGCGATCGTCAGCACGTTGTCCTCGAACCGCAACGGGACGATGCGGTAGAGCTGAGCCATCGGCTCGGTGATGTGAGTGAGGACCTCGGGCGGGATGACCACGTCGTTGAGGCTGACGACCTGCATCCCCATCTGCTCGGCGAGCCCCTGGGCGAGCTGGTCCTCATTGATCAGGCCCATGCCGACGGCGATTTGCCCGAACATCTCGCCAGGCCGCTGCTGCTGTTCCTCGAGCAGCATCTCGAGCTGCTCCTCCTTGAGGAACCCCAAGTCAACGAGAATCTGACCGATCCGCCGGATTGCCATGACTACCTCTTATTCGTCGCGTTCGGCGCGGCTGCGCGCTTCGTCCTCGTCCTCGAACATGCCACGTTCGTGCCTGGCGATCTTGTTGCTGAGCTCATCGACCGAATGCGCCTTGAGCAAGATGTCGCGTTTCTCGACCTTGCCTTCCTTCCAGAGGCGGAACATGTGGTCGTCGAGCAACTGCATGCCTTTCTTCTGCCCCGTCTGAATGGCGGACGTAATGCGGAACGTCTTGTTTTCACGGATCAGGTTGGCGATGGCCGAATCGATGACGAGCATTTCGTAGGCGGCAACTCGGCCTCCGCCGATCCGGGGCAGCAACGTCTGTGAAAGAACGCCCAGAATGGCGACCGACAACTGCGTTCGAATCTGATCCTGTTGGTTCGTCGGGAAGACGTCGATGATGCGGTTGACCGTGCCCTGAGCGCCGGTCGTGTGCAGCGTGCCGAACACGACGTGGCCCGTTTCGGCGGCCGTGATCGCCGTCTCGATGGTCTCCAGGTCGCGCATTTCGCCGACGAGGATGACGTCGGGATCTTGTCGCAAGGCGCGCCGGATGGCCTCGGCGAACGTGGGCACATCAACCCCGATCTCACGCTGGTTGATCGTCGACTTCTTGTGCGTGTGATAGAACTCGATCGGATCCTCGACCGTGATGATGTGGTGGTCGAAGTTCTGATTGATGTAGTCGATCATCGTCGCCAGCGTCGTCGTCTTGCCCGAGCCGGTTGGGCCAGTGACCAACACCAGTCCGCGAGGACGAGCGCACAGTTGGGCGAGGACCGGCGGCGCACCGAGTTCCTCAAAACTCAACAGCCGCCGAGGAACCAACCGCAGGGCCATCGCCGTGTGGCCGCGCTCCTTGAAGATCGAGACGCGGAACCGGCCCTGGTCGCCAAAGGAGAAGCCAAAGTCGGAGCTGCCCACCTCTTGCAACTCCTGCTGACACCGCTCCGGGCTGATGCTCTTCATCAGTGCCGTCGTGTCGTCCGGCTCCAGCGACTTGGTCTCGAGCTTGACAAGATGTCCGTCGAGACGAACGACCGGCGGCTGGCCCACGGCAATGTGCAAATCGCTCGCATTGCGATTGATGACCGTTTGCAGCAGCTTATCGATAAGGATAGTTGCCATTGAGAGCGGCTCCCCGCTTGAAGTGTGTAAATGCTCGGCAAAAGGGGAGAGAAACCTCTTCCAGCGATCCGTTCCGCAGTCGCCGGGCCTTCGTAAGGATTATTCCTAGTTGGCCTGCTCCGGGCCAACGAATCAGTCAAACTCCGACCGTTTCGCTTGTCTCAGAACCTCTTCGAGCGTCGTGATCCCGCGCAGGACCTTGTCGATGCCGTCGGAATAAAGGGTCCGCATCCCGTCCGCGACCGCCGCCCGACGGATCTGGTCCGTGGGTGCCGCATTGAACGTCAGCTCGCGGACTTTGGAGGTCATGAGCATCAATTCAAAAATACCCAACCTGCCACGAAAGCCCTTTCCTTGGCAACTGCCGCACCCCGAGCCCTTGGCGAACGACGCATTGGCGGCCATTTCGCAAGTAATGCCAGCCCCCTCTAAAAGTGCCTCATCCGGCTTGTACGGATGCTTGCACCGTTGGCAAACAACGCGCACCAAGCGCTGTGCCATGATGGCTACCACGCTGCTGGAGATCAGATAGGAGGCCACACCCATGTCAATGAGACGTGTAATGGCACTGGGCGCATCGTTCGTATGCAGCGTGCTGAAAACCAGGTGTCCAGTAAGAGACGCCTGGATTCCCATCTGGGCCGTCTCAAGATCTCGCATTTCGCCAACCAGAATCACGTTCGGGGCCTGCCGCAACATGGCCCGAATGACCTTGGCAAAGTCCAGCCCGATGTCGTGCCGAATCTCAACCTGATTGACCCCCGGAAGGTAGTATTCCACCGGGTCTTCGGCCGTAATGATCTTCCGGTCAGGCGTGTTCAGTTCGTTCAATGCCGCGTAGAGCGACGTCGTCTTGCCCGACCCGGTAGGCCCGGTAACCAGGATGATCCCGTTGGGACGTTGGATCAGAGTTCGGATTTTTCGGTAGTCGGTATCGGCAAAGCCGAGCTGCCGAAGCCCGACCTTGATGCTGTCCTTGTCGAGAATCCGCATGACGACCGACTGGCCGTGGCTGGTCGGGATGACGCTAACGCGGAGGTCGAGGTCCTTTTCGCCCACGCTCACCTTGATACGACCGTCCTGGGTTCGGCGGCGTTCGGCAATGTCGAGCTTCGAGAGAATCTTGATACGGGAGAGTATTGCGCCAAGCAGCCGTCGGGGGGGGCTGTCCCGTTCGACCAGCACGCCGTCGATCCGATAGCGGACGCGGATGCGGTCCTCGAACGGCTCGATATGGATATCCGACGCGCGGAGCTGAACGGCCTCGGTGATGATCAGTTGCACCAGCCGAACGACCGGAGCGCTGCTCTCGTCCACCTCCTCTTCAGAGCCTTCCGACTCCTGCATCGTCTCGGTGAAGTCGATGGCCGTGTCGGTGAACTCCTGCAGCATCGAGTCGGCGCTCTCGCCGACCGTTTGGCCGTAATGCCGGTTGATCGCCTCGAGGATGGCCTCGCGCGGGGCCAGCGCGATTTCAATCTGCCGGTTGAGGATGAACCGCAGCTTGTCGAACGTCTCGTAATCGTCCGGATCGCTGACGATGACGGTCAGCTTGCCATCGGCCTCGGAAAGGGGGATCGCGATATTTTCACGAGCGACCGACTCCGGCACCAGTTCGACAACCGACGGGGGGATCGACACCTCGGCCAGGTTGACGTAGTCGAGGTTGTGCTGCTCGGCCAACGCCCGCATCACCTCTTCGCCGGTGGCGTACCCAAGTCGAATCAGCGCGTCCGGCAAGGCCGTCGACGACTGCTGGGCCACCTGCTGGGCCTCGGCGAGCTGCTCGGGGCTGATAACCCCTTGCCGAACAAGGATTTCCGTGTAGTCGCTTTTGCGTTTGGCCATAGCGTTGATTCAATGTTGCCAATGACCCGACCTGGACCACCCATCGGCTCTTTGGGCCGGATTCGCAGTCGCCGGGCCGCCGAACGACTCATTGGCGATGGACGCAATCGTGCGCAGGAAGCCGCAAATCGGCCATATTTACCCAGACTAACGGCAAATGGCAGGAATGTCAAACGCGGCAAAACGCGCGGTAATTACCTTGGGGACGCGACTTTAGTGGCCGTTTCGGCCAATTTCAAACGCGCGGAGGTTCACTTCGTGCAGCTCCGGCTTCAGGTTTCGGCGAATCGCCTCGTGCCAAACGGCCAGGTCAATCGGCACATGCCGGCTCACCGCGCCGAGCAGGGCGACGTTCGCCGACCGACGATTGGGCAACGTTGCCGGGTCGACGACGTCCGGCGTAATCAACACGCCGCCCTGGCGGAGCCGCAACCGGTTGTTTTCGATCTGGTCCTCAGCCAGCACGAGCAGCACGTCCGCCTCACCCGGCGGGACCATGGGGCTGAAGACGGCCTGCCCAAACCGGATATCGCTGGCCACCGAGCCACCGCGCTGACTCATGCCGTGGACCTCCGACTTCTTGACATCGTATCCGGCCAGGAACGCGGCTTCGCCCAAAATATCGGACGCTTTCAGCACGCCTTGGCCCCCGACGCCGGCAATGACGATCGAAACGGGGGACGGAACCGCAGCGGGGTTCGGATTTCTCTGAACGGCCGTCGCCTCCTCCGTGGCGATTGCGCAGGAGCCGTTGGTCGCCTGGCCGTCGCCTTGCTCGCTCTGCTTTTCCCGCTGTTTGATCTTGCCCATGGCGAGCAAGCAGGGACGCCGGGCGATGATGACGGCCAACTGGTTCTGTGCGAGGGCATCACCAAGCGTGCGTTCAAACTGCTCGCGATTGGCCACCGGATCGATCACGACAACATGGGGAACGCCAATAGCGCGGGCCAGGTCTTCGATCACCAGACGGCCCGTGGGCTGATGGCCGAGGGTGCGGCCCGTGCCCGGGTGCTCTTGCAGGCCCGTCATGGCCGTCGTGCCATTGTCCAGGATGAGGACGACGTGGCCCGTAGCCGGCGGGTTGTACATCATTTCCACGAGGCCCGTAATGCCGCTGTGGACGAACGTACTGTCACCGATGACGCTGACCACGCGGCGCGCTTCGTCCTCTGGCAGCACGTGACGCATGCCAAGGCCCATGCCGATGCTGGCGCCCATGCACGACTGCACATCCATCTTTTCAAATGGCGGCAGCACGCCGAGCGTGTAGCAACCGATGTCGCCGGCGACGATGCAGTCAAATTTTTGAAGCGTCTCGAACGTGACACGATGCGGACAGCTCGGGCAGAGCGCCGGCGGCTTACCAGCGGGCGGAACGGCCTCGGGCGACGTGTCGGCGGCCAGAATCCGCCGAACTCGGGCAACGTCCAACTCGCCAAACCGGAACATCTCGGGCTTCTGCTCGACCTTCAGCCCGGCGGCGCGAAGTTGCTCGAAGAGGTAAGGGTCGCCCTCTTCGACGATCAGACACCGCTCGACGCTTTCGGCAAAGCGCCGAATGCATTCCAGCGGCAGCGGATAGGTCATACCAAGCTTCAACACGGCCGCCTTGGGCGAGGCCTCGCGGACGTGCATGTAGGTGACGCCCGAGGTAATGATCCCCACGGAACGATCGCCGTCCGAGGTTCGGTTGAACTCGCGCGATTCATTCCAAGCGGCAATTTCCGCCAGCTTCTGCCGCAACCGGTGATGCGCAGGCCGGGCGTGCGCCGGAATCATCACCCGGGCACGACTGTCCCGCTGGAAATGCCGCGGACTCGGCGCCGCGCCCGGAGCCGCCGGGCGCACCAGTGTCTTGCTGTGACACACACGCGTTGTCATGCGCAAAATGACCGGGATCTGCCAACGCGCCGAGACTTCCAACGCGATGCGAGTGAAGTCGTACGCCTCTTGCGAGTCCGACGGCTCGAGCATGGGCACGCCTGCCGCCACGGCATACCGGCGATTGTCCTGTTCGTTTTGGCTCGATGCCATGCCGGGATCGTCGGCCGAAACGACCAGCAACGCGCCGGCGACGCCGCTGTAGGCCGCGGTGAAGAGCGGGTCGGCCGCAACGTTCAGCCCGACGTGCTTCATCGTCACCAAGGCCGGGGCCGAGCCGAGGGCCGCGCCCAAGGCGACCTCGAACGCGACCTTTTCGTTGGGCGCCCACTGGGCCGGGCCGCCTAGCTCGTCGAAGCATTCGAGAATTTCCGTCGATGGCGTGCCGGGGTATCCAACGCCGAGCGCCACGCCGGCATGAAGGGCCGCCAACGCAACGGCTTCGTTTCCGCTAAGCAACTGAAGCGATTCTTGCTGCACGTCTCACTCTCCGTTTGATGATTTTTGGCTCATATAAATTGCGACAGGTGTGCTTTCAGGCAAGCCCAAGCCAATTCTTCGCCCCCAAGGCCAGGATGATGCGCATCGCGGCAAACGCCTCGCTCGAGTCGATCTTTGAAACCCCACGCTGACGATCGACGAAGACGATCGGCGTTTCGTCGAATCGCGCCCCAAGCCGCTTCAGCCGCCAGAGGATTTCTTCCTGGAACGAGTAGCCCCGACTGCGTATGGCGTCAAAATCGAGACGGGCCAGAAGCGTCGTCCGATAGCAACGGTAGGCGCCGCTACAGTCCTTCGACTTTAGTCCAAGCAACCAGCGGGCGTACAGGTTTACGGCCCGACTCATCAGTTGCCGCCGAACGGGCCACCCTTCCACGCCGCCGCCAGACACGTAACGCGAGCCGATCATGACATCAACCGGCGTTCCGTTGGGCGACTCCATGCCAGCAATGATCGCCGGCAAATACTTCGGCGCGTGGCTGAAGTCGGCGTCCATGTTGAGCATGTACCGATAGCCATGCTCGACGGCATACTTCATGCCAGCGACGATGGCCGTGCCAAGCCCCAGTTTTCCGGACCGGTGCAAACAGTGGAGCCGCGGGTTTTCAGCCTGCTGCCGGTCGCACCACTGGCCAGTGCCGTCCGGCGAGTTGTCATCAATGACCAGGATGTCCGCGTCCGGAACATACCGGGCAATCTCCTCGACCAACCGAGGCAGATTCTCCATCTCGTTGTAGGTGGCCACGGTGACTAGCGTCCGGTCGGGATGAGGCATTTTGGGTTCCAATCGTGCCAAGGATCCTTGTTCGACCGCAGACATGGCTTGCCGAAGCCCGATTGGCCTCACATTCGGCATAAACGGCCGCTGACCACAAAACGCCAGCCGGGAGCTCTTTGCTTATTGCCGCAGAGCGCAGTAGGGTTGCTAGTAAAGCAAGCGGTTGCCAGTGACGGATTGTAGCACAAAGCGAATTGGCTGTGTAGAACGCACGCTCGACCGGACTGCCGCAATCCGCCACGGACTTATCGTAACGTTTCAGTGACCGCCGCGGTTTGGCCCACCGCCGACTTGTCAGGGCCGTCGCCGCAGACCATCGTTTCCCACGCCGCCGAAGACAACCAAACGACCGGCCGCTTCGTAGGAAGCTATGGGGCGCGATGACAGGGGTTGATCGAGTGATCCCGTCCATCGCTGCGAACGCTTGTCGCGTCGAATCCTGAGGAATATGATGAATGATCGAGAAGCATTGGCGCGGCGGCCGTGTGCGATAAGTCAGGATGATTTTGCCGAACGTCACCATTTGCGAACAAGATTCAGTATCGGGGAGACAACCATGTGTAAGCGACTACTCGGTGTGACAATGGCCATCGTGCTCGGACTGACGGCCTCGACCGTTCTGGCTCAGTGCAACTGTGGAGCAGGGGCGGCCGCACCCAGTCCCGCGCCGGCCTACGCGACTTATGACGCACCCACGACGACGTACTATGCCACGCCGACGACCACCTATTACGCAGCGCCGGTGGCGACCTACTATGCAACGCCGGTGACGACTTACTACGCCACGCCCACCACGACGTATTACCCCCCGGCAGCGACTCCGTGCAGTACTTGCCCGGCCAGCGGTTGCAGCACTTGCGCCACCGCGGTTGCACCGCAAGTGACGTACTACGCACCGGCGCCATACACGACCTATTATGCGCCGGTCCGCTACACGACCTACTATCCGGCAGCCGGATGCACTGCCTGTGTGGCGGGCCGCTATGGCCACAGCATCTTCGGCGCGCCGCGAATCTATGTCCCCGGCGAGCCGATCCGAAATACGGTCAAGGCGCTGACGCCGTGACGCAATGCCGGCGTTGCCACGCTGGCCGATGACCTAGCACGAGGCGGCTTCGGTCGCCGGTTTCCGGCAATGACGCGGAACACCGGCGACAGGGGCCGCCTCTCTTTTTGGCCGGTGAACCGGGGCCCAGACCCGCCATTTCTCAGGGGAGGTCGCAAAGCTCTCGGCACACTTGCGCGATTCGGCAAACGGCCGCGTCGATTTCCGCCTGCGTGGTAGTCGCGCCAAGGCTGAATCGCAGCGAAGAGGCCACCCGCTCCTTGGGCAATTGCATCGCCCGCAGCGTGGGCGAAAGCTCGGTCGAGCCGCTCGAACAGGCCGCGCCGACGGAGCACGCCACGCCGGCCAGATCAAGCGCCATGCGTAGCACCTCGCCGTCGAGACCCATGAAGGCAACACTGCTGGTCTGCGACAGTCGCGCGGCTTCGATGCCGTTGATGATGACACAAGGCAAGGCATTTCGCAGCGATTGCTCGAACCGATCACGCAACCCAGCAAGCCGGCGAGCCGACTCGGCTTGCTCTTTTTGCGCCCGTTCAAGAGCGACGGCCATGCCGACGGCCAGGGCAACCGGTTCCGTGCCGGGCCGAAGGCCGGCTTGCTGATGGCCGCCGAACATGAGCGGCGCAACGACCACATCGCGACGGACGGCCAGGGCGCCGATGCCCAACGGGCCGCCAAACTTATGAGCGGCAACGCTCATCGCAGCAACGCCGAGCCGGCGAAAACTGACCGGCATCTTGCCAACGGCTTGAATCGCATCCGTATGCAACGGAATCGATAACGCATTGCATCGGGCGGCCAACTCTTCAATCGGCTGCAGAACGCCCGTTTCGTGATTGGCGAGCAGCACGCTCACCAGGCGAGTGTCGCGTGTGAGGAGCGGCGTCAGTTGATCGACACAGACGACGCCCTGCGGAGTCAGCCCAAGGGTGTCCATGCGCCAGCCCTGTTCCAGAAGATGTTCGGCCGGCTCGATGACGCTTTGGTGTTCGCCAGCCGAAATGACGATACGAGATGGACCGGTCTTCGTGCCGCCTGCGGCCTGCGACCCGCTGACCGGGGTGCAAGGCGGGCCGGCCTGGGCGATGCCAAGAATGGCCAAATTGTTGGCTTCCGTCCCGCCGCTGGTGAAGATGAGGCGGTCCTGGTTTGAAGACAGATCGATGTCGAGGACGGCGGCAACTCGGTCGCGGGCGTCGTCGAGTTCGCGGCGGGCTTGCTGACCGGGCCGATGCTGGCTGGCCGAGTTCGCCAAGCCCTGTGCCCAACACCGGGACATGGCTTCCAGTACCTCTGGGTGGATTGGACTGGTGGCGTTATGGTCGAGATAGATGGTTTGCATGGGCCAATTGTACCCGATGGGGGGTGCCAACTGAACGGCCCACGCCCGAACGAGACCCGTTTGGCAATTGAACGCGGAATTTTTGGGTGCCTGGGGTTGCATTTCGGGCCGTTTACGGGAAAATCAGAGATTCGCCCCGAGGCAGCCCGCACACGTAGGTGAGGGCAACAGAAGACTGCACGCCCGCGATAAGGGCAAGGTTGGCACGAATCGCGTGCCGCCAGCAATAGATTGAGGACGCTATGGCGCTACAGTTGGACGTTCAATCCCGCAACAGTCAAGGAAAACGCAATAGCCGGCGGCTTCGTCGCTCCGGCCACGTTCCAGCCATTCTCTATGGTCACGGATTGGAGTGCGTGCCGTTGAGCGTGGCCACCGACGTGCTGACGGCCGCCATTCGGCACGGCAGTCGTCTGGTCCAGTTGACCGGTGCGGTGAGCGAGTCGGCCTTCATCCGAGACTTGCAGTGGGATACGTGGGGGACGCACATCGTCCATGTCGATTTCACGCGGATTTCCGAACACGAGATCGTCGAGATTCGCGTGCCGGTCGAGCTGCGCGGCGAGGCCCCGGGCGTCCGCGAGGGCGGCGTCGTGGTCCAACTGATTCACGAGGTCGAAATCGCCTGCCCGGCGTCTGTCATTCCAGAGAAACTGGCGGTCAACATCAATCACTTGGCCCTGGAGCAATCGATCAACCTGGGCAGCCTGGAGCTGCCGCAAGGGGCCAAGATCCTCGCCGGCGATCTGGAAGAAGTCGTGGTCCACTGCGTCGTTCCTGTCGAGATGCCGGAAGAGGGTGCTGCCGAGGCGGCCCCGGGCGAGCCGGAAGTCATTGGCGCCAAGTCGGAGGAGGGCGAGGAAGCGAAGGAGGACTGAAACAACTGATGAAGCTCGTTGTAGGGCTGGGCAATCCGGGCCGCCGTTACCAGGGAACGCGGCACAACGTCGGCTACCTGATTCTGGCCGAGTTGGCTCGAAAGTTTGGCCGGACGCCGCTGCGGGAACGGTTCCATGGCGAGGTGGTCGAGGCCGACTTTCGGGAGCCAGGCGAGGCCTGTTTGCCAAACGACGCCAAGGCTTTGTTGCTCAGTCCCACAACCTTCATGAACCTGAGCGGGACCAGCGTTCAAGAGGCGATGAGCTTCTACAAGCTCTCGAACCACGAGCTGCTGGTTCTGTGCGACGACCTGAACCTGCCAGTTGGCAAACTGCGGTTTCGGGCCAGCGGGTCGGCGGGCGGACAAAAAGGGCTGGAAAATATTATTGCGAGATTGGGTACGGAGGAGTTTTCGCGGCTGCGACTCGGAATTGGTGCGGCGCCGGAAGGCTGGAACTGGGCCGACTACGTGTTGGGCAAGTTTCGAGCCGACGAAACGCCGCTCGTCGAGCACGCCGTGGTGGTGGCGGCCGAGGCCGTGGCCGTGTGGGCCCGCAAGGGCATCGAATTCTGCATGAATCAATACAATTAGCGATCAGCCACCAGCAATCGGCTGCCTGAAAGCCGGCGACTGAAAACACGCAGCGGAGAGCTAACCAAACAGGAGTTTTGCATTGGCCGCCAACGTCTACGAAGGGATGTTCATTCTGGACGCCAACCGTTTCGGACGAGATCCGGAAACGGTTTCGGGCCAGATTCCCGCCATGATTGAGAAGCTCGACGGCGAGGTCCTCGTCAGCCGTCTCTGGGAAGAACGCCGCTTGGCGTATCCCATCAAGGGACAACGCAAGGGAACCTATTGGCTTTCCTACTTCCGTCTGGACGCCAGTCGGCTCGACGAACTCAAGCGGCAGTGCCACATCACGGACGACATCCTCCGAATGTTGTTCCTGAAGGTCGATCCGCGAATCGTTGACGCCGTGGTAACCCATGCCAAGTCGGCGCCGATCCCAACCCACTCGGAAGAAAAGGCGGTCGAAGAGGTCGTCGTGGACGAAACGACGGTCGAGATCGCTGTGGAAGAGGAGTAGGGGGCTCCGATGGCCAGCTACAACCGAGTCATTCTGATCGGCAATCTGACGCGCGATCCCGAGCTGCGCTATTTGCAGAGCGGTACGGCCGTGTCGGACATCGGGCTGGCTGTCAGTGAAAAGCGGAAGAACGCCAACGGCGAGTGGGTCGAGGATACCGTCTTCGTCGACGTGACCCTTTGGGGTCGAACGGCCGAAGTGGCCGGCGAGTACCTGAGCAAGGGCTCGCCCGTGTTCATCGAAGGCCGGCTTCGGCTCGACTCGTGGGAAGGCCAAGACGGTCAAAAGCGGTCGAAGCTGAAGGTCACGTGCGACCGGATGCAACTGATCGGGGCGAAGGGCCAAGGCGGCGGCGGTCAGCGCCCGGCCACTCGCCAGGGCAATCAGAACAAGCAATCGCAATACAGCCAAGCGGCCCCGCCGGACGATTATTCGGATGCCCCGTCGGCCGTGGAGCCTAGCGGCGGCGACGACATACCTTTCTAATTACGTAGACGGCGCACGGCGTGTGCCGCACCATTCTGTGGAGACAGCGATGCCTCGCGTGAAATCGAACAAGACATCCACGGCGCCCTGCCGCATCAAGCGACTGCCGAAAGGCCCCCACGGCGGCGTCGAGCTGCTGCTCGTCCTGCCCGTCGAGCACCTTGGCAAGCAAGGAGACGTGGTCGAGGTGGCGCACGGCTACGCGATGAACTATCTGATTCCGCACGGCCTGGCCACGTTCGCCACCGACCATCACAAGCGGATGGTCGAAAAGCATCGGGCGCAACTGGAGGCCATCGAGAAGGCCCGGTTGGCCGAGTTGCAGTTGAAGGCGGCCGAGCTGGGACGCCAGAGCATTACGATCGAAGCCAATGCGAACGACGAAGGGCACCTCTACGGCTCCGTCGGCGCGGTCGAAGTCGCCAACGCCTTGAAGCGAAACAACTTGCACATCGCGGCCGATCAGGTCCGCCTCAAGGGACCGCTCAAGGAGCTGGGACTCTACACGGTCGCCATTCATCTGGCCGCCGAGATCGAGGCTGAAATCAAGGTCTGGGTCGTTCCGGCCGTGGTCGAGGAAGGCGCCGCCAACCAGGACGCCAAGTCCTAGTCCGGTTCAAAGTCCAATTCGTTGCGATCAAGGCGGGAAGTCCGTCGTCATGCGGACTTCCCGCTTGCCTTTTCTTGAACTGCCTTCGGCGGTCGCTCCGCGTCCTTGCCCTTGCCTCGGCACCCTAGAATACTGTGGCGGGAAACGAGAGGCAGGAAGGGGGCGGCGGTATGCACAGCTACCGCTATTTGATCGTCGGCGCGGGCATGACCGCCGATGCCGCCGTCAAAGGCATCCGTGAGGTCGATCCCAATGGCTCGATCGGCGTCATCGGCGCCGAAATCCATCCGCCCTACGCCCGGCCGCCCTTGAGCAAGGGCCTTTGGAAAGAATGGCCGCTCGAACAGATCTGGTGCTCGGCGGCCACCGAAGAGTCCACGCTTCGCCTGGGACGCACCGTTGAACTGCTAGACACCGAGCGAAAGCAGGTCCGTGACGATGCGGGCGACATCTACCACTACGAAAAGCTGCTCTTGGCCACGGGAGGCACACCGCGACAGCTGCCGGCTGACGCCGGCTCGGTAATCTATTACCGCACGCTCGGCGACTACCACCGGCTGCGCCGGTTAGCCCACGAAAAGGAGCGATTTGTCGTCGTAGGCAGCGGGTTCATCGGCTCAGAAATCGCCGCCGCGATGGCCCTCAACCACTGCCAAGTGACGATGGTCTTCCCCGAAGCGACCATCGGCGGGCGACGGTATCCGGCGGACCTCGGCCAGTTTTTGAACGACCTCTACCGGCAAAAGGGGATCGACGTGCGGAGCGGGGAGGAGGTGCTGGGAGTCTTCGACCGAAACGATCGAACCGTCCTGCGCACCCGCACGGATCGGGACGGCCGCGAGCAGGAGCTGGTCGCAGACGTTGTCGTCGCCGGAATCGGAATCCAGCCGAACGTCGCGTTGGCTCGTCAGGCCGGACTCGACCTCGGCGACGGCATCCGAGTGGATTCGACGTTGCGGACAAGCGATCGCGACGTGTTTGCCGCCGGCGACGTAGCCGAGTTCTTTAACCCGACGCTGGGACAGTACCTTCGTGTCGAGCACGAGGACAACGCCAACGCGATGGGCGCGTCGGCCGGCCGCTCGATGGCCGGCAAACCCGTCCACTACGACTATCTGCCTTTCTTCTACTCCGACTTGTTCGACTTGGGCTACGAAGCGGTCGGGCTGCTCGACACGCGGCTCGAAATGGTGGCCGACTGGAAGGCACCATTCCACGAGGGCATCGTCTACTACCTCGGCGATGGCCGCGTGCGGGGCGTGCTGCTGTGGAACGTCCGGGAACGCGTAGACGCCGCACGGCAACTCATCGCCGAACGAGGACCGTTCACTAAGGCCGACCTGCGGGGGCGGCTGACCGAGTCCCCGGTGCACGCATGACGGCTCCTGTGGCAAAAGGCGTCTCGCCGTGCCACGACGCCCGCAAAGACAGACTCTTGGACGGCGCGCTCTCGCTAACTACAATGGAAGAGAGCGTTTCTGTTCGGAGCCAGCCGCTGCTGGTTCCTTGGCGCCATCGTGGAAGGTCGGTTCATCATGCGGCATTGTTTGGTTACGGGGGGGGCGGGCTTCATTGGCAGTCACTTGGTCGAGGCGCTGCTGGCTCGCGGAGATCGCGTCTCGGTTGTTGATGATGAATCCACCGGACGGATCGAGAACCTGGCGGCCGTTCAAAACCACCCAAGGCTGAGCTACACGAAGGGCTCCGTCGCCGACGAGGAACTGGTCAGCCGACTCGTGGCCGACGCCGACGAGGTATATCATCTGGCCGCCGCGGTCGGCGTCCGGCTGATCGCCCAAAGCCCGATTCATACGATCGAAACGAATATCTATACGACCGAACTCATTCTGCGGCAGCTCGGCCGGCTCGTAGATGCAGGCAAGCGGGTGAAGTTTTTTCTGGCCAGCACGAGCGAAGTGTACGGAAAGAACCCGAAGTCGCAATGGACCGAGGAAGACGATCAGGTCTTTGGGCCCACGACGCGGCCACGCTGGTCCTATGGCGCAAGCAAAGCGATTGACGAGTTTCTCGCGCTGGCCTATTGGCGCGAGCGGGGCCTGCCGGCCGTCGTGGCCCGGCTGTTCAACGTCGTCGGCCCGCGACAGACCGGGGCCTACGGCATGGTGCTGCCGCGATTGGTGGACGCCGCCTTGCGCGGCGAGCCCTTGATCGTCCACGACGATGGCCGGCAACAGCGGTGCTTCGCCCATGTGTCGGACATCGTGCGGATGATCCTGGCGTTGGTCGCCTGCCCCGAGGCCGTCGGCGGCGTCTGCAACATCGGGAGCGACCAGCCTGTCAGCATCTTGGAGCTCGCCGAGCGCGTGGTTCGAGCGGTGGAACGCGAAAACGGCGGGCAGTCCCCGCGAATCGAGTTCCAGACCTACGCGGAGGCCTACGGGGACGATTTCGAGGACTGCCGCCGCCGAGTGCCCGATCTCGGCAAACTGCGGCGGCTCGTGGGAATTCAGGCCCAGTGGAATCTGGACGAAATCATTCGCGAGCTGGTCGCGTGGCGTCGGGGGTTGATGAGCGATAGCTAGCCCGTCGGCAGCCAGCTTTGGCCGTGGGCACCCACCTTGCGGCCCCCAGACATCCGCCCGCGCACACTTGAACTGCATGGGGCCATGCGGTAAAGTGAAATGCGCGTTTTAGCCCGCCTTCGGAACAGCCGTCCTTTGGAGAACGTCCGATGAACGTTACCCGTCGAGGGTTCCTGGCTCGCGGGGCGGCCTGTGCCGCCGGGGTCACGCTTCTGCCGCGGTTCGCCGCCGCCGAAGAACCAGGTTCGGATGCGGTGAGCGAGGCGCCCTCCAGCGGTCAGCCAGCCACAGCCACCGAGCCCGCTCAACTCAGACTGTCGAGCCAGCTCGCCGTCATTCCAGGCCGCGACTTGGCCGAGAAACTGGCCAACATGGAGCGATGGGGCTTTGACGCCGTCGAACTGGACGGCGACATCGTCGGCCACGAAAAGAAGTACGAGGACGCTCTCAAGAACACGAAGCTGAAGTGCAGCGCCATCTGCTGGGGTTCGCTGAAGGGCGCCTTGGTCTCGCCCGTCGCCGAAGAACGGAAGACCGGCGGCGAGGCGCTCAAGCAAGTGCTGACCTCCTCGGCCGCCCTGCATTCGACCGGCGTCATCTTCGTGCCCGCATTCAACTCGGAAACCAAGCTCACCAACCAGGAGATCCGAAAGATCCTGTTGGACACGATGCCGGCCATCGGCGAACATGCCGTCAAGGTAGGCAGCCGCGTTCTGCTCGAGCCGTTGAATCGCAAAGAGGCGTTCTTCCTGCGGCAAGTGGCCGACGCGGCCTCGATCGCGCGCGATTGCCAAAGCCCTGGCATCTGCGTCATGGGCGACTTCTTCCATATGTTCATCGAGGAAACGAGCGATCTGGGGGCCTTCATTTCGGGCGGCTCGTGGGTCCATCACGTTCACTTGGCCTCGCGCACCCGTTGCCTCCCGGGCCAAGACGAGCGGCAGTTCGTCGAAGGGTTCCGCGGCCTCAAACAGATCGGCTTTCAAGACTATTGCAGCTTTGAATGCAGAGCGCCGTCGGAGCCGAAGGTCGAGATTCCCAAGTCGCTCGCCTTCCTCCGCGACCAATGGTCCAAGGCCTAGGCGATCGTCCCGACGTTCCATTGGCCGCGCCCGGTCGGCTGTCCAACTCTCCGAGGCACGATGCATCGCAACCTTCGTGAGTGCGTCAACGATCTCGAAGCCCGTGGACAGTTGTTGCGGGTGCAAACGCCCGTCGATGCGAATCTGGAAATCGCGGAAATTCAGCGGCGCGTGTTTCGGGCGGGCGGGCCGGCCTTGCTGTTCGAGAACGTGGTCGGTTGCCAGTTCCCTATGCTGAGCAATCTGTTCGGCACGAGGGACCGCGTGCGGTATCTCTTTCGCGATTCGCTCGACCGGTTGCGGCGACTCGTCGCCCTGCAGGTCGACCCGGCCGACATCATGCGGCGGCCCCGGCTGTACCTCAAGACGCCCTGGTCGGCCCTGCTCACCAGACCGCGGCGCGTTCGCTCGGGCCCCGTGTTGCATTGCGAGACGACGCTCGAACGGCTGCCACGGCTCAGATCATGGCCCAACGATGGCGGCGCCTACGTCACGCTGCCGCAAGTCTACACCGAGAACCCTGACGCTCCAGGCTTCGCCGAAAGCAACCTGGGCATGTATCGCGTGCAGCTTTCCGGCGGCCGCTATGAGCCCGACGCCGAAGTCGGCATGCACTACCAGCTTCATCGGGGCATCGCCGCGCATCACGCCGCCGCCATGCGCCGCGGCGAACCGCTCCGGGTCAACGTGTTCCTGGGCGGGCCGCCGGCCATGACGGTCGCCGCGGTGATGCCGCTGCCCGAGGGAATGAGCGAGCTGACGCTGGCCGGCGTGCTGGGGCGTCGCCGCGTTCCGATGATCTGCCGTGGAAGCGAGTTGCCAATCCATGCCGAAGCCGATTTCTGCATCAGCGGCTTCATCGAGCCCAGCCAACTCAAGCCCGAAGGCCCCTTCGGCGATCATCTGGGTTATTACAGCCTGACGCACGATTTCCCGGTAATGCGAGTCGAGAAGGTCTGGCATCGCCGCGACGCCATCTGGCCCTTCACGGTCGTGGGCCGCCCGCCGCAAGAAGATTCGATCTTGGGCGAACTGATCCATGAGTTGGTCGGGCCGGTCGTTCCCCGTCAGATTCCGGGCGTCAGGGCCGTCAACGCCGTCGACGCGGCCGGCGTGCATCCGCTGCTGCTGGCCATCGGCAGCGAGCGTTACCTGCCTTACGATCAACCACGCCGGCCACGCGAGTTGCTCACGCTGGCCAACGCCCTGCTGGGCCACGGACAGTTGTCGCTGGCCAAGTATCTTTGGATTGTTGCCGCCGAGGACGATCCGGCATTGGACGTTCGGAATGTGCCGCAGTTCTTCGGCCATGTGCTCGAACGGGTCGATTGGCGTCGCGACTTGCACTTCCAGACCTGCACGACGATCGATACGCTCGATTACAGCAGCGGGCGGCTCAACGAGGGCTCGAAGGTCGTCGTCTGTGCGGCCGGCCCGGCCAACCGGAGGCTGCCGACCACGCTGGATGACCCGATGATGCTGCCCGAGGCGCTGGGCTTCCGCCGGCCGCGCGTGGCGATGCCGGGAGTGCTCGTCGTGGAAGGGCCGTCGGCAACGGTCGAAGGATCAGGCAGCCCGACGGCACGCGACAAGACCGTCGTGCGATTTTGCGAGCAGTATTCTCGCCGGGACGCGATCAACGAGTTTCCGCTGGTCGTGATCGTCGATGAGAGCGACTTCGCCGCTGGATCGCTGGAGAACTTTCTCTGGACGACCTT
This sequence comes from Thermoguttaceae bacterium, assembly GCA_039698035.1. Lineage (GTDB taxonomy): Bacteria > Planctomycetota > Planctomycetia > Pirellulales > Thermoguttaceae > JAJFUI01. The sequence goes on along the minus strand of JBDKSW010000009.1, from coordinate 176,589 downwards.
CACCCGGAGCGATCCGGCCACGGACATTCTTGGCATCCAGCCGTTCGTGGCGGACAAACACTGGGGCTGCCACGGGTCGTTGGTCATCGACGCCCGACTAAAGCCGCACCATGCACCGCCGCTTGTGGAAGATCCGGCCATGACGCGCCGTGTCGACGCGCTGGCCGCCCGTGGCGGCCCCCTGCACGAGGTGCTCTCGTTGGCGAACCGCCGGTCAGACGGCAAGTGAGGCTGATGGGACTCGAACCCATGACCTACGGATTAAAAGTCCGTTGCTCTACCGACTGAGCTACAGCCTCTAAGTGCTTTCTCAGAAAGCACTTACGTCATCGCACACAAGACGCCTGTGGTCCAGAATTCGGCCCGAGTGGATGCAGCTAAGAGCGGATTTCACCGCCATGAATTCCAGACAAGCGGTAAAGCATATACGACAAGGACTTCAATTGCAACGGGCAGCGGCGATCAACCCAGCGGTCAACGGCGCGGGCCGTCGCCGCCCTCCGTAGGCCGCTCGCAATGACACAGGCAAGCGGCGAAGCGGTTGTAGAACCACGCCAGGATCGCTCCGCCCACGAAGCCGTCCACAGTCGCCCACACGAGCCCGATGACGCTACCCAGCGGGGAGATATTGAATCCCCGATAGAGATGGCCGAGCACCATCGGATCGCCGGTCACCCCCTCGAAGGCCATCACCCACCAAGCGAGACAAAAGACCCCAAGGCCCCAGACCAGTCCGCAGGCCAGCCCAAATGCAAGAACGTTCAGTTTCATAACGCACCTCCTCGGCATTCACTCTGACGCTGTTCGCAGCGCGCCCCTTGGCCACATCGTGCACACAGCCTTCGCAAATCGCGACAGCAACACGAGGCCACGTCACGGAGTCCACTGTAATTTTCGCGTGAGAGGCAATCGGACCGAGATCGTCGTGCCACAGCCGGGGGTGCTCTGGATGTCGGCAACCCCGCCGAGCAACGCGGCCCGAAGCCGAATGCCTTCCAATCCCACGCAATCCTGCGTGATGCCGTCGGTCTCGAAGCCCACGCCAAAGTCCTCCACCTCCAAAACCAGCCATTCGCCCTCCTCAGTCAACCGCACTTGGACTCTTTCGCTATGGCTATGCCTCCTCGCATTGGTCAGTCCTTCCTGAATGATGCGGTACACGGCGTGGGCCACTCGAGCGGACAGTGTGTCGGTGTCGACCCGCCAACACACGTCCACTTCTGGCCCATTATTCGAGTGAATCTCGGCGATAAGCGTGCCAATGGCCGTTCCGAGGCCGAACATCTCCGGCGAGCCGTGCCGCAATTCGTCAGTGAGCCTTCGCGATTCAAGGATGCTCCGTTTCAGGCATCCGACCGCCGCCCTGCAGGCATTCGACGTTCGCTCGTCACCGTCGACCGCGTGTTCTTGGACGGCCTCCAGGTGGAACAACGCCGCCACGGCGTGCTGGGTGAATCCGTCATGGATCTCATAGGCAATGAGTTGCAGCGTGCGCCGGTAGCCCTTGATACGTTGGACTAGCGATTCATGCTTGCTAGGTTGCTGGTGTGACATGGATCTGTCCGGAGTGCGATTGCTCGCAACCCCGTTTTAGAGAATTTCGGAGATCGCGTTTTCTGAACTGTCCGCCGCATACACGCTCTCCTCCAACGCCGTCGCCAGGCTGCCCAGAAATCGCCCGAGCGCGACGGGCTTGGGCAAGCGGTATCTCGCAGCCGCTGGCGCATGGGGGCCAATACCCAGAGCAATCCCGCCCAGCGCCATGGTCGCATCGATTGCCTCGGCATCGTTGGCTGCATCGCCGGCGTACAGGATGACGCCGTCGGGAACGCCAACATCCGCAACCATCAAACGAACGGCGTCGCCTTTCGTCCAACCCCAGCGAGGCGCGATCTCCCAGGCTTTCGGCGCTTGTACGGTTCGCACATCGCTCGCGAAGTCCTTGGTCGCTTGCGCCACGTGGATCTCGAGCGATTCCAGAAGGTCGTCGGCGACCTGGCGATAGTGGATCGTCAGGGCCAGCCGTTTCCGTTCTAGCCACGCGCCGCGGTAGGCCGCCATCGCGTCGCCAAGGCGCTTCGCCAGGCGATCGATCATCTCCGCGGCTTGGCTGGCCCGCGGATGCTCGACGCGGGTTCCCCGGAGGTCCAATTCCATTCCACTGGATCCCGCGAGATACAGCCCCGGCAGCGCCAGCACGGCTCTCAAGTCGTCGAGTCGCCGGGCGCTGAGGACGCCGACTTCGACCTTCGCGAGGTGCATGAGCCGCACCAACGCCTGCCGGGTGCTCGGAGGCAATACGGCCAATTCCGGACGTTCCGCAATGGCAGCGAGCGTCCCGTCATAATCGAATAACAGAACCAAAGGACCGCCGTGGCGATGCGCCGCGAGCAGTTGCTCCAATGCTTCCTGCATCAGAGTCCTCATACCAGCTCTCCCACGGTCTGCCGCGTCTTCATCAACTTGCTCGCCTCCGACAACAGCGTTCCGGCCCAGCGATAAATGTTGTTGTCGTTCGTCCGTTGCTGCATCCGAGCCATGCGTTGCTGTTGCTCCGCCGGAGGCATCGTCAAGGCATAATACAAAGCCTCGGCGAACCCATCCGCCGAGTATGGATTGACCAGAAGCGCATCGGTCAATTCCCGGGCCGCACCGGTGAACTGCGAAAGCACCAGCACCCCTTGCTCATCGTCTCGGGATGCGACGAACTCCTTGGCCACGAGATTCATCCCGTCGTGGAGCGAACTCACCACGCAGCCGGCCGCGATCCGGTAGAGTCCGAACACCTGCTCGGGAGAATAGTGCTCGTTGACGAACACGATCGGCCGCCAGGTCCCTTGGCCGTGGCGCCAGTTGATCTCGTCCGCCATCGCGTCCAGCTCCTCGTTGAGACGCCGATAGGCGGAAATATGAACGCGGCTGGGCGCGCCGATCTGAACGAAGCAAAACGTTCCCTTCACTTCCGGGTGCAAATAGAGCAGCCGATCAATGGCGGCGAATCGCTCGGGAATGCCCTTGGTGTAGTCAACGCGGTCCACGCCTACAAGAATCCGTTCGTTCCGAAGCCCAAGATGTTGGCGGAGGTGGCGTTCCGTGGCGGCCGTGTCAAGAGGCAAACATGATCGCACCAATTCCGGGTCGATGCTGATCGGAAAAGGACGCACGCAGGTCGTGCGACCGCCTCGGGTAACGCAGAAGTGATCCCAGTCCACCTTGGCCTCCAAGGCGCGATCCACGGTGTCCAGAAAGTTGTTGCAGTGGTACTGGATGTGAAACGCCAGTAGATCATTGCCCAACAGGCCGTCGAGAATCTCTTCTTGCCAAGGGCAGACGCGAAACACCTCGCGATTGGGCCAGGGAATGTGCCAGAAGTGGGCGACAACCAAGTCGTCGCGGGCATTCTTTAACATGCGGGGCAGAAGCGCGAGATGATAGTCCTGCACGAAGACAATGGCCGGTCCGTCGCCCACCTCGGAGAGGACAGCCTCGGCGAACTTGGCGTTGACCTGTTTGTATTGCTCCCAATCGCCGGAGTTGAACCGCGGCCGCATATACGCCACGTGACACAGCGGCCAAAGGGCCTCGTTGGAAAAGCCGTAGTAATACCCCTGTTCCTCGCTTTTGCTGAGCCAAACGCGCCGCAGCGTATAGGCCGGGTCTTCCGGCGGCACGGCCACTCGATCTTGGTCGTCCGTCATCGCGCGGTCCGCGTTGCCGCTGCCGTGGGCGACCCAAACGCCGCCGCAAGCCCGCATCACCGGATCCAACGCAGTCGTCAGACCGCTCGCCGGCCGCATGCAACGGACCTCGTCCCCCTCGTAGACGTGGATATACGGCTCGCGGTTGGCGACCACGACAAGCTTGGCATCGCCAAGCCGCTCGCGCACGGCGTTTTCCAGTCGCTCTCTTGTCCAAGCCATGTCGCCTCCTAGGTCAGGGGTTTGGGCGAGTTCTCGTCTGAGAAGAGATCAAACGCCGGGCGACGGCCGCAACTGCTCCATCCTTGCGGTCTCGTGCAGCAGCCAGCCGCCAACAGAGAATCGCTTTTCTGCGTTTTCCCCGCATGGCCAACACGTCGCCCAGCAGCAGACAGACGATTGGCAAATCAGGACACTTCCGCGTCATCTTCGTAAGTTCGTCGATGGCGTCCGTCCACATGCCGACGCTGAGATAGACGAACGCCGCGTGCAGTTGCTCGGCCCGGGGCCTCGCGTCATCCACAAATACGTTGCACAACAGCGCGCTGCACGCCTGGTATTCCCTCAAGCCGGCTTTGCAATAGGCCAACATCGTGACCACCGCGGGATCCGAGCCCCCAATGTTCGCCATCGACTCGAAGACACGGGCGGCATCCTTGAACTTCCGGGTCCGAAGCAATGTGTAGCCAAACGAAAATGCCTGTCGAAAATCGAGACGGTATGTCTTCCCCGCCGCGCGAATGTTCAGATGATGACAGTCCGTTGCGGGCATCACTTGCCGCTCCGTATCGTGCGAGTCGAGTTTGTGGTTCGGCTTGTCGTGATCCATGTTGCTAGTTGCCGATCCCAATTTCAGCGGGCGGATAGGAGGCAAGAACCACGCGAATGCGCTCGGCCAACTGCCTTGCGGATAGCGGCTTGATCTGATAATCGTCGATCCGATACGGGGCCAACCGATACAGCGATCCGCGATCGTATCCGTAAGTTAGGACGATCACAGGAACCCTCGGGATCGTTGGCTCTTCGTGCATCATGGCCAAGACCCCGTCGCCGCCGCCCCAAAGAATCGACGGCTCCAGCACTAAGACGTCCGGCGCACCGTCGCGCAATCGCTCAACACATTCCAAGCCCGTTGCCGCAGTCATCACACGGAAACCACGTCGTTCGAGATACTCGCGGCAACGGTCCAGCAAGAACTGGTCGGAATCGGCAAGCAGAATGCGATGGGACATCAGCGGGCTCTCCAATAGCGCCGAAGCAGACACAACGTCTGGCAACCGGCTTTGATTCATCGCAATAAATGTGCCTTTCGGCGTTCGGCCCCGTCCGTTCCTCCGAAGTCCCGACTGCACAACGCATTGCGAAACGCGCGTCTCCGAGAGACGGCCCGCGCCGCTGCCAATCGCTGGGGGGGCGGCGTGAAAACTTCATGTCCACCAGGGCAAGACGCTTTCACCCAGTGCCCAACCGAGTTGGACGGCAACCGCTTAGGAACCAGCGCGTCGTGAAACCGACGCAAACCGCGTCCTCATGGGCGACTGGATCGCCCAGCCATCCCATTGTCCTCGAACGTCAACACGTACTCATCCAGCCATCGCGCGTCGAATGTCTTGAAGGTGCGAAGCGGCTTGAATCCGAGGCTGCGATAGAACATGGCCATCCCGCCGTCGTCGGAGCCCACGTGAACACACACTTGCGCCATCTTGTGACACTTGGCTGCCTCGGCCAACGCCAGGACCAAGGCCTTTCCATGCCCCTGCATTCTCATCCGCGGCTGAACAGCGACGGTAATCAATTCGCAGGCGGTCTCGCAACCATCGCTGGACTGGCCCTTGAAACCGCGTGCCCTGCGGAGGTCGGCCAGGAACTTCGGCAGCTGAACCGGGTGGCTGATCAGACACGCGGAAGCACAGGCAAAGATGTGAAACCTCCCGGAAGCGACCCTCTGATAGAGTTGCACGGGATGAGCCAACCCGGCCACAAAACCTGCGACCGCATGGCTTTGCTCCGAGACGAAAAGGAAACCCTCCGGGTCGCGCAGCACGAACGAATAAAATCGCCGCAAGAACGCGGGGCCAGGGTCTGCCAGATCAAACTGAGGCAGGCTGACGGCATGCAACTTGACGATCGCTGCGATGTCCGCCCGAACCGCGCGACGAATACCGAAGGCCGTCTCGCTCCTCGGCGGCGGCGCGTAGTCCGACTCGTTGTGACCCAGCATTTGCATGGATGGAACTCCCATGCAAGACATGTGCCGTGGCCGGCGAGACTCACCGACACACCCAAGTCCTTGGCAAGCCAAGAATTATCGTGCCGATGACACTGCGAACCGGGCCACGCAGGGATGTGGTTCAAGACAAGCGTTTTGACCACAAAGGAAAGATATTTTCCACACCCACTGGCGATCGCCAATCAGGTAAAAGGCGGCGATTGCCGAATGTAACCTTTTTTGGAAAAATAGGCTAAGCACGGGTGCGCCGCGGGTGCGTCCCCTTGTCGAACGATAGTCGGGATTCCGTGTCTCGACCCCATGAGACGGAGCACACGCATGTGGAAGAAAGTGATAGGGCCGACAATCCTCGTCAGCATCTTGTGGATTGCCGGCAGCAGCATCACGAATCACTACGTTCATCGCGTTTACGAATATCACTCCAGGGTTCTGGAAGAAAACGTCTCCACGATTCGCGCCGCCTGGGCCATGCAGGATGCACTTTGGAGACTTCAAGCGGTGGTCGTCGAAGCGACGGGAAAAGAACAACGCGAAACCCACATCGAGGCGACCGAGCTGGAATCGGCCTTTCAGCGGCACTCGGACGATGCCGAGAAAACCTCGTTCACTCCCGAAGAAAAAGCTCTGGTCCGAGCGGCACAAGAGCACTTCATCGTTTACCGCGATCACATCGAGGCCCGCTTCAAGCCTGCCGGCGTGCTGGGCATCCTGACGCCGCAAAGCACCGAGAGAGAAAAGACGATCCGCCTAGCCCGTGCCGTGGCCGAACCGTGCCGCCAACTCGCCGACCTCAATGAACGCATCCTCGCCGAGTCGACGCTGCGAAGCAACCGGCTCAGCACCGCGGTGAACGTCATCCGGCTGGCCTTCATGATTCTTGGGCCGATCGTGGGCGTGCTGTGCGGCCTGTGGGTCGCTCGTGGTCTGCGCCGCTCGATTTCGCAGATCAGCGTCACCTTGAGGGACGCCACCGGCAACGTGCGCCGCGAGGTGGGCTCCGTCGAGGTGCAAGATCAGGCCGATCTGCCCGAGTTGCACCAGCAGGTGCAAACTGTCGCGGCCCGACTTCGGCAGGTGATGGAAGAACTCCAGCAGACGCGCCATCAGGCGATGTCCGCCGAGCGGTTGGCAGCCGTGGGAGAATTGGCGGCCGGAGTCGCACACGAGCTTCGCAACCCGCTGACTTCCGTCAAGCTGCTGATTCAAACGGCAATGCAACGGCCGCCAACGGCATTGTCCGGGAAGCAACTTCAGGTGGTCGAACAGGAAATTGCCAGGATGGAGAACACCATCCAAGGATTGCTCGATTTTGCCCGCCCTCCCGAATTGCACCGCGTGCGTCACGATTTGCGCACCACCGTGCGCCGCGCGTTGAATCTGGTCGAAGGGCGAGCCAAGCATCAGAACGTTGCCGTCGTCGAGCAGTTGCCAGAGACGCCCGTGATCGTGGATGGCGATCCCGAACAACTCCACCAGATACTCGTCAACCTTCTGCTCAACGGAATCGAGGCGATGCAGCAGGGAGGATCGCTGTCCGTCGCACTCGATGCGAGCGACGACAAGACGACTGGCTGTCGGGTTTCCGTGTCGGATTCGGGCTCCGGCATCCCTCGGTCGGTCTTGGACCGCATCTTCGAGCCCTTCGTCACCAGCAAGGAACATGGGACGGGCTTGGGGTTGGCCATTAGCAACCGCATCGCCGAGGAACATCACGGAACGCTGCTGGCACGCAACCGGCCAGAGGGCGGAGCCGTGTTCACGTTGGAGTTGCCGTTGAGTCATGACGCAACTCGCGGCACGGCCCGCTGCGACGTCCCTCCATCCGACGGGAAGGCTCCTCTTCGCACCCCTTCAACACCGCAGTGAGGCTGTCCATGGCGAAATTACTGGTGATCGACGACGAGCCAAGCATTCGTTTCAGCATCGAACAGGTTTTCGCGGAAGATTCCATCGAGGTCCTCGGGGCCGAGACCGCCGCCGAGGGGCTGCAATTGGCCGACGACGAGACACCCGACGTGATCTTGCTCGACATTCGGCTGGGCGACCGCTCGGGGCTCGACGTCTTTCGCGATCTCCGCCAACTCGATTCCAGAAGCCTCATCATCTTCGTTACCGGACACGGCACGACCGACACGGCCATCGAGGCCATGAAGCTCGGCGCCTATGATTACTTGGTCAAGCCGCTGGATGCCAGCCAGCTTCAACAGGTGGTGCGTCAAGCCTTGACCATCAGCCGGCTGATGCACGTGCCCATGATCCTCGAAGACGGCGACCGTCCCGAGGACAAGCCGGACAGGCTGATCGGCAGCGGCGCCGCGATGCAGACCGTCTGCAAGCAAATCGGCCGCGTTGCCCCGCAAGATGTGAATGTGTTGATTCTCGGCGAAAGCGGCACCGGCAAGGAGCTGGTGGCCCGTGCGATCTACCACCACAGCCGCCGCAGCCGCGCCACGTTCTTGGCGATCAACTGCGCGGCCATTCCCGAGCCGCTCTTGGAGAGCGAACTGTTCGGCCACGAACGCGGGGCGTTCACAGGCGCCGACCGCCGGCGAATCGGCAAGTTCGAGCAGTCGCACGGCGGCACACTGCTGCTGGACGAGATCGGCGACATGGCCCCGCGCACGCAGGCCAAGATTCTGCGGTTGCTGCAAGAGGGCACCTTCGAGCGGCTGGGGGGAAGCGAACCCATCACGGCCGATGTTCGCGTGATTGCCGCCACGAACCAGGACCTTGACGCCCTAATCGAACGCGGCCGCTTTCGCAAGGACCTCTACTATCGGCTGCGCGGCGTCACGATCCACCTGCCGCCGCTGCGAGAGCACCGCGAGGACATCGCCGAGTTGGCCCACTATTTTCTGTTCCGCTTCAACCGGCAGCTCGGGACGGCGGTCCAGTCGATCTCCCCCGACGCTCTGGAGCTGTTGGAGAAGTACGATTGGCCCGGCAACGTGCGAGAATTGCAGAGCGTGGTCCGCGAGTCGCTGATCGTCTCCGCAGGCCCCACGATCCTTCCAGAGTTCCTTCCAAGCGAGTTGCATCGGGATTCCAACGCCGAACTGGAACCAGAACCCGATGTCGGCTCCATGCCTGACGTGGATTGGGGAGCGCTCAGGGAGTATGTCGAAGCGGCCGTGACCAAAGGCGAAACGGACATCTACCGGCGCGCACTGGAGCATTTCGACCGCCTCGTCATTTCGCACATCATGCGGAATGCCGGCGGACAGCAAAATCGTGCCGCCGAGATGCTCGGCCTGAGCCGCGTGACGTTGCGCGCGAAGCTTCGACACATGCAGATGGCCGTGGAGAAGGTATTGACGCCTCGGGAGCAGGACGCCAGCCACGACTGACCGCCGGCCCACCGCCGCCGACTTCGTGATTTCAGAGGGAGCCGCCGCCCTCGGCGATCCCAATCCGTTGCAAGTTGTCTTAGGGAATCTTCCGGAAAACGCTTGGAAGTTCACCGGACCCAACCTCAACTGGAGAAAGACCCATGCCTTGGAAGAACTTCACCGGCCCCACCGTGTGGCTCATCTCGGCAGCAATCCTTGGCGCCGTGGCAATTGGCTGGTGCAATCCGGCCGCAGCCGCAGAGTCCGAGCTGCGAGGCATCTGGATGTGGGGCTCCCAGGTAAAAAGCCGGACGGCGGCCGACCAGTGCATCACACAAGTGGACGCGGCCCATCTGAACGCGGTCTTCCTCCTGGTCTGGTACTGGGGTGGACGGACCTTCTACCACAGCGATCTTTGCCCCATGGCCAACGATATCGAACCCGGCTACGACCCGCTGGCCTATATGATTGAACAATGCCATCGCCGCGGCATCCAGGTCCATGCTTGGTTCGTCAATGGCAAATGCGACTCGCACCTCGGACACGAAGTGCTGGAACGTCATCCCGATTGGTCCATCAAAAACAACGACGGGCGAGTGGCTTGGTATGACTTCGGCAAACCCGACGTCCGCAAGTTCCAAAGCGACCTGATGATCGAGGTTCTGAAGCGGTACGACGTCGACGGCCTACACTTCGACTACATCCGCTACGACCATAGTCCCGTAATCTGCTACTGCAAACGCTGTCAGGACGAATTTTCGGCGCGATACGGATTCGAACCGCGCTATGCGCCGTTGCCGGCAAATGCCAAGACCGATCCGAAGAAAGAAACGCTTCGCATGACAAAGTGGGCCGAGTATCGCAAGTCGACTGTCAGCGCATTGGTCCGCGATGTGTACGGCCGCGCCAAGGCCGCCAAGCCCAAAGCGCAAATTACCGCCGCCGTCTTCACACCGCTAGCCACGGCCGAGGACCTCTGCCAGGATTGGCCCAACTGGCTGCGTGAAGGGATCATCGACTTCGTAGTTCCCATGGCGTACACGTCGGACGACCGTGAACTCGCACGGCAAATTGATGAGTGGAAAACGATTGATCCTCAGCTCGACCGCATCGTGCCTGGCCTGTCAATCTACAAGCGAACCTCGAAGGCCATGATTAGCCGCGAGCCGCAACAGGTTCTCGCGCAATATCAATTGTGTCTGGATCGCGGCGCGCATGGAAACGTGTACTTCTGGTACGGCAACTTGAGCCAAGCAATCAGTCAGGCGCTCGTGAAAAGATATTACCCGTCGAAAGTCCCCGTCTATCGTCCGCCGGCCCTGCGCTGATCGCGGGCATCAAAAGGACTCCGATGCTTCAGGCCAGCTCGGTCGATTCTCTCGGGCCACTGCCGCTGTCCGTTGTCCGTAGCCACGGAACCGGCCACCTCGCCAACCCCTCTCGGCCGGTCGGCGAGGGTCGCACCTGTCTGTCCAAGAGGGCCCTCGGTCCGTTATACTGGGCCTTTATGGCACGGGAACCGATCCTCCAACCGTCGGATGAGTACAAGGACGAAGACCGCGACCTGCGCCCACAGCGGATGCAGGACATGGTCGGGCAGCGCGAGGTCTATGCGCGGCTCGAAATTGCCGTCGATGCCGCCGCCAAAAGAGGGGAGCAGCTCGGGCACATCCTTTTCGACGGCCCGCCAGGCCTTGGCAAGACGACCTTCGCCATGTGCATCCCGCGCGACCTGGGCGTCGGCTTTCAAATCGCCAGCGGCGCGGCCCTGGCGGCCCCGAAGGACATCATCCCGTACCTGACCAACGCTGAAGAACGGTCCGTGCTCTTCATCGACGAAATCCACCGACTGCCCAAAGCGGTCGAGGAGTTTCTCTATCCGGCGATGGAGGATTTTCGGATCGACCTGACGCTGGGCGAAGGCGTCAACGCGCGAACGATCAACATGACGCTCCGCCCGTTCACGCTCATCGGGGCCACGACCCGCAGCGGCCTGCTCTCGGCCCCGCTCCGCGATCGGTTTCAAATGCGGGAGCATCTCGACTTTTACACGGTCGAGCAACTGGCCGAAATCGTCACACGCAACGCCCGGAAGTTGCGGGTCGAAATCGTTGACGAGGCCGCCACCGAGATTGCTGGCCGAAGCCGCGGCACGCCTCGACTGGCCAACAACCGGCTCCGCTGGGTGCGCGACTTCGCCCAGAGCAAGGCCGACGGCCGAATCTCCCTCCGGGTCGCCCGTGACGCGCTCGAGATGCAGGGCATTGACCCGCTCGGTCTCGATCCCCAGGACCGGAAGTACCTCGAAACCATCGGTCGCGTCTTCCAGGGCGGGCCGGTCGGGGTCGAGGCCGTCGCCCACACGATGAACCTCTCGCCCGACACGCTCATCGACGAGGTTGAGCCGTATCTCTTGCGAAGCGCGTTGGTGGTGCGCACGTCGCGAGGGCGAAAGCTGACGCCCACGGCCTGCGAGCATCTTGGCATCAGCCCCGCCGAGCCCGAGGGCCCCGACCAACGGTCGCTCTTCCGCTAGGTCTGCGACGGTCGCAACGCCCTATCGGCCCATGTCGTGTGTCTATCGGCTCAATCGAGTTCGCCTAACGAGAAATCGAGCGTCACCGGTTTCTTGGGACTGTCGCCGGAATACCATCGAAGTCTCTGCCACCATGAGAGGCTTCGCTTCCATTCTCGGATAGCGGCTCGCAAACGAACGATGGTCGGATCGTCTTCGTGGCCGATCTCATGCAAGACGCTCAGGCAGCCAGCTAAGTTGTTCGAGGCAAGCAGAGCCGTCGCGTAGTTGGTCCTGAACACGACCGGCGTATCCCGTCTCAGCATCACGCCCGAGTGCCCGACGAGACTCTGAAATAGTCCCGCCGCCTGTGTGATATTGCCGAGACGCATAGCACACACGCCGATGGCGTTCGTAAGCCAAGGCGACGACAGTTTGCTGCGTGAAATGGCATCGATGGCCTTTTCCGGGGCCTGTTCTTCAAGGAGTTGCTTGACCTTAACGAGCAAGTTGGCGATTTCCGGCGACACGCCGTTCGCCGTCCTACCATCCGCGGACGCTTGCGAAGAGACCGAATTGCGGTTGTGGAAGTTTTTTTTGGCCATAGTAAGTTTTGTTTCTTTTCGGTTGCTGAAAACGTACAGGGGCGTTGCATCGGCGCAAGAGGATCAGGCATCGGCTCGCGAGTGCAAAGAGCCAGACACATCCGACTGCGAAGCAAACAAACGGACGCCGGCCCTGAGCCTGGAAGGAGCGATCCTGCGTTGCATCGCGTTTACTGACGCCGACGCAGTCAATGTTCCAATTTCTGCCGCGAACGCAGCCGAAACAGCCGGGTTTACGGTCTATTGGCCGCGGAAGGGTTCATTGGCAATGCAGGACTCGATCGAGCATTGCAGCCAAGAGCGGCAAATCAGGTTTGCCTGGTGCAGAAAAGCACCTCCAACGTCAGCCGCGGACACGCGGAGTGTCGGCAGCCGAGACGGCGCTGCTGCAAGACCGATTGGCCGATTGACGGACCGCCCCTCGGCGTCAACGAGAGACTGCAGTCCGAGTGCCGAAGCTCGCCGCCGCCCACCGCCGATTCGGCATGAAGCAGCGCTTCCGGCAGCGAACGATCGCAGCGCAGCAAGGCGAACGGCAACGATCCCGTCCCGTGGTCGAACACTGATGCCAGTTCGCCGTTCGTCGGCGTTGCGCGCATGCATCCATAGCAGCGAAGCAGCGGCATCGTTGCCACAGTCGTTCCGACGAGAATCGCAACCAGCCCCAGAAAATGGCGACGGCTCGGCGGATAATGCAAGAGGAACATAATGACAGCGTACTGAAAGTCAGCCGCCAGATCAAGTCACATTGCAGCGCCACGGCATCCCGCACGTTGCAGGAACGTGCGCGGCCGAAGCCTGGCCAAACGGTGCGGCACTGACGCTGCAATCTCGGTTTTTTACAATCCGACTCATCTTCTGCTATTGCGTCCAAGGATGCTGACGCACCCGATCTCTGGAAAGCAGATCCATGTCCAAGGAACGGACACAGCAGACGCCGTCGGCGGAATCGTCGAGCCTGGCGAAGCCGCTTCGGGTTGTCACGCAATGGGCCGTCCGCTTCCCAAAGACACAATCTTTCTTGCCGCAGCAGTCACGCTCGCCGCAGTAGCGTTGACGACCGCTCATCTTGGGTTTCGCAACAGCCGCGCAGACCTGCTGAATCCGAAGAGCGAATACCGCCTTAGCAACTCGACGGCCAACGCGGTCTTTATCAACTCGCTCGGCAATATGATGGGCTTCGGCAGCCTGATGATCGCCAACCATCAGGGTTTGCAGAGTCTCGGCCGTGTGTTGACCATCGGCATGGCGTGCTGCCTAGCCAGCGCCCTGGCGTTGCCAAGCTTCTTGATACTGATCGACCGTTGCTGCAAGAAGCGTTCTTCACCCGACGGGGACAACAAACCTTGGGACGCGGCGTCTGACGGCATTCCAATGCGGCCGAAAAGGACGGCGGAACCGGGGCGAAACACGCCTGCACAACATCACGCAACTGCAACGGCGCGACGCTGATTCGGCGTCGGTGAGTGATCTGATCCGGCCACCGCCCGAACGCATTGCCTGAGCTCGCGTATTTCTATTGATGTTTGCTTGGATAATGGACTGGTCAGCGTGCATATTTACCCCAAACGTCGGCCTTCCGACGGTCGGCCTCAGTTCATTGGCTGCGCAACGACCAATTGTGGGCCGTTCGTTCGCGTTCGGCATTCAGACTACTCGGCCTTTGATAACATCTTCCAACGCGACGACTCGCGAACCGTCTCTTTGCCATCCACCACGGAGACCATCAGCCCGGCCGCGCCGGGCGTGTCCTCGATCAGCTTCATGCCCTTCTCTGGGCCAAGAATGGCGGCGGCCGACGAAAGGCCGTCCGTGCTCAAGCCGTCGGGCCCAACCACGGTAACGCTCATGCGCCCGGTCAGCGCCATGCCGGTGCGCGGATCAATCAGGTGCGAGTAACGAACACCGTCGATGACCGCGTGCTGCCAAAGATCGCCGGACGTGGACAAGGCCGCTCGCGACAGCCGCAGGTACTGCCGTGGCGGACGTCCAATGTCCGGCGGCGCGACGCCAATCCGCCAGCCGAGCTTGTCGGGCGGAGCGTCGCCCAGGCCCAGGTTGCCGCCCGCATCGATCATGGCCGCCGCAAAGCCTCGCTGCCGCAAGACGTGCAGGGCCTCGTCCACCGCGTATCCCTTGGCGATTCCGCCCAAGTCGATCTGCATCTTCGGCCGGAGCAACTCGACCGTGTGCCTGTCGGCGTTGAGTCGCATGAAGCGGTAGCCCACCTTCGCCTTGGCCGACGCAATGGACTCGGGCCGCGGCAGTTCCTTGGTTCGCCGGGCACTGCGCCAGAGCCGAACCAGTGGGCCGGCCGTCACATCGAACGCCCCGCCGGACCGCTCCGAAAGTCCCTGGGCACGGACAAGGACGCGCCATAAGTCGTCGCTGACAGAAACCGCTTTGCCTTCGGTCGATGCCTCGCAAAGCCGACGCAACTCGCTCTGCGGGTCGTAGTCGCTCATTACCCCGTTGAGCTGACGGAACCGGCTCAGGGCCGCCTCGGCCGCACGGGCTGCCGTTGCATTGTCGGTGCCATACAGTACAATCCTGATTGGCACGGCCATCTCGGTCCCGTGGAACTCAAACCGCCTCATGGGGGGGGCCGCCGATGTGCCGACGCCACCCGACCACCCCACCACCAGGGCCGCGATCGCGGCGCAGCGGGCAACACGGCCGCTCGACGCCCACCCGTTACGTCCTAGCCCGCCTGCAAGACAATGCCTTTCCACCATCGGGCAACTCACCTTGGTCACTGACATACGAGGTTTTCTGCCAATGACTAGCGTAATGCACCGCCGACGTTCTCCGCAACTCGTGCTTGCTCTGTTCGCCATTTTTGGATTATTGGCCGTCGGTCATCAGGCGTGGGCCGCCGAACCGGCAAAGCCCTCGGCGCCGGCGAAGCCCACGACACCGGCAAAGCCCAAGACGACGCACGGCTCGAAACCTCAGGACTTTGAATGGCCGCTCGAACCGACCGTCCAATGGCTGCCAAAGCCGGTCGAAAATCCGGCCTCGGAGGCCAAGGACGAGCAGAGCATGAAGCCGTACACCGAGAAGCTCATCAGCACGGACGTGAAGTTTGACATGGTGCCGATCCCGGCCGGCACGTTCAAGATGGGCAGCCCAGCCAGCGAAAAGGAACGCAAGGCCGACGAAGGACCGCAAGTCGAAGTGAAGATCGAGCCGTTCTGGATGGGCAAGCACGAAGTGCGCTGGGACGAGTACGAACTGTGGGGCCTCGGGCTCGACAAGCAGCGACGGACCGCCCAGAAGATCGCGCCGAGTCTTTGGGACAAAAAGGCGGACGCCCTGGCCATCCCGACGCTGCCTTACGCCGACATGACCTTCGGCATGGGCAAGGATGGTTTCCCGGCCGTCTGCATGACTCAGTTCGCCGCAAAGATGTATTGCCGCTGGCTCTCGGCCAAGACGGGCCGCTACTACCGGCTGCCGACCGAGGCCGAGTGGGAATACGCGTGCCGCGCCGGAACGACCACTGCCTACAGCTTTGGCAACGACCCGGCCAAGCTGGACGGCTACGCATGGTCGGATGAGAACAGCGACCAGGCGTATCACAAAGTCGGCAAGAAAAAGCCAAACGCTTGGGGCCTGTACGACATGCACGGCAACGTGTGCGAATGGTGCCTCGACCAGTACGTCGCCGACCGTTACAAGAAGCTGAACGGAAATGCGACCGACGGCACGGTCGTCCCCGTGAGCAAGTCGTATCCGCAGGTCGTGCGCGGCGGGGCCTGGACCGACGAGGCGCCCTTGCTGCGAAGCGCCGCCCGACGCGGTTCCAGCAAGGACTGGAAGGCGCAAGATCCGCAGATTCCGCAGAGTATCTGGTACCACACAGACGCCAACTTCGTCGGCTTTCGCGTGGTTCGGCCGCTGCGAACCCCGAGCGCCGCAGAGGCCGCCCGCTACGATGTCACCGACTATGAGAAGCAAGAGTATCTCGACTATCGGAAGGCGCAAGCCGGCAAGCAGTAAACCGAGTCGCGAGTCAGACATTTCGGCGTCAGCTACTTTATCCTAAGGTTTTCCACCGGAGCACCATTCATGGCCGAGATCAAGAATCCATCCCGTCGGGACTTCCTCAAGGGCGCCACGGCGACTGCAGCCGGCATCTCCCTCGCCAGCGGCTTGAATATCGCCCGAGCGGCGCACGCCTCCGGTGGCGACGAGCTGAAGATTGCCCTGATCGGTTGCGGCGGCCGAGGCACGGGCGCGGCCAAGGATTGTCTCAGCTCCTGCCAGAACATTCGCCTCGTCGCGGTCGCCGACGCCTTCGCCGAACGTGCCAAGGGCTGTCTCGCGCAACTGCGGAAGGACGAAGACCTCGTCGAAAAGAAACTGGTCGACCGAATTGACGTGCCGGAAGAGCGCATCTTCGTCGGCCTCGACGCCTATCGGAAGGCCATCGCGGCCGGGCCCGACGTCGTGCTGCTAGCCACCCCGCCAGGCTTTCGGCCGATCCATTACGCCGAGGCCGTCCAGGCCGGCAAGCACGTCTTCATGGAAAAGCCGTGCTGCATCGACGCGCCCGGCTTCCGCTCGCTGCTGGAAACCAACAAAAAGGCCGACGCCAAGGGGCTCAAAGTCTCCGTGGGACTGCAACGTCGCCACAGCAAGGAATATCTCGTTCCGGTCAAGAAAATCCAGGATGGCTCGCTGGGCCGCATCGTCGCCATGCGGGCCTACTGGAACTGCGGCCCCATCTGGGTCCGCAATCGCAGGCCGGACGAAAGCGAAATGCAGTTCCAAGTCCGCAACTGGTATCACTTCGTCTGGCTCTGCGGCGACCACATCGTCGAGCAGCACGTCCACAACCTGGACGTCTGCAACTGGGTCATGGGCGATCATCCGGTCGAGGCCAACGGCATGGGCAGTTGCCATTGCCGCGACAATCGCCACGTCGGCCAGATCTACGACAACCACTTCGTCGAGTTCACCTACAAGGACGGCACGAAGCTCTTCAGCCAGGCGCGTCAGCAGCCCGGCGCCTGGCAGGAAATTTCGCAGTTCGTCCACGGAACCAAGGCGACCAAGAAGCTGCCAGGCAACGGCGGAGACGGTTACGCTCAAGAACACGTCGATCTGATCAACGCGATCCGCAAGGGGCTGCCGCTCAACGACGGCTGGCACGCGGCCACCAGCACGTTCACCGGCATCCTCGGACGCATGGCCACCTACTCGGGCAAAGTCGTCAAGTGGGACGACGCCGTGGCCAAGGGCCCCAACGAGATGCCGGCCCGATTGGCCTTCGACGCCCAGCCGCCCGTGATGCCCGACAAGGACGGCAACTATCCGATGCCCGTCCCCGGCCGATACAAGCCGTACTAGACGAAACGCCCGGTCATCTCGCCCGCTTGCGGCAGAGGGACTGGGAGCGAGGGTGATTCACCCGCCGGGCTCGGCCTGCCGTGCCATAAGCGGTCGGGCCGCGCTCAGCGCGTCGTTCCCTCGTCCATCGTCTTCCCAACACGATCAGCGTAGCGCGTCAGCAGCCGACGCGACTCTTCCGAGGAAAACACCTTCGGATCGCATCGAATACCGAGCCAAAGACGCTCGCCGTAACGGCCGATCGAGATGGACGCACGCGTGTTCGGGCGAACCGGAGGCGTCCCATAGATGCTCTCCAGCGTCACATTGCCAGCGACCACGTTTCCCGCCTCGCAAGGAAAAACCGTTCCCAACTGGCGGCTCACTTCGCCGACGTTTGACAGCGCCACCGTGGCGAAACATCGATTCCTGTTCAGGTAGAGCCGTATGGCGCCCGGGATGCGTTCCATCATCTCGAAACCCCGGAGGAACAGCTTGGCTCGCCGTCGCCGCGTGATGACGCCAGCCTCCTCGCCAATGCCGCGCAGCAGCGCATCGCCATCGCCGCAACGACCCTCGTCGCGCGTCAAAAACGTGTAGCTGATGCCGTTGGCAGCTGGCGTCCGAGCGTCATCGCCGGGCCTCAGGTTGACAGGCACGACTATCCGAAGCCACCGACTGGCCGACCGTGCGTCTTGCCCTTCGCGCCACTCGCGCAGGGTTTGGAACATATCTCGCAGCAGCAGGTCGTTGGAAGTAACCCCATGCCGCGACGCCGCCGAGCGAAGTCTCTTCGTTTGCAGCGCGTCGAACGAATGCTGATGCGTTTCCAGGAACTCCGGTCGTGCAGCGTTGGCGGGCGAGCCCGCGACATGGGCGCGAAGAACGACCGGCCGCCGATAAATCCACCGCGCACCGTCGCGAACGCTTTTCAGAAGTCCGCCAAATCGAGCTTCGCGCTCGGGAGGCTCCGCGGCAAACTGCCCACGACGGAGCAGGGTGCTCGGATCGTACACAGGCAACCGCGGACGGTCGGACCCCGATGCGGTGTGAATCGCATAGCCAGCCAATGCGTGGCCAATGAATCGAAGAGCGCCGATCGCGTCACAGCAGGCGTGGTGAAATTGCAGAACCACCTTGGCAGCGCCGTTTCCTTGACGCACCCAAGCCCGAAACCCCACCTCCGAGCTCAGGTCGATTCTTTCGCCCCGAGGGTCGCCGATCGGGGTTTCGGGCGTCCCCCAGTCGACCACGGGCCTCGGCGCGTCGCTTAGCCTCCAGACGAGGCTGCCGCGACCCGACGGCTTCACCAACGCCCGTAACAACGGATGATGGCCCAGGGCTTCGTCGATGGACGCGTCGAACGCCTCGCGATGCAGTTCGCCGCGCAGCCCGAGCCTCATTGCAAATGTCATGGGATAATCGCAAGCGTCATCCCAAAACATGTACTTTTCAAACGCCGTCAGCGGCAGCGGAAAGAGGGCCGCAACACAAGGATCGTCCATACACGGCTCGAATCGGCACGCGCCGTCGCGCGGGTACGAACTCTGACGGCGTCAGGTGGTTACCGAGGCTGGAAGGAAAACCCGCCGCACTCGGGCGTCTCGTCGAAGGCTTCTCGCTCGAAGGGATTGTCGTAGTACGGATGGCGTCCGCAGCACCAGAGAACAGCCCAGCACGCCAGATAGGTCGGCACGAACAGCGGTCCCCAACGCTCGTACTGCTTGACATGAATCAACTGGTGTGGTCGGCACGCGTCCAAATGCCGTTGCGTCCTGCCGACCACAACATGCCCAAACGTAGCCACCGGCGAACCGGCGACAAACGGAAACCGTTTCAGGAACAGGGGCAGAAAGCCACCCCAGAACTCCAGCAGCGAGCCAGATTTCTGGACCTTGCCACCGGTCAGCATCCCAAGCCCGCCAACGAACAACCCACACGCGCTCCAGGGCGATGCCCAAAGCACCTTGGCCAACACAGCTACCCGATGGCAAAGCGCCGCGAATGGCGACCGCTTTCGCCGATGAAAAACCGCTGCACCCATCGCTCGCAATCGCCTTCTCAAGCTCAAGATCAAGGCCGCCCTGGTTGCCTTACCGTCAGGCTCATCCAGTTGCCGGCATCTACAAACCGTCGATTTTGAAGGCCCGGACGCGAGAAGTCAAACCCCGGCCGGCCAAAAATGTGGGAAATGGCAAGAATCGTGCGCAGATCCCCCACGTTGCCAAATAAATTGGGTAACCAGGGCAAAATATGCCCCACCCACGAGGTGTATGCCGTGGTGCAAATCGGCCTCCACCAGCAACGCCTCGCACACTTGCGGCGATCTCTCCATGCCCTCGCGTTTCGTCCATCATCCGACTCCCGACGATGACCCCATCGTCGCACGACTGTCCAGGGTTTGCTTCTTCAAAGCGCGCTGCGGCGATCTATCACGCCTCCAACGAATCCTGCGGCCAGCGTCAAAAGCAGGCGCGAGTATTCGACCAGATCGAGCGATCCGTTGTCCCCAAAAAGCCTTCGAGGGGGGCGAGGGCAGCCAAGCCGAAACCCTATACAATGCACCATTGCGTGTGGCGCCATCCATTCTCTGCCAGAGGGAAGGAACACCATCGAGTCGTTTCGTCCTCCTTGCGTTTTGCACCCCGATGATTCTGCTGGACGTTGTCGATCTGAAAAAACGCTTTGGCCCCGAACCCGTGTTGCAAGGGGTCAGCTTTGAACTTCGCCCGGGCGACCGCGTCGGCCTCGTCGGTCCCAACGGCAGCGGCAAGACGACCCTGCTGCGCATCTTGGCCGGCAAGGACGAACCAGACTCCGGCTCTTGCGGCGTCCATCCGACGGCGCACGTCGGCTACCTGGAGCAGCAACCCTCGTTCGAGCCTGGCCGCACCTTGCACGACGAGGCCCGGGCCGCGTTGGCTGATCTTGTGTCGCTGCAACGCGAGGCCGTCGAGGTCGCCGAGTCGATCGCCGTGGAGACCGATTCGGCCGAGCAGAGACGACTTGCCGCGCGATTCGACCACCTCCAGCACGAGTTGCACCGCCAAGACGCCTACAACATCGACTATCGCATCGAGCGGGTCCTCGACGGGCTGCGATTCTCGCGTGCGAGCTTTCAGCAGCCGGTCGCCTCGCTGAGCGGTGGCGAGCAAAACCGGCTGATGCTGGCCAAGCTCCTTCTGGCCGAGCCCAACGTCATGATCCTCGACGAGCCGTCGAACCATCTGGACCTCGACGCAACGCAATGGCTCGAAGAGTTCTTGCTGGATAGCTCGGCCGCCGTGATCGTCGTCAGCCACGACCGCTATTTCCTCGACAAGGTCGCCAATCGGACCCTCGAGCTGTTCGACGGGACCGTGGACGCTTACCAGGGCAACTTTTCGGCCTACTGGCGGCAAAAAGATGAGCGGCTGCTGGTCCAACGCCGCACCTACGAAAAGCAGCAAATCGAGATCGAGAAGACCAAGGACTTCATCCGACGCAACACCTACGGCCAAAAGCACGCGCAGGCCGAGGATCGTCGCAAGAAGCTTGAGCGCATCGAGGAAGTGGCGCGGCCCCGCGAGATTTCCGCGCCGCCCATGCGATTCCCGCCGGCCGCTCGATCTGGCGACATTGTCGTTCGGGCCGAGCGCATCGGGAAGAATTTCGACCGCCCGTTGTTTCGAGACGTCTCGCTCGACGTGACGCGCGGTCAGCGTTGGGCCCTGCTCGGACCCAATGGCTCCGGCAAGACGACCTTGTTGCGATGCCTCTTGGGGCTTTTGCCAATCGATGAGGGCCAACTCCACCTCGGCACGGGCGTCCTGCCCGGTTACTTCGATCAGCAATTGACCAGTGTGGCGGATGACGCCGCGGTCGTCGACGCGATTCGTCCGGACGACAGGCTGATCGGCGAGCCCGTACGACGAAACCTGCTGGCTCGGTTTGGTCTGACCGGTCAGCGTGCGATGCAGAGAGTCGGCGAACTGAGCGGCGGCGAGCGGTGCCGAGCCGCCCTGGCCAGGCTTGCCCTGCAAGAGGCCAACTTCCTGATCCTCGACGAGCCGACCAACCACCTGGACCTTTGGGCCCGCGACGCGCTCGAAAAGGCCATCCGCGATTTCGACGGAACGGTGCTGCTGGTCAGCCACGACCGCTACTTCGTCAATCGCGTGGCCGATCACGTGGCCGTCATCGAGTCCGAGCGCATTCGCGTCATCGAGGGCAACTACGACACGTACATCGAACAGCTTCGCGGTCGGTCGAACGAGCCGAGCGAGATCGCAGCGTGTCCTGCCCAAGAAGACGCGGCCCAGCAAATCCGCCAGGCCAAGCCAGCCCGAAAACGCCGCTTCCCGTACCGCAAGGTCGAGGACCTGGAGAACGAGATTGCCGAGCGGGAATCGGCACTTCACGAGTTGCAGTGCCGCCTGGCCGATCCCCAGGTGCTTCGCGACGGCCAACAAGCGCGGCAGGTGAAGACCGAGATCGAAGAGCAGCAGGCGACTATCAAGACGCTCTATGAACACTGGGAAGAGGCGGCCGAACTAAACTGGTAACTCGGCCGCAATCCGATCCGCCGCGCGGCCCTTCGAGCCCCACCCCTCCTAAGGACCATGGCGGAACCGACCAACGCCCGGACAGCGGCAAATCGGCCCCCGAGTCGCCTCTTGTTGGCATCGTGCCCTGCGGCCAACTATAATAGACTTGCTGACAGTTTCGGCGGAATGCACAGACTTGGAGGGCCCCCACGTGGCCAAGCTCGAAGGCGATGATCTGAATTTTGACGACTTGGCGCCGTTGGATGCGGACGTCGGTGACGAGCTTTTTGCGGCCGATGCGATGCCCGCCGAGACTGCGGCCGAGAAAACGCCCGCTCCCGAGTCGCCCCCCGAAGCGCCGCCCGCCGAGGAACAAGCGGCCGAGGTTGCCAAGCCAGAAGAGGCCGTGAAAGAAGACGCGGAGGAAGAGACCGAGCCAAGCAAACTGCCGCTTATCCTCGAAGTGGTCGCACTGGTCGTCATTCCGCTGGGCCTGCTCGCCTTGGCCAGCAGGGACATTGTCGGCAGCGGCCTGGGCCTGTTGTCCGTCTGGACGGCGCTGTATCTGATTGGTCTTGGCCTAATTCCTTACGCACTCTGGCGTGCCCGCGAGACCAGCACGCTTTACACCTTGTTTCTCGGGTGCGTTCTGGCCGCCATGCTGACGGGCGTTTACTGCCTGTGGATGGAACTGGCCGTCAATTACCAGTTCGACATCCACGCCCAAGAGGCCAAGCGGAAGGTCGGCATGATTCTTCCGGCCGAGCGTGGTCTGCCATCTCCGCTCTCGATTCCAGCGATCGAGGCCGCGCCAGCCGGTTTGGTCTAAGGCTCCAACCGCCTACTCGGCCGATAACGTCAGGTCGATCGACGCGCCCTCGTTGGCAATGATTACGCGTGCGCGTCCCTGCTCTCGGAGCTGCGCGGCCCGGGCGTCCAACTCTTCCTTGTCGCCATGCACGAGGACCACCGTCGCCGTCTTCGGCACATTGGCGAGCCAGCGGTCGATGTCGGCCGCGTCGCCGTGCCCCGTGAAGCATTGGTACGAACGGACCTGCGCCCGAACGGCAACCGACTGACCGTCGATCTCAAGTTGCGTTGCTCCGTGTTTGAGCAGATCGCCCACGCTCTCGGGGTCTTGATAGCTCACGAGCAGTATCGTGGTCGACGGCTCGGGCAGCAGGCTGGCCAAGCGGCGTCGCATCCAGTCCGTCAGAAGCATGTCGCTCGTGCTGATGATCACACAGGGACGTGGGAGCCGTTTGGCTGACGGAACGGCTGACCGCACCTCGTTCGGCGAGAACGCCTGAGGGTCGATCGCAATCCGCGGCGTGAACCAGCCGTTTCGCTGGTGGTCCCGGTACAGGTCCGTCACCTCGCGCGCCGTCGGCGAGGGACAGTAAATCGGCAGCTTCTCGGGAATCAGTCGTTGACGCTGGGCCGTGTGCAGCTCGTACAAGATCTTCTGCGTGCGGTCCATCGAAAAGCAAGGAATCCAAACGACGCCGCCCGCGGCAATCGCCTGGGCCACGTCCTGTCGAAACGCAGCGTGCTGCTCTTTGACGGTCGGGCCACGTCGCGCCGACCCATAGGTCGTTTCAACGAAAACCGTATCGCAAGCCGGCGCCGGCTTTGGTCCGTTCAACAGCGGCGAGAGCGTATTGCCGAGATCGCCGGAGAAGAGCACCCGGCGACGGCGTCCGTCGAGCGTCACCTCGAACAGAACGCTCGCCGAGCCGGGCAAATGGCCCGCGTCGAGAAACGTCGCTCGCACGCCGTCGGCCACGCCCGTCGGGATTCCGTACCTCGCGCACCGTGCCAAACGCATCACGGAATCGATGGTCTCGTTGACGCACTCGGGACACATGGCAACCCGCACCGCCGGCGTCCCGTGCGAGAACCGGTCCGTCAACTCCTGCATCGAGCAGGTCGCTTTCTCGACCGTCTCGTCCGCCATTTCACGGCGGTACCTGCAGCGCCGCCAGTGGCACCACAGCGGCTTGCCATCCGTTTCAGCTCGGACCAGCCGCCGCTTCGACCAGCACCAGTGTCGCGGCTGACTGCGGTTGCCGCGAATCTCCGCGCGAAGCATCGGCACGGCGAGCGTCTCGGTCGCCTCGGTCATGTAGATCGGCCCGCTAAAGCCTCGTTCAACCAGCAAGGGCAACCGGCCAAGATGATCGACATGCGCGTGCGTCAAGAACAGGGCCTTCACCGTTTCCACATCGTCCGAAAGCGTCTGCGGCCGATCGAAGCCCGTGGACCCACGGCCGAGCACCGCGCCGCAATCGACCATCCAGCGTCCATTGCCCGTGTCGAGCACGTGCAGCGATCCGGAAACCTGGCCGGCCGCTCCGTAGCTCGTGGCGGCGCACCTCGTGGGCAGGGCGCCCTCCGATCCACAAGCCGCGACGGCCCAAAAGGCGATGGCGGCAGTCCACGTTAGCAATGTGCGGCGATGCATTGATGACTCAACGACGACCGGAACGCCCTCCCTACGGCAGCCGGATCATTTCCCCGTCCGCCATGCTCCCGAGGTTGCGCAACAACTGTTTGTCGATGGCATTGCCGAGAAAGTGCACGGAACCGTCGGCCATGCCGAAGTTCGCGCCGTCCGCGTGCTCGCTGCCGGGCGACTCGAAAAAATTGTTGTTCATGCCGCCGGTTTGGTAAATGCCGCCCGTCTCCTTGACAGCCGTCGTGAACAACGTGGCCACGCCACCCAGCGCCCAGCCGTCCTGGCTGGTCCGACTGTACCGGGCCGAGCCGCTCGCGCCCGACGCGGGCGAAAGTCGCTGCAACTCGCCAATCATCAGCGTATTGGACGTGCCATCTTGAACGGCCATCCATCCCGTGGCCACATTGGGCGTGAACATGCCAATCCGCAAAGGGTTGTACCACTGTTCACTCTCGTGCGGCGTGCTGCAAAATGCGTGGTTCCTGGTATCGTTCTCCCACGCATTGCCCCCGCCCGCACACCCGCCATAGTCGGTGCCGCCGCCGGTCCACGTGGCTGCCAGCAACCGAGAAGAATCGTTGGGGCGCAGTTTCGCACGGCGGGTTGGACAGTAAAAACCCTGGATGTCACGCTGCGCGACAGCGTCGTTCTGCAGAACGTTGCTTGAAAACTTCCAACTCTCATAGAGGCTGGCCTGTTCCAGGTGCGGCAGCACGCTCAACATCCAACTGGTGCCCTGTCGGGCCGCTCCAGACACCGACGCTTCGGTCCACGGGTTCCACACGGGCGAACCGCCCACGCTGACAATGCACCCCGGTGGAAGAACGCCGCACAGGGCCGCATAGGCGTGCAACGCCAGCCCGATCTGCTTGAGATGATTCGTGCACTCGGTCCGCCGGGCGGCTTCTCGCGCCGCCTGTACAGCCGGAAGCAGGATGCCCACCAGCACGCCGATAATCGTGATCGTCACTAGGAGTTCCACCAAGGTGAAACCACGTCGCCCGACAGGCATGGCAGCACGCTCCAGCCAAGGTTTGCGCAGCGTGAAGAGACGTTTGCCTGCCCCGGATGTCTAAGCCTAGCGAACTGTGGCGTACCACGCAACTGGGCCTATGCCATCGAGGATGGGCAATCCCCCACAGACAGAGGAAATCCCACAAGCCCCGGCCCAACCTGGCCCAAAAGACGCTGACACGATTTGACCGCGTCCACATCCATCGCGGCAGTTGACATCTTCGTAGTCGTGGTCCACAATTCCACGTTGCCGTTTCAGGAGCCATCGGGGCCGAAACCGCCCGATGAGTTCGGTGTTTGCCCTCCTACCTTCATGAATGAGGACCAAATTATGTTGCGGGAAGTTGGATCGCTGTGGTGGCCGACGACGGAAGCCGACTTTGCCCCGGCGCACGACGACGAGACGCAACGCCTGGGCACGTGCTTCGCCGTGGCCCCAAAGGAAGAAGACGACGATTTCGACGATGACGACTTCGACGACGACTTCGACGATGATTTCGAGGAGGACTTCGACGAAGACTTTGAAGACGACTTCGACGACGAAGAAGAAGGCGACGACGAAGACGTTGACGAGGATGAAGACGAGAGCGAGCCAGACGACGAGTAGCGGCGCGTCGTTAGAAGTCGTACCAAATGCCGAAGCCGATCTGTTCCTCGTAGGTGTTGTAGAACTCGCCGAACTCGCTCAGGCCGTTGAAGTAGTGCATTCCGATGCGGAAGAGGTGGCCGGAAGTGCCGCGCCACTGCCAACCTGTGCGAACGGTTAGATTGCCACCGAAGTCGTTTTCCTGGCGCAGATGGGCGTTGACGGCAAGGAATGGCGCCCCCCAGCGATTGGTCGGCTCGGCCGGACTCCAGTCGATGCCAAACTGAAACTCCCAAGGCTGGGCTTCGCCGTCGACGCGGAACGCCCACCCGGCCTCGGAGTAGACTCGGAAGTCAGGGTTGAGGTAAGCCGCGAGTCCAAAAACAAGCGTTTCCCGCACGTAGTTGATCCGCGTGAAACCGGGATGGCTCAGCATGTACTCGTCGCCAATGTGCGAGCAGTAATGCACGTAAGCAAGCTTCATTTCCCAGGGACCGACGCGGCGAGTCAACGGCATACCCGCCCGAAAATCGATTGCCTGCACGTCGCGATCGTGGTCGGGGTCGAGCGTCATGCGAATAAAGGACGCTCCTTCAATGTCCAACTGCCAGCCCTCGGGCCAAAGCTCGCTGTCCGTGCCGTAGCGTAGGAGGCCAACGCGGCCTCCGAGGGTCGAATCCCAGAGCCAGCCTTCCTTGGCATCGTGGGCGATCTGCATCCCGAGGCGAGGCTCGCGCCAGCCGGCCAGATACGACTTGTACATCAGGCCCGTTGGCATCAATTGCCACGACCAGGGCTCGTCACCGAGCAGCGAGCGATCGACGCCGCCGTTGCGCGCAAACGACCGCGAGGCACTCGTGGCCTCCGGACTGCCGTACGGCGCATATAGCGGATCGGCAGCGGGAAGCGACGAAGCCGGCGCCGCACCGATCCCGTTTCCAGCGTCAACCCCCGAGGAGATGCCGGGCAGCGCGTCGGCGTAGGGCGACGAAGGGCCAAGCGGGCCGAACGACGTTTGATCGGAAGTCGACGGGTAGGCCGCCCGATCCGTTGCCGGATACACCTGGGTGTTCGTCGATGGGTACGTCGAAGGATAGGCGGTCGTTGCATCACGAGCAGCAAGGCCCTGCGCGACGGCTTGCCTGGGACCTACCCAAACCATCGCACCAACGATCAAAGCAATCTGCACAACCCGCAGCGCACGCTGAACCATCGACACGGCAAGAGTCCTCCCGAACCGGGACCTATCACGTTGGAAATAGCCGAAAAACGTGAAAGCCAATCAGCGGGGTTTGAACAGCCATCCATCCAGATAAGGTGCGGTAGTCTAGCGATTCGTTCGGCCTGATGGGAGACCGGTTTTCTCGGCTCAAGGAAGCGGCGTCCGCGGAAAAGCAATTCATGACGAACGGCGACGACATTAACCCAATGCCGTCCAAGAGGTTACAGCCAGGAACAAAGCACGCCATCGGCACAACTTCCCACGATCCTACCGCTGACTGCAGCTTGCAAAGGCAGCCAGAAGGACTACAATAATTCCTAGCAACGCTAGACTGGCCCCGAACTTGGCTACACCGCTCGGTGGGCCACGGCGAGTCAGTTGGGTAGGTTTTCTTCTGGTTAGCGATAGCGGGACCTACTATCTGTTATGAATGTCCCCCGACGGAGCAAAGTGGTGATGATCCAGTCAACGTTGAGTGTGACCCGTGTGTGGAAGTTGGTCTTCGGTCTGGCCACGCTCCTGGCGTGGACGGCGGTCGCTGGCGCGGAAGAAAGCCAAGAATTGTTTGCAAAGGTGAAGGGGTCGGTCGTCGAGATCGATATCGGCAAGAGTTCTTTGGGAAGCGGTCTGGTGGTTGATGCAGAACGGGGAATCATTGCCACCAACTATCACGTGATCGCAAGCGCCGTCGAACTCAAGGACAGCGAAAAAGTGACGATCATCTTTCCGGCGGACGAGGACAAGAAGAGGTATGTCTCGGACGGCTTCTTCGAGTTCTTGCCAGGGAAGGACCTGGCCCTCATCCACATGGATCCCAAGCAACGCAAGCTGAAGGCGCTGAAGCTGGCCGATTCGCTGCCGTCCCCAGGCGAGCACGCCTACGCGATGGGGTCGGCCCTCGGCTACCCCCTGACATTTACCGAGGGAATGATCTCCACGATCCGCATCGGAAAGCAATTGGCCGAGTTGCCAATGGCCGCCGCGTTGTACAAGGCCCTGCATTACGACATGGATGCCGTGTGGATCCAACATGGGGTTGCCATTTCACACGGCAATAGCGGGGGACCTCTATTCAACGCCAAGGGGGAAGTCATCGGACAGAACACCTGGGCTCCACCTGGGGGCAACGGCATCTACTTTGCGATTTCTTCCCGTAATCTGAAAAAGTTGCTTACGGGCGCAAGCAAATATGCCAAACCCTACAAGAACCTGCCGCCGGTCCCGAATTATCTCAAGTCGGGGAGCGGCGGCGGCGAGGGGCCTGGCGACCCCGTCAATACCTTGGCGACCTGGAAGACGTTCAACAGAGCGATGATCGCCTTCAACAAGAAAATTGAGCAGGCCGAGAAGAAGATGGAGGCCGTGCCCAAGCCGGACCTGCGAAATCCCCAGAGAGGGAGAAACGCTCGGGCCAAGAAGCTGTCGGCCGCCTTGAAAGCTTTCGGCACGGCTTACACTGAATTTGCCGGCAAAGTTAAAACGCTCGGCGGCGACCGTACCGTGAATATCGAGCTGACCGGGTGGTTGATGAGAGAAGGCGATATGTTGCACCGGGTTGGCGATTCTTACAACGCCCTGGCAACCTCCACGGCCACCGAAACCGGCGTTTCTGGCCTTGAAGAGGCAAAAATCGCCGCCTTCAAGGAAGAGATCACCAAGTTCCGCAGCCACTACGACGCCCTCCGAATCATCTTGAGCCGCGTGTTTGACAGAAACTTCCCCACGATCGAAGAAACCGAGAGCGCCACGGAGGACTCTGGCGACGACGGCTCCAAGAAAGACGATAAAAAGGCCGGCTCTTCCGGCGACAAGAAGAGTAAGTCCCAGGAGGCGTACGAGCTCCGCACGTGGACTAGCAAGAATGGCAAGTTCACCCTCCGAGCAAAGTTCCGCGGCGTGGAAGACGGCAACGTCAAGCTCGAAAAAGAGGACGGTAAAGTCATCGTCGTCCCCATTGCACGTTTGTGCGAGGAAGATCAAAAGCTGATCGAAGAGATCAACTCGTAACGAGCGTCTGCGCCACTCCGCACGAGAATCTGATCGCTACGACGCTCGATTCGGCCACGAGTCAGGCTATTTGCGCCGAAGGATGAACACCGTATCGGCGCTATTCTCGTCAAGCCGCTGTGGCTCGTCGATTTCATACCAAAAGTCGTAGACGTCGCACAGCTCCAGCGATGGGACCGAGGCCAGCAACCGGCGGAACTGGCCTACCGTGTACAGACGGAACTGGAACTCGTGCCGCACGCGAAACTCCTGCCCTCCACGCCGGGCGAGAAGGTTCACCCGCAGTTTTTCGACGCGGCGGCGACGGTCGGTCTCCATCACCCGGAGCGTCACGGTGACCTGCGTCTGACCCTGCCGCTCGGTCCATCGCTCACCGTCCTCCTCGGCCGCATCGTGCGGCAGCAGATGAAGGCCGAGAATGTAGATGCCGCCAGGCCGAAGGCTTTCCGCAATACACTCCAAGTGTCGGCGTGCGGCCTGCTCGCTCAGCAGATGCCGAAACGTATTGACCGGACAGAACGCGGCGTCCAGCGGCCTGTCCAGCCGGAAGTCGGCCATGTCCGCACGAAAGACCCGCGCGGAAAGACCCCGCCGAGTCAGCCGCTTCTGAACGTAGGCCAACATCGAGTCGTTCAGGTCGAACCCGGCGAGCCGATAACCACGGGCCGCCAGCTCGACGACCAATCGGCCCGTCCCGCAGGCCGGCTCGAGCAGCCGCCGGGCCGGGAACGGGCAATACTTGCGGCACGCCGCCTCGATAAAATCGGCCTCGCGCCGCGTGTCTGAGCGGAACGCGATGTCGTAATAGTGCGGATAGTCGTACCAGTCCACGTCGAGCGCACGTTTCGTCGCCATAGGAAGGATTCTCTTTTCGGTAGGGCCGTGGCTGGGCGCCAGCGGCTAGATGGTCGCAGCCGGCAGATGGAACAACGCCCGCGCGTTGGCCGTCGTGGCAGCCGCCAACCGCTCGATGGGCACGCCCCGCAGGTCGGCCAAAAAGGCCGCCGTGTGAATGACGTTTGCCGGCTCGTTTCGCTGCTGCTTGCCGCGAAAAATCTGCGGGACCAGGTACGGACTGTCTGTCTCCACCAGCAAGCGGTTCTCCGGCACTTGGCGAGCGACCTCTCGCAACCGTTCGAACTTCTTGTTCGAGTAGGTCACGTTGCCGGCAAAACTCAGATGCAATCCTAGCGCAAGGCACTCGGCGGCAAACTCGTCCGTCCCGCTGAAGGCATGCATGACGCCTCGCAGCGATCCGTGGGCGGCCGCCGCGCGGAGCGTCGGCAGCATGTCGTCCTGCGCCTCGCGGCAATGCAGAATCACCGGCAATGCGCGCTCCGCGGCCAACCGCAAATGCCGCTCGAGATAGTCCTGCTGAAGCCCGATCGGCGTGTGGTCCCAATAGCGGTCGAGGCCCGTCTCGCCGATAGCCACGACCTCCGACTGGCTGGCCATCGTCACCACATCGTCCCAATCCGTGGCCGCAGCTTCAGCAGCCGAGTTCGGATGGATTCCGACGGCGACCGGCAAACCGAACTCCCGGCCAAGCCGCAACACGGCGTGGCTCGACGCCGCGGAACCCGCCACGCAAAGCATCGTTTCAAGACCGGCCCGCCGCGCCCGGGCGATCGTTTCCGTCCGATCCGCGTCGAAATCCTGCTGGTCGAGATGGGTGTGCGTGTCGATGAACATCGGCGCGAAGGCGACTGGAGGACGGCGGCGGGTGTTGGCAAGGCGTCGGAATGTTGGCCAAGACGCCGATGCGTCACGCAACCGGGGCTATGATTTCGGACTCCCGGCTTCTTTGGCCAAGCCCCTGAGGATGTCAAGATGCCCCTTGGCGTTGCCAAGGATCTCCTCGGCCAGGGCGTGCAACGCGGGGATGCCTTCGAGCTCGACGGCATAGCCCTCGATCGTCTTCACATCCTCCTGCTGGCAGGCGACCACGTCCTTGAGCAAAAAGTCGAGTGCGAGGTCGTTCTTCGCCGCAAAGGCGGCGGGGAACCGACCGTAGCTGGGCTGCTCGCCAAGTTCCGACAGGGCGTTGGCCAAGTGTCTGGCGTAGCGATGCTGGTCGGCCGCAAGCCGCGTAATGGCCGTGAACGGCTCGCCAGCCACGGTCCGTGTCCAAGGCTTGGCGTCCACCAGATACGCTGGCAGCGAGCGGCAAAGAACGGTCATTAGCCGGTTCAGCGTTGGGATGGCTTCAGTCGCTTGCATCGTATCAATAGAAAAGGGTGGAGGCGGCGGCCCTGGCCCAGTCCAGCAGACGGTCCAACTCGAAGAACAGCAGCACGACCGGCAGCGTCAACAATCCGCAGTAGGAACCGACCATCGACATGAGCGGCACCGTCGGCGCTTCCCGATGGAGCGGTTCCGGCGAAATGACCATCACGCGCACGACGCGCAGATAATAAAACAAGCTCAGGATCGTGTTGAGCAGTCCGATGGCCAGCAGGGCCCAAAGGCCGGCGTTCACGTGGGCCGCGTCGATCAACGAAAGAAAGACGACCCACTTGCCCTGAAAACCCGCAAGTGGCGGCAACCCGACCAGACTGAACATGACAATCGCCATGCAGACGGTCAAGCCTGGTGAGCGGCGCCCGAGACCCGCGTAAGCGGCGATCTCCTCGCTGCCCGTCGCGTTGCGAAGGAACGCCACGATCGCGAACGCGGCCAGATTCATAAACAGGTAGATACCAATGTAGACGACCAGCGAAGCCACGGCGTCGCGAGCCCCATCAGGATTCGTACCAACCAATGCGATGGCCGCAGCGACCGGCATCATCATGTAGCCGGCGTGGGCAATCGTCGAGTAGGCCAGCAGCCGCTTCATATTGGTTTGGCCGTAGGCCGCCAGATTGCCGAATGTGCAAGTCACGGCGGCCAGCACGGAGACAATGCCCACGAGGTACTGCCGAACGGAGGTCAGGTCGGCCAGGGCGATCTCCGAGGCCGGCGGGAACGAAAACGCGGCGCACAACCGCACCAGC
The DNA here is from genome assembly GCA_039698035.1 of Thermoguttaceae bacterium. GTDB lineage: Bacteria > Planctomycetota > Planctomycetia > Pirellulales > Thermoguttaceae > JAJFUI01. The sequence continues at coordinate 144,072 of JBDKSW010000009.1, read as the reverse complement.
AGCCCCAGCGCGGCCGCCTTCGACGCAACCGACAGGAAAGCGGCCACTTCGGCCGTAGCCCCCTCGAAAACGTCCGGAGCCCAGAAATGAAACGGCACCGCCGACAGTTTGAAGGCGACGCCAACGGTGACCATCAGACCGCCCAGGCTCAGCAGCGCAACCTGGTCCGGCCGGATGCCGTCGTGGATCAAGGCGGCAAGCTTCGTGGCCATCGTCGGCAAATGGGCCGTGCCGAGCGCGCCGGCCAGCAGGCTGAGTCCAAAAAGCATGATGCCCGCGGCGCCCGCTCCAAAGACCGCGTACTTCAAAGCCGCTTCACTGCCCTTTGACTGCCGTCGTTTGTAGCCGGCCAGCACATAGCATGGCACACTCGCCATTTCGATGCCCAGCAGAACGATCAGCACGTGATTGGCCGAGATCATCAGGCACATGCCGACCAGGGCGCCGAGCATCAATACGTAGAACTCGGTCAGGTCGTCCTGCTCGCCGGCGGCCGACACTTGGGTAAACGTGGTGAAGAGAATTGCAAAGCCCAACAGGGCCAAGCGAACGACCATCGTAAAGCTGTCGGCCACCATGCTGCCGGTGAAGATCGGCTGCGCAACGGTGGCCGCCGTGACGTCGATCGAGCCGCCTTCCGGAGGCAGTCCCAGCCAAATGGCCGCCGCCAGGCCGATGACCGTCAGATAGAACGCAATCTGCTTCCAACCGGGAGCAAGGACCTTCAGCGCCAAGATGGCAATGATCGTCGCGCAAATCGTCAACTCGGGCTGCAACGCCGCGAGCGATGCGAGCGTGTCCTTCTGCACAACGTCCTGCACGAGATCGCTAAAGTTCATCGCGACTGGCCCTCCGAGCCGCTGTGCCGAACGTCCGTCCGCAAGGTCCAATCGGCCATCTTCTGCACGACCATCGATTCGACAGTCGGTTTCGTGTACTGGAAGAGCGTCTGCGGGAACACGCCGAGGATAATGGCCAAGGCCACCAGCGGCGCGGCGATGGCAATCTCGCGACGGGTCATCGGCGTCAGAGCTTCGGGGTGCGGTCCCTTATACTCCGGCCCAAGGTAAACGCGTTGGATCGTCCAGAGGATATAGCCGGCCGTCAGGATCACGACCGAGGCGGCGATGACGCACAGCGTCTTGCTGTAGTTCCACGCACCCAGCGTGACGAAGACCTCTCCAATGAATCCGCACAACCCAGGCAACCCCAAGGCCGCGAAGAAAATGATCATCGAGATGCCCGCATAGACCGGCATCCGGGCAAACAAGCCGCCGAACTTATCCAGGTCGCGGTGATGGACCCGTTCGTAGACAACGCCAACCAGGAAGAACATGCCAGCCGAGCTGATCCCGTGGGCGATCATCTGGAACAGGGCGCCGTTCATCGCCATGCTCCAATAGTCGGTCCGGTAGTTGGTGCCGGCAATCGCGCTCCATGCGCCGATCCCGAGCAGAACGTAGCCCATGTGACTGACCGAACTGTAGGCCACGAGCCGCTTGAAGTCCTTTTGCGCCATGGCGGCGAAAGCCCCGTAAACCATGCTGAGCGTGCCGAGGCCCGACACGAGCCACGCCAGGTGATAGCCGGCGTCCGGACAAATCGGGTAGCAGACGCGAATGACACCGTAACCGCCCATCTTCAACAGCACGCCGGCCAGGATCATCGAGATTGGCGTGGGCGCCTCGACGTGGGCGTCGGGCAACCAGGTGTGAACCGGCACGGCCGGCAGCTTGATGATGAAGCCGATCAGGAGCAACAAAAAGGCCCACCACGAAAGCGATTGGCCCCAAAGCAGTGCATGGCCGAACGGCGAATTTTGCATCTGGCCCATTTCCATCAGGGCCAGCAGGTTGAACGTATGCGGCGTGCCGCGAGGACCGACCAGATTGCAGGCGATCCGTTGCGCTTCGCTGAGCCGGCTCACGTCGCTGGCGAAATAGAGCATCAGCATGGCCACCAGAAGCAGCACGCTGCCGACCAACGTGAACAGAAAGAACTTGATCGCCGCGTATTCGCGCCGCGGCCCACCCCAGATGCCAATCAGGAAGTACATCGGCAACAGCATGACTTCCCAGAAGACGTAGAACAGGAAGAAGTCCAACGCGAGGAAGACGCCGAGCATGCCCGTCTCGAGCAGCAGGAACAAGGCGCAGTAGGCGCGGATGTTCTTGTTGATCGGCCAACTGGCCCACATCGCCAAGACGCTCAGGAATGAGGTCAAAAGCACCAGGGGCAGGCTAATGCCATCGACGCCAAGGAAATAGCGAATGTCGAACGAGGGAATCCACGCATGGTTCACCATGTTCTGCATTCCGGCCGTGCCGATGGCGAAATGCCCAACGGACGCCGAATGGCCCGCAGGCAACGCCATATAGACCGTCAGCAGGAACACGACGACCGTGATGAACAGCGAGAATCCCTTGATGCTCTTGTCGCTTTGGCCCGGCACGATGCACAAAATCAATGCGCCCAATGCAGGCAAAAACACGACGGCGCTGAGCAGCCAAGTGAGGACGACCGTTGGATCGGAAAAGTTGAGCATTATTGGTCAGTGGTTTGAAATCGGGGGCAAAGGATTAGGGAAGATAGTCGCTGCGGGCTCTCGTGCCTCGCCTCTGGTCCTAACCCTCATTCACCCTCCTGCGACGGCATTACTCCAAAACAGACTCGTCAAGACAACCAACGCCACCAGGCCCACGGCAAGCCAGAGGACATATTGGCGGATGCTGCCCGTTTCGACCTTGCGAAGCCGAATCCCCAGCGCATAGGTCCACTGCGAGGCCAGGTTCACCGCACGATCGACGAAAACGCGGTCAATCGCGTCGTCGAACCGGGCAATGGCTTCCGTCAGCCGGGCCGAACCGTCCACGCACCAGTCGATCCCCTTGCGGTCGACGGCGGCGATCCAGCCGGAAATCCTCAGCACGGGGCGCACAAAACAAAACGCATACAACTCATCGAACATCCACTTGCGAACCAAGAACCGGTAGGTCCGTGGGAACGTGCGACATACGTCCGCCGGGTCGAGCTTCCGCAGCCCGAAGAACCAAGTGGCGGCCAAGAACCCGAACAAGGCAACACCGAACGCGGCCAATTCGGCCTTAATTGCGTTGGCGTGCTCGTGGGCCAGATGCTCGGCCGGCATGTGCACGCCAGGCAACAGCAGCCCGCCGCTGGCGCCTTCGGCGATGCCCAGCGGAGCGGCCTGCCGCAGCAGCGGCTCCAGACCAAGCTTGGTGAACGGAATGTTCCAGCCCACGACGACCGCCATTAGGGCCAGGATCATCAGCGGCACGGTCATCGACAGGGGCGATTCGTGGGCGTGATAGTAAACGTCGCCATCCCGAGCGTTCCCGGCGAACGTCATGTACCACAGTCGGAACATATAGAACGCCGTAAGGCCGGCGCCACAAACAGCCGTGTAGAAAAACAGCCCGCCGAATCGCGGATTGGCCGCCCAGAACGAAAGGCCCTGCGCGATGATCGAGTCTTTCGAGTAAAAGCCGCTCAGACCGATCACGGTCGGAATGCCCGCGCCGGCGATGGCCAAGCAGCCAATGAGCATCGTCATGGCCGTGATGGGCATCTTGCGACGCAGGCCGCCCATCGACGGCATTTCATTGGTGCCGCAGGCATGGATAACCGAACCGGAACAGAGGAACAAAAGCGACTTGAAAAACGCGTGTGTAAATAGGTGGAACATGCCGGCCAACCAGCCGCCAAGCCCCAGGGCCAACATCATGAAGCCCAACTGGCTCACGGTTGAATAGGCCAGCACGCGCTTGATGTCGGTGGCCGTCAAGGCAATGGTGGCCGCCATGAAGAGTGTGACGCAGCCAACGCACGCAATGACCAGCAGCACCTCGGGCGTGAAGACCGGATAAAACCGCCCGACCAGATAGACGCCGGCGGCAACCATCGTCGCGGCGTGGATCAGCGCGCTGACGGGCGTAGGGCCCTCCATCGCGTCGGGCAGCCAGACGTGCAGCGGGAACTGGGCGCTCTTGCCCACGCATCCGCAGAAGATGCCCAGACCGCCAACGACCAGGAGCCAGTAGCCGTAGCCCTGTTCGCGCCATTCGCCCACCTTGCGCCGCACGGCCTTCTCGGCCGACAGCGACTTCATCGCCTCAGACGCGTTGGAATGTTGGCGATAGGCCGCCGCGACCACTTTCTTAACCTCGTCGCGGGCCGCCAATTGGACCATGCCGTCGGGAACGCGCACCTTCTCGACGTTTCCGGCTGGCCGAGCTTGGCTGAAGATGCCAGGCATCATGCGGTCCTTGACCACAACTTGCCCATGATCGAGGACTCGACCCGATCCACAATAATCGCCAAACGAGAACGTCCCAAAGCCGGCCCAGACGGCCATCATGCCGACGATCATGCCGAAGTCGCCGACCCGGTTGACGATGAACGCCTTGTTCGCAGCGTTGCTGGCGCTCTTGCGTTCATGCCAAAAACCAATCAGCAGATAGGAGCAAATGCCCACGAGTTCCCAGAAGGCGAACACCATCGCGACGTTGCCGGCGATGACCAGTCCCAACATGCTGAAGCAGAACAGCGAGAGGCACTGAAAGAATCGGCAATAGCGGCCGCGACGGCGAATCATCCGACCTTCCTCGGTGGGGCCGAAGGTGTCGAACACGTCATGCAACTCGCCGTGCATGTAGCCGGTCGAGTAGACATGGATGCAGGAGGCCACCAGCGTCACCATGCAGAACATGCAAAGCGTCAGCGAGTCGATATAGTAGCCAACGGTCACACGCAGCGAACCAAAGTCGCCGAGCGAGTACCAATCGTCGCTCAGGTGGGGCGGCGCGACGGCCGCGTGGGCGCCGTGCCCAGCCGTCAGCGGATGCTGGAACAACCACAACCCTAGGGCGGCGAACGACAAGACGCACGCCGCGATGATCGCGCTGGTGGCCACATGGGCCGCATAGCGTCCCGCCCGCCCCATGCGCGGACCGAAAAAGACGATCAGCGCAAACGAGCCGAGCGGCAGCAGCCAAGCCAGGGCCAACAATCGCGGCAATAGGGTGTTGAGATCCATGGCGATCAGTCAAATGCAAAATGAAAACTGCAAATTGGAAATCGAAAATTAATCCAGCCGTCTGTCGCTTTGCATTTTGCCATTCGCAATTTGCATTTGGAAATGTTTCTTTCCGCTATCCCTTCAACTCATTCCCGCAATCCACGTCCACCGTGGCATGAGTATGGTAATAATTCAACGCGATGGCCAGGGCGACGGCGGCCTCGGCCGCGGCCAACACGATCACGAACAGCGCGATCATCTGGCCATCCATGCCGAGCGCGCCGGCCCCGCGCAGCGTCGTGCTGCCAAAGGCGATAAAGTTCAAGTTGGCCCCGTTCAGAACCAGCTCGATACCCATCAGTACGCCCAGCACGTTGCGCTTGGTCGCCATGCACAGCACGCCGCAGACGAACAGAATGGCGCTCACCACAAGGTAGTGCGACAGGCCAACCGGCTCACAAAGGATGCTCATGATTGCTTATTCCTCAACGCCGCCGGCCGTCAAGCCGCCAGACAAATGCCGGGGCACGATCCGACGTCGTGCCCGGGCCAAATAGGCCGCCCCCACCAACACGACGACCAGATGCACCGAAACGATCTCGAACGGCAATAGATAGCCGGACATTCCGCCGCGCAGCACGCGGTCGGGCTGCGATAGACGGTCGGCGCGAACGCCCATCAGACCCAATCCGATTTGTTCCGTGGAGCTGGCCAGCGCGGCATCCGCCGCGGCGGCTGATTCTTTTCTTGCTGGCCCGCTGCTTGCCGCGGCCAAGGAAACGTCGTCGCGACCGAAGGTCTTCACCGCCGCTTGCAGCAGGATCAGCAGCAGGACCGCGCCGACGGCGGTGGCCATGACCCATTGGCCCGCGCCGATCTTCATCGAGACGAACGGCCCCCGAGCGGTCAGCATGACGCCGAAGATCAACAGGACCATCGTGCCGCCAACGTAGACCATCAGTTGCACGGCGCCCGTGAATTCGGCGCCTGCCAGAAAGAACAGGCCTGCGACGGCCGTCAGCGAAACCACAAGCCAGCAGGCCATGCGTACGATGTTCGAGGTCACGACGACCGCGAGCGCCGCCGTACAGGCGATGGCCGCCACGAGGAAGAAAAAGCAGGTATGCCAATCAATGGGTCCCATTATCGCTCCACCTCGCCAATCGCTCGCACATCCATCTGGCTGCCACGGACCGCGTCGGAGGGCGACGCAAGCATCGTTCTTGCGGAACCTTCAGGCTGTGACATCGCGGCAACTTGCTTGAAAACCGGCTTCACCGCCTCGCCCGCCGATGGCGGCGTCTCGATCTTCTCCATCGCGGCTTCCGGCCGGTTGACGTAGGCCACGACACCGTCGGGGAACATATAGCACCACACCATGACACCCGCCATCATGGCCGAGGCGATGGGCACGCAGTACTTCAAGCACGTGGTCATCACCTGGTCGATCCTGATTCGCGGCAGCGTCCAGCGAATCCAGATCATACAGGTGGCGCCCAGCACGCCCTTGATGATGAAGTTGCACATGCCCACAAGGTTGCCAAGCCAAACGGCGAAGTCCAACTGGGACTTCATGCCGATCCAACCGAGGATCGCGTTGCCGATGTCGTTGATCCAAGTGCCGAGGCCGCCGTGCTCCGGCGTCAGTCCCAACCACTCGCACACCGGAATCGGGCCGTTCCAGCCACCCAGGAACAAGGTCGCCCCCAGGGCGCTGACGACGAACATGGCCGCATACTCGGCCATGAAGAAAAACACCCAACGGAAGCCCGAGTATTCGGTCAAGAAACCGGCCACCAGTTCGCTTTCGGCCTCGGGCAGATCGAACGGGGCGCGATTCGTATTGGCCAGCGCACAGGTGCAGTACACAAAGAACGTCACGAACGTGAACGGATCGTGGAACAGGTTCCAGTGCCAGAACCAACCGGCCTGCTGGCCGCCAATCTCAACGAGGTCCATCGAACCGGAAAGCAGCACGACGACCACGACGCACAAAGCCAGCGGAATCTCGTAGCTGATGACCTGGGCCGCCTCGCGTATCGCCCCGTAAAGCGACCACTTCGAGCCCGAGGCGTATCCGCCCAGAATGACGCCAAAAACCTCGAGACCGGCGACCGCCAGAATGAAAAAGACGGCGATGTTCATCGGCAGCGCGGCCCAGCCGACGGCGAACGGCAGGGCCAGGTAGACGCAGAATGTGGCGCAGAAGCTGATGTATGGAGCCAACCGAAACAACGGCCCGTCGGCGGCCGCCGGAATCAGGTCTTCCTTCAACAGCAGCTTGATGCCGTCGGCCGGCGGCTGCAGCCAGCCAAATCGTCCGCCGACCCGCGTCGGGCCAAGCCGGTCTTGAATCCGGGCGGAAACCTTGCGCTCGAGCCAGATGAAGACGGCCGCCGAGCAGAGCGCCACGACCAGCAGTAGCGCGCTTTGGATCAGCGCGGCCAGCGTGTAGGCCACCCAGGCTGGAATGGGAAGAAGCGAGATCAATTCCGTCATTGAAACCATGGCTACCGATCCGGTGGTTGACGACCGAATCCCTACCTATCAATCTCGCCCAGGACAATGTCCAACGATCCGCCGATCGATGGCACGTCGGCCACCAAAACGCCACGGCAGAGCTCGCCCATCACCGACAGGTTGCAGAAGCTGCTGCTGCGGAGCCGGACGCGCCACGGCACGGGCGACCCGTCGCCGATGAGCATGAACCCCATCTGGCCCTTCGGGGCCTCGGTTTCCAGATAGGCCGTACCCTTGGGCAACTTCTTCTTGATCTCGAACGGCTTGTCGACCTCGCCAACCGCGCGGGAATACTTTTCCATTCCCTGGCGGATCAGGTCCATCGACTGAACGACTTCCAACATCCGCACGAAGTAACGGTGCCACGAGTCGCCGACCACCGCGTCCTTGGGAATCGCCGGATAGGGATGGTCGTCGGGATAACGGCCGTTGATCGGCGCGATGACCCGCCAGGTGTAACCCTCGTACATCTCCGTCACCAGCGGCTCGCCGTCGCGGCGCAGATCCCAATCGACACCGCTGGCTCGCAGGTTGGGTCCCGTGACGCCGTAATCGATCGCCATGGCCGGCGTCAGGACGCCAACGTTCGCCGTGCGGTGAATGAAGATCGCGTTGTTGGTCAACACGGCGTGCAAGTCGTCGATCACTGGCTCGAACTGCGCGAGGAACGCCTCGCACCGATCGAGCCAGCCCGGCGGCAGGTCGGCCGTCACGCCGCCCGGCGTGATATAGCTGTACGTCAGCCGAGCGCCGCAGACTTCCTCGAACAGATTGAGAATCTTCTCGCGTTCGCGGAACGTCCAGGTGAACGGCGTGAAGCTGCCGAGGTCGAGGCCATAGCAGCCGGCCGCCACCAGATGGTTGGCGATCCGATTCAACTCGGCGATGATCAGTCGCAGATGCCGCGTCTTTTCGGAAACTCGGTGGCCCAGCAGTCTCTCAACGGCCAACGACCAGCCGAGATTCATGTTCATCGCGGCCAGGTAGTCGAGTCGGTCGGTGTAGGGGAGAAACTGCCGCGCGGTGAGCCGCTCGCCGATCTTTTCGGCGCAGCGGTGCAGATAGCCGATGTGCGGCGTCACTTCGGTGACGACCTCGCCGTCGGTTCGCAGCACGAGCCGCAGCACGCCGTGCGTGCTGGGGTGCTGCGGACCCATGTTGATCAGCATTTCGTCCGTGCGGACGTCGAATTCAACAGATTCCGGATCCATGCGCTCGGTCAACATCGTTCTACCTCGCCCGGATCCCGTGATATTCGGTCGGCATTTCGTAATCTTTTCGTAGCGGGTGGCCCGCCCAGTCCTCCGGGCACAAGATGCGTCGCAGGTCGCGGTTGCCGAGGAAGCGGATGCCCATCAGGTCGAACACCTCGCGTTCATGCCACTCGGCCGTGCTCCAAATGTCGCTGACGCTTGGGACCTCGGGCAATTGGCCCGGCTTGTCGTTGAGCCACCGCGGCAACTGGATCTTCAGCACCAGCCGATGGCGATTGCCCATGCTCGAAAGGTGGTAGAGCAACTCGACGTGGGGCTGCCAATCCGTCTGGGCAGCCTTCTTCGCGTCGGGCTCGAAGTAGTCCACCCCCGTGATGCAATGCAGCATGTCGAACGCCAGATCGGGCTCGTCGCGCAGGTAGCGCGCGATGTCGGGCAGGCCCTCGGCGCAAATCTCAATCCACGGATCAACGGCCGCGAAGTCGTGGGCGACCAACCAAGGCCCGAACGTATGCTGCAACTTGTCGTGAATCTGTTCGACGTTCATGAGAGAACCCCGTCCTGCCGCAATCGGACTGCGGCGGCCGTGGCTTCCGCCGAGGTCGCCGGATGACGAACCGCCCGGACCCAGTCAAGGTCGCCTTGGCGCCAAACATAGGCAAACCCGACCAACAGGACCGCGAAAAACACGCCCAGGTCGAGCATTGAAACCAGCGCCAGCGTGTTGGCCGCCGCTGGCGTCAACGCCGTTGGCGACGGGCCGCTCGTGGTCGGAACATGGACCGGCAGCTGTCTCTCCTGCCTCTCCGCAACGACCGGGCGAACCGCTTGCTGCCTGGCGCGGTTCACGGTTCCGAAGACGCTGGCCGTCGGGAAAAACAGGGCGACCTCGACCTCAAAGATCAAAAACAGCAATGCCACCACATAGAACCGCAGGTCGAACTGGACCGTTCCCGGCCCCACAGATGGCTCGCCGCACTCGTAGATTTCCAGTTTTTGAAGCGTGGGCGTCCGCGGGCGAAGAAACTTGCCCAGCAGCAGACACACGAAAGCAAACAGAAAGCCAACCGTGGCAAACAGTGCCAAGTAAGCGACGATAGCGGTCGGCGATGGCGAGAGAGCGTTCAACGTCGCGAAGGGATGCAGCGCCCAAAAAGATGTCATTCTAGGAGCTCGCGTTGCTTTTGCAAGGGTCGAAACGCCCGCTGGCAGGCGACGACCGCCTGCCCAAAGATCAGGATCCGCCAGGCCCCCCGTGGACAGGCCGAGTCACCAGCTTCGATTGAGCCACCACGGTCGCGTTCAGCGAAGCCCGGCCCCAGGCCACCTCGACCGGCAGTCGCGTAAAGTCAACAACCGTGCCATCGCGACTGTAGCAGCTCAGATCATAGGAAGAGCCCATGAAAAGGCAGTCCGCAGGGCAGTTTTCGGTGCAAATGCCACAAAACATGCACTTCCCGTAATCAATCGTGTAACTCGTGACCTGAAAGCCCTTCCGGCCGGCAACCCGCTCCTTGCCGATGGAAATACAGTTTGCCGGGCAGTCTCGTGAACACCGCTCGCAGGCAATGCAGCTCGTCAGGTCGTAACGATGAAACCCGCGATACCGCGGCGCCACCTTCACCGGCAGCTCCGGGTACTCGTACTCTTCCGTGAACGTCCCTCGCTTTGGATCGTAGGTGACCAACCAGTACCGCAGACAGACCCGCAGGGCCTGAAATACCGTAACGACTGCCAAATAGACGTTTCGGAACCAATTTCGCATCGCGAGTTCTTTCCGAATAGGTCCACCAACAAAGAAGATCCACGCGGAGGGGCATACCAGGCCGCAGACCCACCCCAACGGGCGGAACGTGACAAGTGCCGGTGGGACACGGCTTACATCGTACCTGATTATAAAGTTGCCGCAAGGTTCCGCAAGACATCGGTGGCGGCTAAGTCCTCGGGCCTTTTGAGGCTCTGAAGCACAGAACCCTCCCCGGCAGAAGCCCCTGAGCCCCAAGTCCTTAGCCACAATGCCTTGGCGCCGCGAAGGTTCCAACAATTTTGATGCCGATGTTCGCTATCGCGTGAAACTGCGTCAAGCGGGCCGAGATTGCCAGTTTTGTGCCGGTACGTCGCAAAAGTGGCGCGAAAACCCACCAGATGGTCGGAAATTTGCTTGACATCAGCCGATTCCAGCGTATCGTAAAATGATGGTACTATGTATGCGCACGTGCTTTGGTGACTTTTGGCAGGGCGCGGCGGAAGGGAAGCAGCCCTGACGAGAGTTCGAAGGAACGTCCTATGCTCGTGTTGTCCCGCAAAAAGAACGAAAGTATTGTCATCAACGATGACATTACGATCGTCGTCGTCGAAATCCGCGGTGATAAAGTCCGCCTCGGGGTGGAAGCCCCGAAGGAAGTGCCAGTCCACCGTCGCGAGGTGTTCGACGCCATCCACCGCAACGAAGTCCCATCGAGCCAGCCATCGGCTGCCAACACGGATGTCACCGGCAACGGCGGCCGTCCCTAGTGTCCTGCGCCCCCACCACTGCTGGCCCGCCCCTCGTTCTTTCTCGCTTCGCACGCCGTTCGCTCATCGTCTCGACCTGGCCAAACCCAGGCCCGCGAACTACCCGCCAGTCGGAAGCATCTCGATCGATTCAGAGACCCAATTGCCACGCTGATCTTCCAGGTGGGAGCGAAAAGGCCCGTCCTCAGGCCGCCACCCTGTGGCAACAACCGCCTGGAGCGTCCCCTTTCGAACCAACTGATGATTGCCCCGCGCCGGTTGGCCCTGGGCCCGCTCGATCACCCAGACGTAACCGGCCGTGTTCAGCTCGCCCTGAACCTCGTAATCGACGCTGAAGGTCATCATCGTCCCGTCCAGACCGGTCTGCGCTAGCGCAACGCCCGTCGAGAGCATGATCGATGGCTGCGTCACACGGGATGGGTTGGTCGCCGACGCTGGCGGAGGCGTTGCAGCCGGCGATTCCGCCGCCTTTGCCTTCGATTCGGATTCCGCCTTGGACGGGGCCACGGTCGCCTTGTCGGCCGAAGCGAACGGCTGGCTTTCTGGCCGCACGGCGTTCTGCGGGGCTCTCTCGCAACCCGTCCACAACAAGCTGGCGCTGCTCAGCAATGCCAGGCAGAGTGATCGTCGCATGGTGGGCTCCTCAGGTTTTCCCACCAGCTTACGCCGGGCCGTAAAATGATGCAATGAACGGAACGCGTGGCACCCGCAGACGCCGTCATGAAGCGCGCTGCTAGGCGGCTCGACGCGTCACGCCGGCGGCAGCCCGGGCATCAACCTCGGATCGCGTCATCAGTCGCACGGCCGTGTTGCCATCGTCCAGCGCTCGCCGGCTGACGACCAACGACTGCTCGTGGAGCATCCGGGGGACAAACAACCAGACGCGAGCGTGCATCGGCGAATCCAACTCGGCGGGAACGATCAGCAGGTCCACTTTGCCCAGCGAGTTGGCCGCCCGCACGAGCGAGTCGGCCGGATTGCCTGGGAGCAATTGAATCCGGGCCCCGGTCGCTCGAAGCCGTTGGTAGGCCGCCTTGAGCGTGAGGCCCTGACTGCCGGTTCCGCTATCGGCCGAGCCACCCTCGAAGGGGTCGATGCCAACGTAGAAGACCTGCTCGGGCGATCTGGCCGATTGAGCGACCTCGATCATGCGCAGCGCCCGGCGACCATCGCCGATGCCGAGCTCGACAATCCGGTGAAGGCCTTCGCGCCGAATCGCCCGGTAAATGGTGCGGTCGGCGGACGGCTTGGACAGATAGCAGCGGTGAAACAATCGCAGTTGGCGAAGTAAGGACAACGTCACCCTCCCTGGTGGCATTTTTCCTGAGCTGGCCTTGCTAATAAATTCAGTATCGGCGACAGCGGGCCGCGGCCTGCAACGAGGCGACAGATCGCGCCCCAGAAGGACCGTGAAAGCGACCTTGTGGGGCTCGGGCCGCTGTTGCGTTTCGTGCGGTTCGGGTATGCTAGGTAGATTATTCGTGCTTGCTGGCAAAAGGCTGCTTCGGCGTGGGCCGGCATCCGATTACGGTTGACATTCCTTGTTGGGTTCCGGTACGTTTTGTTTTCTGCGCGAAAGGCGAGCGGAGATTTCTGGTGATCAAGCATGCCGCAATCGGCCCCGTGGCAATCCACCTGCCCGATAAGGTCGAAGACAACGAGTTCCTCGGGGCCAAGTATCCCAAATGGGATATGGACTTGGTCTTTGCCAAGACGGGGATCCGGCGGCGCCATATCGCAGCACCCGGCGAATGTTCCTCCGACCTGGGGGTAGCCGCAGCGGAAAAGCTGTTCGCCCAACACAACATCGACCGCAATTCGATCGATTTCTTGCTGTTTTGCACGCAGACGCCGGACTACCCGCTGCCGACGACGGCCTGCCTGATGCAAGAGCGGCTGAAGCTGCCGAGATCCATCGGGGCCCTGGACTATAACCTGGGCTGCTCGGGCTTTGTCTACGGTCTGTCGCTGGCCAATGGCCTGATTCACACGGGCGCCGCCCGGCGGATCCTGCTAATCACGGCCGAGACCTACTCGAAGTTCATCGACCCGACGGACCGGTCGCTGCGGACCATTTTCGGCGACGGGGCGGCCGCGACACTCGTCGAGGCGTCCGACGAGCCCTCGCTCAATTCATTCGTCTTCGGCACCGACGGCAGCGGCGGAGACATGCTGCTGGTGGCCGAGGGCGGCTCGCGACCGAAGGAAACGGCCCTACAGTCGCGCAAACGCCGCCGCTGGCCGAGCAGCCTCTACATGGACGGCCCCGAACTGGTCAAGTTCAGCCTCGACATCGCGCCGCCGCTGGTCGAACGCGTGTTGGCTTCCGCCAAGTGGCGATCCGAAGACGTGGACATGTACCTGATCCATCAGGCCACGGTGTTCATGCTCGATCATCTCCGCGAGTGCCTCGGCTTGGACCGCGAACACACGCCCGAGGCGTTGGAACAGTATGGCAACACGGTGTCTTCGACCATACCGATTCTGATCCACGACCTCCGCTGCAAGGGCCATCTCCGACCGGGCAAGCAAACCCTGATGATGGGCTTCGGCGTTGGACTTTCCTGGGCCGGCTGCGCGTGGACCGAAACCTGGGACGCCGCGCAGATCCAAGTCGCCGACAAGGATCGGAACAAGAACGACGTGCCCGGCAATCAGCCAACTGACGAATCGGACGGCAAAAAAGCGGGGGCCGACGAGTCGGACAAATCGCGGGAAGCGGCCTGAACGCGGGCGGCTGGCGTGCGGCGTCAGCGCGATCCCCTCTCTTGGAACGGCAGTGCGCGTCGTTGATCTACTGGTCGTACAGGGCGAGCAACGCCTGGTCGACGGCCGTCCGTCGGATTCCCAACGGAAGCGTTGCGTTCATCACGTCGTTGCCCGTTTCGTGATCGTAGCCGAGAACGTGCCCAATCTCGTGCAAGACGGTCGTCAACAGATCGACGTGGGCCTCGGCGGCTGTTTTCGCGATGGCCGACAGCGTGCCGGCGGCCAGCTCGGCGTACTCGGAAGCGTCGCTCGGCGTCGTATCGATGAACCAGCCGTAGCCGGCCGCGTCGCGGTCGATGTAGATCGTGTCGCCAACCGTTTCGGCCAGGCAGTTGCCCGAAAGGTCGGCGATTCGGACGCTCATGCCGGCCAACGCCTGGCTGCCGACAATGGCCGTCCACTGCTGGATCGCCTCTTGGACAATCGCCGCCAACTGGCTCTCGCTTTCCAGGACGTTGTCGGCGCTCAGCGTCTGCTGGGTCGCGCTCAATGCCGAGGCGTCAAGTGTCAGGGCCGAGGCGAGCGTAATGGACTTCGTCAGGTGGGAGTAGACGGGAGCGCTGCCCGACCACAAATAGCCTGCGACGTAATACGTTCCCGACTTCATGCCGGCCGTATTCCACGTGTAGGTCCCATAGCCGTTGGACGCCGTGACTTTGTCAACCTCGATCCATTTCTCGTTGCCGTTCCACTTGCCGTCGGAATCGATGCAGAGACTGATGGTCGCTCCGGCCGGGACGTTCGATGCCTTCCAGGCGATGGTCACGCTTTCGCCGACGTTATACGTGCCAGAGGTTGGGACCGTCAGCGCGAAGGTGGGCGTGGATGCGCTGACGGTGATCGCCCGGGTAAGATGCGAGTAGACCGGTTTGCCGTTGGCCCACAAATAACCGCCGACGTAGTAGGTCCCGGCCTTCAAGCCGGTCGTTTTCCAACTGTAGGAACCATAGCCGTTGCTGTTGAGCGTTGCCGTCGCGTCGACGGTGATCCACTTTTCGTTGCCGTTCCACTTGGCGTCCGTGTCGTAGCAGAGACTGAGCTTCGCGCCGCTCGGGAGATTCTTCCCCGTCCACACGATGGTGACCGTCGTGCCAGCGGTATAGCTGCCGGAAGCCGGCGCGGTGACGCTGAACGTCGGCTGAGCGGCCGCCTGGACGGTGATCGAACGGACGAGATGCGAATAGATCGGCCCGTTGGCGTACAGATAGCCGGCGATGTAGTATGTGCCGCTCGCAAGACTGCTTGGAATGGTCCACGTGTAGGTGCCATAGCCCTCGGACGCGGTGACTTTGTCGACCTCGATCCAGCGCTCGTTGCCGTTGAATATCGTGTCGGTGTCGTAGCAGAGGCTGATCGTCGTGTTGGCGATCGAGTTGGCGACCTTCCAGGCGATGGTCACGGTTTGTCCGGCGTTGTAACTGCCGGAAGCGGGCACCGTTACCGTGAAAGTCGGTTTTTTCGACAAAACGAAGCTGACCGAGTTGTCGGCGCTGGTTGCCGCAAGGTTTGTATTGCCCGCCGCATCCTCGGCCTTCCCAGCGGCTAGCTTGGCGGTCACCGTGCCGCTGGAAGTCATTCCGACAACGGCGACGTCGTAGGTTGTGCCATCGTCGCCCGAGGCGGTCACGGTGGCCGTTAGCTTGCCCTTGGCCGTTCCGCCCAGCGTCAAATCGGCGGCGGTGAAATCGTCCACCGACTCACTGAAGACAACGGTGAAATGAATCGTCGCCGAGCCTGTCGGATCAGACTGCGTCGAAGCCTGGTTGATCGTCACCGTCGGGGCGGTCGTGTCGTAGATGATCGTGTCGTTCGAGACCGTGGGGCTTTCGCTGTCGTTGCCGGCCGCATCGTGCGCCGCGCCGGCTTCGATGCCAATCGTGACGGTGCCGTCCTGCGTCATGCCGGTAACCGTCACCGTGTACTCGGTGCCGCTGCCCGAAACGACGGCAGTCGTCGCACCAGCCGTGCCGCTTAGGATCACGTCGTCGCTGGTGAAGTCGTCCACCGACTCGCTGAAAATGACGGAAAACACGATCTCCGAACTGTTCGTCGCGTCCGACTGGTCAGCCCCCAGGGCGATGATCACCGTCGGGGCCGTCACGTCATACGTCACCGTGGCATCGGTGCTGGTCGAGGCCTCGCAGCCGTTGCCGACCGCGTCGTGCACGGCGCCCTCGGCGATGCTGACCGTCACCGTGCCGTCTCCCGTCATTCCGGTGACGGCGACGGTGTACGTCGTGCCGTCGGTTCCGACTTCCGTAACCGTGGCCTCGAGCGTTCCGGTCGCCGTACCGTCCAGCGTCAGGCTGTCCGCAGTGAAATCGGTGACCGCCTCGCTGAACACCACCGTGAAATAGATGGGCGATGCGTTTGTCGGGTCCGCCTGATCAGTCGCCTGCTCGATGGTCACCGTCGGCGCCGTCGTGTCCGTCGGATTGAACGTCAGCAGCTCGCTCGACGCGGCGAATCTGTCCTGCGAGTCGCTGATTTGATCGGCCTGGAGCGTGATCGTGTACGTCCCAAGGTTCGTGGAGTCCCACACGCCGCCCGTTGCGTTGATGCGATAGGTGGCGACTAGCGTCGAGCCGTCCTCGTCAGGGCTGACGCTGACGAGCGTTGCCAGCGTGCTGTAGCCGTTGGGCCCGGTGACAAGAATGTCGTTGTCGTCGATGGTGGACCGCCGGATGGTATCGTCCAGGCTGTTGTAGGTCACCACAAACGTCGCGGCTCCTTCGGTGACTGTAACATCGCTCAACTCGGCCGTGGCGGTCGGGTTGACGGCCACCGTCAGGCTCACCGTGCTATCGGATGCGTCGCTGTAAAGCTCGCCGGCCTCGATCGTGCGGTTGCCAACCGTCGTCTCGTCGTACTGATAGTACTGCTTGACCGTAAAGGTATGGTCACCGTCGGCCAACGCAACGGTGGTCACGATGTCCACCGTGTCGCCCGAAGCGACAGCCGTGCCGATGGCGTCCGAACCGCCATCAACGTAGAGGACGACTGTCAGGCCGTCGGTGACGCCCGTGACGTGAAACGTCAGCCCGTTGTTGACGGCCGTCGATCCGCCGTCGGTGACGCCCGTGGTCGTGACCGTCAGCGATGCAGGCGCTTCGGGGCAGACAAAGACGGCCACGTGCTGCGCGTCGAAGTTGTCCGAATAGTCGACGTTCCAAACCCCCACCATGACATCGAAGACCCCGATCACGTTGCTGGTCGTGAGCGTGACGACGCCGTCCTCGGCCGTTGTGCCCGACGCGTCCACGGTCACGTCGGACGTGTCCGTGACGACAGTCGCGCCGTATTCCAGGGTGACTCCGCTGTCGCCTTGGGTCACCGGAATGTCGAAGGTCGTAGTCTCGTTCGCGGTCACGTAGACATCGGCGACGGTCGTGATGAAGGCGGGCCGATCCTCGCTCGACGGCGTATCGGTGATCAACGTGACCACGAGCGAAGAGTCGCTGGCGCCGTCGTCGCCGGTGATGAGAACGCTCGAACCGTCGCTCGCGGTCACCGTGATGGTGGCCGTGTCGCCGGCGACCGCGTCTGAACCGGACTTGATCAGGAGCAGCCCGTAATTGACGTTGGTTTCGATGGTCACCGAGTCGATGATGACGGAGTCGACCGGCAGGCTCGTTTCGCCGGAACTGTTTTCCTCGACTGCAACCTGGGATAGCGCTTCGCGAATGTCGTCGCCGGCGACCAGCTTGCCGATGATGGTATAGCCATAATCGAGCGAGCGGTACGAGGCGTTCATGATGAAGAACTGGCTGTCGTTGCTGTCCGGACCGCTGTTCGCCATCGCTAAGAGGCCGACGGAAGTGAAACGCAAATCGACATCGAATTCGTCGTCCACGGTCGTGCCGCTGCCGCCAGTGCCGTCGCCCGACGGATCGCCTCCCTGGTCCATGAAATCTTCGATGATCCGATGGAAGGTCAGGCCGTCGTAAAACCCAGAGCTGACCAGCTCCTGGATATGTGCGATGTTTTCCGGGGCATAATCGTCCAGGAGCAAGAAGTCCATCTCGCCGCTCGTGGTCGTTCCGTCGGCGTTGACGAAGTGAACTTGGATTTTCAAGATTTGCGTCGTGGTCACGACAGTGGCCGTCACGTCGCTATCGCCGCTTTGCACCGTATACGTGGTGCCCGCCACGGCGTCCGCGTCCTCGAAGGCCACGAGAACCGGCGCCCCGATTCCGACGCTTGCGGAGGTTGAAAGGACCCAGCGCGGCTCGAGCATTTCAAAGCGTCCCAGCCGGGAGGGGCGCGAGAGGCCGGCTGAATGCTTCGGTCGCCGATGGTGATGCCCAAAACGACGGATGCAAGATCGGGACATGAGTCTTTCCACGAGGGGCTTGGAGAAACGAGGGAAAAAGGTCCGATTGCCAACCTGCCGATGCCACCTGGAGCACCAGACATCCCCCGAACGGCACGTACCTTTAGTTATGCAAGGACTTTGCGGATTCCGCAAGGAAAATCACCGCGGAAGAGCGGTTAGAGCGGCCGCCCAGCGGAAAATACGGTGTCTCGGCGGAAACCGACGACGGGCCGCCCGGGCTGCCCGGACGGGAGCGAATCGCTTTGTAGCGGCGTTAGCGAATTTACGGGCCGCGTGACACAAGGACCGTCGCCCGGGGGCCGATCAGCCCGCGGTGCCGGTGATCTGTTCCGTCGGCAGCGAGACGCCCTTCAGAATGCCTTCGCAAACCAGATTCTGCTTGACGAAGCACTGAAACTCGCACGTCATGATCGAGCGGCGGAGCTTCAGTAAGCGGCAAACGATGACAAAGCGATCGCCCGGGCGGACCACGCCGCGGAACCGCACGTCTTCGAGGCCGCCGAAGCCGATGACGCCCTCCATCAGCTTGTACTTGTGACTGTAGTAGCTCGACAACTGGGCCGCCGCCTCACACATGATGACGCCCGGCATCAGGGGCATGCCCGGCATGTGACCGCGAACCCAAAACTCGTTCGGCCCAAGATCCTTGTAACCGACGCACGTGTTTCGCTCGAAGCTCTCATAGCAAATCGCCGTGAGTTGCTCCATCTCGAAACGCTGGGGATTGTGGCGACGAATTTCCTCAACGTCAGCCACCACGTGGTTCACGTCGTACTCGTCGAAATCAAGAATGAGTTCTTTCTTGGCCACAGCTCCTCCGTGGTGGGTCAGGGGATCGTTGGCAGTTCGTGCTGTAGCCAGCCGAACCAAAACTACGGACCTCGGAAGCTGGATTCCGACTAGGTCCGAACCGCGTGACGCCGAGCCTTTCGGTTCTTAGCGTTCGCGGGACGCTTGCCGTGGTTCGCTTTCTTTACGGGACGGTGGGGCTTGGCCATTGCTGGGCTCCAACAGGGATATCAACGATGCGAATCCCTAAGTTTAGCAGGTCGAGCCCGGTCTGGGAAGGCGAGCCGGTCGAGACTTCGGACGTCTTCACCCCCCCCCTTGGGACAGCCACCCCGCTAGGAGCGGCCTTCGGACGTTGTTATATTGAATGGTTTGCCACGCGACCCGCCCGTCGAGCGTCATTCGTCTCATGCCCCCGATCATCCCGCGATACCTGGTCCCCTTCCACCCAAAACACGTTCCGCACTTCTTTACCGATGTGCTGGTGGTGGGCAGCGGGCTGGCCGGACTCCGAGCCGCGATGGCCGTCGAACCGAACTGCTCGGTCGTCGTCACAACCAAACAAAACACAGAGCAGTGCAACAGTCACGACGCGCAGGGTGGGATTGCCGGCGTACTCGCCCCCAATGACAGCATCGCGGAACACATCGAGGACACGCTCGAAGCCGGCGGCTCGCTGTGCGACAAACAGGTCGTGGAACGGGTCATCAGCGAAGGGCCCGCCTGCATCGCCGAACTGATCGACTGGGGAACTCAGTTCGATCGCGACGGCGGCAAGCTTGCCTTGGGCCGCGAGGGCGGACATCGAAGGGACCGCATCGCTCACGCCCTGGGCGACGCCACCGGCAAGGAGATCATGCGTGTCCTGGCCAATCGGGCCAATCGCGCGCCGAACATCGACATCTGGGAAGACACCTTCACGCTCGATCTGCTCACGCTCGATGGCGCCTGCCGCGGCGCGTTGGTTTGGAACCGACAGCACGGCAAGACCTTGATCTGGGCCAAACAGACCGTCATTGCCACAGGCGGCGCCGGCCAACTGTACCGCGAAACGACCAACCCGGCCGTGGCCACCGGCGACGGCATGGCCTTGGCTTATCGTGCAGGCGCCGAGCTGCGGGACCTCGAGTTCGTGCAGTTTCATCCGACCGTGCTCTACATCGCCGGCGGCAGCCGAAGCCTGATCAGCGAGGCCGTCCGCGGCGAAGGCGCTTGGCTGGTGGACAGGCACGGCCACCGCTTCATGGCCGATTACGATCCACGCGGCGAGTTGGCCCCGCGCGACGTGGTGAGCCAGGCGATCGTCCGACAGATGGAGAAGACGCGGCATCCCAACGTCTATCTCGATCTGAACCACCTGGACCCCGTCCGCGTTCTTGCCCGCTTCCCCACAATTGCGGCCGTCTGTGCCGAGTTTGATCTCGACATCACGCGAGACCGAATCCCGGTTCGGCCCGGCGCACATTACATGATGGGCGGCGTGTCCGTGGACATCGACGGGCGAACCACCGTGCCCAACCTCTGGGCAGCCGGCGAAGTCACGGCCAGCGGCTTTCACGGCGCCAACCGTTTGGCCAGCAACAGCCTGCTTGAAGCGGCCGTCTTCGGCGTTTATGCCGGACGAGGCGCGTCACAAGCCGCCGCCGCATTGCGTGACAACTTCACAGCGTCGATCATCACGAACCCTCGGGCCGAAACGCCTGCCGAACCGCTCAACTTGGCCGACATCCGCAACTCGCTGCAAAGCCTGATGTGGCGCAATGTGGGCGTCCTGCGCGAGGGACAGTCGCTCGTCGAGGCCCAGGAAACCATCGAACGTTGGTGCCGCTATGTGCTGCCACGGCCGCTAACGGATCCCGCGGGCTGGGAACTGCAAAACATGCTCTCGACGGCCCGGCTGATGATCCAAGCCGCGTTGGAACGCCAGGAAAGCCGCGGCGCTCATTGCCGCATGGACTTCCCCGAAATCGACGACGCCCGATGGCGCCGCCACATCGCGTTTCGTCGCCAGGAGCAGAGCGGGGCCTGATTGGCTCGGCATGCCAAACGAACGAATGGGCCGTCGCAACGACGGCCGCTCCTGCTGATCAAAAAACAACATTGACCAATCCTATCCCCATGACTCTCCCCAACGAAGTGGCCGTTCGCACGGCACTCGCCGACTACATTGACCCCGAGACGGGCCGCGGCATCCTGCAACTCGAACAGGTTCACGGGCTGCGGCTCGACGGCCGCCACCTGCACGTCGCACTGGGACTGACCACCTGGTCGGCCCCGCTGTGGAACGAGACGCGCGATGCGTTGCTCGCGCGGCTTCGCGACCGCTTTCCCGAGCTGGACATCGCGGTCGAGGTCGAGCCACACCAGCGACGACCGGAGAAGCTCGGCGAAATCGGACTGACCGCCAAGACGGTCGTCGCCGTCGGTTCCGGCAAGGGCGGTGTCGGAAAGAGCTCGATCGCGGCCTGTCTGGCCTGCGGCCTGCAACGGGCCGGATGCCAAGTGGGGCTCATGGACGCCGACCTCTACGGCCCAAGCATCCCGCATTTGTTCGGTTGCCACGAACCGCCGCACATGGTCGGCGAGCAGATCATGCCGGTCGTGGTCGATGGGCTGCGGATGCTGTCGATGGGCCTGCTGGTGCCCGACGGCGAGGCCGTCCTTTGGCGCGGCCCAATGCTCCACAACGCGCTGACGCAATTCCTCCGCGACACGGCCTGGGGCGAACTGGATTATCTGATTGTCGATATGCCGCCGGGCACGGGCGACGTGGCCATTTCGCTGTCGCAATTGCTGCCCATTGGCGGCGCCGTCGTCGTCTGCACGCCGCAAGACGTTGCCTTGTTGGACGCCGTCAAGGCCGTCGCCATGTTCCGCAAGGTGAATATTGACGTACTCGGCATGGTCGAGAACATGAGCTACTTCGTCTGCTCGAACTGCAGCGCACGGCACGACATCTTTGGCTCGGGCGGCGCGCGGCGTCGGGCCGAGCAGCTCAACATCCCATTCCTTGGCGAATTGCCAATCCGCACAGAACTGCGAATGCTGGCCGATCAGGGCCGGGTCGCGACATCGCTGGAAGACGCCATTGCAGGGCCCGCACTGAAATCGATGTGCCGCAACCTGGTCGCCGAACTGGCCGCGCGTCACCGCCGACAACCGACGCTGCCAAAGCTGCCGATTCTAGGATAGTCTAGGCCTTCGACGGGCGCCGCGGCCGCTATCGCACCGGCGGATCGGTCTCATAGGCCGCCGCTCGCGATTGAATCTTGCGAAGCCGCTCGATGTCGAACTTCGGTTTTCGGTCGTACGTATAAAGGCCGTTCTGCTCCTGCTCGACATCGGTCAACTGGGTGTAGCAGTAGCCGAAGACCCAGCGACTGTCCAACAGGGCAGCCGTCAGTCCTTGATAGCGAGCGTAAAACTCGCGGTCGTCTTTCGGCGTGTTGCCATAGCCCCAGCCCTGAGTGTTCCAGCGAGCGATGCCGCCGTATTCGCTGACCCAGTAAGGCGTGGATGCCTTGGGACGCTGGCTGATCTTCGCGCGAAACTTCGCCGGGTTCTGATCGTAGTCGTGGGCATCCATAACGTCGGGATCCGCCATGCCGTGATACCAACCGCTCGATTCGATGACGGGGCGCGATGGATCGATGGCACGCGTCACCTGGACGACCGCCTCTTGCAGCGGCCCAGCCTCTGGAGGCGTCTCGTTAAACGGGCACCAGCCCACGATGGAAGGATGATTGCGATCGCGTCGCACAATCTCGATCCACTCGTTGATCACTGGCAGTTGGATGGATGGATTTTTGTATTCGAGCCCCCAGTTCGGAAACTCCCCCCAAACCAGATAGCCGAGCTTATCGGCCCAGTAAAGATACCGAGGCTCGAAGACCTTCTGATGCAGCCGCGCTCCGTTGAATCCCGCCGCTTGCGCGAGCTTGATGTCCTTGCGAAGCGCATCGTCGCTCGGCGCCGTCCAGACGCCGTCCGGATAGAAGCCTTGATCGAGAACGAGCCGCTGAAACGTCGCCTCGCCATTCACCAAGATGGCCGCCCCGTGGATCGTCACTTCACGAAGCCCAACGTAGGAATCCACACGATCCACCACCGTTCCGTGACGCAACAACAGGAATGTCAAATCGTATAGGAACGGGTCCTTTATCGACCAGAGGCGTTTTTCGGCCAGATTGAGCACGAGCCGATTGTTGCGCCAATCGGCAGGGGTCTCGGCCGTCCCGACGACGTGGCCGTCTGCCTTGGCAATGGCCTTCAATACAAGACCGTCGCATGGTCCATCGATTTCGGCCTGGAGGAGCACGCGAGACTGCTTGGCATCGGGCTCAATCCGCACGTCACGGAGAAACGTTGCGCCGACGCCCTCGAGCCATACGGTTTGCCAAATGCCAGTGGTGCGCGTGTACACACAACCTTCGCTCTTCTCGCTGTGCGCCTGCTTGCCCGTCGCCTGCAAACCGCTTCGCGTATCATCGAACGCATGAAGGATCACCGTGTTGTCACCCGGCTGAAGCGCGGCGGTGATGTCAAAACAGAACGAGGCCCCGCCCCCTTGATGCTCCCCAACAAGATTGCCGTTGATCCACACCCGGGTCTTCCAATCGCACGCACCCACATGCAGCCGAATTCGCTCGGCCTTCCAATCAACCGGCTTTTGAAAGACCCGGCGATACCAGACGTTCTTGACAAATCCAGTTCGCGCCAAACCAGACAGTTTGCTCTCGCGACAGAATGGAACAACGATCTTGTCGGGGTAGGGACGTCCCGAAAGCCACGCAGAATCACCCTCCTCGTTCGTCTCGGCAAACTCCCAAGTTCCGTTGAGGGTGAGCCACTCGGCTCGCACCATTTGCGGAAAGGGGTGTTCCGGCCGGGGCAACTCGTTCGTCCCAGCATGGGCCGTGACGGCCATCAGCAAACCGGCGGACACGAAGACATACCGATAGACAAAGGAGAGAATGCGGCCAGACATCACAGAGGCTCCTGTTCGCCGGCGGAATGGGGGGCGCAAAGGCGGGGGCGGTCAACTGGTCCAGCTGGAAGCAGCCAGTCATTTGCCCGCCATTCTACACCATGGCGGTAGCCCGGCCAATGGATCGCCGAAAATGCCGCGACAACTGTTCGGCGGCCTGCGGAACGCCCCGAATTTGTCCAATCGAACCGCCAAACGCTTCTGCGCTGGCCGGAGCCCCGACACGCTAGGCCGCCGTCTACACGCGGAACGGCGGCATCGGCGTGCGAAGACGACGGTGCGAACTGACCACATCGCGTCGGACGTGGCCGTCCTGCATATGGATCGTCCGTTGGGCCCGCTGCCCAAACTCCTCGTCGTGCGTGATCAGCACGATGGTCATCCCTCGCTGCTCGTGCAGATGAGCGAAGAGATCGAAAACGCCCTCGGCCGAGATGGAATCCAGGTTGCCGGTCGGCTCGTCGGCCAACATAACGATCGGATCGTTGACCAGCGATCGGGCGATGGCCACCCGTTGCCGCTCGCCGACCGACAGTTTCTGCGGCATGTGGTTCATGCGGTGGCTCATGCCGACCATGTCCAGCAGTTCCTTGGCCTTCCGAAGTCTGGCGGAATCGCTCAACCGCCCCTCGAACATGGGCACCTGAACGTTTTCCAACGCCGTCAGGATGGGCAACAGGTAAAACGACTGGAAGACAAAGCCGAACTTCTGCGAACGAATGCAGTCAAGGTTGCGGATTTTCGAGTAGGCTTGGCCGTCGAAATAGATCTCGCCGGCGGTTGGCCGGTCAAGCGCGCCGAGCAAGTTGAGCAAGCTCGATTTGCCGCTGCCGCTGTGTCCCATGATCGAGACATACTCGCCGCGGCGGATGCTGATGCTGACGTCCTCGACGGCATGAACCTGACCGTCAGGATACAGCTTCGAGACGTTTTCGGTGCGGAACAGGGGCGTTTCTTGGACGTGGCTATTCATGGCGGAGCGCCTCCGTCGGCATCAGTTGTGCGCCTCGATAGGCCGGATAGGCCGCGCCGAGCAGGCCCATGCCCAGGGCCATCGCGATGCCGAATCCGATGATGTGGGGATTGGCGATGTCCGCGTTGATTAGCCCCGCGACGGCCGGATGCTTGCCCAATAGCGGCGTGATGACCAGGGCGCAGGCGGTGCCGATGATGCCGCCGGTCAGGCTCAGCCCCAACGATTCCATCATGATCATGCGAACGATGCGATGTTTGCGCCAGCCGATGGCCCGCAAGATGCCGATCTCTCGCGTCCGTTCGGCGACGGACATGATCATCGTATTGAGAACGCCGACGGCCCCGATGATGATGGCGATGGCCGACGTGATCCAGGACGACGCCTGGATGAAGCGGATTTCCGTGGTCGAAGTGACGGATTCCTCGGCCGTCTTGGCGCGAATGTTGGGCGCCAGGGCGGCGATGGCCGCTCGAATCCGCTCGACCTCCTTCTTGTCATTCGGATCATCGACGATGATGGCGTAACCGGACACTTGGCCCTGCCGGCCCATGAATTTCTGGAGGTCCTTCAGCGAGACCCACATGCTGCTCGCCTCGTAGGGAATCGGGCTTTTGACGATGCCCAACACGGTGAACTCGCCGTCGTCGAACAGCGGAATTTTGTCGCCAACCTTTTTCGCAAGCGACTCGGCCAGGTCCGCGCCGAGCAAGACGCCGTGCTTGTCCGCGGCCGTGATCGCGTGCCCGCCCGGCGCGACGTTGAGCGCCCGCATGGCCGGCGAATCGGGAATCCAGCCTTGGACCACCAGGGCGCTGATGCCCAGGTCTTCGAGCGACGTGTAATCGACCAATCCCGTATCGACCTGCTTGACGCCGGGGATCTTGGCGATCTGCTCGCCCAGGTCCTCGCTCAGCGTGCTGGTCAATCGTTGTTTGGCGCCTCGCTGATCGACGATGATCGCGATGTTTTTCTTCTGGTAGATCGCCAGGAACGAGTTGACCGAACCGCTCGAGATGCCGACCAGGGCGACGACGCCCCCGACGGCCACGGCCATGCCGACGATGGTCAAGGTGGATCGCACGCGGCGTCGCACCAGGTTTTTCAAGACAAATGTGTGAAATCGCATAAGAATTTTGCCAGGGTGAACCGCTTATTGTCCCTGTCCGCATCCGCCCGTGTCAATGGCAACGCAGGCGGAAACGGCCAATGCAACCGGGGCGAACCATCGCGCGGCCCGAATAGGACGGAGCGTCGGTCCATGTTCTCCAACGCGCACACCCTGCCAGGCAGACATGAGCGGTCCTCTCTCCCCGGGGGCACCCGCACCCCTTCCGCTTTTCCGACGCGGCTTTAGAATGGCCGCAGGCAAGAGCTAGTCCTAACCGATCGGAGTCTCGCACCACCATGTCGCCTCCGAATGTCTCAGCGTCGGATCGATCGACGATTGCCGTCCTGGCCAGCGGCGGGCTCGATAGTTGTGTGTTGATGGGGTGCCTCCTGAGGCAGGGCCACGCCGTCCAGCCACTGTACGTCCAATGCGGGCTTGTGTGGGAGAGCGAAGAGGTGACCGCGCTTCGCGCGTTTCTCGCCGCGATTGCCACGCCCAAGTTGGCCGAGTTGATCGTGTTCGAGTTGCCGCTGGCCGACCTTTACGGCAGCCATTGGAGCCTCAGCGGTCGAGGATCGCCCGACGCGCAGAGTCCCGACGAGGCCGTCTACCTGCCAGGCCGCAACGCACTGCTGACGATCAAGCCGGCCATCTGGTGTGCGATGCACGGCATCGAACGTCTGGCTCTGGCCCTTCTGGCCGGCAATCCGTTTGCCGACGCCACGAACGAGTTCCTTGCGGGCTTCGAGTCGACGCTCGGCCGGGCGATGGGCTCCCCTCTGAGCATCCTTCGGCCATTCGCCACGCTCAAAAAGGAGGAGGTCATCCACCTGGGACGCGACCTGCCCTTGGAACTGAGCTTCTCATGCATCGCGCCGGCGCACGGACTGCCGTGCGGCGATTGCAACAAGTGCCACGAACGCCAAACGGCCTTCCACCGCGCTGGCGTCGAGGACCCGACGCATTACGCCAAAACGCCTCTCGCGAGTCCATTCTGAGATAGCGGCTCTTACTTGCCGCGGCGGCGGCGACGCCTCGGCGGCGGACAACAATAGCCCCCGAACGACGGCACGTCGAGCGTGTAGCCCTCGCGATAGGTCGGCTTGATAAGCGGATCCAAGCCCGGAATGTTGGTGACACAAATATTCTCGGCGTCCCACTCGACGCGCGGGCCCAAGCCCTTCTTGTCGGCCACCCAGATGGCCACGTTGCCCAGCAACATCGTTTCGCTCAGCGAGGCCGAGTAGTCAGGGAAGTTCGACATGGCCGGCTGGCCGCCCTGAATGGCCCGCACCCATTCCTCGAAGTGTCCGGGAGACTCTTCATACTTGAGGTCGGCCGGCAGCGTCGCACCGCCAAGCAGGTGGAAATCGCCGCCGCCGTAGTCGTCGGGCGAGTAGAGCTTGCCCTTGTCGCCGATCACCAGGCAACCGCTTGGAACGGCCGCCTTGCCTTCGAGCAACTCCTTGTCGATCTTCATGCCGCCGTCGTACCAGAACATCTTCAGCGCGGGGCGGTCACCCAACGCGGGGAACTCAAAGACAATCTTCGACGACTTCGGATAGCTCTGGCGGTTGTGGCCGTCTGTCTCGGCCTGCACGGCAATTGGGTCGCGAAGGTCGAGGGCCATATAGGCCATGTTGCCCGTATGACAAGCCATGTCGCCCAAGGCGCCGGTGCCAAAATCCCACCAGCCGCGCCATGCGAACGGATGGTAGCCATTCGCATAGGGACGTGTCCGCGCCGGACCGAGCCACTCGTCCCATTTCAAGTACTTCGGGCACGGCTTCGCGGGCGGCAGACTGCCGCCTTGGGGCCAGGTGGGCCGATTCGTCCAAACGTGAACTTCCGTGACGTTGCCAACGGCTCCCGCGCGAATGGCGGCCGCCGCCCGGCGAACGTGGCCCATCGCGGTGCCCTGGTTGCCCATCTGTGTGGCGACGTTCATCTCTCGGGCCACCTGGGCCATCAGCCGCGACTCGTAGATCGAGTGCGTCAGCGGTTTCTGGCAGAAACAATGCTTGCCCATTCGCATGGCCATCAGCGCGGCCGCGGCGTGCGTGTGGTCGGGCGTGCTAACCGTGACCGCATCGATGCTCTTGCCCATCTCGTCGAGCATCTTGCGGAAATCGGTGTACCGCTTCGCCTTGGGAAACCGGCGCGAACCGGCGCTTTTCAGCGTGTTTTCGTCCACGTCGCAGATGGCGACCATGTCGCCCGCCTTGCCAGCATCGTCCGAATCGCTGGAGCCTTTGCCGCCCAATCCAATGCTGGCCATCGCGATCCGCTCGTTAGGCGACTTGCTCGGCGCGGCCCGAAGACCACCGGCCACCCAGAATCCGACGCCTGTCATGGCGGTTGTTTGCAAAAATCGACGACGATTCGTGCGCTGAGACATGAGCTTCAATCTCCTTGAAGGAAAACGCGGTAGGGCGTACCAACCTGGCGGCGGCACGTGAAGCAAGGCGGGATATCACGGCACTGGCGAAAACCAGTGGCCATGACGCCTCACAATACCAAATTTCAGCCCTGCCAGCAAGTCAAGCGGAAATCGGTACGGCGACCACACACGGCCAGCAGGGCATCCAGTCGTTCGCTGGCAGCGCGCTCATCGGCCGCCTCGCTCGCCTGGGGCCTTCCGTGTTGGCGAGACGAAAGCACCCACCCAATGGGTGCTTTCGCCAGCATCGTTACGGTCGTCGGTGCAGAGGCCGCGAAAACGTCCCTCAGACACTTACTTGCCACACTGGGCGCGAAATCGGGCGTTGTCGCTCCGCTCGCGACGGATCAGGTCGGCCAATGTTTCCGCAGCGCCGTCGAGGTCGATCTTCTCGGCCGTCTTTTCCCAACGCCACTTCACTTCGAGCTTGCCTTCCTTCAGACCTCGCTCGCCAACGACAACCCGCAACGGCACGCCGATCAGGTCGGCGTCCTTGAACTTCACCCCGGCCCGGCAATCGCGGTCGTCCAGCAACACGTCGATCCCAGCGGCCGTCAGTTGGTCGTGCAACTGCCCGGCGACCTTCATCGACGCCTCGTCAGGCACCTTGACCGGCGCGATCAGGACTTCATACGGCGCTAGCGTGACGGGCCAGATGATCCCGTCCTGGTCGTGGCTCGTTTCGATCAGCCCGGCGATGATTCGGTTGACGCCGATGCCGTAGCAGCCCATGATGATCGGCTTCAACTGCTCGTCGGCGTCGAGGAACTTGGCCCCCAAAGCGGCCGTGTACTTCGTGCCGAGCTTAAAGACGTGGCCCACCTCGATGGCGTGCCGCAGGACGAGTTTGCCGCTGCATCGTGGGCAAGGATCGCCGGCGATCGCATTGCGGAGGTCGGCGAACAGGTCGGGCTGGAAGTCGCGGCCCGGATTGACGCCGGTCAGGTGGGTGTCGGCCGCATTGGCCCCGGTCGCCGCGTTGACCATCTGCCGCACCTCGCGGTCGGCCAGAATCGGAATCTTCTGCTTCATGCCCACCGGGCCGGCGAACCCAACCGGAGCGCCGGTCACCTTCGCGATCACCTCGGGCGGGGCCAACTCAAGTTTCTCGGCCTTCCGAGCGCGGCGAATCTTTCCATCGTTCGCTTCGTGGTCGCCGCGCAACAGCACGGCAATCGGCTGTCCGTCGGCGACGTAAATCAGCGTCTTGATGAGGTCCCGCGGGCGGCACTTCAAAAACGCGCTGACTTGCTCGATCGTGCTCACGCCGGGCGTAGCCACCTGACGCACGGGGTCGAGCGACACGCTGGACGCCGCCGCGTCGCGGGCGCCGATCTCGGCCTTCTCCTGGTTGGCCGCGTAGCCACACCCGCTGCAATGCAGCACGCTGTCCTCGCCGTTCTCGGCCGGGATCATGAACTCGTGACTGGCATCGCCGCCGATCGGACCGCTTTCGGCCTCGACGGGCAGGAAGTTGAGCCCGCACCGCTCGAAGATGCGACAATAGGCCTTGTACATGGCGTCGTAGCTTTGCCCCAACGACTCGACCGAGGCGTTGAAGCTGTAGGCGTCCTTCATCAGAAACTCGCTCGTGCGGAGGACGCCGAATCGCGGCCGCTCTTCGTTGCGGAATTTGGACGTCATCTGGTAGAGCGTGATCGGCATCTGCCGATAGCTGTTGATCTGTCGCAAGACCAGATCGGTGATGATCTCCTCGTGCGTCGGGTTGAGCACGACGTTCACCTTGCGGCCAGGCCGATTGAGCGTCAACTGGATGAGCACGTCGCCGAACGCGGCGACACGGCCCGTCTGCTCCCAGAGTCCACGGGGCGAAAGGGCCGGCATGGCCAGCTCGACCGCCCCAGCGGAGTCCATTTCCTCGCGGACGATCCGCTCGGCCTTCTTCAGCGCGCGGAACCCCAGCGGCAGATACGTGTAGGCGCCCGCCATCACCTGGCTCACCAGCCCTGCTCGAAGCATCAGGACATGGCTAGGAATCTCGGCCCCTTCGGGCGTTTCTTTCATCGTCGGAATCAGTGTGCGGGTCCAGTACATGGGTGTAGTGCGTGGCAGGTCGTGAACGGCGAGAAATGGATCGTGTTGAAGCCGTTGCCGGTCTCGCAAACCGATCGGCTTCCCCCAATAAGGGCGTTATTGTAGGTCAAGTCACCTCGGCACGAAAGAGGGAACCGCCCACTGGGTGCAGTAATCCTTGAGGGCTAAGCCGGGCAATTTCACATGTTTAGCAACCCTCGGCACAGTGGCTTGGGCTCACGCTGACGGCCGACATGCCGCCGGCCGGTCAACGATCGCCGCGTCTTGCGGCCCACGGACGCACCTTCACAATCCATCACCGCACCGGCTTGTGAAGGCCCGCCATCGCACCTACAATTCGACGTTCGCGGTGGCATCGGGCGCCACTGTTTTCTGATTTTGATCCCCAGTCGGAACGAATTCCATGCCGCGACGGTACGTCAACGAACTGAGCCATCAAGAGCCCATCGACCAGGTGTTCGTCGTCGGCGAGAAGCAGTTGCGGCCCAATCGCAACGGGAACCTGTACCTGCAGGTCATGCTTTCCGATCGCACCGGGCAAATCGCGGCCCGACTGTGGAACGCCAACGAAACGATCTACAAATCGTTCCAAAACGGCGATTACGTCCGCGTCGAGGGCACGGCGCAGCAGTATCAAGGGGCCATGCAGATCATCGCCGTCAAACTGCGACGGGTCGATGGGGCCGAGGTGGACGAAGCCGACTTCGCGCCGGTGCCGGCCGTGGCCGTCGACAAGCTCGCCTTGCGGATGAGCGAATTGATCCGTTCGATAAGCGACCCCGAGCTGAGAACCTTGGCCGAGTGTTTCCTGATGGACGAACCGTTCATGGCCAAGCTGGCCCTCGCGCCGGCCGGCACGAAGAACCATCACGCTTACCTTGGCGGGCTGCTGCAACACATGGTCACCGTGATGGAGTTGGCCGACCGCGTCAGTCCGTGCTATCCGCAGATCAGCCGCGACTTGCTGCTGATGGGCGCCTTCTTGCACGACCTGGGCAAGACGGGCGAACTGTGCCCCGACCACGGCATCAGTTACACCGACGAAGGCCAACTGATCGGCCACCTGGTGATGGCCGTCGAGATGCTCGACGCCAAAGCGGCCGAGGCCGAAAAGCTGTCCGGCGAGCCCATCAGCCGAGAAACGCTCTTGCGGCTCAAGCACATGATCTTGAGCCATCATGGCGAGTACGCCTTCGGCAGTCCGAAGCTGCCGATGACGTTGGAGGCCGTCACGCTGGCGTTCCTCGACAACCTCGACGCGAAGATCAACACGTTCTGCCAGTTGATGCAGGACGACCCCAACGTCGACAGCCCTTGGACGACCTACAACGCGAATCTTGAACGGAAACTGTACAAGGGCGAACGGCCGCCCATGGCGGTCGAGTCGCACGGTCAGTAATCGCGGGCCAGAGACGGCCGATGTGGGCCGCCGCCAGCCCCTCTCCCACGACTGGGCGAGGGGGGGCACGGGCAAACGACTATCGGCGTGCCGGGGCCTCGGCCCACACCTCGGCGAGCGAGACAAGCCACTCGGCCGATTCGACCATCTGGTCCAGGCAGGCCCATTCCAAGGGCGAGTGGGGCGTGTGGCCGCCGCACGACAGGTTGGGCGTCGCCAGCCCAAGCTCCGTCAGGCGTGAGCCATCGGTGCCGCCGCGCACGATCGTCCGCTTGCTGGCCCGGCCCAAACGCCGCAGGGCCTCCTCGGCATAGGCCACCGCCCGAGGCTCGCGGGTCAACCCTTCGGCCATGTTGCGATACTGCCGCTCGATCCGAACTTCGATCTTCGATCCGGGGAACGCCTCCATTGTCACGGCGGCAATCTGCCGCAGCCGCTCGGCCAGATCGGCCAACTTGGCCGCATCGAAATCGCGGAGCAAAATTTTGACTTTCGCTTCGGCGACGCCGCTAACCAGCTCGTACGGGTGCAAGAAGCCCTCGCGATTCGCGGTCGTCTCGGGCGACAGGCCATCTCTCGGCAAACGGTCGATAAAAGCGGCCGCCACGCGCACGGCGTTGACCATCCGATCCTTTGCGATCGACGGATGGATGTTGATCCCTTCGACCGTGACCACCGCGCGATCGGCCGAGAACGTCTCGACGTCGATCTCGCCGCTGCCGTGGCCGTCGAGCGTGTAACAGACCGCCGCGCCGATCTCGGCCAAGTTCAGCTTCTCGACGCCGCGACCGATCTCTTCGTCACAGGTGAAGCAGATGCGCACCGGCCCGTGTTGAACTTCCGGGTGCTCGACAAGCCAGGCGGCCGTCTCCATGATGATGGCCACGCCCGCCTTGTCATCGGCGCCAAGCAGCGTCGTTCCGTCGGACGTGATCAGCGTCCGGCCATGAAGCGATGTTAGCTCGGGGTTGTCGGCCACGCGGATGACGCGACTCGTGTCGCCAGGCAACGTGATGTCGCCGCCAGCGTAACGCTCGATCACCCGCGGCTTGACGCCCGTGCCGCTGGTTTCGGGCGACGTGTCGAGATGGCTGCACAGGGCCATGGTCGGCGCAACCTGTTGGACTGTGGCCGGAACGGTGGCCATCACGATCCCGTGCTCGTTTTGCCGCGCGTCGGAGAGCCCCAATTGGCGAAGTTCCTCGACCAGCAACCGCCCCAGGTCAAGCTGGCCCGAGAAACTCGGATACTCCTCGGCATCAGGCCGGGCGGTCGTGTCCACTTGAACGTAACGAAGAAACCGCTGGAGAAGACGATCTCGATTCATGAAACATGCTCCGAATCAGACGGCAGATTTTCCCAACTCCCTATCTTCCCCGAAAGCGATCCGTTTTGGTAGGCTAGGGGAAGTGAAAAATTGTCTCCAAACCGTGATGACGTTGCGACGCCGCACGGCGGTTGTCCCCGCGGCGGCCGACTTCTGACCTCTGACGTCTCGTCCCTCCCATGACCAACGCCGTCCGCTACTTGGTGTTCGATGTCGAAAGCGTCGCCGACGCGCCGTTGGTGAACAAGCTGCGCTATGGCGGCCAGTCGCTCGAACCGACCGAGGCCGTTCGACGCTACCGGGACGAGTTGATGCAGAAGTACGAAAGCGACTTCATCCCGTACAGCTTCCAGGTGCCTGTCTCGGTGGTGGTCGGCAAGGTCACCGCCGAATTCCGACTCGAAGACATCGTTGTCCTGGACGACCCGCAGTATCGGCCGCACGTGATGACCGAGAACTTCTGGCGCGGCTGGGAGAAGTATCACCGGCCAACGTTGGTGAGCTTCAATGGTCGCGGTTTCGATTTGCCGCTGCTGGAACTTTCGGCGTTTCGCTATGGAATCAGCATTCCCGGCTGGTTCCAGACGGCCGGCAAGACGTCCTACGATCAGCCGCGAAATCGCTTCAACACGACCGCCCACATCGACCTGTGCGAGTTGCTGACGAACTTCGGCGCATGCCGCTTGGCTGGCGGACTGAACCTGGCAGCCAGCATCCTTGGAAAGCCCGGCAAGATGGACGTTCACGGCGACATGGTCCAGGACATCTTTGAAGCGGGCCGGCTCGCCGAGATCAACGACTACTGCCGTTGCGACGTGCTCGACACCTACTTCGTCTTTCTCCGCACCCGCGTCCTCTTGGGCCAGCTCGCGCTCGACGCCGAGCAACAACTGATTGCTGAAACCAAGCTGTGGCTCGAAAGCCGAGCCGACGGCTCGCCGGCCTACCGGTTGTATCTCGACCACTGGGGCGACTGGAAGAACCCCTGGACGAACTAGGCGTGCCGGCCGATTGGCCGTGGCAAAGTTCATTGACAATGTAGGACGCAGTAAGGATCGCGCATGCCCGATTTTCTGTTGGTGACCTGTCAGATTGGCGCCGAGTCGGCCGTGAAGCAAGAGCTTGCTCGCCGCTGGCCCAAGTTTCGCTTCGCCTTCTCGCGGCCGGGGTTCCTGACGTTCAAGTTGCCGTCGGAGCACGGCTTGGCCGCAGACTTCGACCTGGAATCGGTGTTTGCCAGGGCCTACGGCTTCTCGCTGGGGGCAGTCCGTGCAACGGGCGCCGGCGACGTTTCCAACCCGTCGCTTGCGGAATTGGCCGCGGCAACCTGGAAGGCCTGCGACGGCACGACGGTCCAGCGCGTCCACTGTTGGCAACGCGACCGGTTCGCGCCCGGCCTGCATGGCTACGAACCGGGCCTTACCGACGCGGCCATCGAGGCCCATCGGACGCTGATCGAGTATTGCCCTCGTCCGCAAAGCCTCGCCAAGGACGCTGCGGATCCGATTCAGCCGGCGCGGCTAGGCGACACCGTTCTCGATTGCGTCCTGCTCGACGACGGCCATTGGTGGGCCGGCTGGCATCAGGTCCATTCCGTCCCGTCGCGGTATCCCGGCGGGTTGATGTCGCTCGCGCTGCCCCCGGATGCGGTCTCCCGAGCGTGGCTCAAAATGGAGGAAGGCTTGCGCTGGTCGCAGCTCCCCATGATTCAAGGCGCTCGCGTGGCCGAGATCGGCAGCGCGCCGGGCGGGGCCAGCCAAGCGCTCTTGGCCCGGGGCTGCTGGGTGCTTGGCATCGACCCGGCCGCGATGGCGCCGGCCGTAGCGGCGCACCCGCGATTCACGCATCTGCGTCTCCGAAGTCCCCAGGTTCGCCGCCGCGAGTTTCGCAAGATTCGCTGGCTGACGGCCGACATGAATGTCGCGCCGAATTACACGCTGGACGCCGTCGAGGCGATCGTCACCCACCCCGAGGTGAGCATTCGCGGACTGCTGTTGACGTTGAAACTGCCACACTGGGAGCTTTCCGAGCAAGTTCCCGAATACCTCGATCGCATCCGAGGTTGGGGATTCAACACGGTCCATGCCAGACAGCTTCAATACAATCGGCAAGAGATTTGCGTTGCCGCGCTGCAAAAACCGTTCCGCCGGAAGCCATTTCTGGCATAGAAGCAAGGCCTTGTGCGACAATTCAAGACGCGGTCGCTGAGCCGCGTCCGTTCGCGTGCGAAACCAACGCCGCGCGTCTCGCCGAAGTCAACGCGGCGTCAGCAACGGAAAGCTATTGCGTCCGCGCATGGCTGGTGGAGCTTGGCGAATGTGGAGGGGCGCATTTCGTGCGACTCAAGGAAAGGCGAAACCTGCGCCGATTCAGGCGGTAATGCACGTCGCACGCCGTCGCACCGCAGTAATTGACTGGCCCACAAATCCTCTCTAGAATACCCCGTCTTGACGCCGCTCGCTGGGGACTGGTAGGAGATTCATTCGATGCCATCGCGTTTGCTCTCGTTGTCTGTCGGGCGCTGGACCATCTGGGCCGCCACCTTGCTGATCACCGCCTCGCTGAGCGGCTTCTGCCTCGCGGATGACGAGACACCCGACGTGCAGGGCCCCGCCGCGACGCACGCGCGCGGCAAGGCCAGTAGCAAGAAGAAGGCCGCTGATCCAAGCGAAACGGCAGACAAAGCGGTGAAGGCGTCGAAGCGGAAGGAAACGCCCAACGCGGCAAGCCAGCCAAAACAGTCCGCTCGCGAAGACCGTAAGGACAGCATCCAGACGGTCGGCGAACCGCTGGCCCCGGGCATGGTGAAGCTGCTCAATGACGAAATTTCCGCCGGCATCCGAAATCGCGGCGTTGGCGACCGCTTCTACCGCTTTCAAAATTACGCCATCGGAAAAGTCAACGCATCCGCAGGAAAGTACACCGGTTCCGAGTTGGCCGGCAACTGCCGCCTTCGTTGGTACGACCAGATGATGCGGAACATGCTGGCTGCCCCGGCCGAGGCTGAGCGATTCACACGCGAACTGCACTTGGCCGTCTGTGACCAACGCGAGGGGTTGCCCAAGGCGTTGGCCATCGCCGCCGCCAAGATGGACGCCGGCGTGCGGAAGCCTCGCAAGCTGGCCGCCGTTGCCTCGCCCGACCAGGCATTGGACATCGTCAAGCAGGCGTTGATCGGCGCTCAGGCCTCCTATGGCGCGGCGTTGGCCCCCCTGACAAAGCAAGAGCTTCAACAGATGCAGGAGCACTTGGTCGCCGTCTTTTGCACGCAGAACCAAGTGGGCCACACGCTGACCGACCGCGGCACGGGCCGACAGCTTTGCGACATGATCGAGAAGATGGATCGCGAGGCCCTGCACCAGGCCGCCGAAGCGCTCGCGCCGCTGGCCGACCCTCAGTTGCTGGAACAGCTCAAGTCGCTGCCAGCCAATGGAAATGTCAGCGTGCGCGGCGTCACGGGGCCCGTGGTCCAGCGAATCGAAACGCCTGCCGGCGCGATCATCGTCGGCGGCAAGGGACGGAACGTCTACCAGCTTGACCAGATGCGCGACGTGGCGGCCGTAATCGACCTCGGCGGCGGCAACGCCTATTTCGAGGGCACGGTCGGCCCCGACCGGCCCGTCCTCGTAGTCATCAACTTGGATGGCCAAAACGTCTTCCGCGGCAGCGAGGCCGGCATCCAGGGCGGCGCCGTGCTCGGCGTCTCGATGCTGGTCAACGCCGGCGGCAAGAACGTCTACGAAGCCCAGGACGTCGCTCAAGGCTCGGCCATCGCCGGCGTCGGCATCTTGGTCGACTACGGTCCCAAGAACCGCTACCGTGGCGTGCGTCGCGTGCAAGGCCAAGCGCTCGGTGGCGTCGGCATCCTCATCGGCCGCGGCGGACAGAACAACTACCACGCCGCCATGTGGGCCCAGGGCTTCGGCCACCCGTTGGGCTTTGGCCTGCTCGACAACGTTGTCGGCAACAACCACTATTATTGCGGCGGCATGTGGCAAGATTCCTATCCCGAAACGCCCGGCTACGAGGGCTGGGGCCAGGGCGTCGGCGCCGGCATCCGCCAAGTGGCCAACGGCGGCGTCGGTGTCATCCTGGACGGCGGCGGCGAAAACACCTACGAGTTCGACTACCTGTCGCAGGGCGGCGGCTACTGGTGCGGCTTGGGATTCGCCCGCGACTTCGGCGGCAACACGAAACGCCTCATCACGAAGACCGCCTACGATGGCAGCGCACGAGCGCAGTCAAGCTTCCAACGGTTCGGCTGCGGCTGGGGCTGCCACTACGCGCTCGGCTTCCTGTTCGACGACGGCGGCAATGACCTCTACGAAGGCACCATCATGGGCACCGGCATGGCCTGGGATTGCTCGATGGGCGTTCTGTGCGACCTCGGCGGCAACGACCACTACACGGCCACGGGCGGTCTCACCCAAGGGACCGCACACCAAATGGGCTTCGGCATTCTCTTTGACTACAACGGCAATGACGTGTACGAAGGCTATGGCCAGGGCTTGGCCGCCTCCGGTATTTCCTACCACGACATGCCCGCATGCGGCGGCAATTTCGCCTTCCTGATCGACTACGGCGGGAACGATAAATACGGCTGCGAAGCCGAAAACAACTGCTATATCCAACGCGGTGAAGAAGGCGGATTTCTGATCGACCGTCCACGACGCGACGAACTTCCGCCCGCCGTGACCGTGGTCCCGACCCGCACGACGGCCGGTCGGTAAAGCAGGCAACGGCGTGATCGCGTCCGACCATGGCCAAGCGGCCGGACCGCAAGAAGGCAGGGCAGTGATTTGGCATTACTGGAGATCGCTAAAATGGTTCAGCTTCACGGACGAGTCGTTTCTCTTGGCATCGCAACCGTTGGCCTGCTATGGTCGGCGGCCGTCGTCGCTCGCGGAGCCGATGCGATCGCCCGCGCAGACAATCCGGTCGTCGCTTCCAAGACGACGGCGAAAGCCAAAGACATTCCCAAGCCGAAACGACAGCTTTCGCCCGAACTGAGCGAACTCCGCGACCGCGTGCGTGGCCTTCTGGCCGCCCATGCCCAACAGCCGTTCAACACGCGAGACAACGTGCCGACGGAAATCATGAGCCGATGCCTGGCCTTCGGCTGTGCGACCGAGGTCGCCCTCGAAAGTCCCGAGGGGCAACATATCAACGGCATCACCTGCCTCTGCTGGAACTATCCGTGCGCCGGCTTCGAGATCATCGGGCAGAGCGACAACCATCTCGCCGCGCGGATCGGCTACGGCTATCAGCATCGGCCCGGCGAACTGCTGGCCACGTTGGCCTTCTCGCGTGTCCCGGCCGAGTACCCGGTCCGCCTCAGCGGCCGAACCGTCCGCAAGGTGGCCGATCTGGTCGAGGCCGAGAAGCTCGCTTGCCGCAGGGGTGGCGATCTGTCCTCCGCGCTCGTCGGACTCAGCTATTACGTGAACCAGTCGGAATGGAAGAACAGCCTGGGCGAAACCTGGTCGATCGAGCGGATCGTGGAAGAAGAGCTGAATCAGCCGGCCGCCGCCTCGTTCGACCGCACGATGAACCGCCTGATCGGCCTGAGCTACGCCCTGGCCCATCAAACGAAACACAACCGGCCAATCACGGGCGATTTTGAACGGGCAAGGAAATACGTGGCCGACTTCGAGCGTTTCGCCTTGCGGCGGCAAAATTCGGACGGCAGTTGGGGCCCAAACTTCCCGGCCGCCCGAGTCGCCGCCGACGACTCCGCCGCTCCACTGCGCATGACGAGCCGCATGGCCGAGTGGCTCGCGCTCTCGCTGCCGCAAGGACGGCTTGAAGAGCCCGGCATGGTGGGCGCGATCAACTATCTGAGCACGCAGCTCGGCTCCGAGCATTACCAGTGGAACACGCCGATGCTTTCCACCCAGGAAATCATCTCGATCGGCCACGCGCTGCACGCCTTGGCCACGTACGACGAACGCGAGTTCCGCCCCACGGATGAACCTGGCAAACCGGCCGCCCAGCAGCCGGCCGCCACGTCGGTCGAGTAGCCCGCCCGCCGGAAAAACGACTTGGAGCGCCGTTCGCCACGCAATTCTGGCGAGCGTTTGCCCAACCTCAAGTCCCAGCCTCCCTCACGGCCGAGAGTGAAATCCTGTTCTCTCCCTCTGGGAGAGGGCCTGGTGAGGACCATACCGACCGACGCTCTTGCGTCCCTGCTTCCCGATTTCCGGAGGGTCGCGTTCCCCAGGTCAAACGCGGCGGCCGAGGCGTTGACAGGCGGGCGGCGGCGGCGTACAAACCGACGTACAGGCCCCAATAACACGCACGAGGGATGGAACGCCCATGGCTGAGACTTTCAATCAGTATGACAACCCGCTGGTCGCTCGATATGCCTCGCCGGAAATGAGCGAGCTTTGGAGCCCACAACGAAAGTTCAGCACCTGGCGGCGGCTCTGGCTGGCGTTGGCCGAAGCCGAGGCCGAGATGGGATTGCCCATCACGCGGCGGCAGATTGACCAACTTCGCGGCCATCTGGACGACATCGACTTCGACGCGGCAGCCCGCCACGAGCGCCGGTTGCGTCATGACGTGATGGCCCACGTCCACGCCTACGGCGAGCAGTGCCCAGAAGCGATGCCCATCATTCATCTGGGCGCGACCAGTTGCTACGTGACCGACAACACCGACCTGCTGCTGCTCCGCGAGGGGCTGCAAATGATCGCACGGCGAACGGCGGCCGTCATCGAATTGCTAGGCCAATTCGCGGCCGAGCACCGCGACCTGCCGTGTCTGGCTTTCACCCATTTCCAGCCGGCACAGCCGACGACGGTCGGGCGTCGCGCCTGTCTCTGGGCGCACGACTTCACGATCGATCTGGCCGACCTCGAACACCGAGCCACCGGGCTCCGCGCGCTCGGCAGCAAGGGCACGACCGGCACGCAGGCCAGCTTTCTCGAACTGTTCCACGGCGACCACCAGAAGGTCCGCGAGCTGGAAGAACGGGTGTGCCGCAAAATCGGCTTCGACGCATCCTATCCCATCAGCGGGCAAACCTACTCGCGGAAGATCGACTCGCAGGTGCTCGGCGCGTTGTCGGGAGTCGCCCAGAGCGCGCACAAGATGGCGACCGACGTTCGGCTCCTGGCCCATCGCAAGGAGGTCGAAGAGCCGTTCGAGAAAGAGCAAATCGGCTCGTCAGCGATGGCCTACAAGCGCAACCCGATGCGGTGCGAACGTATCTGCTCGCTGGCCCGATTCGCAACGAGTCTTGAATCGAGCGCGGCGCAGACGGCCTCCGTTCAGTGGCTCGAGCGCACGCTGGACGACAGCGCCAATCGCCGGCTCGTTCTGCCGCAAGCCTTTCTTGCCATCGATGCCGTGCTGATCTTGTGCCAGAACATCGCGGCCGGCTTGGTCGTCTATCCCAAGGTGATTGCCGCGAATCTCGAAGCCGAATTGCCGTTCATGGCGACCGAGAACATCCTGATGGCCGCCGTTGCGGCTGGCGGCAACCGGCAATCGCTGCACGAACAGATCCGCCGGCACTCGCAGGCGGCGGCCGCCGTCGTGAAAGAGCAGGGCGGTCGGAACGACCTGATGGACCGGTTGGCCGCCGACCCGGCCTTTGCGAAGGTCGATCTGACGGCCGTCACGAATCCGAGGCAATTCGTCGGCCGATCGCCGGAGCAGGTCGATGAGTTTCTGACCGAGGTGGTCGCGCCAATACGAGAGCGATACCGCAGTCAGAACGCGTCGGAGGCAAACGTCAACGTTTAGCCTCGGCGCCTGGCGCGCGTCAGCGTCAGGCGCAGCCCAGCCTCGGTTAGCCAATCTCGTCGAGCAATCGTTCGAGGGCGATGTTCAGCTTGTCGCCCGTCTCGTAGGTGCCTGCGGCAATCTGCTGACGAACGGCGGCCACGCGATCCTCACGGATATCGGGCATCTGCTGCACCTGCTCGACCAATCGAGCCGCATCGGAGATGTCGACTTCGTCGGCAATTTGCGGCGCCGCGGGCCGAGCCATCGGCTGGTTGGGCCGAACACCGTGCGGGCCGCCGATGGGCTGAGAACCGTGCATCTGACTGGGACCATAAATGTGCATTGCTTCTTCTCCAAGACAAGTTGGACAGTCGTTTCATCGGCCGCGACCAACCGACGCATTAAGGCACTTCATCGGGCGCAGGCTTGTAGTGAAAACGGCTCCTCCAAAGTTCTGTAACGCCTGTAGCGGCGTGTTTTCTTGCCTAATGATGCGAAGCGGAATCGGCGGATGCCTTGCGTCAACATTCCGCCGACCAGAACGGCCCCGCAGTCGCTCGACTGCAACGGCCATGTCGGTCGCATCTCCTCCATGAGTTCTGCTCGCCATCGGGGTGCTGGCGAATATGCCTATTATGCACGGCCGACGACCAACCACCAAGCGGACTTCCACGAGATCCGCGATGAGTCACACTAGACCTTCCTACGGTTCCTGAGCGACAGCGGTTCGCCGGTTTCCGAGTCCTTCGGGCGAAAGGGTTCGAGACGGATTGCCCACGGTCGTCGGCTACCCCAGCTTGACTGGCCACGGCGGATTGTAGGAAGACGCCGGAAGATAGACAAGAGCGACCCGGAGACCCCGCCAGAGCGATGCGGGTCGTCCACCCCCTCTTGCGATGGTCGGTGGCAGGACACAAAATTCTGAACCGCCAATTTCACGGAATCCTTGAAAGCTGGGCCTGTTGAACGTCGCAAGGGGGTTCCGCCCGCACGTGTTGCCGCGATGCCTTTCCAGGATCACC
Organism: Thermoguttaceae bacterium; assembly: GCA_039698035.1. Lineage (GTDB taxonomy): Bacteria > Planctomycetota > Planctomycetia > Pirellulales > Thermoguttaceae > JAJFUI01. The sequence continues at coordinate 101,847 of JBDKSW010000009.1, read as the reverse complement.
CCGCTCAATGCCGAACGCTTGCGCGAAGCAACGCACCTGGCACGTTCTCGCAGGGTTTCGGCGGAGAGTGTCGCGGCGTCGCATCCCAGGAGACCGGCGCACCTCGGCATTCGACTGAACCGGCGTGCCGCGAACTCCGTAGTAGGAAGTGAGGGCTGGAGGACGCTGCCATGAGCGACAAAAAAATCAATGCTGCGGATGGCGTGCTGATCGGCCGCAACTACTGGGACAGCCCAGTGCGGATCGAATTGCGGGCGTACCTCCATTTTGGCCGTCGGATGGACAGCCAACTCCGCCGGCTGGTCGCCCGCTGGTTGCATACGGCGTCACCGGCCGCGCGCGGTATCGCAAGCAACTTCGAGCAGGGCGAGCTATTCCGAACACGCGTCCCACGGTCGCCGTCTTCAGAGGAGGATTCTACACTGGGCCGGCCTGGGAACGGTCACCCCAACCCGAGGTGACCTCGGCCGCAGGGCTCGGCGCACGCCGTGGCGTACCAATCCGAGCCTCCCTGTCCGCGTCACGACGGAGCGAGTCCTGCGGCAGCATTTTCCGTGAAGCCCGTGGGCCGTGCGATGAGACGGCCCGCGGGCGGTTCGTTTCTTGAACCAATCGTCGCACTGCCGACTAGTGGATGAACACGGCGGCGGCCACGACCGTCGTCCAAAGACCGTCCTTGTCGCCCTCGGCCGTTTGCACGCAAGCGCGGGTGTTGATGATCTTGCCCGACATGTGGTAGATCTCTTTCCGCTGGTCGTAGGCGGTCTCGGGATCGAACTCGATGCCGAGCGTGGTGGCCAGCATCGTGGCGGCCATGTCCTCGACCAGGTCGCGCATTTTGGGTTCGGTGGTCCCGTAGTCGTGGTGTTCCGAGATGTAGCCGTACTGCTCGCCCTTGGCTGGCACGGCCAGTCCGACGGCCGCGCCGACCATGCGTGACGGCTCGTTGGTCGAGGTCTCGGCCAGGACGACGTGAACAATCTGACCGGCTTGCAGATTTTTGAGCCCGCGATTTTTCGAAACGACCTTGCAGTGCGGCGGGAAAATGCTCGACACGCGAACGAGGTTGAACACCTCGATGCCAGCGTCGCGGAGAGCCAACTCAAAGCTCTGCAGCTTCGTTCGATGCTTGCCGACGCCGTTGGTGAAAAAGACCTCCTTCGGTACGAACGGTTCGCCCATCAAAGTGACTCCAGAATATGGTAGAAGGAATCCGCGTAAACAATGTGTTCCGGTCGCCAATCAGGGCGTATAACGTATCCGATTGGGGGCGGCTTCGCAAGTAAATTTCCGTTGTCTGCCACGGCGAAACCTCGGAGAAGGCCCCCCAAGACGGACCAATCCGCCCGGTTTGCGGGCAGCCCGGACCGTTCTGGCGGGGCGTCTCTCGGAACGTGCCGGCGTCGGCCCCTCCCGCCGCCACGAGCAGAGATGTCTATCGCGGTCCGTCCAGACAACGCCCGAGAGTGGCAGCGTTCCATCGTCCTGAATGGATCGCATCGCAAACTGCATCGTTCCACCGATTTTCTGCGGTCGGGATAGCAGCATCGCTGGTGTTGGGCGCCACGCCCCCGCTTGCCGGAGGCCCGCTTTCCCGAGTATCGCCCGCATGGCACCGGCCACCTCTGGGCAAGACCTGCCCTGAGCAACCAAGCGGCGAGAGCCTGGGCAATCTACGGTAGCCACGACACCAGACAGAACCCTGTCGGTTGCGGTGATTTTCTCGATTCTTCCGGATATCAGGCCGATAAGGTCTGTTGAAGGTCTGTTCCTTCATCTAACAGCAGGGGAAGAATATCGTGAAACGGGTCATCTATTTCGGTCTGTTGGCTGGCGCCTTCATGACCACTACCGGCTGCGGCGTTTTCCCGGGAATTTTCTGCTATCGCCCGTGCATGATGCGCGGCGATTGCGGCGGCTGTGGCAGTGACGAATGCAACACCTGCGGCGGACCGAGATACGGCGTGGCTCGGCGTGCCGCCGTCTGCGGCGACTGCGGCGGCGATAGCTGTGGTGCCGTGTGTCGAACGCGCTACCGAAGCTGCGGCACGTGCGACTCTTGCAGCTCGTTCGGCGATTGCGGCGATTCCTGCACGGATCCGTGCGGCGATAGCTGCTATGGTCGTCCGTGGCACCGCGGTCCGCTGAGCTGCCTGTTCGCCCTGTTCACGCCCTGCGGCTGGTACGGCGGTTGCGGTTGCGGCGAGCGTTACTGGGGCGACTTCTACTCAGATCCCCCGGATTGCTGGGATCCGTGCGATTCCCATGGGAACTACACGGGCGGCGGCAGTTCGATGACCAGCAGCGGCACCGTCAGTTCGGGCAACGGCGGTGGATGTCGCCACTGCAACGGCGGCGGCAACGGCAACGCCCACTACTCGAACAATCAATATTCAGATGGCCAGAGCACGGGGCGCATGTCGTCCTCGGACGAGCAAGTGATCAGCGATCGCATCGTGAATCCCACGTCCGCTCAACCGCACAAGGCGGCCAAGCCGTATCGACAGCAGCAATAGCCGCGCGGCCGGATTAACTTTCCCTGCACGACAGAAGCCCACGGGGTCCAGGCCCCGGGGCTTCTTGTGTTTTTTTCAGGGCGACATCGCGCCGAGCGTCGAGCCATGGGGCGCAACGAGCGTCGCTCAAACGCCCGGAACTTGCCGGATCGGGGCGGCGCCCCGCGAGGCGGCCGACTTCTTCGCAGACGCCTTCGGAGAACGGCTCGTGCCGGTCAGGTAGTTGTCGACGGCCGCCGTCTCCTGCAAGTGGTCGAAGACATTGGCCATTGCCAGCCGTTGCTTCTTCTCGAAGATGTCGCGGTAAATCTCGTCGCGAACGTCGGCGAAATTCTTGACGACCGGATCTGTGAAGCCTTCGCATCGCAGGATGACGAACTTGTCGCCGAGCTGAATGATGCCGGAGATGTCACCCGGTTTCAGGGCAAACGCCTCCTCTTCGAGCCGCGGCTGGCCGCCGTGTTTCTTGATGGGCGGAATTTCGCCGCGCAGCGCCTGGCTGCCAGGCTCGACCGAATATTGCGAAGCCAGATCGCCGAACGACTCGGTGCTGTTGTTCTTTCGCGCCAGCTCAAAGACCTGCTGGGCCCGACGCTGGTTGTCCAGGACGATAGCCAGGCAGCGGACGCGAGCGCCGTAGTTGGCCTCGAAGCCGTTGCGGAGGTCCTCCTTGGTCACATCGACCTTGCCGTGGACCAGCTTCTTCATGGCAGCCATCGGCCACACGATATCGTTGCGGTAAACGTCCAGCGAAATGTGCCGCTTCTTGGTGATCATGTCGAGCCAACCAGCGACGTCCGGCGAGCCATCGGCCTTCGGACGCAGCCCATCGGCCGCGGCCTGTGCGATCTCGGCGTCGATCTCGGCGTCGCTGACGGTGATGTTCTGGCGACGGCAAGCCTGGCTCAGAATCTTCCGGCTAATCAGGGCCTCCAAGGTTGGTTGGCCATGCCGGCCGAGGCACTCGTCGCCCAGTTCGCGAAGCGTGATGGGCGTGCCGCAGACGACGGCGGCCACGCCGGGCGTTTGTCGCCGCTTGGCCGGATCGTTCCAGACCCACTGGATCTGCCCCTTCGCCTTTTCCTGAAGCCGCTCAAAGATGTCCTTCGCCACGCCGTGCATTTTTCGGTCACGGATGATTTCTTCCAGCCGCGGCCCGACCTTTTCGAGTGTGACTTTCTGGGCCGGAATCAGGCCTTCGCGTTTCAGGATCACGTGTTGTCCCCCGACGAAGAGCACGGGCGAAATATCGCCGTCGTTCATCGTGAAGACGGCGTCCTCGATCTCCTTGTAGCTGCCGTGCATCCGGATCGGATTGATGACACCCTTCACGCTGGCGCTGGCGGAGTCCTCGGAGTAGGTCTTGGCCAGGTTGCCAAAATGGGCCGGATCGCTGGCGTGAGCCACGGCCTCGGCTCGCAGCTTCTTCGCCTTTTCCGCGGTGCCGACCGCAATGAGACGGACGCGGACCATCGGGCCGTACTGGGTCTCGAATTCTCGCTGCAATTCCTCGTTGGCAATGGTCAGTCGGTTGCCGGCCAGTTTGCGGAGAGCGAGCGTCGGCCAAATGATGTCATTGGCATACTGCGTAGGCGTGACGTTCCGCTCGTCCTTGAGCATCTTCAGCCACTGATCTTTCGGAATATTGAACCGCTTCGACATCCGCTCGATCTCGGCGTTGACCTCGGCAGAGGTCACCGTGATGCCCTGGCGTTGGCACTCCCCAACGATCAACTGCTTGTTGACCATGCTTTCGAGGACTTCGTTGCCGTAGTGCCGCAGGCACTGCTGGGTGAGGTCCTCGCGGGTGATCCGTTCGGTGTTGACCGTTGCGACAATCGGCGGGACCGACGTCCCGTGCGACCCGGCCTCGCTGTTCGGTCGGCGCGGCGTATCGGCATTGTCGCTCGCAGGCGACTTTGGGCTGGTCGAACGACGGGCCAGCGATCGGTCGCGCGACGCCGGGGCAGGCGATTCGTCCACCGGGGCAATGATCGAGTCCCGATCGACCGGATCCGCGTTGGCTGACGCCGCGCTCCAGTAGTGGCGAATCGCCACACAGCAGATCACGAGCACAACGCTCGCCAAGAATAGTTGAACCGTCTTCCGGGTCATGTCGGTTCCTCCTTAAACCGGTCGGCCGCAGTGATTTCAGAGCTCACGGTGGGTGTTCGAGGCCGCGTGCCGCCTCAATGGCCGGGGGCGACAACTCTACCGCGAGGGCGCGGGAGTATAAACCCTCGGTTTGCGTCGTGGCAACCCCGAAATTCCCAATTCTGTTCTTGTGTCGCGCGCGGCCGGTGAAGTAAGATCATGCAAACTCATGGCTTGCGCACTGTCAGGCACGGACGCTCGGTGATTCTGATGACCGCCCAGGACGCTAACTCGGTCGACCCTCGACTCCGCGATGAAGAGCGGCGCAAGTGGGATGATTTCTATGGGTCCCTGAAGCCGTCCGAGATCGACGAGGCAACGCTGGCTTTCTGCGAAGGATTGGCCGACCAGATCGACCAGTTGCTCCCGGCCGGCGGCTCGGTGCTCGAGGCCGGGTGCGGCGGGGGATGGCAAAGCCTGATCCTCGCACGCGAGGGGAAGCACCGCGTCACGCTCATGGACTTCTCCCGCGAGGCACTGCGCTACGCCGCCCGAAGTTTCGAGGAAAACCATCTTTCGGCCGACTTCGTCTGTCAGGACGTTTTCGCCGAGGGCAAGCCGGAGTTCGACCTGGTCTTCAACGCGGGCGTGCTGGAACATTACACGCTCGACCAGCAGGCGGCCTTTCTCCGCGGCATGGCCAGCCGGAGCCGACAATTCGTGCTGGCAATCGTCCCTAACCGCATGTGCTACTGGTATTGGCTCTGGCGTCTGCATCACAGCGGCCACGGCCGATGGGCGTTCGGCAAGGAATCGCCCCTGGACGACCTGGCGCCCGCGTTCGAGAAAGCCGGGCTCCGGTTCCTCGGGCAATCGTATGGCGGCTTTCAGTGGGCCGACTCGTTTATCGAGAGCCTGGAAGGCATCGACGCGGGCCTTCGCGACGAAATCCTGGCGGTTCATCGTTCGCCGGTGATCCCCCAATCGCAACGAGCCTATCTGGTGGCGGCCCTCGGCTGCAAGGACGCCACGACCCTGGCGCCGACCGGCTGGACGGCGGCAAGCGCCGGTTCGGCGGACTCCACATCGAGCCAGTTGGTCGCTTCGCTGGCCGACGCCCTGGCGGCAGTCGTGGCGGCCGACCATCGGCATCGGCAGGTCGAAAACTCCCTGACCAAGAGCCAGAAGCAGGTGGACGCTCAGCAAGAGACGCTGCAACGGCGCGCGGACGAGATGGCCGATCTGCGGGGGCAACTGGCGGCCGCCCGGGATTGCATCGCGGGCCTCGAAACGTTGAAACGCTCGCGAGCCTATCGGCTTTGCATCGGCTTGCAGCGCGCGCGACATCGGCTGTTGCCCCAAGGCAGCGTGCGGGAGGCCGTCGCAAGGCTTGCATGGCGTGGCGCGAAGGCCGTGCGAAGACCCAAACAATCGCTGCGGCGCGTGGCGACCGGCGTGGTCAACCGATTGCCGCGCAAGGCCCAGGACAGCGTTCGTCGCTTGAGGGCCACTGTCCGCGATTGGCGGCTGCGTCGCAACTGCCCACCAACGTCCGTCGGCGTGCCAGGCTTGGTCAGCGTCGTGCTGCCGGTCTACAACCACGCGGATTATGTTCGCGGGGCCATCGAGAGCGTGCTGGCTCAGACTTACGAGGACTTCGAGTTGATCGTTGTGAACGACGGCTCGACCGACGGGGTGGAGCAGGTGTTGTCGCCCTATCTCGACGACCCGCGGGTGCGCGTGTTGACGCAGCCCAATCAGGGTTTGCCCAAGGCGTTGAGCAACGGGTTCGAGTTCGCCCGGGGCGAGTTCTGGACGTGGACTTCGGCCGACAATCGGATGGGGCCCGACCAATTGCAGCGCCAGGTCGCGTACCTTCAATCGCATGGCGAAGCGGCAATGGTCTACGCCGATTATGTCGTCATGGACTCGGCCGGCAAGCCGCTCGACGATCCCACCTTTCGCCCGCAAAACCGCCGTTCGCCGAACGACCCGGAGATCCACCTGCCCGAGGGCAGGGGGTTCGGACAGTCGTGCGACAACTTCATCGGCCCATGTTTCTTGTATCGTGGTTGGATCGGGCGGTTGCTGGGCGAGTACGACCCAATTCAGGGCATCGAGGATTTCGACTATTGGCTCCGACTTGGGCTGGTCGGACGCATTGATCACCTGGACAGCGACCAGCCGCTCTACGAGTACCGCGTCCATGAGAACACGCTGAGCGCCCGGGCGGCCGAGCTCAAGATTCAGGAAAACGCGCAGCAGTTGATGGCGTATCACCGGCGGCGACGCGAGTTCTTCGCACGGCCGTGGACAATCCATGCCGACGCGGCCACGCAGGCTTGGCTCGGGCGGATCCACGTCGGACCGCATCGCGTAGTCGCCTGGAATGGCGAGCCGATCCGGAACGAAGCCGCGGAAAAGCACCTTCTGCTGGTCCACGCCGAGAGCCTGGCGCGGGCGGCCGACGGCCAACGCGAATCCGGGCCGTCCGATGCACCGGCCAAAACGGATCGCGTCGTCACGGCCGCCTGGTTCCCGGGCCGCGGCGACACGGCCGAGCGTTATCGGGCCGAGATGCCCGCGGGGGCCGACGTTTGTTTCGCCGAGAACGAGTTGACCGTCTCGCGGCTATCGCTGCTGACGCCCGACGTGTTTCTCGCGGCGCGCGGGCGGGCGATGCTCGATCTGGCCATCCAGTGGGGCAACCACCGGCTCTACTACCGAACGACGCGTCCGGCGGATCAGCGCGTTCGCACCTTGCCCCGCGTCGTGCGACGGCAGGGAAACCGACCTCACGTCTTGCTGCAAGCGGACAGCTTTACGCAAGGTGGGCTCGAGCAGGTCGTGCTCGATTTGGCCGAATCCCTTCGCGACGACGATTTCGACGTGTCGCTCTTGGTGCTCGGTCGCCAAGGTCAGGATGCGGACCGGATGCGGCAGGCCGGCGTGCCCGTGCTCGATCTGCCGGCGGAGAACCGCGAGGAACATTACGGCCGCTTGCTGGCAGAGCGTGGGATCAATCTGGTGAGCGCGCACTATTCGCTGTTTGGAGCCTCGATCGCGGCGGCGCGACGAATTCCGTTTGTCCAGACGATCCACAACATGTACTTCGTTCTGCCGCCGGAAATGGCCGCAGCGTACCGGGCCAACGACCCAGCCACGTCGGCCTACGTCTGCGTTTCGCAGTTGGCGGCCCACTGCGCCGAAACCGTATTGGGATTGCCAATTTCGAAGATGACGCTGGCGCCGAACGGCATCGATCTCGATCGGCTCGATGCGGCGGCCGAGGGAGACGCTCGGCAGTCCTTGCGACGAGAGTTGGGCTTCTCGGACGACGATTTTGTATTCTTGAACGTCGGGGCCATCCAGCCGAACAAGTGCCAGCCGATGCTCGCCTATGCAATGGCCGACGTGGTTCGCTCGCAGCCCAAGGCGAAGTTGGCGATGGTCGGTCGCGCGGTCACCGAGGATTACCTGGATCAGTTGCGACGGGTCATCACACGGCACGGCCTGGAGAAGTCGGCGATCGTGGTTGGGCATCGCACTGACGTCCTGCGGTTCTATTGGGCGGCCGATGCGTTTGTGCTCCCGTCGGTGTGCGAGGGCTGGAGTCTGGCGTTGGCCGAAGCCGTCGCGGCCGGGTTGCCGGCCATCGCCAGCCACGTCGGCTCCGCACCCGACCTGCTTCCTCGAGTGGGCGGCCGGCTGATCGACCCGCCGGTAAACGGCCTGGCCGGGGTCGATTTTTCGCGGCTGGACTTGGAGGACGCGAACAATCACGCGTCGGTCGCCCAGTTGAGCGCGGCGATGAAGGATTTTTGCCGCCAGCGGCCGCAGCGCACGATGCGCGAGGACCTGCGGCAGGCGTTCGACCGCCGGCGCGCGTACCGGCCCTACGGTGAACTGTTCCTCTGGTTGCTGCAAGGCGGACATCCGGCCGCGGGCCGAACGTGGACGGCCGCACGGATGGGATCGTCACCCAGTGAACACAGCAATAAACTTGCGGGCGTGAACTGTCAGACGGAACCAAACAAGGCGGTTGCCTAAAGGGGGTTTCGATGAACAAGCTGGCCAGGCGATTGGCGCATAAGCTTTGCCCTCCGGACACGCGACGAAGCCATTGGGCACGCGCCGCGTTACACCGCTTGAGGCACACGCACCGAACGACGAACCACGCCGGCTTGGAGCAGGTGCTGCGCGAGACGCGCGGGCGCAAGGGCATCGTCATCTATCCGCCGTTCATCGACTGGACCTGGATGCGGCAACGGCCGCACCAACTGATGGCCCAGTTCGCAGAGGCCGGTTACCTGTCGCTGTTTTGCTCGCCGCTTTACAAAACCGATTCGTTCCGCGGATTCGTTCGCGTGGCACCGCACCTTTACCTGTCCGATTCGCTCAGTCCACTCTACGATCTCCAGGACGCGATTCTATTGATCAGTTGGACGGGCCATTGGCAAACCACGAAGCGATTCCATCGGCCAACCGTCATCTACGACTATCTCGACGACCTGAGCGTCTCGGCCAACGGCGGCGAGCCCAGCCAACTCAAACTCGAAGAGCACCGCAAGGCCGTGATGAGCTCGGAGATCGTGCTGGCCACGGCCGCCCAACTGTACGAAGAGGTGCGCCAGCTGCGGTCCGACGCCTTGTACTGTCCGAACGGCGTGGACTACGACCATTTCCACCGGACTGAACGGCCAGCCGTGCCGTCGGACATGGCCGACCTGGTTGCGACGGGGCGGCCGATTCTCGGCTACTACGGGGCATTGGCTCGCTGGTTCGACTACGACTTGGTGGTCCATGCGGCCCTCGCGCGGCCCGACTGGCAATTCCTGCTCATCGGCCCCGATTTGGACGGCACGGTGGCCGGCGGACGGCTCGGCCGCGCGTCGAATATCCGTTGGCTCCGCGAAAAGCCGTACGAAGATCTGCCGGCCTATCTCAGCTATTTTGACGCCGCCATGATTCCGTTTCTGGTCGACGACATCACACGGGCCACGTCGCCCATCAAGCTGTTCGAGTACCTGGCCGGAACGAAGCCGGTCGTAACGACCGACCTGCCCGAATGTCGCAATCGCAACGGCGTCCTGGTCGGACACAACCCGGACGAATACGTGGCGATGCTCGGTCAAGCCATCGAGCGTGGCCGCGAGGAGTCTTTCCGCCAGATTTTGGACGAAGAGTCGCGGCGGCACACTTGGCGATCGCGGGCCGAGCAAATCATCGAACGGCTCAACGATCTCCGGGGCGTCAACAAGCAGCGGCGATCCGCCTAGAACGAGGAAACCCGGTCATGAACGAGCCCGTTTCGATCCGACGACGTCTCCGGCGATTGGCCGGCGGCGCCCTGCGGCGCGTCGGATTGCACGACGTGGCGGTCCGCGCCTTGCGCATGCGACGGCCGTCGCCTGGCCAGATGGTCGAACCGTGCCCAGCCTTCGAGGAAGACCCGCCGGGCAGTTACGACGTGATTTGCCTGCCGGTCATCTCCTGGGCGTCGCGTTTCCAGCGGCCCCAGCAACTGATGCGACAGTGGGCCGCCCGGGGCCATCGGGTGTTCTATGCCTCGCTGGCGTTTCATGGCACGGCGGACGCCAGCCTGACGCCCATTGACAGCGCGGAACTTGGCGACCTGGCAACCGTGATGGAGCTGACGCTGCCCGGCCGGCCCGAACTGAGCGTTTATCGCCACGTCCCGACAGCGGCCGAGGTCGCATGCATGGCCGATGCGATGGACCGGCTGCGCCGCCAGCAGCGCATCGGCGCCGCGGTTGTCGTCGTCGAGCTTCCATTTTGGAACACCCTCGCCGAGACGCTTCGGCAGCGTTTCGGCTGGCCTATCGTCTATGACTGCATGGACGACCACTCGGGCTTCTCGACCAACAGCGCGTCGATGTTGCAGGCCGAGGATCGGACCGTCGCCAAGGCCGATCTGGTCGTGGTGACTTCCGATCTGTTGGAAGAGAAGGTCGGACGAAAGGCCAAACGGACCGCCTTGATCCGCAACGCTTGCGACTACCGGCACTTCGCCAGCGTTGCCGACATGCCGACACAGAATCGGACCGCGCCGACCATCGGCTTTTACGGCGCGATCGCCGAATGGTTCGACGCCGATCTCGTGGCCGATTTGGCCCAACTGCGACCCAATTGGAATTTCGACCTGATCGGCGGCACGCATACGGGCGACGTGACGCGACTGGAGACGGCGCCGAACGTTTTGTTGCTCGGCGAAAAGCCGTATGCCGAATTGCCGAAGTGGCTGGCCTCCTGGGATTGCTGCATGATTCCGTTCAAGCGGCTTCCGCTGACCGAGGCCACCAACCCGGTGAAGGCCTACGAGATGCTGGCGGCCGGCAAACCAATCGTGGCCGTCGATTTGCCGGAACTGCGACCGCTGGCGAGCCAGGGACTCGTGACGCTCGCCGACAACGCGGCCGGCTTCTCGGCCGCGATCGAGCGGGCGATGGCCAAGAACAGCCCCGCCCAGCAAGAGGACCGCCGCAAGTTCGCCGAGGTCAACACGTGGGAACAACGCTACGAGGCGCTCGATAAGCAGGTGCGCGAGCTGTTTCCGCTCGTCTCGATTGTCGTCGTCACGTACAACAACCTGGCCCTGAACCAGGCCTGCCTGGAAAGCATCTATCGCAAGACGGATTGGCCGAACTTCGAAGTCATCGTCGTGGACAACGCCTCGCGGGATGGCACGGCCGAGTGGTTGCAGGCGGAGCAGGCGATCCGGCCGCGGCTCCAAGTGATCCTGAATCAGGACAATCGCGGATTCTCGGGGGCGAACAACCAGGGGATGCGAGCGGCTCACGGCGACTACTTCTGTCTGCTCAATAACGACACACTGGTGACGCGCGGATGGCTATCGACGCTCGTCGGCCATCTGCGCACGTGGCCCGACCTCGGACTGATCGGTCCGGTGAGCAACCGCGTCGGCAACGAGGCGAAGGTCCCTGTCGGCTATGCGACGCCCGCCGAGATGCCCCGCTGGGCAGCCCAGTACTGCTGGCAGCACGACGGCGAGACGTTCCCCATCGAGATGCTGGGATTCTTCTGCGTCGTCTTCCCGCGTCAGGTGTATCGACATGTCGGCGAGTTGGACGAACGGTTTGGCGTCGGCTGTTTCGAGGACGACGATTACTGCCGCCGCGTCCGGGCCGAGGGGTACCAGATTCGCTGCGCCCGCGACGCCTTCGTGCATCATTGGCTCGAGGCGTCGTTCCAGTTGCTGAAGCGGCAGGAATACCTCGACATTTTCCACGAGAACAAGCGGCGATACGAGGCCAAGTGGGCCGCCGAGGAAGCCGTGAAGACTGGCCGCTAACGCGACAACGCATGGATGCTCCCTCGACCGGCGATCAGCAACACGACGTATCCGGCAAACGCCGCGGCGGCGTTTCCGCTGCGTCGCGGTCGGCCGAGACGTCCCCGCGTTTCCAGCATCGCGACCATTTCGACGGCGAGGCCAACACGCCTCGCTGACCGTTCATGATGAATTCCGACGAATCGAAACTGCGAGTCCTGTTGAGTTTTGGCACGCGGCCCGAGGCCGTGAAGATGGCCCCCGTGGTCCACGAATGCCGCCGACGGTCGGACCGGATCGAGCCGATCGTCTGCACGACGGGGCAGCACCGCGAGATGCTCGACCAGGTGACCTCGTACTTCGGCATCCAGCCGGACCGCGACCTGGACCTGATGCGCCCCAACCAAACGCTGGCCGATGTGACGGCCCGATGCTTGACCGGATTGGACGCGGCGATTGCCGAATGCCGGCCGCACTGTATAGTCGCGCAGGGGGACACGACCACCGTCATGGCGTCGGCCCTGGCGGCGTTCTATCGCCGCGTGCCGTTCGTTCACGTCGAGGCCGGTCTGCGGACGGGCAACCTCCAGGCGCCGTGGCCCGAGGAACTGAATCGCCGCATTGCCGGGCTGACGACGACGCTGCACTGCGCCCCGACCCAACAGGCGGCCGACAATCTACTCCGCGAGGGCGTTGCCTCCGATGCCGTTCACGTGACGGGCAACACGGTCATCGATGCGTTGCTCTGGACGGTCGCCCGCGAGCGTCACGAAAATCGTCCTTGGCGCGAGAAGTACGCCGCGTTGGGCGATCGCCGCATGGTGCTGGTGACGGGGCATCGCCGCGAGAACTTCGGCGACGGGATGGAGCAGATTTGCGAGGCCATTCGGTCGTTGGCCCGGCGTTTTCCGGCCGTCGAGTTTCTGTACCCGGTGCACCTGAATCCGAACGTTCGCGAGCCTGTGTCGCGGCTCTTGCACGATCAGCCGAACATTCACTTGGTCGAGCCGGCCCCGTACCCAGAGTTCGTCTGGCTGATGGACCGCTCGACGTTGATTTTGACCGACTCGGGCGGCGTGCAGGAGGAGGCCCCATCGTTGCGAAAGCCGGTGCTGGTGATGCGTGAAACGACCGAACGGCCGGAAGCGGTCCAGGCCGGCGCGGTCGAACTGGTCGGGACGGACGCGATGAAAATCGTGGACCGCGTGAGCCTGCTCTTGACGAACCCAGCGGTCTACCGAAAGCGGCAGATCGACCGCAGCCCCTATGGCGACGGTCAAGCGGCCCAGCGAATCGTGGACCTGATGCTGGCGCAGGGATGGCAAGCGGCCAGCCGCGAAGCGGCCGCAAGCAGAGCGGCGTGACCCTGGGCGATCGCCCCTTGGGAGTGGGTGGGTGGTGAAGAGCAGCTTGTCCAGACACCCACAATCGCCGCCTTTTACGGGGGGGGACGCCGGCGGCATTTCACGTTCCGAACGACGGCAGAATCCTGTATATTCCATCAGATGAGCAGACAAACCCCCGATTTTGCTAGAACGAGTCCTCCGGCCCAGCCATCCGCGCGGGGCGACAGGCGGCCATCCGACGAGCCGCGCGGATTTCTCTCCGCTTCGGCGATTCGTGAGACGATCGAATCGCTGGCCATCGCCTTCGTTCTGGCGTTTCTGTTCCGCACGTTCGAGGCCGAGGCCTTCGTGATCCCGACCGGCTCGATGGCGCCGACGCTGATGGGGCGTCACAAGGACCTGAGCTGTCCGATGTGCGGCGCTCCGTATCAACTGAGCGCGAGCGACGAGGTGGACGCAAACGGGGCCTCGCGTCGGGACAATCGCGGCGGGTTTGTCGCCGTCCAGACCGGCGCGTGCCCGATGTGTCGCTACACGGCCAACCTGTTCCGCGATTTTGGCGGCTATCCGCGTTCGTACAATGGCGACCGCATTTTGGTCGACAAGCTGGCCTACGACTTTCACGAGCCGAAGCGGTGGGACGTGATCGTTTTCCACTATCCGAACGAGGCCACGACGAACTACATCAAGCGGCTGATCGGCTTGCCGGGCGAGACGGTTCGCATCCAAAACGGCGACATTTGGACGCAACGCGACGAGGCGGCCGGTTTTCAGATCGAACGCAAACCGCCCAGCAAGCTGCTGGCGATGCTTCAGCCTGTTTTCGACAACGATTACATGCCGGCCATTGCGCGCTATGGGTGGCCCCAGCGATGGACGCCCGAAAACAACGGCGAGTCGCCGTCATGGCAATCGGCAAACCTGTCGGAGTTTTCGATCGAGGCGGGGTCGCGCGGCGAACAATGGCTGCGGTATCGCCACCGCATCCCGTCTTACGAGCAGTGGGACGTTCGCACCTACAAGCAGTGGCAAGACCTGAAAGAACGTTCCGCGACGGCCGAGCCGGCTGACGTTCAAGAGCAATGGATCAAGGACTTCACGGCCTTCAACACGAGCCGCGAGCACGGCCAGGGGCCGTCGCCCACGGTCGGCGGCCACTGGGTCGGGGACTTGGCCGTCGAGTGTACGGCAAATGTGGAAAGCAACGCGGGCTCGTTGGCGCTCGAGTTGCGCAAGGGTGGCCGGAACTTCCAGTGTCGGTTCGACCTGGCCACGGGCTGGGCCACGCTTTCGATCAGCGGTCAGGGCATGGCGACCGCGACCGCCAAGACGGCCGTTCACGGGAAGGGCACACACCGGATCCGCTTCTCCAATTGCGACAACGAAATGCTGCTGTGGGTCGATGACGCCGTCGTGCGTTTCGACAAGCCGACCCGTTATGAAGACCTTGGGAACGTCGAGCCGACGCAGGACGATCTGACGCCCGCGGGAATCGGCGTGGCCGGCGCCGCCGCGCGAATCTCGCACGTTCGCTTATTCCGCGATATTTATTACATCTCGCTCAAGGGCGATGCGCCGCACGGCCGGGTGGGGCCCGAATGGTCTCGCGTCGATTTCCGGTTGGGGGCCGACCAGTTCTTCATGCTGGGCGACAACAGCTCCAACAGCCAGGACGGCCGGCTCTGGGGCGGCGACTATTGGGTCGATCGCCGTTTGCTGATCGGCCAAGCGATGTTCATCTACTGGCCCCACTCATGGTATTATCTGCCGGTGCTCGATCTGCCGCTTTGGCCCAATATAGCACGGATGGGCATCGTTCGATGAAGATAAGCCGGAAGCTTGCCCCATGCTCGAAGTCAAAGGACTGATTAAGAACTACGGCTCGCGGCGCGTCGTCGACGGAGTTGAGTTTCGCGTCGACAGCGGCGAGATCGTTGGGTTGCTTGGCCCCAACGGGGCCGGCAAAACGACCAGCTTCCGCATGACCTGCGGAATGATCGTCCCCAACGCCGGCCGCGTGCGGCTCGACGGAATCGACATCACGGATTGGCCCATGTACCGCCGGGCTCGCGAGGGCGGCATGGGCTATCTGGCCCAGGAGTCAAGCGTCTTCCGCAAGCTGACGGTCGAGAAAAACCTGCTGGGCGTCATGGAACTGCTGGGCGTCGATCGCAAGACACGCCACCGACGCTGCAACGAACTGCTCGAACAATTCGACATCGTCCGGCTGCGGAAGTCGCTGGCCCTGTCGCTGTCGGGCGGCGAGCGGCGACGGCTGGAAATCGCCCGGTGCCTGGTTTCCAACCCGAAAATCATCCTGCTCGACGAGCCGTTCACCGGCATCGACCCGGTGACGATCGCCAGCATCCAGCGGATCATCCGCCGCCTGCGCGAAGAGGGAATCGCCATTCTCATCACCGACCACCAGGTCCGCGAGACGCTGCAAATCACCGATCGCAGCTACGTCATCCGCAACGGCAAGGTGCTCTGTCACGGCCGGCCCGACGTGGTCCTCGAAAATCCCGAAGCCCGCAAGTACTACTTCGGCGAGGACATGGAAATCAACTGAACGGCGTTTTCGCGCTGTCGGAGGAGTCGCTCGCGCTGCACGTCACGGGGGGGAGGCATGCCCTTCGCTGCGCGCGGCCACTCACCCTGACCCTCTCGCCCAAAGGAAAGAGGGGACGAGAACGTTCGCCGTTTCGACACGCGCTCAGACGAACAGACGGCTGACGGATTCGTTGCGGTGGATGCGTTTGATGGCCTCGCCCAACAGCGGGGCGATGCCGAGCACGGTGAGATTCGGGAGCTGTTTTTCCGCCGGCACCGGGATGGTGTCGGTCAGGACCAGGCCGTCGATCGGCGCGTTCTTGAGTTTCTCGACCGAGTTGCCCACCAGCAGGCCGTGCGTGGCAGCCAAGTAGATTTGTTTTGCGCCGTATTGGTGCATCACCTCGGCCGCGCCGCAGATCGAGCCGGCCGTGCTGATCATGTCGTCGAAGATCAGCGCGATGCAACCCTCGACCTTGCCGCCGATGACGTTGGCCTGCTTCGTGCGCTCGGCGTCGCTGCGGCGTTTGTCGATGATGGCCAGATGGCCGCCGAGCCGGGCCATGTGGGCCAAGGCCCGCTTGATGCTCCCTTCATCCGGGCTGACGACGACGAAATCTTCGTCGCAGACGCCCATCGCCTTGAAATGCTCGTCAATCACGGGGGCCGCGTAGAGATGGTCTACCGGGATGTCGAAGAAGCCTTGGATCTGGGCCGTGTGAAGGTCCATGGTCAAGACGCGATCGGCCCCGGCGCGGGTAATCAGATTGGCCACCAGCTTGGCAGTGATCGGCACCCGGCCCTCGTCCTTGCGGTCCTGCCGGGCATAGCCGAAATAGGGAATCACGGTCGTGATTCGCTCGGCGCTTGCCCGCTTGAAACTCTCGACCATGATCAACAGTTCCATCAGGTTTTCGTTGACCGGCGGGCAGGTGGGCTGGACAATGAACACATCGCGGCCGCGGACGTCTTCCTTGATCTTGCAGGAGATCTCACCGTCGGGGAAGTTGCCGATGTCGGCCGTGCCAAGCGGCAAACCGAGGTACTCGCAAATCCGCTTGGCTAAGGCGGGATGGGCGCGTCCGGTGAAGAGTTTCATCGAGTTCATGGGCGTCGATCAAGGTTTGTGAGGCTGAAAACAAACGCCCGGCGACGTTCGGGTCGGCCGGGATGCAAGGCGCGAAAGCCAGTCCACGGAGGAAAAGCCAGCGTCCCTCAATCTTCCCGCGCGGCGGTAGGCCATTTCAAGGGGAGGCGGAGACGCTTTCATTCGATTTGAACGCAAAACGTCGAAAAACCGGTCGCCAAGGTTGCGGGCCCACTTTCGCCGTTTTGCAACGATCCGGTTGACATTGCGTTCGGAACCACTAGAATGTAGGGTTTTTCCGGCGCAAACCTCCGGGAGTAAGCCGTTGGAAGAAGCTATTCAAAAAGCCAACGTCCTGATTGAAGCGCTCCAGTGGATTCGACAGTTCCGTGGCAAAACCACCGTCATCAAGTTGGGTGGCAGTGTCATGGAGAACCCCCAGGCGATGACCCACCTGCTGGTGGATATCGTCTTCATGGAATCGGTCGGGATGCGACCGGTCGTTGTTCATGGCGGCGGAGCGGCCATTAGCCGCGCGATGGTCGAGGCGGGCCTGCAAGCGCGCTTCGTCCAAGGCCGTCGCTATACCGATGCCGCCACGCTGGCCATCGTCGAGCGTGTCTTGGCCGGCGACGTCAACGAGCATCTGACGCACCGCATCAAGGAGTTGGGTGGCCAGGCCCAACCGCTTTGCTTCCGCACGAAGAACGTCCTGTTCGGCCACGCGATCACCCTGCCCAGCGACAATGGACATCCGATCGACCTAGGCTTCGTCGGCACGGTGGATCGCGTCGACGCCGACACGATCGACGACCTTTGCCACGTGGGCATTGTGCCGGTGATTCCGTCGATGTGCATCGGCGAGGACGGCCAGAAGTTGAATGTCAATGCCGACACGGCCGCCACGGCCGTCGCCCAGGCGTTGGGCGCCGAGAAGTTGGTCTACCTGAGCGACATCAACGGCGTTCGTCGCGACAAGAATGATCCCGAATCGCTGATTCACTCGCTGACGGCCGCGGAAGCCAACGCCCTGATCGACAGCGGGGCCATCGACAGCGGCATGATCCCCAAGGTTCAAGCCTGTCTCGAAACGCTGGGGCGAGGCGTCCGCAAAGTGCATATCATCGACGGCCGGATCCGCCACTCGTTGTTGCTCGAAGTGTACACGAACAAGGGCGTCGGCACGCAACTCGTCACCGAGTAGCTGGACACGCCCTGACGTCCCGCTGAAAATAAGTTGATCGCGTGCGTGGAGCAAGTTTTCCGACTTGCCCCGCCACGAAACGCAAAGGAAAGAATCGTCATGTCGGCCAAGCATCCGTTGAGTTCCAAGCAAACGCTCGATCTGTTCGGGCAGTATGTCATTCCGAACTACGGGCGCTATCCCGTGTCGCTGGTTCGCGGCGAGGGATCGTACATTTGGGATGCCGAGGGCAATAAGTACCTCGACTTGTTCTGCGGCTGGGGATGCAATCTGCTGGGACACTGCCCGCCGTCGGTGGTCGAGGCCGTCCGCGAGCAGTTGGGCCAACTGATCCATGTGCCAAACACATGGCACACGGAGTTGCAAGGCCAATGGGCCAAGGCGCTGTCGGAGCGGAGTTTCGGCGGCCAGGCGTTTTTCTGCAACTCGGGCACCGAGGCCAACGAAGCGGCCATCAAGCTGGTCCGACTGCACGCGACGAAGCCCCGCTACAAGATCATCACGTTCGAGGGCGGATTCCACGGTCGCACGATCGGTTCGCTCTCGGCCACCGCGCAACCGAAGTATCACGAAGGGCTGGGCCCGCTCATGGCCGGGTTCGTCTATGCCCCCTACGGCGATCTCGACGCCGTGGCCGGTCTGATCGACAGCGAGACGGCGGCCATCATGATCGAGCCGATCCAAGGCGAGGGCGGCGTCCGCATCCCGCCCGACGGTTTCCTGGCCGGCCTGCGGCGTTTGGCCGACGAAAACAAGCTGTTGCTGGTGTTCGACGAAGTGCAATGCGGCTCGGGCAGAACCGGCGACTGGTTCGCCTATCAGGGCTTTGGCGTCACGCCCGACGTGATCACCCTCTCGAAAGCCATTTCCGGCGGTTTGCCTGGCGCGGCGATGCTCACAACGACTGAGATTGCGAAGAGCCTTCGGCCGGGCATGCACGCCTGCACGTTCGGCGGCAATCCAATCGCCGCCCGGGCCGGCCTGGCCTACATCGAAGCGGTCGAGCGCGACAACTTGCTGGCGCACGCCAAGCAGATCGGCGAGGTCTTCCGCCAACGGTTCGAACAGCTCCGGCAGGAGTGCCCACTGGTCCAAGACGTGCGAGTCCGCGGTGCCATGATCGGCCTTGAGCTGTCGATCGAAGGGGCCGAGACGGTGAAGGCGTGCCTCGAACGAAAACTGCTGATCAACTGCACCCACGGAACGACCATCCGACTGTTGCCGGCGTTGAATCTGACCGACCAGCAGGCCCACGACGGGTGCGATATTATCGCCGAGGTGCTGAAGAAGCAGGCGGCGAGCCGTGTTTCCGCCCAGTAGCGGCAGCGTAAGAAACGGAGGAAGCCGGTTGCGGCTTCGTGCCCGATGCGACATTTACTCACGCTGGCTGACCTCGCGGCGTCCGAAATCGAACGGATTCTCTCGCTCACCGAGACGTTGAAGCAAAAGCACCAGAAGGGGATCCGCGAGCCGCTCTTGGCGGGCCGCGTCATGGCCTTGCTGTTCGAGAAGCCGTCGTTGCGAACGCGTGTCAGCTTCGAGGCCGGCATGGCCCAATTGGGCGGCACCGCAACGTTTCTGGGCGCCGACGTGGGCATGGGCCGCCGCGAGCCGATCGCCGACTTCGCCCGCACGCTCGACAAGTACGTCGACGTGATCGTGGTCCGCGCGAACCGCCACCAGACGGTCGTGGACATGGCGGCGGCCGCCGCCTGCCCGGTCATCAATGGCCTCACGGACTTCGGCCATCCGTGCCAGGCGTTGGCCGACCTCTACACAATGCGCGAGTTGGCTGGCAAGCTGGCCGGGGAGACGCTGGCCTGGGTCGGCGATGCCAATAACGTGGCTCGCAGCTTAGCCGTCGGCTGCGGCAAGCTGGGCGTGCGCATGGTGATGGCCACGCCGGAAGGATACCAATTCGACGAGTCGTCGCTGGCTTGGATTCGACAGCACGCGCCGAAACTGGACCTGACCGTGACGCACGATCCGGCCGAGGCGGTCCGCCATGCGACCGTCGTCTACACAGACGTTTGGGCCAGCATGGGCCAGGAATCGCAGCAAGACGCGCGGCGGCGCGATTTCGCCAACTATCAGATCAACGCGACCCTGATGCGTCACGCCCCCGCGACGGCCAAGTTCATGCACTGTCTGCCCGCCCGACGCGGCGAGGAGGTCACGGACGAGGTGATCGAAGGGCCGCAAAGCGTCGTCTTCCAGGAGGCGGCCAACCGGATGCACGTCCAGAAGGGCGTCGTCGCGTGGCTGCTCGGCGCGAGCGCGTAGCGTTGCACTCCAGCGTCCCACGACCGGTCGCGTTTTATAGATAGCGATCCAAAATCCGCCGACTCGCCGTATCAAGCTGGCGCGTGTTGGGAATCAGATAGCGGATGCCGTGGCTGTCGACCAGCAGAATGCGCGTCGGGCCCAGCCGGCGGACACCGTTGTCGCTGTCCTCCATGAAGAACTCGGTCGGCCCACGGTCTGTTTGGACACGCCAGCGCGACGGATCGGCCTCGGCGTCGACCTCTTCGATCCGCACGACGACCGGGACAAACTCGCGCCGGGCCAACTCCTCTTCAAGAACGCGACGCAACTCAGGCTGCAACGCGGCGACTTCTTCAACGCAGACCAGTTCGCGGCCCTCGGCATCGCAGATCGAGAGCATGCCATCGGGCGACGAAATGGGGAAGGCCCGGGCCGGCTCGACGCCGACAACCTGCCGACCGTCGGCATAGGTCAGCACGATCTGGCCCCAGGCGTCGCGTTTCAGGGAAAAGTCTGCGTTCTTCGTGGTCTCGGGCATGGGGATCATCCGCGGTCCGCATTGGCTCCAGTTTTGTGATCCGTCTTCCCGCCGCGGCTCATTTCCAATTGGGCATGGTGAAGCCGGGCGTAGGTCCCGCCGCGCGCCAGCAGTTCGTCGTGCGGCCCGACCTCGGTAATCTGCCCGCGTTCCAACACGACCAGCCGGTTGGCGCGGCGCAGCGTGCTCAATCGGTGAGCGATGGCGATCGTCGTCCGGCCCTGGACGAGGTTTTCGAGGGCCAACTGAATCTCGCGTTCGGTCTCGGTATCGACGGACGACGTGGCCTCGTCCAAGATCAAGATGCGCGGGTCGATCAGCAGCGCCCGGGCGATGCTGATGCGCTGGCGCTCGCCGCCGGACAGGAATTGGCCCCGCTCGCCAACCAGCGAGTCGTAGGCGTCCGGCAGCCGGAGAATGAACTCGTGGGCGCGGGCAGCGCGAGCGGCCTCGACAATCTCCTCTCGCGTGGCGTCCGGGCGGCCATAGGCGATGTTTTCGGCCACTGTTCCGTAGAACAGAAACGGCTCCTGAAGAACGATGCCGATATGACGGCGGTACTCCTCCAGCGGAAACGAGCGAATGTCGGACCCATCGACCAGAATCGCGCCCTGGGTCACGTCGTAGAAGCGGCAGACCAGGTTGACAATCGTCGTTTTGCCGGCACCGCTCGGCCCGACCAATCCGATCATCTCGCCGGGCGCCAGCGACAGATCGACGCCGCGCAGCACGGGCCGCGTGCCATAGTGGAAGCTGACGTCACGAAACTCGACCTGCCCACGAAGCCGTCCCGGATGAACGGGCCGGACGGGCTCGGCCACGCTCGGCACCCGATCGAGGATGGCGAAGATGCGCATCGCGCTGGCGCCGGCGCGCTGCGTGGCGGCCACCATGCGGCTCATCGAGTCCATGCGGCCGTAGAAACGGGCCAACAATTGCGTGAACAGCACCAAGGTGCCCACGGTGAACGGGGGGACATCGTGCTGGAAAATGCGCCACGCGCCGAAGACCCAAATCACCAGAAGACCGACCTGGGTGAGCAACACGACGATCGGGCCAAAGAACGACCACAGGGCGTTGACCCGGTCGTTCGCTTGCAGCACGCGAACGTTGGCCTCACGGAAACGCTCGACCTCGCGCCGCTCCTGGGCAAACGCCTTGACAACCCGAATGCCGGGAATGGCGTCGGCCAACACGCTAGTCATTTCGCCCCAGGCCCGAGTGCCAAGAGCAAAACCGCGGCGCAACCGGTTGCGGACGCGATGCGTTAGCCACGCGATGACCGGCAGCGGCAGCAGTGTCACCAACGCCATCAACGCGTCTTGCCGCACCAGAACCGCGGCCGTCAGGGCCAGCGTCACGATGTCGTTGGCGAAGTCCAGCAGATTGACGGAGAGAAAGTAGCAAAGCCGGTCCGTATCCGTGCTGACGCGCGAGATCAAGTCGCCCGTCCGCTTGCCGCCGAAGAACTCGATGGAAAGCGACTGCATGTGGGCGTAAATCCGGTTTCGCAAGTCGGCCGCGATTCGCTCGCTTACCCAGGCGAGCACATAGGTCCGCGCCCAACTGAGCAGCCAAGCCGCGACCGCCGCCAGGGCGAAACCGACCGCGAACCAATAGACAGGCGTGAAACGGACGCCAGGCTCACTGTGCTCGGCGGGCGTCAACACTTTGTCAATGAGCGGCATCGTCAGATACGGAGGTATCAGCTCAGCGCTCGAACTGGCGACCATCAGGGCAAAACCCAGCAGGACAACCCATATCCGCGGCTTGGCAAAACCGACCAGCCGATACAGCGCATTGACAGCCCGCTTTTCGCGGACCGAGCCGCAATCGGGGCAATGCGTCTGATCGGCGGCCAGGACGGCGCCGCAGCTTGGGCACACCTTGGTCGCCGGCTCCGGCAGTTCTTCGGCGCCAGAAATTTCGCCTTGCCTCGCCCGTTGAAAACGGTCCGCGAACCGATGGGCGTCCGCCGAGCGACCGATCGTGTACCGCCACTGGCAAAGAAGCCCGGCCGGGCCGAGCAGATCGAGCCGGCCGGTGCCCGTTTGGTCTTTGGCTCGCAATTCGGTGGCTGCCTGAAGCGGCCTGGACTGGACGCCCGTCCCCGTGGGCCCGATGTCCCAGAGCCGGTGTGCGGTAAGAACCAACAATCGCTGCGAGTATTGCAGATCGCTGTCCAGATCGAGTTCGAGCCAGCCGATCGGCAGTTCGTCCTCGGAAAGCGCAGCCTCGGCCGCATGTCGCAGGTTGGCGGGAATCTGTTGCCAGTCGTCGCGAGTTCCGTTCACAGCGTGCCTATCGAGAGGAATGACCTGCGGGCACAACCGGCATTCTCGACCGGCAGCCTCGGATTGCCACTATCATAAACGATTGGGGAGTCCAAGGACGATGGCAAACGGGGTGCCACGCGGAGCACGATTGCGAGCGCTGCGCAAAGGCGTCGAATCGCCCGGCAAGAACACAGGTACCACCCATCCAGGTGTGTCATATCGCACCGCACGTGTCGCGTAAAAGCGCCATCCGCCCATCAGCAGTTTCCAGCATCGCCGCATCAAGCCAATTGCTTTTTCGCGCGAAAATTGGTTAAATACACAGCCTGCGCTGTATGGGAAGCCACTACAGCACTCCGGTGTTGATGTATAGCCACCCATTAGCATGCTTTCGGTGCCGCCCACCAGCCCAATTGGTGCGTGCAGAGGATCCATCCCGCGTGATTTCGGGTGCATTTCGGACATAACAGGCCCCTGCGATCTATTGCCCATCGGCTTCTTGCCATCGTCTGGCGTTGCGGAACGGTTCTTGCTCACAAGGAGTTGGTGCCTTCAGATCGGGACAGTGACAGCGGCGCGAGGATATGCGCTTCGTGGGAAGTTTCCGGTTGCTATCGGATAGTAAAACCTGCCGATACAACCATTTGGCCATTTGCGGCGGACATCGTGCAAGGAGGTCCCGCCCCGCCGCAGGCCGAACGATGTGCGCAACGACGAAATAGGAAAAGAGACCGCAATGGAATTCCGCAAGGTGCTGGCGCTTCGGGGACCGAACATTTGGGCCAATTTTCCGGTCTTGGAAGCATGGATCGATCTGGGTGACTTGGACAAGCCGTCGAACGAGTTCCCAGGCTTCAGCGACCGTTTGATGGCCTGGATGCCGACGATGATCGAGCACCGGTGCAGCATCGGCCAACGGGGCGGCTTCTTCCAGCGTCTGCGAACGGGCACGTACCCAGGCCACATCCTTGAGCACGTCACCTTGGAGCTTCAGACGCTGGCCGGCACGGAGGTCGGGTTTGGCAAGGCCCGGGAAACCTCCGAGAAGGGCGTCTACAAGGTCATCATCGAATACATTGACGAAGCGTTGGGCCGCGAATGCTTGGACGTGGCCCATCAGCTCTTGATGGCAGCGATCCACGACCTGCCGTTCGACGTGGCGGGGCAGATTCACCGGTTGCGGGACTTGGCCCAAGAGGTTTGCCTGGGGCCAAGCACGCGCGCCATCGTCGATGCGGCCGCCGCGCGCGGCATCCCGTTCCAACGGCTGAACACCGAGAGCCTGGTCGTGTTTGGCCACGGTCGAAAACAGCGTCGCATTCAGGCGGCGGAAACGGATCGGACCAGCGCGATCGCCGAGTCGATCGCCCAGGACAAGGAAATGACGCGCACGTTGCTCCGCGCGATGGGCGTGCCAACGCCCTATGGTCGACCGGTCAAGAACGCGGAAGACGCTTGGCTGGCGGCCGAGGAGATTGGCGTCCCCGTCGTCGTCAAGCCACAGGACGGGAACCAAGGGCGCGGCGTTGCCACCAACCTGACGACGCGCGAACAAGTCATCAAGGCCTACGAGGCCGCGCGGCAGGAAAGCAACCAGATCCTGGTCGAGAAGTTCGCCCCCGGCCACGACTATCGGCTGCTGGTCGTCGGAGACCGCGTCGTCGCGGCCGCTCGGCGCGAGTCGGCCCAGGTCCTGGGCAACGGCGTCCACACGGTGAAACAGCTGATCGATCAAGCGAACGCCGATCCCCGTCGCGGCGAGCACCACGCGACCGTGCTGAGCAAGATCAAGCTCGACGCCATCGCGCTCGGCGTGCTGGCCGACCAACAACTGACGCCCGACTCGATTCCCACGGCCGGACAAACGGTCCTCGTGCGGCGCAACGCCAATTTGAGCACCGGCGGAACGGCCATCGACGTGACCGAGCGGGTGCATCCGGCCGTCGCGGCCTGCGCAATCGACGCCGCGAAGACCATTGGCCTCGATATCGCGGGCATCGACGTGGTGGCGCAAGACATCTCGCGGCCGCTCAATCAGCAGGGCGGCGTCGTCGTCGAAGTCAATGCTGCGCCGGGCTTGCGGATGCACTTGGAACCCTCGATGGGCATCTCGCGCCCCGTCGGCGAGGCCATCGTCGAGCTGCTCTTTCCGAACGGAAACAACGGCCGAGTGCCGATCGTCGCCGTCAGCGGCACGAACGGCAAGACGACCACGACGCGGTTCATCGCCCACGTGCTTCGCGGCGCCGGCAAGTGCGTCGGAATGACTTGCACCGACGGCATCTACGTCGGTGAGCGTCGGATCGACAGCGGCGATTGCTCGGGACCGCAAAGCGCACGCCGCGTGCTGCTGAACCCGAACGTCGAGGCGGCCGTGTTCGAAACGGCTCGCGGCGGCATCCTCCGCGAGGGGCTCGCCTTCGATCTCTGTGACGTGGCCGTGGTCACCAACCTTGGCCAGGGCGACCATCTGGGCCTTTCCGACATCAACACGCCGGCCGATCTGGCCAAGGTCAAGCGTTGCATCGTCGAGGCCGTCGCACCCGACGGATTCGCCGTGCTCAACGCCAACGATCCGCTGGTGGTCGAGATGGCCTCGCACTGCCCCGGCGGCATCGTCTTCTTCGCCATCGACGAGAAACACCCGGTCATCGAACGACACCGCGGCGTCGGTGGACGGGCCGTGTTCATCCGCGACCACCAGATCGTGTTGGCCGAGGGCGAACGCGAACAGTCGGTCATTTCGTTGTCGAGACTGCCGCTGACGCGCGACGGCCAGATCACCTTCCAGGTTGAGAACGCGCTGGCGTCGATCGCCGCCGTTTGGTGCCTGGGCGTGCCGGTCGAAGTGATTCGCGGCCGGGCCGAATCGATCTCGGCCGACGTGGACAAGGTTCCCGCACGCTTCAACGTGCTGGAAATCGAGGGCGCCACGGTCGTGGTCGACTACGGCCACAACGCCGATTCGCTGTCGGCCGTCGTCGAAGCAATCAGCAACTTCCCGCAGAAGCGTCGGGCGTGTGTCTACTCGACGGCCGGCGACCGTCGCGACTGCGACATCGTTCGCCAAGGTGAATTGCTGGGCGAGGCCTTCGACCGCGTCGTCCTCTACGAGGACCACTACCTCCGCGGCCGCGCCCGGGGCGAGATTATCGGCCTGTTGCGCCAAGGCATGAGCGGCTCGGCCCGCGTCAAGGAGATCGTCGAGGTTCAGGGCGCCACCAAGGCGGCCGAGACGGCAATCGCTTCCCTCGACCCCGAAGAGCTGATCCTCATCCAGGCCGACACGGTCGACGAGACGATCCAATGGCTCCGCGGATACCTGGAGACGCTCGCCGCAAAGAAATCGGAAGAGGCGGAGATGCAAGCGGCCTCGCAACCGGCGATCGCGCCCGCCGTTGCCCAAACCGCGACGGAGATTCGCACCCCCATCCTGACCGACGCCGAAGCAACGGCCAAGGTATAGGCGGCTTTTTCAAGTCACCACCGATCCCTGAGCCCGCGGGTCGCAAGTCCGCGGGCCTTTTTTTGCGCGCGGCCGGCAATCCGCGTGGCGGCCGAGGTAAATTCTGCTGGTTATATCTAATTTTCCGCTGCTGTTTTGCCGATCCGGCATAATAGTGGGGGGATCTTGTCGTGTCATTCTGCACTCGCAGACGCCTGCGGTACGCGCTCGCCGGCTGCCTTCTGACGGCGGCATTGGCCGGTTGCCAATTCCATCGCACCGAACGGGGCTTCGCGCTGCGCAGCCAGTGGTCGCTGGAATGCGACGGCTGTCCGCGGTTGACCATCGGTTCGCAGAAAGCCCCCGAGCCGCCACAGGCCAAGCCGAGCGATGTTAAGGCGGCGGTCGCCGCCGAGCCCGAAGTGCTGCCATGGCGCACGCGGCTGAAGAATCGCATCGCGGCCCGAGTGCTTGGCCGCAATGAGCCCGGTTCCGACAGCGTCTCGCATCGCGATCACGACAGCCGGCAGGCTAGATCGGAAATCGCGGCGGAATCCGTGCCGCTGCCCCCTCCGCCCGACGAACCGAACGACCATCTACCGGCGTTGCACAACGGCTCATCGCGTTGCGATCGAACGCCGTCCGTAGCCGAGCACCGATCACCGAGCGTGGTGACCGAGTAACGCGGTGCTGGCTTCTCGCGCCCTCCGCCCCGAGCGTCTTTCACCGATCGTCATGGCCAGTTGCCGCATCGGCATGTGCGGCCTGTATCCGCCGGCAGCTCTCGCGAATATCTCGCCCAGGTTATCGCGAGTAAAGCTCGGCAAGATTTACGGGTGATACCGGACGTTATCAAGGCGTCGTTTCTACCGCGCCGATCTACCAACAGTACCAACCTTCTTCTACTGGCCGGAGCGGTCCGCGCCGTTTCAAGAGCATCGGCCGAACTCCTCGCCAGCCAAACGATCCGAGCCGCGACATCTCATGAAAGATCGACCTAACGCCGAGCTGCAAACGTCCCGCTTTGTAAGCTCGGCCATCGCCGGCTGCTGTTTCTTCGTCGTCTACCTAGCGATTGCCGCCTCGGCCGCCGCATCCGGTTTGCGCGAGACGCCGATCGTCAAGGCAGTGCAGCACGCTCGTGGCGCAGTGGTCAACATTCGCGGCGAAAAGACGATCAACACGACCAGCGGCCAGACGCCGACACCCGACAGCAGCCGTCGCGTCAACGGTATGGGCACTGGCGTCATTATCGACGCTCGTGGATACGTCATCACGAATCACCACGTGGTCGATGGCGTGCGCGACATTCAGGTCACCCTGGCCGACGGCCAGCGCTACGCCGCCAAGCTAATCGCTCGTGATCTTGAAACCGACCTGGCGATCATCAAGGTCGAGGCCCGATCTCCGTTGCAAGTCATCTCGATCGGCACATCGTCCGACCTGATGACGGGCGAAACGGTGATCGCCGTCGGCAACGCTTACGGCTATGAGCACACTGTGACCCGCGGCATCGTCAGCGCGCTACACCGGGCCGTGCAGGTGAGCGACGCCCAGTATTACGACGACTTGATCCAGACGGACGCCAGCATCAATCCGGGCAACTCGGGCGGGCCGTTGCTGAACATCGACGGCGACATGATCGGAATCAATGTCGCCGTGCGAGCGGGGGCCCAAGGCATCGGCTTCGCCATTCCCGTGGATAAGGCAATGGCCGTGACCGTCGGACTGCTGGCCAACTGCAACGCCAATAGGTCGCGGATCGGCGTCGTATCGGCCAATGAGGCGTCTGCCGCGACCGAGGGAATGGTCGTCGGCGCGGTGGAGACCCAGAGTCCGGCCGCCGAGGCCGGCCTCCGCGCCGGCGACATCGTGGTGGCTGTCGATGACGCCGACATCCACCGCCCGCTGGACTTTCAGCGAGCAATGCTTGACCACAAGGCGGGCGACACGGTGCGGCTGGCCCTGCGACGTTCCGGGACGACGGTCAATGTCAGTCTTACGTTGGGCAAAGTGGCCGAGAAGGCGGCGTCGCCCGAGCAGCCGGCCTGGGACGTGTTGGGCGTCGAGCTGAAAGCCATTTCGACCGACGAGTTCCGCAAGGCACACCAGACGCGGTACCGCGGCGGGCTGACTGTGACGGCCGTCCGGCCCAACAGCCCGGCCGCCGACCAGGGCATCACGCCCGGCGACGTGTTGGTCGGCATCCATCTTTGGGAGACCGTGAGCCTGGACAACGTCGCGTTCATCCTGAAGCGGCCCGACTTTTCGAGTCTCAGCCCGGTAAAGTTTTTCATCCTCCGCGGCGACGAAACGCTCTACGGATTCCTGCAAGTCGCCCGAACCGAGACGGCCCAGCGGTAGACGCTGGTGGACGTTCACCACGGGTTGTGGTACTCTGGCGCTCTCGGCAGGACCTTCCGACAGAGAGTCGGACGCTGAAGGCCGACAGCGATTGCCCATGGAACGCGAACTGATCCGCTGGCTTCGTCGTCGGTTGCCGCCGCATCCGCTGCTGCGACTTGGGTTGGGTGACGATGCGGCCGTGCTGGACATGGCCAACACGGACCAGTGCGTCGTCACGGTCGATATGCTGACGGATCACGTCGATTTTGAGCTTGCCGCGGTCGATCCGCGGCGTGTTGGACGCAAGTGCTTGGCGGCCAACCTGAGCGATTTGGCGGCAATGGCCGCGCGACCGTTGGCCGGCGTCGTGGCGATTTGTCTGCCTCGGCAGAACGGCTTCGAGCTGGCCGTCTCGCTGTTCGAGGGAATGATCCCACTGGCGGAAAAGTACGACCTGGCCATCGCCGGCGGCGACACGAACAGTTGGCCTGGGCCGCTGGCGGTCAGCATCACGCTCCTTGGCGGCGTCACCGAGCGCGGCCCGCTGCGACGCAACGCGGCCCGACCAGGCGACCACATTCTGGTCACCGGCTCGCTGGGCGGCAGCATTCTGGGCCGCCACCTGGATTTCGAGCCGCGCGTGAGCGAGGCCTTGGAGTTGCATCGTCGCTATGATCTTCATGCAGGCATGGACATCAGCGACGGCCTATCGCTGGACCTCTCGCGTCTCGTCGCCGAGAGCGGCTGTGGCGCCGTGCTACGCGAAGGGGCGATCCCCGTAAGCGACGACGCTCGGCGATTGGCCAAGGAACGGGCCGACGGCCTCTCGCCGCTCGATCATGCGCTGAGCGACGGCGAGGACTTCGAACTGCTTTTGACCGTGCCGCCCGACACCGCGAAACAGATGCTGAGCGAGCAGCCGCTGGGCGTACCGCTGACGGACATCGGCCAGTGTGTCGCAGAGCCCGGGCTGTGGATCGCCGACGCCGACGATCGTCGCGCTCCGTTGCAGCCGCACGGCTGGGAACATTCGTGAGTCCATGATTGCGAGGCCGCAAGCCCGTAGAGACAAACAGCATGGCATCCTTCGTCTACAACACCACGGATGAGTCGGGCACGGCCGCCTTCGGCGCGGCGCTGGCCGAGCTTTTGCCGGACGGAACGGCCGTCGCGCTCCGGGGCACGTTGGGCGCTGGCAAGACGCGGCTCGTGCAGGCGATTGCCGAGGCCTGCGGCGTAGACCGTCATGACGTGCTCAGCCCGACGTTCGTTCTCGCTCAGGAATATCACGGACAACGAACGATCTACCACATCGACGTCTACCGGCTCCGCGACGTCGACGAGTTCGACGCGCTCGGGGTTGAGGAGTATTTCGAGAGCGACGGCCTGGTGTTCGTCGAGTGGGCCGATCGCGTGGAGAGCTCGCTGCCTCGCGAGCGCATCGACATTCACATCGAAATCACCGGCGGCGATTCGCGGTGGTTCGAGGTGGCGTCGATCGGTTCGCGTTACGCCTCGGTCGTCGAGCAACTGCGCCGTCGCTTCGAGCCCTAGGAATCGCGTTCACAGGAACAAGAGCGCGGTCAACACGAACAGCGGAAGCAGGATGGCGCCGCTGTAGAGCATGTACCCGAAGAAGCTGGGCATCCGCACGCCCGCACGCTCGGCGATGGCTCGGACCATGAAGTTGGGGCCGTTGCCGATGTAGGTCATCGCGCCCATGAAGACGGCGCCCAAACTGATCGCGACCAGCAGCGGTTCACTGATGCCCGCGACGGTCGGCGTCAGACCAGCCTGATAAGTAAACGTTTTGGCCGTTTGGAAAAAGACGACATAGGTCGGGGCGTTGTCGAGCACGGAAGAAAGGCCGCCGGTGGCCCAGAAATAATGCCACGGCTCGGACAGTCGGACCGTCCGCCCACTGGAGGCCAGAATTTCCAGTGGCGGCTGCATGCAGATGAAGATGCCGAGGAACAGCACGGCCACTTCGACGATGGCGGCGTACGTGAAGCGGTTTGCGCGGCGCGCCTGACGGTCGCCGGCGATCAGCGACAGGGCGACCAGCGCCAATTGCACGACCTCGCGCAGGTACAGCCACGGGCGCCAACCGACCAGGGGCAACGGCTTGCTCGGGTCCAACAGCGCGACGGACAGAATGACGCCGCACAGCAGCAGGGCGTTCGGCCAGACGCCGCCAAACCGCAGCCGGTGCACACGTGTTTCTTCCAGGGCCAGATCGGCCGCCCGTTCACGCGGATAGCACCAGAAGTGGTCCCAGAGAAAATAGATCGCCAGCAGTGAGCCGTTGACGAACAACCATTCTTTCCAGAGCACGGATGTCCAGAGGAACGGCACGCCCATCAGATAGCCGAGAAACAGCGGCGGATCGCCCAACGGAAGCAGACAGCCGCCGCAGTTGCAGACGACGAAAATGAAGAAGACGACCGTGTGTTGGACGTGTTTTCGCTCGCGATTGGTTTCCAGCAGTAGCCGCAACAGGAGCATGGCCGCGCCGGTCGTGCCAACGAGGCTGGCCAAAAGCCCCCCGGCCGCCAAGATGACCGTGTTCGTCCGGGGATGGGCTGGCAGGTCGCCCTCGATGCGAATACCGCCGCTGATTGTGTAGAGGCTGAACAGCAACACGATGAACGGGACGTACTCGGCCAGCAAGGCGTTGCCGAGCACAGCGGTCGTCTGCGCGACGTTGAGCCCCCGCGCTGCGGGCAGGACCGTGTACGCTGCCGGCCAGTGCCCCGCGAGCGGTTGCGCATGCAGCGTCAGGTAATACACCAGAGTGACGACCGCCAACGCGCCGGCCACGTAAAATCGATGCAGATTGTTTTCCCACCAGTGGGCCGTTGCGGGGACGAGCGGCAACACGGCAATCGCCAGCAACAGGAGAACGAAAGGGGCAACGGTCCAATAAGACGGAGGACTGCTTGCCAGCGGCGCCATCTGGTCGTGCGAACCACCCGCAGCGATCATCTTGGTCGCCTGCTGGGGCCAGCCGAATGCGACCGCGACCAGATAGCCGGCCAGCAACAATGCAAGCATCCAGACTAACGCTCGGTGGCCAGTCGATCGGTGAGTGGCGTCAAGCATTTTCCATCCCTGCTGCCAAAATTGCCGCAGTTCGCACCCGCGAACTTACATCCGCTTCACTTTGCAGGCTGGCAAAGCCTGTCGCAACTTGGCGACGGCCTCTTCGCCGACTTTGGTCTGGACGACGCTCAGCGATGCCAGGTTCTTAAGACCCATCAAGTGGTCCAGCCCGGCCCCGGTGATTTTCGTCAGAGACAGGTTGAGCGTTTCGAGCTGCGACATTTTACCGATCTCGACAAGGCCCGCGTCGGTGATTTCGGTGTCATTCAGGTCGAGTTGCTTGAGCTGCTTGAGGCCGACGAGGCGTGCGAGGCCGGCGTCGGTGACTCGCGTGTGCCAGAGGTCGAGCCGCTGCAGGTTGGCCATCGCGGCGACGTGTTGCATGGCCTGATCGTCGGCTTGCGTTTCGCTGAGGTCGAGCCGCCGCAGTTGTTTGGCGCCGACGAGCTGGGCCAAGCCCGCGCCGCTGATGGCCGTGTCGCGCACCGAAAGTTGCTTCAAGCGGTCAAGCCCTTTCATGTGGCTAAAGCCGCTGTCGCTAAGATTGTAGCAACGGAAGATGCTCAGAGCTTCGAGCTTCGTGAGCTTTTCGAGCAGTTCGAGCCCGTCGTCGGTGATCGGAGCGTCCTCGATGGAGAGCGTCGTCAGCTCGGTCATTCCGGCCAGTTGGGCCAAGCCAGCGTCGGTGATCGTATTGCGAAGCTTGAGGCTTCTGAGATTGCGGAGTTCCTTGATTTCGGCCAACCCGTCGTCATCGACCTGCATGCAGCCGCGAAGGTCGAGCGATTTGAGCTTGTTAAGCCCCTTAACGTTGGCCAGTCCGGCATCGCCGATGTTGTTGTAAAGCAGCGAGAGCGACTGCAAGTTCGGAAGCTTTTTCAAGACGGTCAGTCCGGCGTCGGTCACGTACGTGCTGCGTCGGAGATTGAGGGATTTCAACAGCGGAAGCTTTTCGAGGACTTTGAGCCCCACATCAGTCACCTCGGTGTTTTCGAGGACGAGCCCCGTCAGGTTCGAGAAGGCGACCAACTGTTGAACGCCCGCGTCGTGGATTTTCGCGCCCCAGAGGGCCAATTCTCGCAGGTCGCGAAGTTCGCCGAGCAGTTGGATGTCAGCGTCCGTCGTTTGACATTCCAACAAGTCCACGGCGATCGGGCGTTTCTTAGCGTCATAGCGAACGGCGCCGCCAAGCTCGGCAACTCGCCGGATTGCGGCGGCGGCGTCGGCCGCCTGCAGATCGGGGACAAATTGGCAGAAAGCGGCAATTACGACAAGCAGGCTGGTCAGATGTTTCGGCATGGCGGGGACTCCGTGTTTTTGTTGGCCGAAGAGGCGGGACCTGATCTGATGGTCCTATGTTAGCGAAAACGGGCCCGGCGTGCAAATGCGATCAACGCCGCCACGTGGAGTGCGAGCCGATTTCCGCCGTGACCCGTCGCGGCAACTCTGGTACACTGCGACCAAGGGCACACGGCAACTATCCGGCACATTTCCAAAGTCATGGCACACCAGCGCACTCTGATTGTCGGCGGCGTCGCGGGCGGCGCTTCGTGCGCGGCGCGTCTGCGCCGTCTGGACGAAACCGCGGAGATCGTCGTCTTCGAGCGAGGGGCCGACGTTTCGTTCGCCAATTGCGGGCTGCCCTACTATCTGGGCGGCGCGATTGCCGAGCGTCGCAAGCTGCTCGTCTCGACGCCCGAGCGTTTTCGCAACATCTTCAACATCGACGTCCGCGTGCGGCACGAGGTGCGCAACATCGACCGCAAGAATCAGCAGGTCGAGGTGGTGGACCTTCTGACGGGCAAGGTCGGCCGCGAGCCGTATGACGTTCTGGTTCTGTCCACAGGTGCAACGCCCGTTCGGCCGCCGCTGCCCGGGATCGACCTGCCGGGCATCTTCACGGTCCGCGATCTGGGCGACGCCGATCGAATCCACGATTGGATCGAGCAGCGAAAGCCGACGCGCGCGGTGGTCGTCGGCGGGGGCTACATCGGCCTCGAAATGGTCGAGAACCTGGCACGCCGGGGGATGGGCGTCACCCTGATCGAGATGATGGGCCAAGTGATGCCGCCGATGGACGCCGAGATGGTCACGCCCGTCCAACGCGAACTGAGTCGGCAGAACGTTGACCTGCAGCTTGGCCATGCGGTTGCGGCGTTCGAGCCGGCCGAGGAGGGCGCGATCGCCGTGGTCGACCGGCGGGGCAACCGTTTTGTGGGCGACCTGGTGATCTTGGCCGTCGGCGTTCGGCCCGACGTGCGGCTTGCGAAGGACGCGGGGCTCGCGATCGGCTCGACGGGCGGCATCCGAGTGGACGACCAGATGCGCACCAGCGATCCGGCCATCTTCGCCGTGGGCGATGCGGTCGAAGTGCCAGACTTCGTGACGGGCTTGCCGGCGCTGATGCCGCTAGCGGGACCAGCGAACCGCCAAGGGCGAATTGCCGCCGACGCGATCCGTGGCCGCCCGTCGCGCTATCGCGGCACCCAGGGGACGGCCGTCGTCGGCGTCTTCGACTGGACATTGGCCATGACGGGCGCCACGGAGAAGTCGCTCCGTCGGGCGGGCGTCCCGTTCGAGAAATCGATCACGCACGCCTTCGACCATGCCTCCTACTATCCCGGCGCGGAGCGGATTCACCTGAAGCTGCTTTTTGCACCGGACTCAGGCCGCCTGCTTGGGGCCCAGGCGGTCGGGCGTCGGGGCGTCGAGAAGCGAATCGACGTGATTGCCCTGGCCATCCAGAAGGACGCCACGGTGTTCGATCTGGAAGAGGCCGAACTGTGCTACGCTCCGCAATATGGCGCGGCCAAAGACGCCGTGAACATGGCCGGCTTCGTAGCGTCCAACGTTCTGCGCGGCGACGTGCGGCTCGGTCACTGGTCCGAGTGGAAACGGCGCAATGCCGAGGGCAACGCGCCGGTGACCCTCGACGTGCGTCCGGCGACAGACGTAGCGGCACACGCGATCCCAGGAACGATCCGCATTCCGATGGGCGAACTCCGAGCGCGACTCGACGAACTGCCCCGCGATTGCGAGATCTGGGTCCACTGCAATGTGGGCCAAAACTCGTACTATGCCGTGCGGCTGCTCAGCCAACACGGATTCCGCGTGCGGAACTTGTCGGGCGGGATCACGTCCTACGGGCTGGAGCCCTGACGGATCCCGTGTCACCCCTCGGCGCGGACCGCGAAAGGCAGGTTGCGCGGGCCGGCGGCGGCTATTTGACGATCGGCTCGAACCGGGCCGTAAAGTGCCGCAGCATGGGCGGCTCCTCGACGATCCGATACCCGGGAATCTTGTCGCGGTTCTGGTACACCTCGACGATCACTTCGATCACGTAGTCGATGTGGCTCTGCGTATAGACGCGACGCGGAATAGCCAATCGCACCAGCTCCATCGCGGCCGGAATGAACTTGCCAGAGGCGTCGTAGCGACTGAACATCACGCTGCCGATCTCGCAGGACCGAATGCCGCCGTGCCGGAACAGCTCGACGGCCAGCGACTGGCCGGGAAACTGCTCGGCTGGAATGTGCGGCAGGAACTTCTTCGCGTTGATGTAGATTGCGTGACCGCCGGGCGGCTGGAGAATCGGCACGCCAGCGGCCGTAATCCGCTCGCCGAGATAGGCGGTCGAGCGAATGCGGTATTGCAAGTAATGCTCGTCCAGAACCTCTTCAAGTCCGATGGCAATGGCCTCGAGGTCTCGGCCGGCCAGCCCGCCGTAGGTCGGGAAACCTTCGGTGACGACGAGCAAGTTGCGCGCCTTCAGGGCCAGCGCGTCGTCGTTCATGGCGATAAATCCGCCGATGTTGACGATGGCGTCCTTCTTCGCGCTCATCGTGCAGCCGTCGGCATACGAAAACATCTCCTGCACGATGCTCCTGACCGAGCGGTCGGCATAGCCGGGCTCGCGGAGCTTGATGAAATAGGCATTTTCGGCGAAGCGGCAGGCGTCGAGGAAGAACGGGATGCCGGCCTCGCGGCAGATGCGGCTTGTCTCGCGGATGTTCGCCATCGAGACGGGCTGGCCGCCCCCTGAGTTATTCGTGACGGTGATCATGCAAAGCGGGATGTTCGCAACGCCCACCTTGGCGATGTACTGGCGCAGGGCCTCGGTGTTCATGTTGCCCTTGAAGTCGGCGATCACGTCGGGGTCGATGCCCTCGGCCGTCGGCAGATCGTCGGCCTCGGCGCCGGAGAACTCGACGTTTGCCCGCGTCGTGTCGAAGTGGGCGTTGTTGGGCACGTGCTTCCCCTGCCCGCCGACGATCGAGAACAGGATTCGCTCGGACGCGCGGCCCTGGTGGGTCGGAATGATGTGCTTGAAGCCGGTCAGCTCGCGGATTTTGTCCTCGAAGCGATAGAAGCTGCGGGCGCCGGCGTAGGACTCGTCGCCCCGCATGATGCCGGCCCACTGCTCGGCGCTCATGGCCGAGGTGCCGCTGTCGGTCAACAGGTCGATCAGCACATCCTCGGCGGGGATGGCGAACAGGTTGTATCCGCCGCGACGCAGGACATGCTCCCGCTCTTCGGCGGTAGTAAATCGAATCGGCTCGACAGACTTGATACGGAACGGCTCGATGATGGTTTTCACGGTGTTATCAAAGAAAATTAGGGGGCTGAAGACTCCGAACGACAAATAAGCCTTGAGCATAGCTCGGCTGGGCGTGACATGCAATTGGCGTCGCGACAAGCTTTTTGCCACTTGTCGACGGCGTTTGCACTGTGGAAACCGAAGAGTAAAATGGCCCCAGCATGAATAGCACGTGCCGGTATCATCGCAATTTCTTATGGTTCGGCGGCGTCTATCTGATCGCAGCCGTTGCGATGGCGACCGCCGGAATCGTAGCGAGTCATGACCGTTCGATCTCAAGTCCGCTCGGCGCAGCGGCCATGTTCGCGTCGTTCTCGCTACTGGCCGCGGCGATCGGGGTCTACCTGATTTTGGCCTGCAAACGCCATCGGCTCGTCGTTACCGACTCATGCGTCGAGTCCCAGGGTGTTTGGCGGACTCGTCGCATCGCGTTCGTTGACGTGCGAACGGCCCGATGGCGGCCGAGCCGCTTGACACTCAGCACGGCGAGCGGAAAACTGGCGATCGACCTGAGTAACTACGGCGGTGAGACGCAACGTACGCTGATCCGCTTTTTCCGCCTCCGCCTGCCCCGCAATGCACAGCACGGTTGGGACGCCTTTTGGCGGATGCACTGGGGCCTGTTCGATCTGCCCGACGATTCGGAAGCTGACGGCCAAACGGCGGCGATTCGGCATTCGCGGCGGGGTACAGACCTCTGTTTTCTGTACGGAACCTTTCTGACCCTAGCCACGCCGCTTGCGCTATGGCTGTCAACGGGTGAGCGTCGCGCGCTCGGCACGTTGCTTCTATTGCTCCCGTTGGCCGGCCTATGGCGGTGACTGCGGTGGTCCGCTCGGCGGCCTGGCAAGATTCGCGCCACCTTGGAGCCGACTCGGCAACACCATCCCGCCGAGTTGACGGGCCTTGTGCTATTTGCCATCGCATTGCCGGCGACGATCGCCTTGTTGCCTCACGATTCGCAACGCGGTCTTTGCAAGGCGGCCATGATCGCCCTCGGCGTGGCCTATGCACTCATTTGCATTGGGTCCGTCTGCCAAGAACGTCGGCGACGACAATACCTGCAACAGCAAGGGATCGACCTGCCGCGGCTTGCGGAAGAGGCCTATATGCGGTCTTCCACCCAGACCGATCGCTAAGCGGTCGCCATCGCGCCAGCGGCTTAAGCGGATTGTGCGGCAAGCGCTCGCCGAATGCATTCCTGGACCGCGAGCTCTCCTTTTCGGCAGAACCGGTCGCGTCTGGCGTTCACCCTTCATTCGTCATCTTTTATCGCAGAAACGCCACGGGCCCGTAGGCTTTGCCGGACCGGTCTGGGCCTTCAAGTCTCACGGGGCTTTTGTCCGTAGGACGCCGGTTCCCGCTTGCCCGACGCTCGGCACGGTGTATGGTTTTTCACGCAAGCGGATGTTGAAACGAATCGGGAGAGGATGTGATGCCTAAAGCGGCTGCCACGATAACCGGACTGGTGTTGGCCGCCGGGTCGATCGGCTTCAACACGATCCGTTATCCGGTCGTCTCGGACATGGTTGGCACGACCTTGGCCGCGGTTCCGTCGGGCGATTCGCCGCAGACCGCGCCCACCGCATTGCCGGCCCCAGCGGACTTGCCGGCAGATATTGCCAAGTCCGAGAAAGACAGCCCGGTGGACGTCGCGACAGGCCGTTCGGCGGCCCCGATCCCGAAGGTGGACGTCAAACCGGTGCCTGACATGGCCCGTGAAATCGCCGAGCCGACGGCGACCGTGGCGGATCCGGCGGAAAAACCAAAGGTCGCGGCAAACGAGTCTGTGTCGTTGCCGAACGCCGAAAAGCCTCTCGTGCCCGTGTCGGCCGTCTCCGCAACCAGCAATGGCGATCTGGGCGGCGGCGTTCGGCGGCTTCCGCCCATCGACCGCGACAGGCCAGCCCCCGCAGTCGGTTGGCCGACGGATGGCCAGATGCCCATTTATCCGAGCACGGGCATTCGGTAGCGGCCGAAATCGCACCGCCTTCTGCGCGCAATCCTGCCCCGTCCCCCAAGCCCTCTTTCTCCAAGGGCCAGCGGACGACGCCGATTCACGCGACGTCCGAAAGTGAATGCTTTCTTGCGAGGCCAGCGGCGCCCGTATGCCGGGCGTCTTCACCCAACACGGCAAAGTCGATTACAGTCCGCTCGGCCAACAGCGGGAAAGCCCTGTGGGCAATCTCCTCGCGAACCCACCCGAGGAAACGTCGTCCGAGCGCGGTTGGGCTGCCGCCGAACGTCAACGGCCCGGCAAGCAGCACGCCGCTTGGGTCGACCGTGTGCAAGAGCGACGTGATGCCAACGGCGACGGATCGGGCCGTTTCAGCGATGATTTCCAAGGCCAAGGGATCTCCGCCGTCGGCCGCCTCGCGCAGCAGCTCGAGCGAGAGCGGTTGACCGCCATCCAGGTTTGTCCGCAGCAGACTGGCACGGCCCGCCTCGACGGCCTCGCGGGCCCGCTCGATCACGGCCGTGACGCTGCCATACGCATTGAAATGTCCTCGCTGGCCGCAGCAGCAAAGCCGGGCCGTCGGCAAGCTGTCAATCAGCAGATGGCCGCATTCCGCGCCGCGGCGATGCTGATCGTCGAGCGACAGGCGATCGACAATGATGCCGCAGTCGATGTGCGTGTCGAGATTCAGAAGCACCAAGCTGTGGAAGCCGCGTCCGGCGCCGATCCAGAACTCGCCATAGGCGGCCGCGTCGATGCTGTCGGCAAACGTGACCGGAAGGCCGCAACGTCGATTCACTCCAGCGGCAATCGCGGGCCCATCCTCCCGCGAGGCAGGCGCGCTAACTCCGAGCCGGGCGATGGCCGACGGTTCGAGGCCGGCCTTTCGGAGGGCTTCGGCCACGGCCCTGGCCGTCTGATCGGCCGCCCCTTCTGACCGATGGTCAGGCCTTTCGGCAAGAATGCTCCGGGCCAACGGACATCCGGCATCATCGAACAGGCCGGCGACAATTGCGGTCGCCCCCAGATCAACTCCCACGAAAAACGGGGGGCGAGCATCGGCGGTGGGCGTCAACGGCTTCGGCTGAGACATGGGCATCTCGGCAAATGGCAAAACGGCCTATCCTATATCCTGCCAAGGGCCGCGGCAACCTGGCCCCAGGGCGACGGCGGGCCGTTTCTCTGGTCCTCTCTCCAGACGCTCGTCCCGGACCGCAATCGAGTCCCTTTCGCAGCAACCGACGGAATTTCTGTCGACAAGCCGGAAAACCCATCCCAAATTATCTGGATTGTCGCTAAACTGGTGCGGTTCACGCGCATGGAGGTATCCGCATGTCCAATAGCCCTTTTCGCTTCGTCCATGCGAGCGACTTTCATTTGGAACGGCCGTTGATGGGCGTGGCCGAGGTGCCCGATCACCTGCGAGAGCTATTTCTGGAGGCCCCGTACACGGCGGCGCGTCAGGTTTTTGACGCGGCGTTGGCCGAGGAGGCCGATTTCGTCGTGCTTGGCGGCGGCATTGTCGTCCCGTCGGACACGGGACCGCGAGGCCCGCTTTGGTTGGCCGAGCAATTCGCGCGTCTTGCCTCGGCCCGCATTGGCGTCTATTGGGCCGGGTCGCCGATCGACCCGCCCGAGGTTTGGCCGGCCGTGGTCAAGCTGCCCGCAAACGTCCATTTCTTTCCGACGGGGCGTGTCGAGAGCCTGCTGGTCGAGGGCGAGTCCGGACCGCTGGCGCGGCTCATTGGGACCAGTTGCGATCCGCAACGCTCTTGGCGGCTCGACGATTTCCCCCCAACGAACGTCGGCCAACCGAACGCCGCCTCCGACCGTGACGGCCTGTTCACGATTGGCGTGGTTCACGGCGAGGCCGAGCCGCCCGCGTTCCAGTCGCGTGCGGTTCAGTACTGGGCGCTGGGCGGCCGGCACGATCGGACCACGCCGCTCGGCGGGCCCGTGGTGATCCACTATTGCGGCACGCCCCAGGGCCGTCGGCCCCAGGAGAGCGGCGTTCACGGCTGCACGCTGGTCCAAGTGGACGCCCAGCGGCAGGTCCGGACCAGTCTGATTCCGACCGACGCCGCCCGTTGGATAAGCCAACGCGTGCCGATCGACGACGACACGACGAGCCAGCAGCTCGAGACGCAGTTCCGCGAGCGGCTCAACTCGCTCACCGAAGCGATGCCGACGACGCCGCTGCTGGTGTCGTGGACAGTGGCCGGCCGTGGACCGCTGTTGTCGCCGTTGCGGCGTGGCAGGCTGGCCTCGGACCTGCTCGCAGCGCTCCAGGCCGATTACGGTCATCGGGCGCCGCCGGTCTGGAGTCTGTCGATCGAATTGGAGATGGCCGACACGCTGCCGCCCGAATGGTACGTGCAGGAGACAATTCGCGGCGAGTTCCTCCGCGAGATCCGGCAACTGCAAATGAATCCGGCCGCGCCGATCGACTTCGATCCGTACTTGTCGGAGCCGCACCGGGCCGGGACGCTGGCCGCAGCCGTGGCCCTTCAGGATGCCCACGTGCGCGACGCGGTGCTCCGCGAGGCGGCCGCGCTGGGCGCCGACCTACTGACCGGCGAGGAGCCTAACCCATGAGGATCACCGACCTCGACGTGGACGGCTTTGGGGTTTGGACCGGGCTGCGCATCCAGCGGCTGGGCGACACGATCAACGTCTTCTACGGTCCCAACGAGGCGGGAAAAACAACGCTCTTGGAGTTCATCCGCTCGATCCTCTACGGGTTTTCCGGCGAGCGACGTCGTTACTTGCCGCCCGTGCATGGCGGCCGAGGCGGCGGCTCGATCGAGGTCAACGGACAGCATGGCCGCTATCGAGTCTCGCGGCACGTGACGTCCGACGACGGCTCGCCGGGCGAGCGCTTGCTGCTCGACGCGGCCGACGGCACCCGGCAGGGAGAGCACTTCTTGGGCACGCTGCTGTCGAACGTCGATGACGCCGTCTTCAACAACGTCTTCGCCGTGGGCCTTCGAGAAGTGCAGGAGTTGGCCACGCTCAGCGATACGGCGGCCGCCGAGATGCTCTACAGCCTGACGGCCGGCTTGGATCGCGTGTCGTTGGTCGAGGTCCTGCGAGAGCTCGAAGCGTCGAGAAACCGGATCCTCGACGCGACCGGCGGTCCGTGCCAGGCGGTGCAACTGCTGGCCGAGCACGAGAAGCTTCGCGTAGAGATTCAGGAGGTGGCCACGATCGGCCACCGCTACGGCCATCTGGCCACCGAGCGGAACCAACTGCACGGCGAGATTGTCCTTCTCGAAGAAGAGGCCAACCGGACCGAGCAGCTTGAACGAACGCTTGAGGCCGCGCTGGCGGTCTACGACCCGTGGCGCCAGCGTGCGGCGCTCGACGAACAGCTTGCGGCGTTTGGCCCGCCGAAGACGATGCCGGAAGACGCCATCGCACGGCTCGACGCGCTGGTCGCCGCAACCGAAAAGCACCAGCGGCACGTCGACGAGTTGACCGAGACACGCGTCCGGCTGCGCCGCGAGTTCGCCGGACTGACGGTCAACGATGCCTTGTGGCGACAGACGGCCCGAATCGAGGCCCTGAAGGAACAAGAGCCTTGGATCGTCCAGTTGAAGGACACGCTCGTCGGCCTGGAGGGCACAATCTCCAAGCTCGGCGAAGAGCTGGCCGGCGAAGCGCAGCGGCTCGGGCTTTGCAACTCGGACACCGCACCAGCCGGCGCGGGCTCCGCCGTGACGGTGACTTGGCCGTCGGCCCGAACACTCGCGTCGCTGCGAGGCCCGGCCCGACAGTTGCGAGAAACCCAGGGGCGGCTGAACAAATCGCGACAAGCGGCCGACGAGGCCGCCGCCAACGCGGACACGCTGGCCGAGCAACTGCGGTCAGGGTTGGCCGCTCATCAACAGCAAGATCTGACCGCCGCGCTCGATCAGGCGGGCAACGTCGTCTTGCTGTTGCGTCGGCGCGAGCAGATCGAAGGCCGACTGAATCAACTCACGCGACACCAGACGGAGTTGGAAGACAAGAACCGCGAGCTTGCGGAACGCCAACTCCTCCCGGCTGGCGTGCTCGTCGGCTTGGGCGGGATTTTCGTCTTCGGCGCGGTCCTGATTTTGGCCGGACTGCTGATGCCGACTACCGTGACAGGCTCGATTGGCTGGACGCTGGCCGTCCTCGGACTGGCCGGCAGCGGCGCGGCCGCCTTCGCCAAAATCATGCTCGAACGGTCGAACGCCGCGCAGCTTGACGCCTGCCAACAACAGATCGAGCTGCTCCGCTCGCAAATCGAGCAGATGACCCAGGAACGCGACGCGGTGGACTCGCAACTGCCGCACGGCGGCGGTCCGACGGCTGTGCGACTCCAGGCGGCCGAGCGGGAACTGGCCGGGCTCGACGGGTTGACGCCGCTCAGCGCGCGTGCGACAACCGCCCGACAGGAGGCCGAGGCGACCGCGCAACGTGTTACCGAAGCGACCGACGCCGCTCGACACGCCAAGCACCGCTGGCGCGCCGCGCTGGTCGCGGCCGGATTGCCAGAAACGCTCGCTCTCAGACAGGTGCGACGCTTGGCCGCGCATGCAGACCGGATCGCTCAGCGGCAGCGCGATCTGGCCTCGCACCAGGACGAGCTAGCCAGGCGGCGACAGGAACTCGACTCGTTGGCAACGCGAATCGAGCAGCTTGCCGCCGACGCGGGCGTCCCGATCGCGGCAACTT
This sequence comes from Thermoguttaceae bacterium, assembly GCA_039698035.1. Lineage (GTDB taxonomy): Bacteria > Planctomycetota > Planctomycetia > Pirellulales > Thermoguttaceae > JAJFUI01. Next base: position 58,511 of record JBDKSW010000009.1, on the reverse strand, counting down.
CCGCAACGGCCGGTCGCGATCCGCTGGCGATGCTCCGGACGCTGGTCGAGGCGGCCACGGCCCAACAGGCGGCAGCCGCGCGACGCGAGGCCCTTCGGCGGCAGTCGCGAACGGCGCGCCGCGTGCAGACCAAGCGAGAAGAGGCCATCGGCCGGCTCAGGCATCGACGCAAGTCGCTCTTCATCGAGGCCGGCGTCAAGAGCGAACAGGAGTTTCGGCAGCGGGCGCTCGAGTGCGCCCGGACCGGCGTGTTGCACCAGCAGCGCGAGCAAATCTCGCACGAGATCGAGGCCGCGTTAGCCGGTCGTTGCCCCGAGACGGCCATCGCCGAGCAGATCGAGGCGAACAATCGCCCCGTGCTGGAAGGCCGGCGTCGCGAGCTTCAACAGCGTGCCGCGGGCGTCCGCGAGCAACTTGCCGCGCTTTTGGAAAACCGCGGCCGGCTCAACGAGCAACTGGACGCCCTGGCGGCCGACAACCGCATGGCCTCGAAGCGATTGGACCTGTCCGTGGTGGAACGCCGGATCGAGGATGCGCTTCATCGGTGGCAGGTCTTGGCGGCGACCTGCGCGGTCCTGGACGCCATCCGCACGGCCTATGAAAAGGAACGCCAGCCGGAAACGCTTCAAGAGGCGTCGGGCTATCTCGACCGATTGACGCAAGGGCGTTACATCCGCGTGTGGACCCCGCTGGGCGAACACGTCTTGCGAGTCGACGACGCCGAGGGGCATTCCCTGCCGGTCGAATCGCTCAGTCGCGGCACGCGCGAGCAGCTTTTCCTCAGCCTCCGGTTGGCGTTGGCAGGTCTTTACAGCCGGCGTGACGCCTCGCTGCCGCTGGTGTTGGACGACGTCCTGGTGAACTTCGACGCCGATCGGGCGAAGGCAGCCGCCGCCGTGCTGCGCGATTTCGCCGCCGCCGGCCACCAACTGCTCGTCTTCACCTGCCACGAGCACATCCTGAAACTGTTCAAGTCGCTCAAAGCGCCGGTCAGCCGGCTGCCGAACAACGCTTCGCCGGGTCCGCTGGTAGTCCAAATCGAACACCCCAGCGAGGAAAAACCGAAACGCGAGCGACGTCCGCGCCAGTCACGGCGTGCAGCGGTCCAAGAGGAACCCGAGGTCGAAGAGCCGAACGACGACCGTCCGGACGAGACCGCGACGGCCGTTATCGACCAAGACGGCGAGTCGCTTTGGGAGGAAGACGACTCGGACGAGATGGGCGAGGAGTGAAGCAAACCGCCCTCACCCCTGGCCCCTCTCCCGCAAGCGGGCGAGGGGAGGCTCTGATCACAGTTTTCCAGCGGGCGTGTCGGCGCGAAGTTGGTCGATCATATCGCGCGTGGCCGCCTCGACGGCCTCTTGCCAGCGGGCCGCGCCGAAGCGCTCGGCGTAGCGTTTGCCGGCGTGGGCGAAGATGATTCCGCGAGAATTGTTGACGACCGCGCCGCGACCTTCGGCGTCGAAGGCGGCCGCCACGTCGTGGGCCGTGCCGCCCTGGCTGCCGAAGCCTGGCACGAGGAACAGCGTGTGAGGCATGGCCGCGCGGAGCTCGACCAGTTGCGCCGGATAGGTTGCCCCGACCACCGCGCCGACGGCCCCAAAGCCGCACGGGCCGGCCGTCTTGGCCGCCTGGGCTTCGACGTACTCGGCCACATGGCGGTAGAGCGGCCGACCGTCGGCCGTCAGGTCCTGGAACATGCGACCGCCCGGGTTCGATGTCTTCACGAGGACGAAGATGCCGGCCGCGCGTTGCATCGCCACGTCGATGAACGGCTGCAGGCTGTCGTCGCCCAGATAGGGGCTGACGGTGGCGGCGTCGGCGCCCCAGACGCTTTGACCGGCCGAGCCGAGCATCCCATCGGCATAGGCGGCGGCGGTCGAACCGATGTCGTTGCGTTTGCCGTCGAGAATGACGAGGAGCCCCTTCTGCCCCGCGTAGCCGATCACCTCGGCAAGAACCGTCATGCCGGCCGGGCCAAGCTGCTCGAAGAAGGCCGCCTGCGGCTTGACGGCCGGGACCAAGGGGGCCACCACGTCGATCAGGCCGCGACAGAAACGGCCGACCGCGCCAGCGATCTCGCTGGCATTGGTCTTAGCGCCGGCGGGCAGAAGACCGTCAGGCAGGCATTCGACCCTCGGATCCAGTCCGACGAGTACGGGATTGCGGCAGCGACGCACGGCGGCGTCCAGACGTTCAGCGAAGGGCAGCATCGATCGGCGTTCCTTTCCGAGCTATTTCTGCTCCCGCGCAGGGTCGCGGGGCATCTTTGAGGACAAGGGCGGTTGTTCTTTTTTCTCGGCCATGTCGCGTTTCTCGTTCTTGTCGCGACAACGGCGGCGCTGCCCGAGCGCGACCCAACCGAGAAAAACGTTCGCCCCCAGCGAGGCAAACAGGGCCAGGAGCGTCAGCAGCCACGACGACGTTGGCTGGGAAGGCGGCGTCGGTGTCTCGGGCGGCGCTTTCAGCGGCTCGGGCGGCGTGTCATGCGGCAGCGGGGCCGTGCCCACCACGATGCGATACGACCGGACCTCGCCCGCACTGGGCGGCACGTCGCTTTCCAACGGCTGACCGCCCCGAAGCGCCTCGAGCGATTGCGGGTCGAGCTGGATAATGTACTGCGTGCCCCCTTGGGGCAGACGTTCCCAGCCGTAGTTGATTCCCAACGTCGCGGCCGCCAGGCAGAGGAGTAGTGTGCTCATGGATCGCATTATCGTGGCCCGGCGTGGCTTTCGCAAGCAGAGCGGCTTGCCGCCGACCGCGGCCACGGGTATGCTTGGGACCGTATTGTGCCTGAAGAGGAACGCGCGATCGGCCATGAATGATGCTCCAAGGATCCATGCGAGCCTTCGTCGGTGGCTGACGGCCGCCGCTAAGGCGGCGATTGTCCTGCTGGTGCTTTGGTTCATTCGCGGTCGGATCGTCGAGTGGTGGGGACAACTCGATCAGCACCGATTTCATCTCCACTATGGTTGGCTCGCACTGTCGGGCGGCTTATATCTGGCCGGCACCCTGCTCTGCGCGCTGTTTTGGCATCACACGCTGCGCGCCCTCGGCCAAGAGGTTGGCCTTGGCCTGGCATTGCGGGCATTCTTCGTCGGGCACTTGGGCAAGTACGTGCCAGGCAAGGCGATGGTCGTCATCCTGCGGGCCGGACTAATCCGCGGCCCAGGCGTCGAGGCGTCGCTGGCCGTCGTGAGCATCTTTTTCGAGACGCTCACGATGATGTCGGTCGGCGCGTTCCTTGCCGGGGCGGTCGTCGCCGGCTGGGCCCGGCAACAGCCGTTTTGGCTCGCGGCGTCGGTCGGCATGATGGTTCTCTCGGGGCTGCCCACGCTGCCGCCGGTGGCCAAGCGGTTGGCTCGGTTTCTGACGGCGGGCCGCCTGAGTCCGACGGCGAACGAAAAGCTCGACAAGTTGGGCTATCGAACCGTGGCGATCGGCTGGATGTTGAATGTCGTCGGTTGGGCCCTTCTGGGACTCAGCCTCTGGGCCACGCTTCGAGCGATGGGCGCCGGCAACGAAGCCCTCTTGGGCCAACTGCACCTGCTGACGGCCGCCATCGCATTGGGCACGGTCGTTGGGTTCGTGTCGTTCGTGCCTGGGGGCGCGGTGGTCCGCGAGGCCGTGCTGGCCGAGACGTTGACCCTGTTGGTGCCACAGATCGGGGGGGTTCCGGCCCTGGTGGCCTCCGTCCTCCTGCGATTGGCTTGGCTGCTGTCAGAACTGGCGATTTCGGGTATGCTATATCTCATACCCCGCCTAGTCGCGACCGGTGGTCGCGCACGTTAGAGCCGCGGCGTCCACAGTCGCGGACCGATAACGTCGGACGTCAGAACGAGACGCCAGGAGGCGCGGCCCCCGGCCGCGACTTGCCATGCTTTCGGTCGTCATTCCACTTTTCAACGAAGCCGACAGTCTGGAGACGCTCCACCGCGAGCTGTCGGAGGTGGCCGCCGCCCAGGGCTATGAGCTCGACCTGATCTTCGTCGACGATGGTTCGACCGACGGCTCGTGGCAGATCGTACGGCAATTGGCCGCCTCGGATCCGCGTGTCCGCGGAATCCGCTTCCGACGCAATTTTGGAAAAGCGGCCGCGCTCAGTGCTGGGCTGGAAATCGCCCGGGGCGAGCTCGTGATGACCCTCGACGCCGACTTGCAGGACGACCCTCACGAGATCCCGCGATTTTTGGCCGAGATCGAGCAAGACCTCGACGTGGTGAGCGGCTGGAAACAGGTGCGGCACGACCCGTGGGACAAGGTGCTGCCGTCGCGAGTGTTCAACTGGCTGGTCAGCCGCCTGACGGGCGTGCGGCTTCACGATCACAATTGCGGCATGAAGTGCTACCGCCGCGAGGTGTTCGACGAAGTGCACCTCTATGGCGAACTGCATCGGTTCGTGCCCGTGCTGGCTGCGGCCCGAGGGTTCCGCGTAGGTGAAATCGCAATTGGCCATCGCGCGCGACGTTTTGGCCGGTCGAAGTACGGGTTCAGCCGGTTCATCAAGGGCTTCTTGGACCTGTTGACCGTCAAGTTTCTCACCGGCTTCGGCCAACGGCCGCAACACGTGCTGGGCACCGTCGGGCTGTTGTCCACGTTGGCGGGTGGCGCGATGCTGGCGTTTCTCGCCGTCTGGTGGGTCGTTTCGCGGTTGGTGAGCGGCCTCGACCCCTTGGTGTTGCACGAACGGCCAGCCATGTTCTATTCGCTCGGCCTGTTGTTGCTGGGCGGCCAGCTCATGTCGATCGGCTTCCTGGCCGAGCTGTTCATCGCCTACCATGCCCCGGAAAGCCGGGGATACTCGATTTCCGAGCGAACCCCGCCGGCTTCTCCATGAGCGAACGCACACAACCTGCTGATTCGGGTGTCGCACAAAACACCGCGACGGCAACCGACGCCACCGCGACGCTTCGGCGAAGCGTCTACGCGCTGTTGATCCTCGTCAGCACCGGCGCAATGCTCGGACGCATCTTGGCGGTCGATGCGGTCGACAAGATCGGACTCGAACAATATCGCTTGGACAAGATCGACGGGGACCTTGCCAAAAAACAACGAACGCTCGAATCCCAAGGCGTCTCGGGCGAGGCGTTGAAGCAACAACTGGATCAAGCCAAGGGCCGCATGTTGCGCGGCGCGCGACTGACACGCCCCTTCCTGAGCGCCAACGACCGGAGCCGCTGGTGCACGGTGCGAGCGATCGTCGAGCCGGAAATGCGTATGCCGGGCGCTCCCTACGCGATCGACCGCGTGATCCAGGAGCCAAACTGGGACACGATCGACATGGTCAAGCACGACGGCCACCTCTATTCGAGCAAACCGCCGCTGATGGCCACCATGATGGCGGCCGTCTATTGGCCGATCCACCGGCTCACCGGCGCGACGCTCGCCACGCGGCCCTATGAGATCGGCCGAGCGATGCTCGTGCTGTTCAACGTCGTGCCGTGTATCGTGTACTTCGTCCTGTTGGCCTCGCTCGTCGAGCGGTTCGGCACGACCGACTGGGGGCGGATTTTCGTGATGGCGGCCGCCTGTTTCGGCACGTTTCTAACGACGTTCGCCGTAACGATCAACAACCACGTGCCGGCCGCCGTGTGCGTGGCGGCCACCGTGTTCATGACCGTGCGCATCTGGTTCGATGGCGAACGACGCCTTGGATGGTTCGCGCTCACAGGACTCGTGACCGCATTGGCGGTGACCGAAGAATATCCGGCCGCCGCGCTGGCCGCCGCCGTCGCGATCGTGCTGTTATTGAAGGCGGCCAAGCCCACGCTGTTGGGTTTTCTCCCCGCGGCGATTGTCGTGGCGGTCGCTTTCTTGGGAACGAACTGGATCGCGCACGGAACGCTTAAGCCGGCCTACTCGATGCGCGGCGGCTCGGGGCCCGACAACTGGTACAACTACACCTACGAGCGCAACGGTCGGACCGTGCCGAGTTACTGGAATGAGCCCAAGGGCCTGGACCGCGGCGAACCGTCGCCGAAGATGTACGCGGCGAACGTGCTGGTCGGACATCACGGTCTGCTGAGTCTAACGCCCGTCTGGCTGCTGAGCCTGGTCGGGCTCGGACTGTGGATGTTCCGCCGTGGCGACCCGCGGATTCGTTGGAGCGCGGCGGCCTTCGCCGGCATCTGGGGCGTCGTCATCGCGTTCTATCTGGCATGGCCTGGCGTCAGCCACAACTACGGCGGTCTGACCTGCGGCTTCCGCTGGCTGTTCTGGCTTGCGCCGCTCTGGCTGCTGGCCATGCTGCCGGCGGCCGACCTGCTGGCGCCGCGGCGTTGGACCCGCGGTTTGGCGCTCGTGCTGCTGGCCTTGTCTGTGCTGTCGGCCAGTTACCCAACGTGGAACCCGTGGACGAACCCCTGGTTGATGGTCTTTTCGCAGTACCTGGGCTGGCATTAGCCGACGCTTCGCCACCCGGGCGTTTTCACAGCCCCACCCAAACCACCCAAGCCCCCGGGGACGCCCGCGGGACGCGACGAATTCGCCTGAATCGGCATGGTGGCCGGTGACGACGCGGCTCTATAATCGGCCTCTTATTCTGCGTTTTGGGCGGCCGTTTTTTACGTGGGTTCCAAGTCAACGCCAAGCTTCGATCTGGCGAAAACAGCGTGTTTTCCCAAAGGGTCGACATGCGGTGACGTGCGCGTTTGAATTGCAACCGGTATCGAACGTCGTCTTAGCGGCGGGCCACAAGAATTTGCGGGAATGCCGATGATCGGACAAGGAGGTCCGAGAGCATCGCACGTGCCTCGTTTGCCGGCCATTGCGACGGTCGCCGCAAAGGTGTTTTGTTGCGCGGTCCTCTTGGGCGTGTCGATCGCCGCCGCGCGAGCTCCAGCTCAGGACACGACTCGCCTCCGAATCGTCTGGGGCGGCGGCACAGCTTGCCAGTGGAGCGGAACCGTCGCGGTCAGCGAAGGAACGGTTTCCGCACCGCAAGCTCTGGGGATCGAAGCGGACGAACCGGGCTCGATGGGAACGGACCCGGGCAACGGCTCGAGGCTGGTCGTTCGCCAGCGCAGCCCACGATCTCATGACGGCGTCGACCTCTTGGTGTCCGCCCCGCCCACCGCGAAACTTCAGGTGCGATTCTTGGCGGCCGACGCGCCGGACCGTCCCGTGGCCATCGACATCCCGCTAACCGACATTTCGGCGAAGTCCGTTGTCAAGGACCTCGACAATCGCGGGAATCGGCTCGCGGTCTTCCGAGCGCCGAGCGACTCGCTGCGGGTTCGATTCGATCGCGATCATCTGATCTTCACGCCCGGCGAGCCGTGGAAGTTCGAGGTCGAGCCGCATGGATTGTCGCTGCCTAAAGGAACGCAGGCGCGGCTGAAGGTTCAACTGCTTAGCCCCAATGGCGAAGAGCTCTGGTCGCGTCAGCATGACGTGCCCGCCGACCCGGCGGCGACCGTGCCGTTCGAGGTGACGATGCCGCAAGACGAAGGGGCTTGGGACGTGGTGGTTTCGGCCATCGGCAGTGGCAACTGGTCGCAAACGGTGCGAAAGCCGCTCAATTGGAAGTGGACCATTGCCCAGCGGCGTGTGCAGGTGTTAGTCCTGCGGCCACAGCGTCCCTCGACGTCGACAAGCGAACCCGGCCTGAACCTGGTCGTCGAGATCGACCCGGCCAATCCGCGATGGTACGAAAAGTTAAGCAAACTGTCGCAACTGCAATTGGGCCGCACGAAACTGCCTCGCTGGCTGACGCGCGATGGTCGCGCGACCTTGGCATGGAAAGGCGAGATCGGCAATGATTGCCTCGTGCAACGGCGTCACACACTGGGCGAGTTGGTCGAACTGAAGCCCAACACCGAGTCGCCGGACGTGAGCTGGGAGGCTTATTGGCTGCCGATCAATCAGCCGGGGCGCCCACACGTGCTCGAAGTGGACTATCCCAGCGACACGCCACAGACGCTGGGACTGAGCATCATCGAACCGGATGCCTCGGGCGCGGCCGGATCGTTCACGGCAAACGCCGGTGTGGACCAAACGGCCGAATTGGTCGGCGTGGCCGGCGCCAAGCCGCACTGGCAACACTATCGGCTCGTCTTTTGGCCGCGCAGCAACACGCCTTTGTTGTTGGTGACGAATGGCCGCCAGCGGCAGCCGGCCATGTATGGCCGAATTCGTGTCTTTTCGGGCGGCGAATGGCTGCCAAGGGCCATGCCCGAACATGCCCCGAGCAACCGTCTGTTGGCGACCTATCTGGACCGTCCGCTGATTGCCGATAATTTCTCCGCCAACCGATCGGTCGATTCGTGGAGCGGTCGCTGTCTCGACGACTGGCAGGCGTTTTACCAAGGCGGGACGCGACTGGTCGACTACCTGAACCACGCCGGCTACAACGGACTGATGCTGGCCGTGCTGGCCGACGGCAGCACCATCTACCCCAGCGCATTGCTGGAGCCGACCCCTCGCTACGACAATGGCGGCTTCATCTATCCCACGGGGCTGCTGGAAGCAGCCGGCCGACATGACACGCGGGCGACGCTTTCCTCGGCGCAAGACCCGGTGCGCAAAGATGTGCTCGAATTGTTGCTACGGCTGTTCGATCGGGAAAATCTGCAACTGATTCCGATGGTCGAATTCGCGACGCCGCTGCCGGCGTTGGAAACGCTGCGACGACAGACTGGAGCCGAAACAGACGGCATCGAGTGGATCGGACCGGAGGGCACGGCCTGGGAAGCGACCTGGAGCGCCCGACGCGGTCGTGCGCCCTACTACAATCTGCTGAATCCTCGGGTGCAGCGGGCCATGCTGGACGTGCTCGAGGAACTGGCCACGCGTTACGCTGGGCACAAGGCGTTCACCGGCTTGGCCGTGCGGCTTTCGGCGGACGGCTACGCCCAACTTCCAGGTCCCGACTGGGGACTCGACGACGCGACCATCGGCCGCTTCGAGCACGACACCGGCGCACACCTGCCTGGCAGCGGGCCGACGAGATTTCGGGATCGCGCCGCATACTTGGCCGAGCCATCGCACCGCCAAGCGTGGGTCCAGTGGCGCTGCGGACAGCTCGCCAACTTCTATCGCCGCGCGGCCGACGCATTGACGGCGATTCGACCCAACACGCGGCTTTATCTTGCCGGCGCAGAGATGACCGGCGTCCCCGAGTTGGAGGCTGACTTGCGGCCCGCCCTTCCGCGTCGGACAAGCTTGGCCAAGACGCTGTTGCAGGTGGGCATCGATCCACGCCGTTTTCAGGAAAACGAGCCTCGCATCATGCTGCTGCGCGCGGAACGTCTTGGCGCCGAGGGCGATTTGGCGCAACGGGCGACCGATCTGGAGCTCTCGCAGACGACGGAAGCCGATCGCTGTTTCCAATGTTCCCGAGCGCCCGGCAGCTTCTTCTTTCATCAACCGCAAGAGCTTCGCATCGACTCGTTCGAGCAGAAAAGTCCTTTCAAGTCGGGCGCAACGTGTCTGTTGTCTCAGCCGTCGCCCGGCGGCGATCAGAACCGGCGGCGTTTTATTCGCGGCCTGGCGGCGACAGATTCGCAGGTAATCGTCGACGGCGGCTGCGTGTTGCCCCTGGGTCAAGAAGACGCCATTCGGGACTTGGCGGCAACTTACCGCGCGCTGCCGGCCGTGCACTTCGAGACCGTTGAAGCGGGCAGCTCGAGCGGATCGCAGCCGGTCCGGTTCCGCCACGCCGTTCATGACGGTCGAGCCTACGTGTACGCCATCAACGACGCGCCGATGCCCGTGACGGCCCGGCTGCGCATCGAGGCGGGCGCGGATTGCCGCATCGAGGGACTCGGCGGCTTGCGAAAACTCGCGCCGCTGAAGCCGGATGGCGAGGGAGCGTTCTGCTGGGAAGTCACCCTGGAAGCGTACGATCTGGTGGCCGTGCGGCTGTCGGACCCCGGTGCGAAATGTTCGGGTCCGCAAGCGACGTGGCCGGAATCGGTCGACGCGGAGTTGACCTCGGCCATCCGGCGGCTCGGCGCTCGGGCGGCCGCCCTGCGCTCGCCGCCGCCGCTGGACGTGGTGGCCAACCCGGGTTTTGAGCGGCCCGCCAGCGCGGAAGGCATTATCCCCGACTGGGGCGCAACGCAACAACCACAGGCGAGCGTCCAACTGGACAAGAACGAGCGACACGGCGGAACGCACTCGGCCAAACTGAAGAGCGCCGGTCCCGTGGCATGCCTGGTCAGCCGGCCGTTCAGCGCGCCGGCCACCGGCCGATTGGCCATCTCCGTCTGGCTTCGCGTCGCAGACCCAAGTCGGCAGCCGCCCCTGCGACTGGCCATGGAAGGGCAGCTCCGGGGTCGAGACTACTATCGGTTCGCGTCGATCGGGCTGCCGGCCGGGCGAGGACAATCGGCCGTGCCGCTGCAAGCCAACTGGGCCCAATACGTTTTCCAGGTGGACGACCTGCCGTTAGACGGCCTCTCGCACATTCGCGCCCGATTCGATCTCATGGGCGCGGGCGAAGTCTGGCTCGACGACGTGCAGGTCTATAGCCTTGCCTTCAGCCGGGCCGAAATGATCGAGCTTTCAAAGCTGATCGCGCTAGCCGATGTCAAGCTTCAGCAGCGTCAAATCGGCGACTGCGTTCGTCTGCTCGAGGGATACTGGCCGCGGTTTCTCGAAGAACACGTGCCGCTGCCGACCGGCCTGGCAAATCGCGGGGCGGCCGATCCCAAGCCTCGCGAGCCGGAGCAGAGGCCGGAAGAGCGAACCGGCTGGTACGATCGGATGAAGGACCTGCTGCCCGAATCGCTGCGGTTCTAGCCGGCAACGGGGCGCCAATCACAGCACCTTCGTCGTGCCCGGCATGGCAATCGGATACCGGCCATCCGCGTCGGGCGTCACGGGCGGGGCGGACAGCATCGTGAGCCGATCGAGGCCGGGAGCCAACTCGCGATTCGAAGCCAAAGCTTCGTCCCAGGTCACCCGCTTGCCCGACTCGGCGGCCATACGTCCCAAAATGCCTGTCATCGCAGCCTTCGCACAACGCTCGGTCTCGTTGTGGGGCTGGTCCCGACGAATCGCCTCGAAGAGTTGATCGTGTTCGCGTTGGTAGTGATTGCAGGGCGGACCTTGGTATTGCCACGCGATGTTGGCGGGCGTCTGAACGTGGCTGCGATAGATCTTCGGATGAAGTTGCCCCTCGCCGAGGAGAGCCGAGCCTTTCGTGCCGTGAATCACATCGCCGAAGAAGCCCCAGCAACCGGCTATGTGACGCCCCTGGGCCTGGAGCCGCGTGCCGTCCGGGAAGGTGTATTCCACCGAATAATGATCGAACAGTTGATCGGACTCGGTGCGAACCTGGCGTCCACCTTGCCCCTGCGCGGCGATGGGCCACGCGTCCTTCACCCAGCAGGCCACGTCCAGATTGTGGATCAACCAGTCGAGCAGGAAGCTGCCGTTGAGCCACGTGAAGCACGAGTAGTTGCGAATCTGGTGAGCCAGCTCGCTCATTCCTTCCCTTCGTGGCGCAAACGGCACGGGCCCGTGTTGGCGGTAAGCCCAACAGGTGATCACATCGCCGATGGCCCCTTGGTGGATTCGCTCGACGGCTTCTTGCAACGGTTGGTAGTGACGGCTCATCAGGCCGCCGGCGATCTTCAGGTTCTTCTTCCGCGCCGCCTCGCCCGCTCGCAGAACGCGGCGGATGCCCGGCGCGTCGACCGCGAACGACTTCTCCATGAAGACGTGCATTCCCTTTTCAACCGCGTATTCGAGGTGGATCGGTCGAAAGGCGGGCGGCGTGGCCAGAATAACGACGCTGCCCGGATCGAGCGTGTCGATCGCCTCGCGGTAGGCGTCCATGCCGAGGAACTGACGTTCGTCCGGAACATCGATCTGCTTGCCAAATTGCTTGGCGAGCGTCTCACGGCTCGGTTGCAGCCGATCCTCGAACACGTCCGCCATCGCCCAAAGCGTGGTGGGGCCGCTGGTGCCCAGGGCGTTTGCCGCCGCACCGGCCCCTCGGCTGCCGCAGCCGACCAGCGCGATCTTGACTGTATTCCGCTCGCCCGCATGGACGCGCGACGCAATGGCGCCGAGCAAGGCCGCGCCAGCCAAGGCGTTTGAAGATGTCTTCAGAAAATGGCGACGCGAGGTCGAGAAACGGCTGGGCGTCTTCGGATTCATGACGGACCCTTTCGATTGCAGGCGAGCGCGGCGGGAAACACGGCGGGCCAGATGGCATTGTCGTTCATTTTCCGATCCGCGACCATGCCCGTCGTGCAATCTTTTTCGGTGCAAAAAGTTGCACAACGAGCGTGTTCCCTGCCCAAGCCCGACACGGAGCGCGCAAAGGAACGCTCGGCCATCAGCCGGTCCCTACCACTGTCGTGGCTGGACGCTGGCGGCGACGCGGCAGGGCAGTCCCTGAATCCGCAGAAAGCCCTCGGCGTCGGTCTGGTCGTAGGAACCGCCGCCCTCCATCGTGGCGATGCCCTCGTCGTAAAGGCTGCAAGGGCTCGTGCGGCTGGCCACCGCGATGTTCCCCTTGTACAGATCGAGCGTCACTTCGCCCGTGACCGGCTTTTGCGCCTGACGGATGAAGGCCATCAGGGCGTCGAACTTGGCGTGGTACCAGAAGCCGTAGTAGACCAGCTCGGCCACCTCGGGCGAAAGCCGATCGCGGAGGTGCGTCAGGTCGCGATCGAGCGTCAGTTGCTCGACGACGCGATGCGCGGCGTACAGCAGCGTCATGCCGGGGGCCTCGTAGACGCCGCGACTCTTCATGCCGACGAACCGGCCTTCGACAATGTCGATCCGGCCGATGCCGTTGCGCCCGGCAATCGCGTTCAGCGTGGAGACCAGCTCGAACGCGCTCAGACGCTTGCCGTTGACGCTGATCGGGATGCCCGACTCGAAGCCGATCGTGACCTTCTCGACCCTGTCGGGCGCCTGCTCGGGCGAGACGGTCATATGGAACGTGACCGCCTCGACGCCGTTGGTCGTCAGGTCTTCGAGCTTGCCACCCTCGTAGCTGATGTGCAGGCAGTTTTCATCCATGCTGTACGGTTTGGCGGCCGAGGGCTTCACCGGGATGTTCTTCTCGCGGCAATAAGCGATCATTTCGGCGCGTCCAGGGAACTGGCGGCGGAATCGCTCCATGCGCCACGGAGCGATGATCTTGATGCTAGGATCGAGCGCATCGGCCGCAAGCTGGAACCGGCACTGATCGTTCCCCTTGCCCGTCGCCCCGTGAGCAAACGCCTTCGCGCCGACCTCGCGGGCGACCTGCAGGCAGAGCTTCGAGATCAGCGGCCGAGCAATCGACGTGCCGAGCAGATAGATGCCTTCGTACTTGGCGTCCCACTGCAAAACAGGGAAGGCGAAGTCGCGGCACATCTCCTCCCGAGCGTCGACGACGCGCGCCGACTTGGCCCCGATCGTGCGCGCTTTCTGGAGCATGGCCTCGCGGTCTTCGCTCGGCTGACCGACGTCAACGTAGACGGCGTGAACGTCGTAGCCCTCGTCCATCAGCCAACCGACCAGGACCGAGGTGTCTAAACCGCCGGAATACGCAAGGACACAGCTAGGCATGGGAAGCGCTCGTGTTTGGGGTTGCGGCCGATGGCTGCCGCCAGCCGGCCGGATTTTTGATATGGAGCGAGGCTGCCCGCGATTGAGAGAACCTGGGCAATCCAAACCTGTTATCATGCGCTTCGGCGACGGTGTTGTCCAGGCCCGAACTGCGCCACGCCGCATTGCGACCGTGCTATGGCACGGTCCTTGCATGCAGCCCCGCCGCCCAAGAGAGTTAGGTATTCACCTCGCTATTGACCGAATCAGTCCGCTGGTGCAAAATGCTGGTGTCGGCGGGCCGCTCACCGGATGGCGGCCGGACCTGGGCAAAGCAAGTCCTCGCGAAGACAGCGTCTCCCTGACTTCACTCTTCACCGCGAGGGGACCGCGCGGCCCAAATGCCGGCCGTGTGATTCATGGCATGGCCACGCGGCAGATGTCGCCAGGAAGGGGCGTTCTCTGCAATGACGACCGTTCTGAAAGATGTTCAGCCGAGGGCACAAGCGGCGCTGGCCAGCAGTCCGTTCTTTGAATTGCGCGGACTGCGGGTTGAAAGCTCCAACTGCGCGATGGTCATCTCGGGATGCGTCACAAGCTATTATCACAAGCAAGTGGCGCAGGAGGTGGTTCGCTCCGTTTGCAAGGACACCGAAGTGGTCAACCGGATCCAGGTGAAGGGCGAAGAAGAAATCCAGCCGCAAGACACGTCGCCGCCCACTTAGGGAAGACGGCGCGTTGCAAGCAGAGGAGGACATCGTCATGGAAGAATTGGGCGTCAGGCCCAGCATGATGCGGGCCTTCGTCGGCGTGCTTCCGGAAACCGTCGAGGAGGCCGACCGGCTGGCCGCCTCAATCGAACGGGCCGTGCAACATGAGACCGATCACGGCGTCGCAGACCTTTGCGTCGAGGTCGGCCCGCGGGGCGTTCGGCTGAGCGGCCGCTGCGACACGTACTATACGAAGCAGTTGGCCCAGCACGCCGCCATGCGCATCCCAGGCGGCGACCGTCTGGTCAACTGCATCGAAGTGTCGTGAGACGCGGCCGCCAAACCACCAGCCCGACCGCTTGTTCGCAAGCGGCAGGCTCGGGCGGCTGCGTCGGCGAACCTATTGCAGGCCGAAGTGGCGGAGGACCATGCCGAAGACATCGGTGTCGGTCACGCTCGGGCCGGAAAGCAGCGTCGGATCGGAGCTCAGAAACACCGTGCGCTGGTTGCGATCGACGGCCGGGACGCCATGCGAGCCCTTGACGAGCCGCGCATCGAGCGGAATGCTCTTCGTCGCCGGATCGAAGAACAGCTCGACCGGATCGTAGCCCGGCTTGCGGTGGATGTCGACGGTGCGAGCGAACGCGGGGGCGCGATCGTCCGCGAGCCACCAGTAGTAAGCCTGCCAACTGCGAGGCGCCGAAATCAGAATCACGTCGCCGCTTCGTGGGTGTTCCATCGCATAGCGGCCTCGGTCCGCGCCAACGAGCACTTCGGCAATGCCTGGCTGATTGCGCAACAGATCGGCCACGCGCGCGGCGAGTTGCGGGTCGGAATCGGCCACAAACACATGGGAGAACTGGTGATCGACCATCGCAAAGGCTTGGCTTCTCTCCAGGTCCAGGTGTTCGCCGTCGTCCGTTTCGCACACCTTGAGCAGCCCGGCTTCGCGCAGGATGCGATTGGGATAGGAAACGTGATCGACCGGCGTGATGGCGTACTCGCCCGCGACGAGCCAGAGCGGCTCCTCGCCATAGGCTTCGGTCAACTTCTTGGCCAGGCGGTCGAGCAATTCGTCCAAATCGGCGACGGCCTGATCGGCGGCCGCACTGTCGGGCCCCGTTCGCTGCGCCGCATAATCGAGCTGCGGCAGATAGATATAGAACAGGTCGGGCTGCCACTCGGTCGCGGCAAGGACGGCCGAATCGACGATCCACGCGCTGGCCGGCAGCCCGGCCATCGGGCCCCAGTAGTTCATCAGGGGAAAATGGCCCAAGCGGTCGCGGAGCAGCCCGTAGAACTCGATCGGGCGCGTGTAGCACCAGAGCGATTCCGAGCCGTCCGGGTTGTGGATGGGCGCCGGCGTGCAGACGTAATCCGCCTCGCAGCCCACGGCATGCAGCGGAAACCAAACGGCGCTGGTCAGCCCGCGGCCGTGATGCGAAAGCAAGTCCCAAAGCTGCGGCTGGCCGATGCAATCGTTCGGCGCGGTCCACATTTCGACTTGGCGTCTCTCGCGCCAGTAGATGCCGTTGCCGACGATTCCATGCTGGGCCGGGCCGCGACCGGTCGTCATGTTGGCCTGGACCGAGCACGTGACGCAGGGGAACGTGGGCGTCAGCTCGGCGATGCCGCCGCCGGCCGTCAGCCCGCGCAGCCGCCGCATGACGGCCACGTCTTTTTCACGCAATGCAGGGATCGAAAGCAAAACAACAGGCTTTGGCATGACGGGGCAGGGGGGGGTATGGGTCGCCTGGCAATGATGAAGCCGCACGGCGGCCTCGCCCAAGCGTTGTCAGAAACCGGCGGCAGCCGTTCGGTTCAGAATAGCGAAGACCTATGCCACTTACAAGGGGCATTCGTGGCCAGCCGCGTTGCCCTACTGGCGAAACGCGGCGCGCGAGGCGTATAATCTGGAGGATGGCGCGGCCTGAAGCCGGCCGACATATTTTCGACTCCTCGCGTGCGGAGGGCGCGGCCATGCCGGTCCCGATGGAACTCTCCCGGATCATTCTCAGCGAAATCAACGAACAGCAGTTCATCTTCCTCAAGGAGATCGACGGCGAACGGACCTTTCCCATCGTCATCGGGCTTTACGAAGCCGTCAGCATCCAGCGGCAGGTGAAAGGCGACACGTGGCCCCGGCCGCAAACACACGACCTGATCGTCCACATCGTCGACAGCTTGGGCGCCGAATTCCAGGATGTCATCATCAACGAGTTGAAGGACCACACCTACTACGCCCGGCTCCGCGTACGGCAAAACGGCGAGCTCGTTGAAATCGACGCGCGACCGTCCGACGCCATCGCGGTGGCGGTCCGCTGCGATCCGGTGCTGCCCATCTACGTCAATGAAGACGTGCTCAACGACGTGATCGAGGAGCAGCAAGAGTAAGCAGTGCGCCCCACGACGCCTGGCAAATCGTTTCCGTCGATGGTCGAACGCCCGCGCCGGCAAGGCCCTTGGCTCGGAGCGGTCAGGAGTGATGCCATTGCCGCAAAATGGGCTGTCTCGGGCCCATGCGACTGAGATTTCAACGTTGCACGCTCCTGGGTTTTCAGCTACGATCGACCTCCCCGCGGCCGGGATCGCCGGTCGGGTTTGACCGCGGTTCGCATCGGGGCGCTATGCGCAGTTCGTGGTCACTCATTGCCGCCGCAACAGCAACCCTCGCTCTCTCGGGCTGCGCCGGAACGCCTTGGGCGGCCAGCCACAAGCACACGGCAGCGACCTCGGACACCGTGGCCGCCAATCGAGCGACCAACCTTCAATCCGATAAGACGCAACCGGCCGAAGCGGATGTCGAAACCTTGCAGCGGGCGATGGCCGAGGTGCGCGAAATCGGGGCCATCGATCCGGCCGCCCAGGACCGATTGCTGGACGACCTGCGTCGCAGCGATCCGGTCGTCTGGCCGCTGGTAATTCAGCAATGCCGTGCAACGCTGGCCTACCGGCGTCGCCTTGCGGAGCAAAACGGCACAGCAACGGCGAGCCTACAGCGTCCCACCGATCAGGTCACGGCTTCCGTTGCACCGCCGAGCGCGACGGCCCCGTCGCGGCTGCCCCCAACGGACGACGAAAGGCCCTGGTGGAGCAAGCGTCCCGCCGTCCAAATCGAACCGTCACGACCGGGCCAAGTCGTCAGCGCCTCGTACGTCGCGTCGGCCGCCGAGACCAAGCCCAGGCCGGCCGACGCCCTGAGCAAGCCGCCCGAGTCGGCCCCGCTGACGCTTCGCAACCTGATGTTTTGCACGGAAGTTGTCAGCTACGGCTGCACGAAGCGATTCGAGAAATACGAGTTCGACGCGAATCAAGAGGTGCTTCTGTACGCCGAGGTCGAGAACTTCGCTTCGGAGGCGACACCGAAGGGCTATCACACGTCGCTGCGGATCGCTTATCAGATCGTCGACAGTCGCGGCTGCGTGGCCGAACAGCAATTCGCGCCGACCGAAGAATACTGCCAGAACCTGCGACACGATTTCTTCATCGGCTACCATCTTCGGATGCCGAGGCGTCTGGCCCCAGGCCGCTACACGCTGCGGCTCTCGATCGAGGACCTAAAATCCCACAAGACGGGTCAGGCGTCGGTCGAGTTCGCCATCAAGACGGCCGGCAAGTAGGCCCTGGCGACTTGCCGCTTGCGGCTTATAATAGAGTTTTTCGCGGCAATCCGCTGCAAGCCGATCGTCCGCCCGCCCTTTTTGCTTGCCGTGCCTCCCGTGGTGCTTACCGATCCGCCCGCCAAACTGCCGCTGCCGCTGTTGATTACCGGCGTTGCCGGCGTGCCAGGTTACAACGCGATGGCCTACTTCGCCGCGAAGTATCCGGGCCAAGTGATCGGCATTCGGCAGGCCGACAATTTTCGGCTCGTCGGGCCAGGCATCGTCCCGTGCAACGCCGAAGACCACGTCGGGCTGGCGCGACTCTTCGAGGAACACGGCTTCGCATCCGTCCTGGATTGCGCTGGCAACTGTGCCCTGCGACAGTGTGAACTGGCGCCCGAGCTGGCGTGGCGGATCAACGTCGAGGGCGTGAAGAACCTGCTCTCACAAACCGTCCCTCGCGGCATCCGCTTGGTGCATCTATCGTGCGACCTGGTGTTCTCGGGGGCCGAGGGGCACGGCGGCTATGTCGAGACCGATCCGACGGACCCGGTCACCGTTTATGGAAAGACGATGGTGGCGGGCGAACAGGCCATTCTCGCAACCGACCCAACGGCCTGCATCTTGCGCATCTCGCTGCCGATGGGCGTCAGTTTCAGCGGTCACGCCGGGGCAATTGATTGGATCACGTCACGGTTCAAGAAGTCCCGGCCGGCGACGCTCTACTTCGACGAGGTGCGGACGCCGACCTACGCCGATTGTCTGAATCGGCTTTACGAGCGCGCCCTGTGCGACGGGTTGAGCGGCATCTATCACGCCGGCGCGCCGCGACGGCTGAGCCTGTACCAAATCGCGCAGATCATCAACCGCGTCGGCGGCTACGATCCGAATTGTCTGATGGGCATTCCGCGTCACGAGGCCGGGCCGATTCCACCGCGGGCTGGCAACGTCTGCATGAATTCGAGCAAACTGGCGGCCGCGCTCGGCGGCGATCCTTTCAGCCCCTGGCCCTATTGCGAAACACTCGTACCGACGCACGGGGACTGGCATCGCGAGCGTCCGGCCGGCGAAGTGCGTTCGCCGAAGCAATTGCATCGCGTGCTGTGCGCCAACCCGCTGTTTCGTGGCGGCGATGGTGTTGTCGGTTCCCGCCTGTAAACCGACAAGGCGACGCGATGGCGGCTTTTTGTTTGACCGCCGGCCTGCTTCTGGCTATCATGTTGAAAATGCCTAATTGAATAGGTGATGCGCATTTTCGTGGAAAATCGCCGACTTTCCTGGCTCGTCGCGGCCGGTTATGCGCTGGCCCTGTTGACGGCTGCGCTGGTTCACAACCACGGCGGACCGGGCGACTCCTGTTGCGGCGAGCCGCACGATTGCCACACGCTGGCCGACAACGCCTCTCACAAAGACGACCAGCATGGGTCGTCCCCAAAATGCCCTGACCGGCATCCGGCGCCCGACAACCATTGTCCCGCGTGCCAATTCCTGGCCCACAACCTGGCGTTGACGGCCGTGGTTGCCGCATCGACCTGTTCGCCATTTGTCGGCGACGTGGTCGCGTTCGTGCCCTCGACGGTTTCGCACGATGTCTTCTCGGCCTGGCAGAGCCGGGCCCCGCCTGCTTTCGCGTAGGCTTCTCTCCTTGGTTTGGACCTTTCCCGCGTGCGGCGTTTCCGTGAAGTTGCGCTGCGCCATCGCCCAGGCGATGTGCGTGCGCGGCCGGCAATCGCTCGCGTGCGTCATTGTTTGATAGGGAGATGATTCCATGATTGCGCGAAAGATAGGCTTCCGTGGGGCGTTCACTTTAGTCGAGCTATTGGTGGTGATTACGATCATTGGGATTTTAATCGCCTTGCTGCTTCCGGCCGTGCAGGCGGCGCGCGAGGCGTCGCGGCAGATGTCTTGCAGCAACAACCTGAAGCAACTGGGGCTGGCCATGCACGCCTACCACGACTTGTGCGGCCGGCTGCCGGCCGGCTGGCGAGCCTACGACCCAACCACACACCAACCGTATGCACTGGGCGAACCGGGCTGGGGATGGGCGGCCGCGTTGCTGCCGTTCGTCGAGCAAGGCAATGTCTCGGAATGCCTCATCCATTTCGACAAATCGCTCACCGCCACGGAGAATGCCCAGGCCCGGCTGGCGGCGTTGTCGCTTTTTCGCTGCCCTTCGGACAGTGGAAAGCCGACGTTCACCTGGACGCCGGACGAGCCCTCGGCCATCTCCGCCGGCAGCGTCGAGTTGGCGACGGCCAACTATATCGGCGTCTTCGGAACACAAGACGTTCATGAGTGCGGCAGCACGCCAAACGGCCAGCAATGCACGAGTGACGGCGTCTTCTTCCACAATAGCGGCGTCTGCTTCCGGGACATCACCGACGGTCTGAGCAACACGTTCGTCGCCGGCGAAAAAACGACGGATCTCGAACATTCGACGTGGCTTGGCGCGCCGGCCGGCGACGAGTGCGCGCCGGGGCTGGTCGTTGGAACGGCCAGCCAGCCGCCGAACAGCGAGGAGTCCGACAGCCACAACTTCAGCAGCCATCACCCCACGGGGACGAACTTTCTGCTGGGCGACGGATCAGCGCGGCTCGTGTCGCAGATGATCGAAACGAGCGTGTATCACGCCATGTGCACGCGGTCCGGCGGTGAAATCGTCGAGCACGCCCCGCAAAACTGACCGTGCGATAAGCGAAGCGATCCGGGCCACCACAACCATTGCTACTTGGCTGTGGCCGGGGCGCGATCGGCCATGCGCGGCCCCAGATCGACGGCGGGCGCCGAGGGAACGGCTGCCGGCGCAGCCGGCGAGCCGCCTTGCAAAGCGTTGACGCGGGCGATCAACTCCGGCTGACGATTATCTTGAGTGAGCGACCGCTGATAGTTCGCCAGCGCTTGAGCCTTGTCGCCAGACTCCTCGCGGATCTTGCCCAGTGCGGCCAGCGCCCTGGGGTTGTCAGGCTCGAGGGCGACGGCCTCGACCAAGTGTTCGGCAGCGGCTTGACGATTGCCAAACTCTTCATTGATTCGGGCAAGCTCGATCTTGGCGTCGGCCGAGCACGGCTGGCAGTGCACCCAACCTTCGAGCAGCCGGAACGCTTCCTCCGTGCGGCCCTGTTGAGCTAGCAAAACGGCTAAGCCACGGTAGCACTCGGTGTGGTTCGGGTTCCGATCGAGGCACTGATTGTAGAAGTTCTCGGCCTGCACCAAATCGGATTGGCAGTGTTCGGCCCGCCCGGCGCGATGGTAGGCGGCGGCCAGGTTGTAATAGCCGTCGGCGTTGTTGGGGTCGTCGTACGTCGCTTCCTGGAACTCGCGGATGGCGTCCTGGTATCGAGCCTCCTGGTAAAGGCGAACGCCTTCGGCGTTGCGGCCCTGCGCGGCGAATTCACCGCAGCCGCTCAGCGACAGCAGGGTCGTGGCCAGCAGCAACGAGGCGGCGGCCAACGGAAGGCGGCTTTCGCAACGATTTCTGCGATTTGAGAGAGCCACGGCGTGTGTGCCTCGCCCTAGAGTTCCCGCTCGAAAAGCCGATCGAAGACCGAGACGCCTCGACCGGCACAAGGGGGAAGATAGCGAGTGCCACGGAGCGACACAAGAGCGGTTTGTCGCGAAGCTGGGCAGGGAAGGGTAGGGGGGCAAGGAAGAGGCTCCCTTAAACCTCGTCCCCCCCAACACCGTGCGCCGCTGGCGATCTTCGGTCAATTAGACCAGGTGAACGGTGGAGATGGCCGTCATCGGCATCGACGCCGACAGGTCGATGGCCATCGGAGACGGCACGTCGCTCTTGGCCGGCTTCTCGTAGCCCAATGACTTGATGACTTCAAGCACCTCGCTGCACGTCGGGAACATGCGGCCGCTACGGCGTTTGTAGCTGTCCATCGCGCCCATGAACTCGATCTCCTCGGGCGTGTAATCGCGTTCGCACGTGGTCGGATCGATCTGACGGCGACGGCTAACCTTCACGCGGCGCTCGGCAACGACTCGACGCTCTTCGGCGACTGGTCCGCTGTGCGTCCGGCGATCGACCGACTGCCGGCGCTCGTGCTTGTCGCGGCGGTCGATCGTAACTTCGTCCTCGGCGACTGACGACTTGGCGATCGGCTTCTTCGCCGTGACGGCTGGCTTTCCCTTGATTCCACGAACAACGGACTTTTTGTTGGCGACCATGGGATCGTATCTCCGCGATTGACGCTTTGGGGTGCTTTTTTGCCTGTCAATGTAGATAGGATACATCGTGGTTGCCAAAAGTCACCAAAAACGGGCCTAGGGAAACTCGATCAACAGGCCAAAGAAGACCGGATACGACGCTCGTGACGATTGCACTGGCAAGGGCCGGCATCGTCGGACCAACAGCAAGGCTGGAGACGCGAAAAGAAGGTCGCCCGTTCGCCGCCAGGCCGTCAGCACTTACCCCTGCCGCCAAGGTCTGGCGCAGCCGCTGACGTTCCATCGGCGCGTGCATGAACCGTAGCGATTATCGCGGATGTCCGGGCTGGTCATGCTGAAAGCTATGCGCCGATCGCTCACGCTACGATGGCCGGATGGTCTCGATCACGTCGCGGCAGATTTCGTGAAACTCACGCGCCGAAACGTCTTCGAGGCGTTTGCCCCGCTGATCGAGACGCTCGTTGACCTTGGCGGCCGTTTCCTGCATGAAGCCGTGCGTGTCCTGGCTGCCGCCGACCAGGACGTAGTTCTCGCCCCGGGTAAGACGGGTGTGGCCGTCGTCGTTGTCAAAGGCCATGCCGAGCAGGGCGGCCGATTTTTTGGGATTGTTGGCGGCTCTCACGGCTTCCTGCGGTGAAAGAATTGGCGGAGGGCGTCGTCGGCCGCGGCGCCGCTGCTTTCCGCGACCTTTTTCGGAACCTGGAACTTGCCCACCGGCTTGGCCGGCGGTGTCTTCTCCGTCTTCTTGTCCGCAGGCTTTTTCGCGGCGTCGGGCTGCGCGGCAGGCGATTCCGGCGCGGCGGACATCATGGTCGTCTCCACCAGCCCCCGATTGATCACCGTATCGGTGCCGGCCTCGGACTTCTGCCGAGCCGGCTTCTCCTCGGCCGGCGGCGTCTCGATGAGCCAACCGCTGATGTCGAACTCTTCTTTCGGCGCCGGCGGCGGCGTGGCAGCGGTCCGTGCAGCCGCCTCCTGAACACTGTGAACCTTCGGGCGACGTTTGGCGTCGACATCGACGCTCAACTGGACCTCGAACGCCAGAGGGCCAACACTGAGATGGTCGCCGTTGTGCAACTCGCAACGTTGCTTCACCGGCTGGTCGTTCAGGAAGGTCCCGTTCGTGCTGCCGCAATCCTCAACGCTCACCAAGTCTTCCTCGATGAGAATCGCCGTGTGGCGGCGACTGATGAGCGTGCTTTGGGCCCGAAGTTGGCAGTCGTCGGCACGGCCAATCACGAATCGCCGGCCGGAAACGGGAATTACTTTGCCCGCTTGCTTACCGTTCTGAACGATTAGCTTGACTTGCACGACCGCCTCATCCGACAGTGGCGAACTGTCCGCTAGTTCAAAAGATGTCGAGACCAGAGCACTGCGATCAGCGAACAGCGTCCCACCTCAACATGCTCGATGGTAGCAGACCGCACCGCACATGTCAAGAGACCTTGGGTAGCCGATCCAAGCGTCCAGCGTGCCGCCGACGGGACGAATCTCGCTAGGATTGCCGGCCGCGGTGCTCCGTCCACAGCGACGTGGCGTATTTCTGCGATTCGATCTCGGCCGCCCGACGACCATCGGCTTCGGCCATCGGCTGGCGATGCCACTGAACCCCCAAGACGCCGGCCATCTCGTGCAACCAAGCCTGAGTGAACTCTTCGGCGTCGATCGGCTTGCCGGCGAGTTCCAGCAAACCGTCCAGCTCGGGGGCAGCCGAAGATCGGGCCAACAGCAGGCTGCCATGTTGCAGCACGGCGCCCTGGCAACGACGCTGGGCACTGCCGGCAATCTTAACGCCATCCAGCAGGACATCGCCCGGCGAACGCCGCTGGAAGCAGAGGAACGGCTCGGGCTGGTTGAAGCTCGGCCGGCCGGCCGTCGCGCAGGTGAGCATCCCGGCCTCGATCCCATAACGGGCCAGCGCGGCAATCAACGCGTAATGGACCGCCCGATAGGTTTTCAACCGCGTGGCCGCCAGCGGATGTCGCTCGGGCACGGCCAAGCTGTACGTCAGCTCGATGTCGTGGAGGATGGCTCCGCCGCCGCTCGCGCGACGGACCACCGCACACCGGGAGCTGGCCTCGTGCTGGAACCGATCGGCGTAGGTCTGAAAGTAGCCGAGCGAAAGGGTCGGCTCGGCCCAGCGATAGAACCGCAGAGTCGATTGCCCACGGAGAGCCGCCGCCTCGAGCAGGGCTTCGTCCACGGCCATGTTCCAAGAGCCGGACGCCGGAGAGTCGAGCAACAGGGTGAAGGACGAGAGATCGGCGCCGACCGAGGATGAATCCGCGGGGGCCTTGCCGCTTGCCTCCAATGCACGCTTTGCCTCATCGGGGGCGTCCGCTTCGCTCCCGGAAGTGTCCCATGCTCCTTTCATTGCTTGCCTTCCACCTTCACGCTTGCGCCTTCCACCTCAACACGGGCTTGCGAGCGGCCAGAACCTCGTCCGGGCGGGAAATGGGCGTCTGGCTGGGCGCGGCGTGAAGCACGTCGTCCGGTTCGGCAAGGATCTGTTGGATCGCGTCGGCAAAGGCGTCCAACGTCGCCTTGCTCTCGGTCTCCGTTGGCTCGATCATCATGGCCTCGCGGACGATCAGCGGGAAGTAGACCGTCGGGGCATGGTAGCCATAGTCGAGAAGCCGCTTGGCGATGTCCATGGCCGCGACACCCCGCTCGCTCTTCAGCGTGCCCGCCGAAGCGACGAACTCGTGCATACAGCGGTCGCCGTTTGGCACCGGAATCGTGTCCTTCAACCGCGAGAGCAGATAGTTGGCGTTCAACACGGCGTCCTCGGCGATTCGCCGCAAGCCTTCCGGCCCATGCGAGCGAATGTAGCAGTACATGCGAACCAAGACGCCGACGCTGCCGAAGAACGCCCGAACGCGGCCGATCGACTTTGGCCGGTCGAAGTCGAGGTGATAGCCGCGACCGTCCTTGACCACGGTGGGCACGGGCAGATATGCCCTGAGCTTTTCCGCCACGGCGATCGGACCGGCGCCGGGACCGCCGCCGCCGTGCGGGCCGCTGAACGTCTTGTGCGGGTTGAAGTGCATAATGTCGGCGCCGAAGTCGCCCGGCCGAGCGACGCCCAGGATGGCATTCATGTTCGCGCCGTCCAGGTAGACGAGGCCGCCCACTTTGTGAACCATCTCGGCGATTTGACCCATCCGACGCTCGAACAGGCCGAGCGTGTTCGGGTTGGTGATCATGAACACGGCCGTCTCGTTGTTCAATTTCGAGGCCAGATCGTCGATGTCGACGAAGCCGTCCTCGGTGCTCTTGATCGGCAGGATCTTGAAGCCGGCCATGGCCGCGCTGGCCGGGTTGGTACCGTGAGCCGCGTCGGGAATGAGCACCGTCGTGCGTTTCTGGCCGATGTCGCGGAAGTAGGCCGCGGCCACCAACAGGCCCGTCATCTCGCCGTGGGCGCCAGCGGCCGGTTGAAGCGAGACGGCCGGAAGACCTCCGATCTCGGCCAGGATGTGTTGGCCCTGGTGCAGCAGGTGCAGCATGCCCTGCAGGGTCGATTCGGGCTGGTACGGGTGCAAGTCGGCCATTCCGGGCAGGGCGCACAGCCGCTCGTTCCGCTTTGGGTTGTACTTCATCGTACACGAGCCCAGCGGATAGAAATGCGTATCGACCGAGACGTTGCGCGTCGACAGGTTGATGAAATGCCGCACGACATCCGGCTCGGAAAGCTCCGGCAGCGGCAGCGGCGTCTCGCCGAGGGCCTCGGCCGGCAACAGCGTCGTCAGCGGCTTGGGCGGCACGTCACACGCCGGCATCCGCACGGCCTGGCATCCTGGTTTCGAAAGTTCAAACAGCAGTTGCGTGGATTGGGTGTTTTGCATAATGGCTAGTGAGTTCTTGCGCTCGGGCGATCGCCGCAACGCGCCTGGCCGTCCTAAGGCGTCAACGGCCGAATCTGGGCGACAGATCGACTATCGTACTGCCACGTGGCATTGGTCTTCAAGGCCCGCGAGCAAACTCACCCCACCATTGGCAGTAAAAAGGGCCTCAAAGGCCCTTCGACCTTGCAGCAGCGGGCCGTTCTTGGTATTGGAAGGCGTCAAGGTGTCTCTCACTGCGAAAGGCTCTAACCCTCTCCCGAAGGGGAGCTGGGGCGAACCGTGCGATCTCGCCCGGCGGGCGTGGGGGGCGAACAGCGCAACTCCTCCCGAAGACAAAGGGGACGAACGGCGTGATGCGGTCCTGTTGGATTCTGATTGTTCTCGCTGCATCGCTGCCCGGCTGCACGATGGTGCCGGTCACCGAGTGGAACACGCTGCAGGCTCAGAACCGCGCGCTCGCCGAGCAGAACCGGGCCCAACTGGCTCAGCTCGACAACCTCCGAGACCATTGCCGGACGGTGGAAGACCGGATGCTGGCGGACGAGAAGCAGTTGGCCGCCCTGCAGGAACGAGCGGGCCGAGACCGACCGGCCTTCGAGAGCTGCCGCCGCGAGCAGGACGATTCTGATCCCCCGTCCCGCCGATGACGTATCCAGCGGGGCGACCTTCGGTCAAACCGTCCGCACGGGCAGCGCGTCAGACGGTCTGGGAGTTGCCGGCCGCGCAGCTTGCTCGGACGGCGGGTGCTCTCGGCCAATCGCGCGCCGTTCGTAGTCGCCAAGCTTCGGCGGCGGTAAAATGGAGCCGCACCCTGAAGGACTGACGCCGCGCCGCCGACTGACCGAGGAACCGCGAGATGAATGACGCTGGACACGGCACGAAAGCGGCCCGCTCCGACCACCACATTCCGACGCTCTGGCAAGCGTTGCTTCGCCCGCTTCGTCTTCTGGCGTCCTTGCGGCTGGCCGTCGTGCTGATCGTTGTCTACGCGGCTGCCCTGGTCTGGGCGACAACGGTCGAAAAGAATCACGGGGCGGAGGCGGCTCGGCACGATGTCTATGGGACCCGCTGGTTTGTGGTCTTCCATGCGTTGCTGGCCGTCAACATTCTGGCGGCCCTCGCGGCCCGGCTTCCGTGGCGATGGCGGCACGCGGGTTTCGTCGCGGCCCACGCAGGCATTTTGGTTCTTCTCGCCGGGTGCCTGCTGACCTGGTGGCGCGGCGTCGAAGGGCAACTGCCGGTACTCGAAGGGCAGGCCGCCTATCGGGTCGAGCCGGCCGACGAGGATTCGCGCGGGTTCGATCTCGGTTTTCAGATCGCTCTGCGTGAGTTTCATCGCCGGCTGAATCCCGGCACGGCGACGGCCTCGCAGTATTCGAGCCTGGTCGATTTCCTCGACCGAAGCCAGCCGCCCAAGAAGTTGCGAGAGAATGTGCTGATCCGTCTCAACGGGCCCGTCGATTTCACAGACCCGGAATCCGGAAAAACGTACCGCATCTTCCAGTCGGGCTTCTCGGGCCCGGCGACGCCTGGCGACGAAGCGTTCGACAAGCTGATCGGCAACGACCGCGGCCGCGACCACGTCTATCTTTCACGCCTGAGCGTCAGCTACGATCCCGGACGCGGCCTGAAATACCTCGGCAGCCTGCTCGTCGTCCTCGGCATGATCGTCGTCTACGGGCAGTGCTGTCGCCGACGTGGGACGCGGTCCGACACGCAGAGCCATAACCGGGATCCGGCTGATCGCGGAGCGTGCCACGACGGTTCGCGTATGCCACGTGGTCTGACGGCCCCAGGTCTTTTCCTCGCCGCGATGCTCTCGCTCGTTGGCTCTTCTTACGGCAGCGAGCCGAACTCGCTCGATTGGACCGCTTGGCGTCGCCTGCCGGCGCTTGCCGAGGGCCGCGTCGCGCCGTTGGACACGGTCGCCCGGGAAACGGTCGAGGCCATCTGCGGCCGCCGCGACCCGACGCTCGCGGTGGGCGACGCGCCGCCACGACGATTCGCCGCCGCCGAGCTGGTGTTTGCCTGGCTGGCCGATCCCGACCGCTGGGAGGACGTCCCGTTTCTGCCGGCCGACGATGTCGCATTGCGACGCGACGTGCTGGGACGGACGACGGAAAACACCGACGGCCGGAGGCCGGAGTGGCTGTCGCCGGCCGAGGTCGAGCGTGCGACGAGCGACGACGCATTTTCGCAGCGGTTGGCCAAGCTCGAACAGCAGGCCCGCGACCAGGGGCAGGAGTTCCGCTCGACGGCCGTCTTCAAGAAGACGAAACGCCTCATGGACGCCTATGGCAAGTACCGGTCGTTGACGTTCTGCATGGGACGCCATCGCGACCTGCCGTGGCGATTCCGCGCGAGGCTCGAGTCGGCCCGGGCCGCGCTGTTCCGGCTGGCGAGCGACCCACAGGCCGCGAAGCGAATCAGCGGCGACCCACAAGTGCGACAACTGCTGATTCAAAGTGTTCAGTCTTATCAACAATTGACCGCAGAGCTCAAGGACGGCCCCTTCGACCGCAAGAAGCTCGAACCGCTGGCGGCCGATTATCAACGCCTGGCCGGTCGGTTGGCCGCCGCGTTGCCGGTCCACAACGATCGCCCCCTGGCGGCGCTGGCGGCCGACGTGGACCGTCAGGCGGCCGAGCTTCACTTGGCGCTTTATGACAATGGCGACGGTTTGCGATTGTCGCCCGCCCTGGATGCAGCGTCGCTCGATGCAAATCGCGCGACCGACGAGGACGCCTCGCCCTGGCTGAGTCTTCCGGCGATGCTGCACGGTTCGGACGAGTTGCTGGCGGCGTATCCCGCACGCGAGCTGGAGGCCGTGCGGCGCGCGTGGACCGCAGCCCGGTCGGCCTACCTCGACAGGAACGCCAACCGCTTCGCCGAAGCGATGGGCCAGTTTGCGGCCGACATCCGTCAATTTGGCGAGCGAACCGCCCCGTTGCGGGCGAAGCTTTCGATCGCGCACCGCGACCAAGCGGCGATCGACGCAACGGCCTATCCGCGACCGGGCTCCACCGACACCGAGGTTGTTTACAACCGGCTCGATCCATTCTTTTGGGCGTGGGTCGTCGGTGCCGCAGCCGCGCTGCCGCTGCTGGCGGCGGTCGGCCGTTGGCGCGCGACGCCCTTTTGGCTCGGCGTCGCGCTGCTGATTTTCGGTCAGATGTTCACCCTGGCCGGCTTGGGACTTCGGTCCTATATTACCGGCCTGGCGCCGCTGACCGGCATGTTCGAGTCGGTGGTCGTCGTGTCGCTGTTCGTGGCCCTGCTGGCCGTCTGGCTCACGTTGTGGCCCCTAGGATCGCGGGCGATTGGAATCGCCCCTCGCCGGCTTGCGGGCGAGGGGACCGACGTGCTCGAACGTCGGCCGTTCGCCCTGGCCGGAGCGATCATCAGCTCGGTCGCCATGCTGCTTGCCTATTACGCCCCAGCAGCCGTGATGCACCGCAACATCGGCTCGGCAACGCCGATCCTGCGCGACAACTTCTGGCTCATCGTCCACGTGACGACGATCATGATGAGCTACGCGGCCGCCGCCATGGCGATGCTCCTGGGCAACCTGGCGCTAGGCTATTATCTGTTCGGGCGATACACCAAGCCCGCACGACGACCGCCGGAAGCTTGCAAGCAGTTGGCCGGGTTCGCCTACACGGCCATTCAGGTGACGGTCGTGCTGCTGGCGGCCGGCACCATTCTCGGGGCGCTCTGGGCCGACTACGCTTGGGGCCGCTTCTGGGCGTGGGACCCGAAGGAGACCTGGGCGCTCGTTTCGCTGTTGGTCTACGTGGCCTTTCTTCACGCGAGGCACGCCGGCTGGTCTGGCGACTTCGGCATGTGCCTGACCGCCGTTCTCGGCTTTAGCGCCATCCTGTTCACCTGGTATGGCGTGAACTTTCTGATCTCGAGCGGCATGCACTCGTACGGCAGCGGCGCGGCCCGGGCGTGGCCCATCCTCCTGGCCGCCCTGGTGCAGTTGAGTTTTCTCGTCGCGGCCGCCGTTCGCCGTGGCATCAAGCCGGCGGGCGGCTAACACGGCGTTTCTTTCTCGAACCACCGCCGACAACTTGACCGTGGGGCTCTTACCGCCTATTCCACGGTCTCTTCCGGCTCGGCGGCAATTGCGCCAGGCCCGGCGGCGACGCCGGCGGCCATGATCTTCTCGCGAAGCTCTTCGACGAACTTCGGGTTCTCCTTGAGATACTCGCGGACCTTCTCGCGTCCCTGGCCAAGCTGCTGATCGCCGTAGCGGAACCAGGCGCCGACGCGGACGACAAGCTTCTGGGCCATCGCCAGATCCAGCACGTCGGTCTCGTAACAGATGCCGTGGTCGTGCATCATGTCGAACTCGGCGACGCGGAACGGCGGGGCGACCTTGTTCTTGACGACCTTCGCCCGAACGCGCTGCCCCACGACGTTCTCGCCCTCCTTGATCTGGCTAATGCGGCGAACGTCGATGCGGCACGAGGAGTAGAACTTCAGGGCCCGTCCGCCAGGCGTCGTCTCGGGGTTGCCGAACATGACGCCGATCTTTTCGCGGATCTGGTTAATGAAGATGACGGCCGTCTTCGACTTCGCAATGACGCCGGTCAGCTTGCGCATCGACTGGCTCATCAGT
Organism: Thermoguttaceae bacterium; assembly: GCA_039698035.1. Taxonomy (GTDB): domain Bacteria; phylum Planctomycetota; class Planctomycetia; order Pirellulales; family Thermoguttaceae; genus JAJFUI01. The sequence goes on along the minus strand of JBDKSW010000009.1, from coordinate 28,060 downwards.
CGGGCTTGCAGGCCGACGTGCGAATCGCCGATCTCGCCTTCGAGTTCCTTCTTGGGGACCAGGGCGGCGACGGAATCGACGACGATGATATCCACCGCATTGCTCTTGATGAGCATTTCGGTGATGTGCATGGCCTCTTCGCCGGAGCCCGGCTGGCTGACCAGGAGCGATTCGAGTTGGACGCCCAGTTTTTTCGCCCAGGACGGGTCGAGGGCGTGCTCGGCGTCGATGAAGGCGGCGATGCCGCCCTGGCGCTGAGCGCTGGCCACGACGTGCAGGGCCAGGGTGGTCTTGCCGCTCGATTCGGGACCGAAAACCTCGACGACACGGCCGCAGGGGATGCCCTGGCCGCCCAAGGCGATATCCAAGGCCAGGCTGCCGGTGGGGATGCCCCGGATCGGCGCGGTAGTGCCCGAGCCCAGCGGCATGATGGCCCCTTCGCCAAACTCCTTTTCGATCTGGGCAACCGTCGTTTTCAGCATCGGGTGGGCGTCGAGGATGCTGCTGGTCGAGCCGTTCTTGCCGGCGGATTTCGCGGATGCTTGGGGCTTCTTGGCCATGGCGTGCGGGTCCTTTGAATGAGCGTTTCGCGTGCGGCTGTGTGAACCTATGAACAGTATAGCAAAGCCGTCCCGGGGCGCGAAGACGGTTCTGGCTGAACGCCTCGGCGACGAGCGTCCACCTGATGTCTTGAACCAAGCGCGACAGCCTCTCGCTTTGCGACGGCCGAATCTTACCAATCGGACTAGCGGTTGGCCAGTGGGAGGGGGAAGCCTTGCCCCGCGCGGACGCGGGCGATAAACTCATGGACTGACGTGGCTTGGGTTTGAGCAATTGCTTTGAGAACCAAGACCAGCGCGCCGCGCCCAAACCCTCGCCCAGCGGGAGAGGGGCCCCAACAACACACAACTCGAGTCCCAGATAGCCGTGGCCAACCAAGTTTTGCAACAGTATGAAACGCTCGCCCAACGAGCCGAGGAAGTCCTGTGCCAACGGGCCAGCGGCAACCCCGTTCGCATCCAGGTGGGGTCCGCCACCTGCGAACATGCCGCGGGCAGCCGCGAGGTGCTCGAAGAGTTCCGCAAACACATCACGGCCGCCGGCCGAAACGACATCCTGCTTCACCAAACCGGCTGCACAGGCCGATGCAGCCGCGAGCCGATCGTCGGCGTCATGATCCCAGGCCAGCTTCCGGTGAAATACGAGCGCGTGAGCCGCGAACTGGTTCACGAAATCTTCACGCAGCACATCCAGCAGGGCAAGCCCGTGCTCAGACGGGTCTTGGACGGGCCGGTGGAAAAACTGTCGCCGCGCGAGTTGCTCATTTGCGGCAGTGTCCGTTGCGGATGGAAGGGACCGAAACCGTTCACCGCCGCACTGACCGAAAAGCTTCAGGCGGCCGGTCTCGGGCCCGAACAGATTCGCATCACCCAGGCAAGCTGTTTCGGGGCGTGCAACACGGCCGAGGCGGGCCATTTCTCCCACCTGCTCGTCCGGCCGGACAGGACGCTCTACCGCGTCAAGAACGAAGCCGACCTTGACGAAATCGTCCGCGAGCATCTCGTCGGCGGGCGGCCCGTCAAGCGGTTCGAGGTCTCCGGAAAAACGGTCGGTCGCAAGTTCCTGGAACTCTACGGCGACGTCGCCTTCTTCAACCGGCAAAGCCGCGTGGCCCTGCGTCACAACGGCGTCATCGACCCCGAAAGCATCGAAGAGTATTTTCACTTCAGCGGCTTCCAAGCGCTGGCCAAGGTGCTCGACAAGAACGACCCGCGTTGGGTGATCGAGGAGATTAGCCGGTCCAAGCTTCGCGGTCGCGGGGGCGGTGGCTATCCGACGGGTCAGAAGTGGAAGATGGCCTCTGGCGCGGCCGACAAGACCCGCTATCTGATCTGCAACGCCGACGAGGGCGACCCGGGCGCCTTCATGGATCGCAGCATGTTGGAAAGCGATCCGCTCAACGTCGTCGAGGGGATGATCATCGGCGGGTTCGCCATCGGCGCCCACCAGGGCTTCTTCTACGTCCGCGCTGAATATCCGCTGGCCATCGAACGCATCCAGCGGGCGATCGACCTGTGTCACGCCTGGGGCTTGCTGGGCAAGAACATCCTCGGCTCGGGCTTCGACTTCGACTTGGAAATCCGACTCGGCGCCGGCGCGTTCGTCTGCGGCGAAGAGACCGCGCTGATTCATTCGATCGAGGGCGAACGCGGCCAGCCGCGCGTGCGGCCGCCGTATCCGACCGAGCATGGGCTTTGGGGCAAACCGACGGTCATCAACAACGTCGAAACGTTCGCCAACATCTCGGCCGTGATCAACTACGGGGCCGACTGGTTCGCCCAGATCGGCAGCGAGAAGAGCGGCGGCACGAAGGTCTTCGCCCTGGCCGGCAAGGTGACCCACACGGGGCTGGTCGAGGTGCCGATGGGCACGACGCTCCGCACGGTTGTCGAGACAATCGGCGGCGGCCCCACCGGCGGCAAACAGCTCAAGGCCATTCAAACGGGCGGTCCGGCCGGCGGCTGCATCCCGGCCAAGTGGGCCGACCTGGCCGTCGATTTCGACACGCTCGCCAAGGCCGGCTCGATCATGGGCAGCGGCGGCATGATCATCCTCGACGAAGACGACTGCATGGTCGACATCGCCAAGTATTTCATGACCTTCTCGCAAGACGAGTCGTGCGGCAAATGCACGCCGTGCCGCGAGGGCACCACGCGGATGCTCGAAATCCTCGAACGCATCACCAGCGGCAACGGCACACTCGAAGACCTCGACAAACTGAAGCGGCTCGGGCTGCTGATGCGCCGGGCTTCGCTCTGCGGGCTGGGCCGCGCGGCGGCCAATCCGGTGCTGAGCACGCTCGAGCATTTCCGCGACGAGTATGTGGCCCACGTCACCGAGCGTCGCTGTCCGGCGCACAAATGCAAGTCGCTGATCCATTACGAGATCAACGCGGCGAAGTGCGTCGGCTGTACGGTCTGCGCGCGGAACTGCCCGGTCACGTGCATCAGCGGCGTCCGCAAGGAACCGCACATCATCGACCAGATGCGGTGCATCAAGTGCGGCCGCTGCTTCGAGGTCTGCCGGTTCAACGCCGTGAAGCGAATGTAGGAATTTGGGGCTAGAGGCTGGAGAGTTGGGGGACGGCAAACGGCCGTTGCCACCAGGCTTGTCGGTGTGGGCTCATCTTTTCTCAGGAGAAACACGGTTATGCGTAGTCCGAAACGATTTGCGATTGCGGCCGCCATCTTGTTGACAGGCATCCTGGCCCAGTTCGGCTGCGACCGGACGCCGGCCTCGTATCGGAATGACGCCCCGCAAGGCGATGCCACGGCACAGGCCGCGACGCCAGCGCCGACACCTTCGCAGCCGCCCATTGGCCCAATCGTTTGGACGCCTAATCCGGCAATACTGGATCAATTGGATCCCTATGAGGACGTCGACGACTATGAAATTCGACCTCCTAAAGGCTTCCTACGCAGGGACTATCCAGGGGTTGAAGGCAGTGCTTGCCCAAACAATCAAGTGAACTGGGTAGGAGAGATGCAAGCGAATGGAAGGAGGCCAACAGTTTCATACATTGTCTTGGCTGCTCCGGCATCTGAAACAACCGAGAGCGCACTGAATCGCATGCTTCCGGCTTTAAAAGACCGCGGTCCCGATTGGCAGCAAACGCCGATCGAATCAGGAAAGATCGGTAATCTGACGTTTTGCGGCTGCGAGCATCGCGGCACAGCGGCGATACGTAATGCGCAAAACAATCGAGTGATGGAAGAAGAGTACCAAGTCAGCTTCGCCACCCGAGCCAACGATACAACCGTCGTCCTAATAATCTGTTTTGGTTTGCCTAAAAACGAAGCCATGCAGGAGCTGCTCTTGACCTCTGCACTAACGTTCCGCAAGAAGCAATAGCCGGCCCTCGTCATTTGACATCCCCCGGAACCTGACCTAGGTTTTAGATGGCCGGTCCTGGCGTGGCTCATCTTTAGGACAGGCCGAATGACTTGTCTCGCAGGCCTGGAGCAATCCGATGCTGGTTGCTCCGAGGCATTGATCAGTGGCAACCGGGGGAGGCTCCATGAGATTGCCAATGCCGCAACTCGATCTTCTTGGCGGATCGGAAACCGGATTGGACGACGAAGTCCGCACCCAAGTTTGGGGACTGCTGACCGCGTTGTATCCACGGAACGATCTCATGGAGCGGCGGCGCAACAACCGCTACCCGTTTCCATGTTTGGTCCACCTGACGCCCGTCGCCGCCGACGGTGTCACGCCCGAAGGCGCGACGGTAGTCGTGGTGGGCCGGCATCTTTCCGAAAATGGCTTGGGGTTTTATCACCAAAAGCCGCTGCCGCACCGTCGAATGATCGCCTCGCTCGAGGACGGACGCGGCCGCTGGTTCGGGTTCCTGATCGATCTGAGCTGGTGCCGCTTCACGAAGGGCGGCTGGTACGAGAGCGGCGGACGGTTCCTCCAGGCGGCCACCTCGCCGATGGAGAAGTAGCGCCGCTCGCTCAGAGCCCGGCGTTCTGCCGCGTGTAGAACTCGATCAGCTCGCGCAAGTTCACCCGCAAGTACGGCTCGTCGCAAGCTGGGCCGAATCGCGTCGCATTGGCAAACCACACGTCGAGCGTCTCGGGCACGAAGACCTCGCTGTGCAGATTCGCCTGCGTGGCGACAGGCCGTTTGAGAATGTCGATCAAACGGGGAACGTCGATGCGGCCGTTGTTTGCGGCGATCCGCTGATTGAGCGATTTCGCCCGACCATCGCTCGAAACGATCGCCATGTCCTCAGGCGCAACCGGCGACTCTGCATGGCGCTGGCTTGGCCCGACGACGGTCACGGCCCGCGGCGTGCAATGCACCGCGCAAACCGCGCCAGATCGGTCGCTCAGGGCATAGTCATGCTCGCACGCACGTGGCGCGGCCCGGAGGATGGCCAGGGCCTCGTCGACGTTGGCGGCCCGCTCCATGACATCGCGCACCAGCAGGCTTGTCGGGATACCGTCCACCGGGTCGCCGTATCCGCCTGTCGCTCCCATGCAAAGTCCGCGATCGTTCATGGCCGTCGTCACACCGACGAAGCCCGCATAGCTAATGCTCAGCCACCGGTTGCGGCCCTCGGGCATAACGAGCTGCAGCACGGCGGCGTCGCGGAGGTCGATATCGTGGGCGTCGTCGATCACGCAGGCGTGCAGCACTCGGCCGCCCTCGGTGGCTTCGCCCTTCAAAGCGGCAACGCTGCCATGAACCTGTTCGGGGAACAGGTTCGCCAATCGCGCGTCGCGCGGCGAAATGCCCGCCGCCCGTCCCAGCGCGTCGCACTCCTCACGAAACCTGGGCGGGATGTGCGGCGCGGCGCGGCGCTCGGTTTCCACCATGCGATCAAGGAACCATTGGCCCGAGTGGATCGTGTCGCGGCCGCCAACGAGGTACAGCACTCGCTCCGTCATTTGTCGGGCCAACGTGGCAAGCAATGCACCGTGGGCGGCGCCCATCTCAGTCGGCGCGCCGGAGACCATCAGGATGGTCTTGCCCTGACTGCGGCAAAGCAGGCCGTGGCCGGCCGGATCGCGGGCGATGATCGACGGCGTGGCCAACGGCACGGCGCCACGATCGGAAGGACGGCCGACCGGCGGACGCGGCGGGGCCGGTTCCGCGCGATCCAGCGCGAAGTTCACGGCCGCCGCAAACACGCGCAGCAAATCCTTCTGCTCGACTTCTTGCCGTGGCAAACCGGCCGGCGGCTCGAACAGCGCGTCGGACGCCACCGCGTTGGTCCGCCAGTCGTGAACCGTGACCGTCGCGACAACGACGCTTTGACCGACCAATTCCGTGATGAGGGCCGCCCGCGTGGGCGTTGCGCCGTCGTGATCGAACGTCACTGAAAGTCGCCAAAGCGGCTGGCTCTTGATCCGAGCTGTCAAGGCGCCGGAGGTCGGCGGATCGGCGTTCACCATGACCCACGGATCGAGGATTTCGGGGGCCAAGCGGACGCTGTCTGCAACGCCCTTGGCCACGCGCAGCTTGAGTTGGTGATGCGGCTCGACGTAGGCGAGCAGATTGCCGTTTTCGACCGGGCGCTGCGAGCCAACCAGAATCGTCTTTCCACCGACACAAAGCCACGGCGAGCGGCCTTGGCCGGCCCAGAGGTCGCCGATCTCCGGCAAGCGGCCATGAATCGCAAACCGGCCTCGCGAGCCGCGCACAAATCGCACGTGGAAGGATGTGGGCATCATGGCGGCCGACAGTTCCACATCGGCCGAGTGGCAGCGTCCTTCGTCCGGCTCGGCGGTCAACATGGCGATGGCCTGCCCCGCAACCTCGACGAGCCGCCCCAACGGCGAGCGGCCGGCCGGCGGAATTTCAGCAGGCGTTGTCGTCCGCGCGTCGCCGGGCAGGTCCTGGGCGAAGAAATCGGCCGTTGCCTGCAACGCCTTGGGCAGCTCGGCGACGACGGTATAGTGACCCACGCCCGGGAACCAGACGACGCGGTCGGAAATGCCCAGCGCCTCGGCCAGCTTCTCGGTGCACCGGCGCGGAATCACCTCGTCTTGGGCCGCATTGAGCATCAACACGCGGCCTGCCTGGGCCCGCTCACGCAGGGCAGACGCGTATCGCAATGGATCGGACGCATTCATCTGCGATTCAACGGCCGCGCGCTCCGCCGGCGGCAGTCCGCGAATCATCGCGCTCAGCGGGCGGGTCTCGCGGGCGTGGTTGACCACTGCGAGAACGTCGCCGCCGGAAAGAAGCAGGCCCGCCCGATAGAGCCTCGCGTCGGCGCCGGCAGCCGAGGCGGCAATGATCCCACCGAGGCTGATGCCGGTGATGCCGATTCGCTCGGGGTTGATTTCGGGCCGCGACGCCAGCAGGTCGACCGTGCGGCGAATATCCTCGCCTGCCTGGTGGATCGCGTCCAGGAACATTTTCGGGTCGGACGCCATTGCCTCGGGGCCTTTTGAGCCGCCGCGCGAGCCGTAGTACGGCAGCTTGAACGAGATGGCCGGAATGCCGCGCGAGGCCAACACCGAGCAGACCAGTTCGGTGAGCGGCTCGTTGCCGTCGAGGATGTGCAGGCAGATGACGGCTGGATACTTCACGCCCGATCGAAGCTGCTTGGGCAAGTACAAGTCGGCCGGAATCGTGTTGTTCTGGGGCAGCGAGGTCGTCACGGGCGACGGGTACGTCAGCCGCTCGATGCGAAACAGGGCCCGCTCGGCCAAGAGGAACTGGCGGTACTCGAACGGCCTGCTGTCGTAGGTCTTTTCAACGGCAAACGTCTCGGCCGGCTGCTGCTGGGCAAGGAGCTGTTCGCCCAACGACAGAAGGACGACGAGCAAGATCAGGCAGAGTCGAACGAGATGCACGGTAATTCTCCAAGGAACGCTCGGCCGGCGGGAACGGATGCCGTCGCGGGCTGGCCTGCGGATCGCGTCTCAGGGTGCCAGATTTTGCCGAGCGTTGCAAGACGAAACGGTTGCCCCAGGTGTCCGGCGACGGTATGTTTGTGGCATGAACAACTGGCGCACGCGAATGGTCGATCGGCAGCGATGGATGGTGTTCGTGCTGCCGCTGTTGGTTTACATGGTTGCCGGAAGCCTGGAGCCGACGCCGGACGAGCCGGGCGGCAAGGCCATCGGGCTGTCGATTGCCTATGCCTGGTATCCGTGGATGTATGCGGCCAAAATCGCGTTGACCGTCGCGGCCATCGCGCTGGTATGGCCCGGCTACCGACAATTTCCGCGCCGCGTGACGCTGCTGGCCCTGCTGGTCGGCCTTCTGGGCGGTGTCCTATGGATCGGACTTTGCGAACTCGATCTGGAACATCGGTTCCTCTTCCCGATGCTCAAGCACATCGGTCTGGACAGCCTCGTGCCAAGCGGCCAGCGGCCCGCCTTCAACCCGTTCGACCCCAAGCACGCCATCGCGCCGGCCGGGGCATGGTGTTTCATGGCCATCCGGTTCTTCGGACTCGTGGTCCTCGTGCCGCTTGTCGAGGAGTTCTTCCTACGCGGCTTCGCCATGCGATTCGTGATGGAGCGTGACTGGTGGAACGTGCCATTCGGAACGGCCAGCCGAGCGGCCATCGTCGTCGGCACGACGCTGCCGATGCTCAGCCATCCGGGCGAACTGGCGGCCGCGGCCGTCTGGTTTTCGCTCATCACCTGGCTGATGCTGCGGACGCGGACCATCTGGGACTGCGTGACCGCGCACGCGATCACCAATCTGATGTTGGGGATCTACGTTGTCTCCCACGGCGGCTCGGCCTGGCGGCTGCTTTGACACCGTGTAATTCCGTCTTGGCAATCACCGGGTGTCAACGCCTGCTGCAAGCTGTCGGACAGCAGGCGTTTCTCGATCCCAACGGCCGTCGAACGGAGGTCGCGGAGGGCCTCGACGTCGGGCCAGGTGAACCTCGAAGAGCGCCCCTGGCGGCGTCAAGAGATCGGCGGAGGGAACCCGAGACGCCGTGGCAATAGCCGACCGTAACGAGGTCCCGCGAAGACCGCGCGTTGGGCAAAATCTCAGTTGCGTGTTTTTCGACCTGGCAGCGCGCGTCGGACGCTCTGCTCGAAGGTCGTCGCTGGAGATCGAACCGTATGCGTCGCATTTTGCCCCGGGCGGCGATCGCATCGCAGCGTGGCGGCCAACGCACACTCCGACTTACGGATAACCTGAGCGACCGCGTCACCGTTTCGACGCCACCCGCCCATCGGTGGCATATTCCCTACCAATCCACCACATCGCCCCATGCGACAACTTCGCCTATTTTGCTCTGTCGAAAGAGCTATAATAGCCGGGTGATCGATACGGATGCTGCAGAGTCGTCCTTGCGGTGGCACTGGGATACGCATCATGGACACCAGCGGAAAGCACGCGGAACGTGCGCGTTCGGAAAACGGTCAATCACAGGCCGAGTGCATCAAGCGGAGCCATCCCCAACCGAACGACGGCAAGAAAGCCGATGCGTTGCCGTTCAAGCAAGAACTGCAACCGCCGACGCCCCTCCCGCACTGCCATCGCGATTCCGCGATCCGGCATTGCGACCTGTTCGAAACGTCGCCAATCGGATGCTTCGTGTTGGGAACACTCGGCGAGATTCTCGACGCCAATCTCACCGGAGCAACCCTGCTAGGCGAAGAACGCGGCCAGGTTCTCGGCCAGCCGTTCGATAGTTTCGTCGTCCCCCAAGACAATGCTCGGCTGGCGGCATTCCGTCGCAAGGCGCAAGAAACCGGCTTGCGGCAGAGGGGCCAGTTCACGCTCCGGCGCGGCGATCAGACACGCCGCGTCTTGTTGGACGCCATCGCCTGCGGCGACCGAGGCAGACTGTCGTCGCTGTTGCAGGTGGCCGCAGCCGACCTCGACAATTCGCCTCGCCTGATCGACGCGGCGACGGAGAGTGAGCAACGTTACGAAGCGGTCGTCGAAGGGGCTAACTTTGGAATCATCCACATCGACGCCTCGTACAACATCCTGATGGCCAATCCCAAAGCCGCCAAGATGTTCGGCAAGATGCCAGACCAAATCGTCGGCAAGAAGTGTTATGTCGCATTCCGAGGACGGAAGACACGATGCACGGATTGCGCCGGATCCAGGACGATGGCGACGGGCCAGGCCGCGGAGACGCAGTCGCTGGTGGAGCGTGTGGACGGCGAGCCATTCTTCATCCGGCTGAACACATCGCCCATTTTCAGCGACACCGGCGAGCCAATCGGTTTTATCGAAATCACCGAGGACATCACGTCGCAGAAGCAATCGGAAGAGCGTATGGCGTGGCTCGCCAAGCTTCCGCAAGAGAATCCACACCCGGTGCTTCGCATTGGCGGCGACGGCGTAATTCTGTATTGCAACAAGGCCAGCGCGCCGCTGCTCGAGAGCTGGAACTGCCGACAAGGCGAGTTGCTGCCGACCCACTGCCGGTGGATCGTCGAGGAAGTGATCGCCCGCGGCATCATGCAGCGACGCGAGTGGGAATGCGGCGGCCGCGTGTTCGACATCACCGTCTCGCCCATCCAAGAGGCCGGATACGCGAACCTCTACGCCTCGGACATCACCGAGCGGAAGCGCGCGGAAAACGCCCTGCGCGAGAGTGAGGAACGCTACCGCCGACTTTTTGAAGTGGCTTCCGACGCTTTCCTTCTGGTAGATCGAGAAACCAACCGGTTTTTCGACGTGAACCCGGCCGGCGCCAAGCTTTACGGCTACTCCCGCGAGGAGTTTCTGCTGCTCGGCCCCGAGGACATTTCAGCCGAGCCGGCAAAGACGCGGCAAGCGATCTCCACGCTTCAGAGCTACATTCCGCTGCGTTGGCATCTGAAAAAAGACGGCACCGTCTTCCCCGTCGAGTTGACTAGCAGTTTCTTCGAATACCAAGGACGCAACGTGCTGGTCACGGCCGTCCGGGACATTGCCGAGCGAAAGCGAACGGAGGAGGAGTTGCTCAGGGCGAAGCGATTGGCGGAAGCGGCCAGCCGTGCCAAGAGCGAGTTCCTGGCCAACATGAGCCACGAAATTCGCACGCCCATGACGTCCATCCTTGGCTTCGCCGAGTTGCTTCGCGATACGGATCTGTCCACAAGCGACCGCGTCGAGATGATCGAGGGCATCCACCGCAACGGCCAGGCCTTGCTGGCGCTGCTTGGCGACATTTTGGACCTGTCGCGAATCGAGGCCGACAAGCTGACGGTTGAAAAGAGCGACTGCCGCCTCCGGCAAATTATCGAGGATGTCGCCTCGGCGGCGCGGATGTGGGCCGACGGCAAGCATCTGACCCTGACGGTCGATCTGCAACCTTCGCTGCCAGAGACGATCTACACCGACTGCGTGCGACTTCGTCAGATTCTCCTCAACTTGGTGGGAAACGCCGTCAAGTTCACGGAGCAAGGAGAAGTCCGCTTGGCTGTTCGCTTTTTCCACCAAGAAGGCCAGACCGGCCGACTTCAAATCTCCGTGTCGGACAGCGGCATCGGCATTCCCAGCGACCTGATCGCGATCGTCTTCCAACCTTTCTTCCAGGCCGACACGTCCGCGACGCGACGCTACGGCGGCGCAGGCCTCGGGCTGGCCATCTCGCAACGGCTCGCCGCCGCCCTGGGCGGCCAAATCGAGGTTGCAAGCAAGCCGGGACGAGGGAGCGTCTTCACGTTGACGATCGACGCTGGGGTCTCGGAATGCGCCAACACAACCATTGAAGCCACCGAGACACCGACCGAGAGCGCCGGTCTTCGGCACACCGGCGCGCTCGACACGCTGTCTGGACGGCTCCTGCTGGCCGAAGACGATCCGAGCATCCAATGGCTCATGCGGATCGTGCTGCGAAAGGCGGGGCTGGAAGTCGATGTCGCGGACAACGGTCGAACGGCGTGCGAGCTGGCCCGGCAGTCGATGGCCGAAAAACGGCCCTACGATCTCATTCTGATGGACGTTCAGATGCCCGAAATAAACGGCTGTGAGGCCACCAAGCGGTTGCGCCGCGAGGGCTGGACGAAACCGATCATTGCCGTCACGGCCCACGCCATGGCCGGAGACCGCGACAAATGTCTTGAGGCAGGCTGCGACGCCTACATCGTCAAGCCGGTTGTCGCAACGGCGCTGCACGAGGTCTTGGCGCAATACCTGCCCGAGAGACGCGGCGAGCCGGTCGCCGACAGCCTCCTGCAGCCCCACGACCTTGCGGCTTGCCAGGAATCGCCGTAGCATCCGTGGCCGGCCTCCGCTGGTTGCTGCAGCCACAGTTTCGCGGTAGGATCAAGAGGGCTATCCAAGACGCCGGCCGCCGCGAACGATGCGACGGCCAATCGCGCGTCACCCGCAGCACCAATCCTCGATCCTCGTCGAAAACACGCTATGGCAAAGCAAAGGTTCCAGTGCAAGGGAATTGAACGCAAGTCGGGGCGGCGAGTCGCCGTAACGTTGGCCGCCGACAGCAAGGAATCGGCCATTCGAATTGCCAAGGAGCACGGAGTCGCGGTCGATTGGATTGCGCCCCTGCAAGAGCCGAAGTCGGCTGCCGCGGCTTCCGTCGAGGGCGTGGACGAAGACGTCAGCGGTTTGCTCGACTCGCCCGACGACGATGCGGACGCCCTGGACCTCGGCGCAGACACGGTCGAAGAACCCCCGGCCGCAAGGAGGACAAAAAGCTGTCCCTATTGCGGCGAACAGGTGCTGGCCGTGGCGATCCGCTGCAAGCACTGCGGCTCGTTCCTGCCGGAACAAGGGCAGCCGGTCGGCCGGCCCCAAGAGGCGGCGCCCCACGGCCACCGGATCTCGGCCAGAACGTGGATCGCCATCGGCTCCGCCGTCACCATCGGGGTGGCGGTGATTGCCACGCTGCTGGCCAAGATGCTGAGCGGTCCCCCTGTTCCAAAACTGGCCGAGGCGCCGGTCGCCGCCGCGCCGAAGCCAGCGGCACAGCCCGTGAAACCACCCGAAATGCCCAAGCCAAAAAAGCCGACATTCTCGCCGGAGGAGCGGGCGTATGCCGAAAAACTCGCGGCCTTTCTCGACGGCTACGAAGCCATGGCGCAACTGATCGAGACCGGGCCCAAGCCGGGTGAATATGCCAAGCAGCACGAAACGCTCAAGTCGCTCCATGCGGCCATTCCCGAGCCGCCCAAAGGCGCAGTCTGGGCCAACGAGGCCGGCACGGCGGCAAAGCAGTTGCTCAACCTCGCGGACATGCTCAACGGCAGTCTCACGACTTTGGACGAGGCCATGCGGGCACTCGGGCAAACCACGGCCAGCAGCCCCGAGAGTCGCGAGGCGTGCCGTCAGGCCGCCGGAGAAATGCGAAAGCTGCTTGCAACCGCCCGCGGCCTGATACCGCCCGCTTGCTTGGCGCCCCGAGAGCGCCGCCACGAGGCGGACTAACGGGACAAGAAGTTTTCCAGCAGCCTTTTTCCGTCGGGCGTCAGAAAACTCTCGGGATGATACTGTACGCCGAAGAGCGGGAATCGCCGATGGCGGAAGCCCATCACTTCGCGCACGCCGTCCGATGCGTGGCTCCAAGCGCAGACGACCAGCTCCGGATCCAAACCGTCAGGCCCAACCAACAGGCTGTTGTAACGCATTGCCTGAAACGGGTTCGGCAGACCGGCGTACAAGCCGCGGTCGTCGTGATGGATCGCACACGTCTTGCCGTGCATCGGTCGGCCGGCGACAATCTGGCCGCCGAATGCCTGGCCAATGGCCTGGTGGCCCAAGCAAACGCCCAACAGCGGAATCGTTCCGGCGAATCGCCGAACGCATGACAGCGAGACGCCGGCCTCGTCAGGCGTGCCTGGCCCGGGCGAGACGATCAGATGCGACGGTCGCTTGGCTTCGATCGCGTCGAGCTCGATCCGATCGTTGCGATAAACCTCTACATCGAGCGATGAATCAATGGTCCACAAACATTGCACCAGGTTGTAGGTGAACGAATCGTAGTTGTCGATGAGCAGAATCATGCCGTCTCTCCGCCGACAAGGACGGCCGGCATCCAGCCGCGAACCGAGTTAACGGCAAACAGCCGCCGCGCCCGGCGAAGGTCGTCCAGCGAGACCGTGTCTTCATGGATCTGGGCTGTCTCCAGCAGGTGCTGGCGCAAAACCCCTGGCAGCAGACCGCACGCGATCGGCGGGGTCACCAGCCGCTCGTCCTTCTCCACCACCAGGTTGGCGATGGTTGTTTCCGTCGCTTGGCCCTCGGCGTTCCAGAGCACCACGTCGTCGCAGTCGCCGCGAGCCGCCCCGGCCCGCTCATAGACCTCGCGCCACGTCGTTTTGTGGTAGAGGAAAACGTTTTGCGGATCAACGGGCGCGTGAGCCAGTCGCAGTCGCCAGGCATCGGCGCGAACCGTCGGCGCGGGCGACGCCTCGATCGCGATTTGGCCCTGTCGGCCAATGCGAAGTCGCACGCACTGCGGCTGATCGCCTAGCCGACTGGCCAGGGCGGCCAACTGCCGCCGCACGGCGGTCAGATCAATCGCAAAGTCGAAGTATTCGGCCGAGTCGGCCAAACGCCGCAAGTGGCCATCGAGCAGCGAGTAGCCTTCCGCACCCTGATAGAGCATCGTTTCGAGCAACTCGAACCGCGGAGCTTCGGTCGTCAGCAAAGCGGCCTTGGTTTGCGACTCGGCGAACTCGCCGGCCGATTGCGAGTCCCAGGTGATGCCGCCGCCCGTGCCATACTGGGCAATGCCCGCGCGGCGGTCGATCGTCACCGTGCGAATGGCCACACTGAAGACCGCCCGGCGTTCGGGCGCCAGCCATCCGATACACCCCGTATAAACGCCGCGCGGATCGCGTTCCAGCTCGCGAATGATTTGCATCGTGCGAACCTTTGGCGCCCCGGTGATCGACGCGGCGGGAAAGGTGGCCCGAAAGATTTCCGTCAACGACGCCGTGGATCGGGCCGAGACGGTCGAAGTCATCTGGTAGACTGTCGGAAACTTTTCGACATCGAACGCAGCGTCGACCTGCACGCTCCCCTTCTCGGCGATCCGCCCAAGATCGTTGCGCATCATATCGACGATCATCGCGTTTTCAGCCCGGTCCTTGGCGGATTGGGTCAACATGGCCCGCAACCGCCGATCTTCGGACGACGTTCGACCGCGCGGCGCGGTGCCTTTCATCGGCCGCGTTACGAGCGCATCGCCACGAAGGTCCAACAGCAACTCGGGCGACGCCGAGCACACGACCTGATCGCCCAAGTCGAGATAGGCGCCGAACTCGGCCCGCTGAGCCTCGCACAAACGCCGAAACAGGGCCCACGGCTCACCGCGAAACGTCGCGCGCAGCCGATACGTTTCGTTGACCTGATAGGTATCGCCGCGGGCGATATTATGCTTGATCCGACCGATCGCGTCGTCATACTCCGCAGGCCTGATGGTGGGACGCCACGGGCCGACCTCGCACTCGCCCGGCGCCTCGCGCGGCGGCGTGTCCTGTTCCCATGTCCGGCGAAACAGGGCAAACCAGAGCAACGGCATCGAGTCGGCGCAGTGCGTCACCAAGGCCGGGTCGAAACCGGGCGCGGCCTCGTAGCTCATCAGCCCGGCCGCGCAGAGTCCGCCGGCGACTGCCCGCTCAACGTCTTCCAGTCGGGCCACAACGTCCTCTGGCCGGCGAGCCTCGACGATGTCGACCAGTTCGTCGAAACATCGCCATCGCGGCAGCGCGGGACCGGCATAGCGACAGAAGACGGCCCTTTCGACGTCACGCACGCGACGGTTCCTTGTGCGAAAGAAGCTCGGCTGCCTGCCAATCGACGAACCAGGCGAGCGTGCCCTCGCTGGGCCGAACGCCGGCGGCCGGACGAAGGTCGCGGCCCGCCCCGTTTTCAAGCACATCGCGCAGGGCCACGGCCTTGCGATTGCCCGTCACGAGGAACGCGACGTGCCGCGCCGCGTTGAGGACGGGGTACGTCAGTGTGATTCGGTCCACCGGCGGCGGCAACCATCCCGGCCGGCTCCAAGTCGCCCAGGCGTCCTCGACCTGCAAGGCCGGCGTGCCGGGAAAGAGCGAAGCCGTGTGGCCGTCGTCGCCCAGGCCGAGCAGAATCAAATCGAAACACGGCGGGCGCCCGCCAGCGGCCTCTTGCGGAAAGAAACGGGCCAGTTGGGCCGCGTACCGGTCGGCAGCGGCCGCCGCCGTCGGCCCGTCCGTCGAAATGGGAAACACGTGCGACGCGGGCGTCGGAACATGGGACAACAAGGTGCGCTGGGCCATGCCGAAATTGCTGCGAGGATCGTCCGGCGGCACAAACCGCTCGTCACCGAAGAAGACGTACGTTTCCGACCAGGCAATGGAGTCCCTTCGGGCGGGTTCAGCCAACGCGAGATGCAGCTTCTCGGGCGTCGTGCCGCCGGACAGCACGAGCGTAAACCGGCCGCGCTGCTCGACAGCCTCCCGAGCGCAGCGAACGACAAACGCGGCCACCTCGACCGCGAGCGTTTCGGGACTTTCGCAAAGGACCAACCGCGGGGATTTCATGCGGACGCCAGCTTTCCTAGAGTCTTCGCGCCTGCACGACTCTCGGCAGCCGTGCAAGGTCCTTGATCGTCGGGCCAAGCTCAAAGCGGCCATCCGATTCCAGAAGCTTGCAAACGGCGTCGTGAATCGTCGGGCTGATCTCCATGAGCAAATGCCCGCCGGGACCAAGGCGTTCGGCCGCCTCGGGCACGAGACGCTCGATGACCTCGGTGCCGCGAGGACCGGCCAGCAAGGCCGACCGCGGCTCGAAGTCGCGCACGTCACGCGGCAGTTGGTCCATCTCCACCCCGGTGATGTACGGCGGATTGCTCACGATGCAATCGAACGACCGGCCTTCCGGCACGCCGGCCAGCAGGTCAGTCTCGATGAATTCGATCCGATCGGCAACGCCATGGGTTTGGGCATTCTCTCGGGCGACCGCCAAAGCGGCCGGACTCAGATCGGTGGCCGTCACGCAGCAGTTGGGCAAGTGTTTTGCCAGGCAGATGGCAAGGATGCCGCTGCCCGTGCCAACATCGGCGATCGCAAGCGACGGGGCAGGGGAGGGGGAATGCGGCGCAGCGGGCGAACTTGCAGAGCCTTCCGGCCGATGCCCACCGGCCTCTTCGCCCTGACCGCCGACCAGCGGCCACTGATCACCGACCTCTGACTTCCGACCTCCGACCGCTCTGGCCAAGTCCAGGGCCGTGACGACCAGCAGTTCCGTTTCGGGGCGTGGGATCAGCACGTCGGGCGTGACGCGAAAGCTGAGCGAGTAGAATTCGCGGGCACCGACCAGATAGGCCACCGGCATGCCTTCGGCGCGACGGCGAACCAGCTCGCGGAACGCCGTGCGCGGTTCGTCGGCCGGCACGTCCTCGAAGCTTGTGTAGAGTTCGATCCGCTGGCAGCCCAAGGCGTGGGCCAGCAGCACCTCGGCGTCAAGCCGCGGGCTGTCCGAGCCGCGCGTTTTGAGATAGTCGGCCGTCCATTGCAGCAACCGGCCGACGGTCCAGGGCTCGGCAGCGGACATTCACGACTCCTCTCAAGCGCGAAGAGGCCCCACGTTAGTCGATGGTCCCGAAGGCGGCCCGCTGCTCTTGACGTTCGTATTCCATCAGGGCGTCGACGACCGGCGCAAGGTTGCCCTGGATGATGCTGTCCAACTTGTAGATCGTCAGGTTGATGCGATGGTCGGTGAGCCGATTTTGCGGGAAGTTGTAGGTGCGGATGCGTTGGCTTCGGTCGCCGGAGCCGATTTTGCTGCGTCGCTCGTCGGATCGCTTTTGGTGGTCGGCCTCTCGCTTGGCCTCGTAGAGCCTGGTTTTGAGAACGCGGAGGGCCTTGGCCAGGTTTTTGTGCTGACTCTTTTCGTCCTGGCACGAGACGACGATGCCCGTCTCGTAGTGGGTCAGACGGATGGCCGACGCGGTCTTGTTGACGTGCTGGCCGCCCGGTCCGCTGGCGTGGAAAATGTCCTTGCGATAGTCGTCGGCCTTCAATTCGATTTCGACGTCCTCCGGTTCGGCCATGACGGCCACGGTGGCGGCGGACGTGTGGACGCGGCCCTGGGCCTCGGTCTCGGGGACGCGTTGGACGCGGTGGCCGCCGCTCTCGAATTGGAGTTTGCGGTAGGCGTCTTCGCCCTCGACGCCCAGGATGATTTCCTTGAAACCGCCCAGTTCGGTCGGGGACAGCTCGAGCACCTCGACCTTCCAGCGGTTGTCCTCGGCGTAGTGACTGTACATCTGGTAGAGGTCGCGGGCGAAGAGGGCCGCCTCCTCGCCGCCGGTGCCGGCGCGGATTTCAACGATGCACCGCGTGCGGTTGGCGTCCTCGCCGCCGATGGTCATGTCGAGCAGTTCGCTCCAGAGCGCCTCACGCTCGGTCTTCAGCTCGGGCAGCTCGGCTTCGGCCAGCTCGCGGAGATCGGCGTCCTCGCCGGCCTGCATTTCCAGCGCATCGCGGATCTGGCCGTTGAGCTCCTTGAAGCGGCGGTACTTCGTGGCCAGCTTGGCCAGAGAGCCGCGCTCGCGGGCGACGGCCGTCAGACGCGCTGGATTGGCCAGCACGTCGGGATCCATGAGCTGCCGTTCGAGTTCCTCGAAGCGTGCTAGTTTTTCGTCCAACGGATTGGGCATGAGAGCAATCCCTTGGGATGCGCAGGACGCACGCTCTGCGTCGCCAGCGGAGCCTGCCAGCCCACGGCCTGGCAGCGGGCGATTACTTGGCGGCGTCGGCCTCGGGCTGAGCGGCTGGCTTCTTGCCGCGGTTGAGGCTGGCGTAGCCGGTCGCGGCGAACTTCTTCTGGAACTTTTCGATACGTCCGGCCGTATCGACGTACTTGAGCTTGCCCGTATAGAACGGATGGCACATGTTGCAAATATCGATTTTCAACTCGGCCTGGGTGCTGCGGGTGGTGAAGGTGTTGCCGCAGCCGCAACTGACCTTCGTGAGCATGTACTTCGGGTGGATATTTTCTTTCATGGCTCGTATCCTCGCACGCACAAATGGGGGCGGCACTCCGGGTCAAACCCACAAGTTTATCGCGACCTGGCACCCATGACAAGGGGCCTTCGCCTGTTTTCCCAAACCCCTAATACCCCCAGACGAGTGGGCCACAGCCGTCGCCGAGCAGGGATCTCGGCCAATTCCTATCGTGGACCAAAAAGCGTCATTTTGCCTTTTTGGGCGCCGGCTTTTTGGTTTTCGCCGGGGCCTCGTCCTGCACTTCCTGGTGCTGCCTCCGATACTGGTCGATGACGTCCTGCAGAATGAATGGCTTGGGGAACTTCTCGTCAAGCTGGCTGAGCGTACGGTGGTAACGCTGGATGGCATCGACCAGATCCTCGTTGGCCGTTTGCTCCATCAGGTAGTCGGGGTACGCGTCGATCACGCGACGCCACGCCCGAAAACCGTCGCGGTAAGCGTCGCGAGCCGCAGTCAGCTCGCCCTCGGCAGCCTTGCGATCGGCTTGGTAGACAAGTTTGCGGGCGGTCAGGACCTGTCCGCTCTGCTCGGTTTTGGCATGCGACCGCCAATAGTCGAAGTTGACGACCATGCGGTTCGAGCGGATGGTCTGGGCGATTTGGTCATGTTCGGCCGCCTTTCGCGCAAGCTCGATGGCCTTTTTGCGGTTCGGCCCCGTGATGCGGCGGGCCAGCTCGTCATGCGTGGTCGCCACGGCCAGTTCGGCCTGGTACGCCAACCCCAGTTGCTTCGGGGTCCGCTTTTCCGATGGGATGTCCATGGCCTCGCGCTGGGCCTTCGTCAGACTGGCCTTCTTTTCGGCAATGATCTTGTCACGCAAACCCGGCTCGATCGCCTCAAGCTGAGCCACGAGCTTCCGCGACTCGGCTTCCTCTTGCTCCTGCTCGTTGAGGCGAATCAGGACCGGCTTGTCGTCGAGCATGAAGGAAGTGGGAAGCTCGAAGTTCCCAAAGCGGCGCCAGTCCTCGCTGGCGTTGACCCAGGCGGTCTGCGCCACCTCGCCGAAGGTGCCGTCTCGCTCGATGGCGTCGGCGTAGCTCATCAGGCACAGCGGACCGCTGGATCGGTAGATCAGCGGGCTTTGGCCCATCATGGTGACGCCCATGGTTTCGACCATGTTGATGGCCAGCTCATACCATTTGCGGCCAACGAGCCAATTGTCGCGGAGCGCGAGTTCGACGCCCGCGTTGAAGTCGTCGTCTTGCTTGAACAGTCGCCGGTATTGCTTGCTTTCGTCGGCCTTTCCGATCTTTTGCGAGACCATTCGGCCCAACTCGTACTGGAGCCGAGGCTCGCGACGGTTGTAGACCATCCCCTCCTTGAGGAAATCGAACCCCTTGATGATCCAGCGATACCGCTCGCGATAATCGTCGCGGAACTGGACGGCGATGTTGTACGAGACGTTCCAGGCCTGATTGATCCAGACGTTGATGAAGTTGGGCTGGACCTTGGTGATTTGTTTCAGGACGGCGGCCCGGTTGGCCCAGTCCTTTCTCATCTGATAGTCGGTGGCTTTCGCCCAAAGGATGTTGGCCGCGATGCCTCGCAGCCCCAGGGTCGAAAGCTTGATGGTAACGCTCGTGGGGTCGATGTCGCCCAGCTCGGCCTGGCTCAGGCGGTAGTGGCTGCGGAGTCGGGCGAGCACACCGCCGGGCGAGTCCTTCGCGCCTTTCGTGGCGCTCGTGGCCGGTTGCCCCATCCATAGCAGGAGCAACGCCAAGACGCCAATCATCAGCAAATAGCCGAGCTTTCGACGGAACAGTTGCTGCGGACTCATTGGGCCACCTCTCGGTTCTTCAGGCACAGGTACGCCACGACGAACACCGGCACGACGAACGCGAACGTGCGGCAGGCGTACATTGCGGCCGTGTCCCCAGGAATGCTAAAGCCGCTGGCTACGAACTCGGCGAAATTGAACCGGCTGAAGTCGGGCAACACGGCCGAAAGCAGGTACAGACCGAACTTGGCCACGGCGTCCAATGTCTGCTCGACGGTCGTCGTCAGTCCAGGCTCGGCCTGCGAGGTCATGTTGGCCGAGGTCAGAATGCGCGTGATCGACTCGAACGGACCGCCGCCGAGCGTCTGGCCCGTCGCAAGGCGGTACATAAAGTCGTGGAAAAAACCGGCCACCAAGGCACCCAGAGTCGCCAACATGGCGATCGGTCCG
The DNA here is from genome assembly GCA_039698035.1 of Thermoguttaceae bacterium. GTDB lineage: Bacteria > Planctomycetota > Planctomycetia > Pirellulales > Thermoguttaceae > JAJFUI01. The sequence goes on along the minus strand of JBDKSW010000009.1, from coordinate 7,447 downwards.
CTCAAGAACGTGCTGAACATGACGCCAAGCGACACGACTAGCAAACCGGCCAGCCAAATCGACAAGTAACCCTTAAGGAAGTTCCAGGCGAACGACGCATTGCGGGCTTTCAGATACATGTCGGCCTGGGCAGCGCCAAAGTACTGTCCCCGATCCTCGCACTTCAGCCAAATCTCGACCCGCCCGTCGCTGCTGACAATATCCTTGAACAGATCGATCTTTTCGCCTTTCGCCGTCTGCCACTGAAGCGGAATGCGGTGGACATCGATCACGAAATCCTTCGAGTCGAACAGCATGACCTGGACAGGCTTGTTCTTGTCGCTCGACGGGTTCCTCACCCAGAGGCTGCCAAGTACGGGCTTCTCGATGACTCCCTTGTACGTGCGGAACGCCTCGAGCGTCATTTCGGCGGGCAAGCCCTTGGGAAACCGCTCGCGAGTGACCCCGTCGAAAGTCCAAATGGCGGCCCCCAAGCTGCCGCCCTCGATGAAACTGCGGTAGGTCCATTCGTCCCCGACGTTGATCCCTTTCTCCGCCGGCTTGCCGGATCGATCTCTAAACGTCAGCTTTCCATAAACGGGGACGCGGGCGACAAGCATTCCTTGGGCCGGACCGACCGTGTAGACCGTCTTCTCGCCGTCCTTATGCGGCGTCACCAGGTGCGTGTGCCGCTGCTCCATCTCGGTGTTGGTCGGCTTGCCATCCGGACCGACAAAGACCCGGTGGCGGTGCGCGTGGACGCGGCTCGTCTTGCCCTGCAGCGCGGTCGGCTGCCCTGGCCGGCTTCCCTCGACAGGTTGTAGATCGTCGACCACCAACTCGTGAGTGTGCGCCAACCCGCGATGGACAAAGACGTAGCTGATCGCCGTCATCGGAGCTAGCAGCAAGGTCGTCACGGCCGCGAAGCCGACGATTCGGCCCAAGACGACCTCGCTTGCGCGAACCGGCTTGGTCACGATCGTGTGCAACGTGCGGTTCTTCAGGTCGGTCGGCAGGCTCAGCGAACTGAGGAACAGTGACAGCAAAAGCACCAAGTAAGTCGTGGCCGTAAGCACGAAATCGAGGTAAACGCGTGCCGGGTCGATGTTTTCCCGATCCAAGAACCAACCGGCGAACAGCAGGATGACGATGAACACCGCGAACACCACGAGCACTCGACGGCGAATCGACTCCATGACGGCCAACCAAGCCAGGGCGCCGACACGGCGAGGGGAGATGCGCAGCGTATCGAGGATAGCGTCGCCGGCGACTTGGCCGGTCCCAGCCAAGGCCGCGCCCGGACCGCGACGCACGGCCGCCACCAGCCAGCCCAGCAGCAGCGCAATGGCCGATGCGCAAAGCACCACGAGCGTCCATTGGTAGGCGGCCCCCTGATACCACCCGGCTCCAAGCCCCCACGCGACCGAGTTCAGGAGCTTTGGCTGCAAAGCGGCCGCCGTCTTGGCCGACAAGCACATCCACCCGAGCGACAAGCCCAAGACCACAACAGCGACCGTCGCCATAATGGTGGCGAAAACCAGGCCCGCGCGGCGGCTCGTCTCGCCACAGCCCGAGCGCGCTCGCCGAACGAGCGTGAAAAGCCCGAAGCCCGCCAGCAAAAGGAGCACCACCAGCGTGATGGGCTGGAACAGGGCGCCGTCGGTCCAACCAGGGCCAAGCAGCCAGGTGAAAAACGGGGTTACGTCGGTGAGATCGAGGACCATATCAAGTGGTCAGAGGTCAGAGGTTGGAACGCGGTGGGCGGACGCCGTGCGGCCGTACATTGCCGCCAATTAGCTTCGTTCGGCAACGCCTCGCACCCGGCGACCGGGGTGTTCTTCGCTGTCGCGGATAATCTTCAGGAACAGGTCCTCAAGGGTCGTCGTCGGATTGCCCATGTTCAGCACATGGCCGTTGTTCCGTTCGATCGCCAACTTGATTTCCTCTTGGGCCAGCGGGCTCAAGCCCGTGGCGCGAATCTCGGTCACGTCGCGGACCTTCAAGAGGCTGTCCACGCGACCCATTTCTTTCAATTCGCCCTGATAAAGAATGGCGATCCGGTCGCAAACGTCCTGAACGTCGGCCAGCAGGTGGCTGCACATCAGAACCGTCTTGCCTTGGTCGCGGAGCTTCAGAATCAGGTCCTTCATCTCGCGGGTGCCAATCGGGTCGAGGCCCGTCGTCGGCTCGTCGAGCAGAATCAGCTCGGGGTCGTTAATCAGGGCCTGAGCCAGGCCGATGCGCCGGGTCATGCCCTTGCTATACTCCTTCAGTTGGCGACGTTTGGCCCAATCGAGCCCGACCATTTCGATCAGATCGGCCACGCGCTGGCGACGCACGGCCTGGGGCATGTTGAACAGCCGGGCATAGAAATCGAGCGTCTCCTCGGCGTTCAGGAACTTGTAGAGGTACGACTCCTCGGGCAGGTAGCCGATCCGTTGGTTCTTGGTCACCTCGCGGGCATCCTGTCCAAAAACCAAGGCCTGGCCGCTGGTTGGGAACAGGAGCCCCAGCATCAGCTTGATCGTCGTACTCTTGCCCGAGCCATTCGGGCCGAGCAGCCCAAAGATCTCGCCGCGGCGGACGTCCATGTCCAGCGCCTTGAGGGCCCGCACTTTCTGTCTGCCCCAGAAGTCGCGGTAAACCTTGCTGAGACTTCGGGTTTCGATAACTACTTCCGACTGCATGGGAACCTCGCAGGGCGCGGCACGAAACAGCACGACGTAATGTTTGATACGCTCCTGCCGGGCCGGCGGTTCACTACGATTGGGAAATCGTCGTCGGCCAAGACCCCATCGCGCGCCAAACGGCTCGCGACCAAGCGGAGCATAAAACTTCTACTATAGGTCAGCCGATGGGACGTTTCAAGTCGCAGAACGCCCCCTCTGCCGGCGGGACATCGCGACGGTCTGACGCAAGGCGGTTAGAATTGGAGGTTTGCGAGAAGTTTCACAGGGACGGCGTGGTCGCAACCGCGATTGCACGGCGCCGAGACAGGCCTCGTATGGCAAAAACATCCTGCCCCACGCCCACGGCCCACGACGAGGCCCTTCGATTTCTGGCCAGTCGGATCGACTATGAGCGGAGCCAGTCGATGCCGAACTCCGAGGAGGCGTTGAAACTCGACCGGATGCGCGAGCTGCTCGGCCGACTCGGCGATCCGCAGCAGCGCGTGCCCATCGTCCATGTCGCCGGCACCAAAGGGAAGGGCTCCACATCGGCCATGATCGCCGCCGTGCTCACGGCCGCCGGCCATCGGACGGGGCTCTACACCTCCCCGCACCTGGATCGGGTCGAGGAGCGGATCGTCGTCGATGGCACACCATGTTCGGCCGACGAACTGAGCGAACTGGTTGCAGCGGTCCGACCGGCCGTCGAGGCCATGGACGCCGAGGGGAAGGCGGCCCAACCGGCCGAGCCGGGACCGACCTACTTCGAGATCCTCACGGCCATGGCGCTCGTGTATTTCGCTCGACGCCACGCAAACGCCGCCGTACTCGAGGTGGGGCTGGGCGGTCGGCTCGACTCGACCAATGTCTGCGCGCCGTGCGTCTCGGTCATCACGAGCATCAGCCTGGACCACACCCAGCAGTTGGGCGACACGCTGGCGGCCATCGCCGCCGAAAAGGCCGGGATCATCAAGCCGGGCGTACCGGTCATCAGCGGCGTGACCGATTCGGAACCACGCGAGGTAATTCGGCGGACGGCCGCCGAGCGAGGTTGCCGACTCGTCGAACTCGGGACGAATTTCACCTTCACTTATCACCCGACATGCCACCTGGAAGAGAAGCCTTCGCTCCCGACGCTTGATTACCTCGGTGATCGAGGCCGCTTTTCCGCGATGGAACTCGGCCTGCTCGGCCGCCACCAGGCGGCCAACGCGGCCGTCACCCTGGCAGCCGTCGAGGAGCTTCGCACCAGCGGCTGGGCCATTTCGGAAGCGGCGATCCGTCGTGGGCTGGCCGACGTTCGTTGGCCCGCCCGGGTGGAAGTGCTGGCCCGGCGGCCGGTCGTCGTGCTGGACGCGGCGCACAATGCGGCTTCCATCGGAGCGCTCGTCGAAGTGCTTGAAGAGAGTTTTTCCCCGCGGCGTCGGCTGTTGGTTTTCGCTACGACGCGCGGCAAAGACCTTCGCGGCATGTTGCGGCGCCTCCTGGCGCATTTCGACCAGATCATCTTCACCCGCTACCTGGAAAATCCACGCTGGGTTCCGCCCGAAGAGCTGCTCGCGCTGGCCAAGACGCTCGCTCGCCCGCTTGCGGGAGAGGGGCAAGGCGTGAGAGCGGCCAGCCAGATCCAGATCGCCGCCACGCCGGCCGACGCTTGGAATGCCATCCGCCGCATGGCCGAGCCGGACGACTTGGTCTGCGTCACGGGCTCCTTCTTCTTAGCGGCCGAGATGCGGCGTCAGATCGCAGCCGCGCCTCTCTCATCCGCCGGCTGATTTGCGCAAGGTCGTCGAGGAGATGTCTTCGTGGAACGTTTCGGGCGGGACCTCGCGGCACATTGCACGGAGCGCGTCAGGCAACTGAAGATCGCCAAGCCGCCGGAAGCCAGAGCCCAGATCGCGTCCGAAGACCAGAAAACGGCAGCCCCGACTGGCGATCCGCTCGATGGCCGTCTGACGCGCCGCCGGTCCATCGTAGTACTCCGGATTGGCAATTCGTTCGAGCGTGTCGGCTCCGACGACGAACGTCGCGCCCGGAAACAATCGCGACTTCTCCTCAAACGTGGCCGCACGACTGAGGAAGACTGCCTGCGAGGCCGGAAACTGGGCCAGCCGGCGGGCCAGTTCCATGTAATCCAACGGCGGCTTATCGACGTTCAAGATCGAAAGCTCGGCGGCCACCGGCTGCCCAAACAGCTCGTGCGCCACTTGAATCATGCGAAGATGCCCGGCGTGCAGCGGATTGAACGAGCCGGGGAAGACCAGCGGCCACTCCGTCCCCTCTCCCTTCGTGAGAAGGCCACGGCGAGGACCACTGTTCGGCGTCTGGGCGACCAAGACCGTCTCGGTCTGCCCAAGCAAGAGCTGTTGCCAAGCGGGCGGAGCTTCCATCCTCGACTCGTCCGCGCACTCGGTTTCCAACAGATCGAGGTCAAGCCGGTCGGCCACGCCGCAGGCCGCCGCGATGACGTTCAGCAGGAGCCGGCCAGCGAGCCGCTCTTCTTCCGCCCGACTGCGACGATCTTTAAGCACCTGCAAGTGCCAGGTGGCGGTGACCGCGACCGTTTGCATGGCCAAGTGGACGCGGTGTTCGCCCCGCTTTGGCCGGTCGGACGCCAGGCTTGCCGTGCAGGCAACGCCGGCCGTCGCTCCATTGGGCGATTCATAGCGCCGGGCCCGATGAAACGCGGCCATCGCCATCGCCCGGGCGGTCGCCTCGGAACAGAACTCGTCGGGCGGTCCACCGAGCAACGCCGCCATCGCGGGGCCCGAATACGGGACCACGGCCTCCAACAGGGTCCTCGACGCGCCGGGCACTTCGAGCAGGTCGGCAATGGCCCGGCTGCCGCCGCCGCTCGCGGCCAGCACGATCCGCATTGGCGAATCGTGGATTTGCTGCACAAGTTGTTCGGTGGAGGTTTGCATCGCGTGGAACCGGTGAACCCGTGCGAAATTCTAGCCTTCCCGGTCGAAGCCGACAACCCAACGTCCGTACCGCTGGCTTGGCTCGTCGCAGGGTAAGCCAACCGAGAGCGTCAAATCGACGACTCTTGCCGTCGGCGCGTGGCGGCGCACCGTCTCTCCCGCAAGGTTGAACCACGCCGACACCCGGTCGAGGATCGCGCTGTCGGCCGACGCCACGATGACGCCCGGCTGGTCGATGAGCAGGGCGTCGGGGTCGGCCGTCAATTCGACCTGCCACGGCCAATCGTGAGCCGCGGCCACCTGTTCGATGATCGCCTTGAGGCGCCCGCTGTTCGAAACGGGACGGTCCAAGAGCCAGCGGCACGGCAACGCCGGCGCGGCGGCCAACGTTTGCCCCAGCAGTTCCAGGGCGGGCCCCGTCTCGGCCACGCGGCGGTAGCTGCCATGCATGCTGGCCATGTCGCGCCACGCGCCGTCCCGCCCAACAAGAACGACTCCGCCGGCCAGCGCCGCTTCGACGGTTGTCAGCACGTTGTAGCCGTCGATCCAAAGGGGCGTGTCGGCCAACTGCTCGACCGTTGCCTCGCGTGAGCGACGCCGCACGGCGTCCTCGGCCGAGCAACAGCAACGACTCACGGCCGTCCGCTGTCGAGCCATCAACTGGTGACGATCGCCGACCAGCTTCAGCGCGGAATCATGGGCGTAGCCACGATCCAGGAGCCAACAGAAGTCGGCCGCCGCCCCGCGCAGCCGCGGCAATGCCTCGTCGCCAAACAGCCGGGCGTCTTCAGGATGCGGACCGCGATGGAGACGGCGATCAGGCATGGGAAAAGCTTCCAGCGATCAGTTCTCGGCATTCCACGGTCGGGCCATGCGGAGCGTCTCTTCAAAACGAATCGTCCCATCTCCCTTTAAGAGAAGGATTTGAGTGAGACCTTTCCGGGTCGCGTCGTACGATTGTTGGACGCATCACGCCGGTTGTACCGCCCTCACCCCATGCCCCTCTCCCGCAAGCGGGCGAGGGGAGAACTCGTTTCAACGGGGCGATCCGAACCGGCGGTCCACTTTCGCTGATCGCTTATCGCTTTCTTTCATACGTTCCGATCAACTCGCCTTCGGCCAGAATGCGCCCTCGCATCTTGGCAAGCAAGGCCTTCTTGTCCAGGCCGGGCTCCGCGTTGAGCGGCGCATCGAGCGCGTAAAGCTTGAAGTGGTAATGGTGAATGCCGTGGCCCACGGGCGGCATTGGTCCGCGATACCCGACGATGTCGCCGTCGGTGAACCCGTTGACGCCCTGCAGGACGCCAGCCGGCTCGGGCGGTTTCGGTTTTCGCACGACGCCCTCGGGCAACCCTTTCAAGTCCGCCGGGATACTGTACATCACCCAATGCACCCACGGCTCGGCGACCGGCGCGTCCGGGTCGTCGCAAATCAGCGCGAGCTCCTTAGCCGCGGCTGGAACGTTCGACCACGCCAACGGCGGCGACAGGTCGGCGCCCTCGCCGGTGTACTTTTTGGGAATCAACTGCCCGTGCACGAACGCCTTACTGGTGACTTGCATGGTCATGTTTCTTTCTTCTCCTTCACCGCAGCCCGGCAGACCGACCAGCGCGACGAGCCCGACGGCCAGAACGACGCGGAGCCAAGCAATCTGCGAGATCCGTTTCATGGTTTACCTCACCGGCTCAATTTTATCTGTTGCCGGGGCGGTGAACAGGACCGCCAACGGCAGGGTAAATGTCGCGAGCCTGACTCATCCCCAGTTTGGCGCGGCTTGAGTGATGGCTAGGGCTACGGCGGCAAGTGCAAGGTGGGGCGGGATTTGGAGCTGGTCGGTCAAGACGCGGCCAATCGTGAAGACGCTGCACTGCCTGC
>JBDKSW010000008.1:0-62346 GCA_039698035.1 Thermoguttaceae bacterium | reverse complement strand
AGTCCCAGTTTGCATCGGTCTCCCAGTTGCTGTCGGTGCCGCCACCGGTCCAGTGGCATACGCTGAGTAACTGCCGCTCTTCCAAAGGCTCGAAGGAGAATGAGCGTTTCTTGCGTCCGCCGCCGTGTGCCGCAACTGGTTCGCGTGCCAGCACGGCAACAACACCAGCTCGCCACCGATCTTGGCTGCCTCTTTGGTACGGAGTCTGTTTACCCTTTCGATCGTCCGAGCTATAGCTCTCTGGTAGCTCGTTCGATCATAGGCAGTTCTTGCTGACCATCGTGGCCGGCGCTTACGTCGATCGCGTTGGCTTGGCTGGACTTATGTCTTGCGACACAACCTTTGCTCTAAGTGCCTCGCCCGCTCGCTCTCGGCGGGCGAAAAGCAGTTGGTATCCGCGTCGCGCAACAGATAGGGCAACAGCACCGCTTGCGCCTTGGGACCGACGTAGACGATTCACTCGCGGCCGCGGTGCGCTGCCTTGTGGCGAGCAGGTCTGTACTGCCACACGTCCTCCGCTCGGTCAATATCGCATGGCCGAAGCTGGCACACCTCGCCCGGTCGGCAGCCGGTGAGCCGCTGAAACCGCACCATATCGGCCACAACATGCGGCAGGTGCGGCAGTATCTCGTCCACAAGGTCGTCGGGGACCGGCTTTACCGGCTCGGGCTCGCGTGCGGCCGATTCTCAATCCCTCGACCGTCGCAAGCGCACGGTAGACGCTGGGCGGAACGATCTCGCGCGAGACGGCCCACTTGAACATTCGCTTGATGGTGCCAGCGATTGAATTGATCGTCTTTTGCGACAGGTGACGGTTTACCAGCACGCTTTGAACGGCCTGCAGCGCCAGGGGACCAAAACGACGTCACTTGCGCGGTGCCGTAGAGCTGCTTGAACGGCCGCATGGCCAGCTTGATGTCGTCGAGATACCGCGTGGGCTTCCCATGCCTGCGATAGTATTCCTCGGCGAAGTCCAGGTAAGCCGCGCACAACTCGACCACGGTAATCGGGGAGGCAGGGGTAGCGGAAGGCGGTGCCGGCGCGGCGGCGATGCTGACGGCCAACTCGGCAACGAAGCGCGAGTACCGCTCTTTACTCTTTGGCGATCCCCACACACCTAGATAGTGGCGGTGCCCCCGAATCTGCACAAACGCTTGGCCGCTACCTTTGTGGTGACGGTACTTTGGCAGAGAAGCCGAGCGCGATGGCATCGCAGCACGGCCTTTCAGTCACAGGGGTAGCCACTACCCCTTTTCCCACGACTTTCAGGCCGCGCTGCCGACCGTCGGCAGGTATTCTAATGCTAGAGTTCGGCGGAGGCTACGTTTAGTGGAGCCGAAGGGGATCGAACCCTCAACCTCCTGGTTGCAAACCAGGCGCTCTCCCAACTGAGCTACGGCCCCAATGTCCTGTAAGTGTGGTACTTACGGCTGCTTACTAGCCGGAAGAAGCGGTACCACGATGTCTCTTTTTCTTCCGTAAGTCCTTATTTGTCGGTTCCTTTTTTGGGGATTCGGTACCAGCGGTACCGGTGTCGCCTAAACCGGCCCGCAACTTTGCTTGGCGGAATCCAGCCTTAGCAGCGTTGCTGACCGTGGTGAGTTCCCGCGTCAGTCGCTTGACAGCCTTGACGTTGCGCAGGTCAATCTCGGCAATCTTTCTGGAGTCCATTTCGTCGGCAGTAGCAACAAGCGCCACCACGTCTTCGCTCATCATTTCCGCCAGTTCGCGTAGGGCGCTGCTACTGTAAAGCCCCGTCTCTCGCTCACCAGGCATGGTCGTGCCCTCCCTTGCAAACCAGGCGCTCTCCCAACTGAGCTACGGCCTCCCAAGACTTCTCAGTATAGCGGTTGCGGAGACCTCTGGAAAGTGCGGTTTGACCGCCAAGGGGTGCCCTGGCGAGGCAGCCGGTCGTTCTTCGCTCTGGTCGGGACGCGCTCGGGCGACAACGATGCGAGTTTTCCGGGACGTGGACGGGCAGCGGCCCACTTTTGGTCGGCCGTTGCAGCCGCTATACTGGGATCGCTATCCCACCTTGGACACCATGCCCGCGGGGGCCCGCCAGTGTCGCACCGAATCATCCTGAGCCTTTGGGGTTGTTGCATGGCCGTCGCGCCGGCGGTCGCCTCGGAGCTTGTGCTGGCCGACCGGGGACAGACAGCCTATCGGATCGTCGTGGCCGACGGCGCTTCGCCCTCGACCAAGCATGGGGCCGAAGAGCTTCAGCGGTTCCTCGAACAGATGAGTGGCGCGAAGTTGCCAATCGTATCGGACCGCGAACCGCTGGTGGCAACGGAGATCATCGTGGGCGACAACGCGCATCTCAAGCAACTGAATGCGCCACTTGTCCTGGCCTCGCTGGGCGGCGAGGGCTACGTGATTCGCACTGCGGGACAGCGGCTGATTATTGCCGGCGGGGCCCAGCGGGGCAACCTCTACGGCGTCTACGGATTCTTGGAAGACCACCTTGGGTGCCGATGGTTCACGCCGGATGTCAGCCGAATCCCGAAGCGAACCCGGTTGACCATCGGCCCGATCAACGACCGCCAGACGCCCGTGTTTGAATATCGCGAGCCGTACGTCGACGATTGTCGCGACCCCGATTGGTGCGCTCGCAATCGCATGAACTCGAGCAACAGCGAACTCGACGCTCGACACGGCGGAAGGGTTCGATTTGCGGACGGATTTTTCGTGCATACGTTCGACCGGCTTGTCCCTTCGGGAAAATATTTCGCTCAGCACCCCGAATATTTTTCGATGATTCTTGGCCGCCGAAAGAAGGATCGCTCGCAACTCTGCTGCACCAATCGGGACGTGATCCGCCTTTGCACCGAGGGCGTCCTGCAGGCGATGCGCGAGCAGCCCGGCGCGACCGTCTTTTCGGTCTCGCAAAACGACTGCTACAATTCCTGCCAGTGCCCGGCCTGCCGCGACCTTTCACAGCGCGAGGGCTCGGAAATGGCGCCCGTCCTGCAATTGGTCAATCAGGTGGCCGAAGCCGCGGAAAAGCAGTTTCCCAAGAAGATCATCGAGACGTTGGCCTATCAATGGACACGGCATCCACCCAAGACGATTCGCCCGCGGCGCAACGTCATTGTCCGATTGTGCTCGATCGAGTGTTGCTTTTCTCATCCCTTGGCGACTTGCGATAGCAAGCAGAACCGCGAATTCCGCGCCGACCTCGATGCGTGGGCTCGCGTGGCCCCGCGACTTTGGGTGTGGGACTACACGACCGATTTCAGCCAATACTTGCTCCCCTTCCCAAACTTGCGGGCGCGCAGTGAAAACGCCCGATTCTTTGCCGAGCACCGCGTCAAAGGGCTCTTCGAGCAAGATACCTACAATACACCGGAAGGCGAGTTTTCGGAACTGGGCGGCTATGTTTCGGCCAAATGCCTGTGGAACCCGAACTGCGACGCCAACGTGGCGATCCGCGAGTTTTTGGCGGCCTACTATGGGCCGGCGGCCGAGCCCATCGCGACGTACATCAACCTGCTTCACGAGTACGCCGAACGGCAAAACATTCACGTCGGCTGCTACGCGGACACAAACAGCTCCCATTTGTCGAACGCACTGCTGGCGGCGGCCGATCCGTTGTGGCAACAGGCCGAAAGCCGGGTGATCGGCAATCGGGTCTTGTCGCGGCGCGTGCGGATGGCGCGACTCAGCGTGGATTTTGCGATCCTGGAACGGGCGAGGCTGCAATCGCAACGAAAGTTGCCCGTCGATCCGAAGTTCCGCAACTTGGCGGCTGCCAGATTCCGCCCGTTTTGCGATGCCTTCCAGACAAGCCGAGTTACGCATTTACTGGAATCGGACAGCCTGAACAAACAAGCGTACTGCAAGCAACTGGCGAAGGACCTGCGATTGGCCCTGTAAGGCCGTTTGACCGCGAGGATCGCCAAGTGAGCTTGTCGGCGTCGCGTCCCAATCATTCGTCTAACGCCAAGCGAAAAAACGATCTCAACTCCTAACGTCCCTTAAGGAACCCACCATGTCAGCGTTTCCCGAGGTTGCCAAGGTTCGCTACGAAGGTCCTCAGTCGAAGAACCCGTTGGCGTTCCGACACTACAACGAGACCGAGGTGGTCGAAGGCAAGACCATGAAAGACCACCTGCGATTCAGCGTCGCCTATTGGCACGCGTTGCGTGGCACGGGCGGCGACCCCTTCGGGCCCGGCACGATGCTGCGGCCGTGGGAAGCGGCGGCCGACACGGTCGAGAACGCCCAAAACCGCGCCCGCGTCGCCTTCGAGTTCATCGAGAAGCTCGGCGCCCCGTTCTACTGCTTCCACGACCGCGACGTGGCGCCCGAGGGCGCCACTCTGGCCGAAACGAACAAAAATCTCGATGCGGTCGTCAAAGTACTGAAGCAAGAGCAGCAGCGTACGGGCATCCGGCTGCTCTGGGGCACCGCGAACCTGTTCGGCAATCCGCGGTACATGCACGGCGCTGCGACCAGTTGTAACGCCGACGCTTTTGCCTTTGCCGCCGCCCAGGTGAAGAAGGCCCTCGAGGTGACCCAAGAGCTTGGCGGCCAGGGCTATACGTTCTGGGGCGGCCGCGAAGGTTACCAGTGTCTCTGGAACACCGACATGAAGCGCGAAGTCGAGCACCTGGCCGCCTTCATGCACATGGCCGTCGACTACGCCAAGAAGATCGGATTCCGCGGACAGTTCTATTTCGAGCCCAAGCCAAAGGAGCCGACCAAGCATCAGTACGACTTCGACTCGGCCGCGTGCATCAATTTCCTCCGGACGTACGGGCTGGCGGATCACGTGAAGATGAACATCGAGACGAACCACGCTACGCTGGCCGGACACGCCGTCGAGCATGAGCTGGACTACGCCGGCTCGCAAGGTTTCCTGGGCTCGGTGGACGCCAACGCGGGCGACCTGCTCCTTGGCTGGGACACCGATCAGTTCCCCACCGATGTCTATCTGACGACGAAGATCATGCTGATGATCCTCAAGTACGGCGGTTTCACGACCGGCGGTCTGAACTTCGACGCCAAGGTGCGGCGCGAGAGCTTCGAGCCGATCGATCTGTTCTACGCCCACGTCGGCGGCATGGACGCTTTCGCCAAGGGGCTGAAGGTGGCCGCCGCCATTCGGGCCGACGGACAACTGGCCAAGATGGTCATAGACCGCTACAGCTCGTGGGACAGCGGCATCGGCGCCGAGATCGAATCGGGCAAGCACGGCTTCGAGTCGTTGGAGAAGTACCTGCTCGCCAAGGGCGACGTGACACCCAACCAGAGCGGCCGGCAAGAACTGTTTGAGAACGTGGTGAACCAGTACCTATTCTGAACTTGGGTCGCGTGACGTCAGGTCATCCGGAGCGCAACGAAGGAGCTTGTTCGCCGCCAATGCAAGGCGGGAGCCTTCGTCTGCGCTCGGGATGACGTGTGTTCCGCGGCGTCCGACCGGTCTGAAACCGATGAACGCCGACAATCTGCTTGCCAAGATGCCGAAGGAACTGCCCGAGGAGCTGGTGACCCGGCTCGTCGAGGCCGAGGGCGTGCGCATCGAGCGGATCGTCTCGCGGGGCCACGCCTCGCCGCCCGGGTTCTGGTACGACCAATCGCAGCACGAGTTGGTCGTCTTGCTCCAGGGCCAGGCGACGGTCGAGTTCGACGACTCTCGCGGAACGGTCGAGATGGTCCGCGGCTCCTGGCTCAACATTCCCGCGCACTGCAAGCATCGCGTTGCATGGACCGATCCGGCCGACGAGACCGTGTGGCTGGCGGTCCACTATGGACCGTGAAATGCGGGACGCAGCGTGCGTGCTGCCAACGCACGCCGCCCTTCCCCCGCCCCGAATCTCGCTTGTCGGACGAGAGGCGGCACGCACCCGCAGGGACGCCAACGATCAAGTGTGATAGTCGGCGTTGAGGCGGACGTACTCGGCCGTCAGATCGGCGGTCCAGAAATGCGCCTTCGCGTCGCCCTCGCTGAAATCAAGCTGAATGAGCGTGTCGCGATGGTCGCGAATCGACGTTGAGACTTCGCCGCCGTCGAACTCGACCGGTGTGCCGTTCTGATAGAGCAGGAAGCCGTTCAGCCGCAGTGTGACGCCGTTCGGATCGAACGGGACGCCGGCGTAACCGGCCGCCGAAACGATCCGGCCCCAGTTCGGATCGGCGCCGTGCAAGGCCGTTTTGACCAGCGGGCTGTTGGCCACCGTGCGGGCGATCTGCTCGGCCGTCTCGCGGCTCGTGCAGCCGCCGACCTCGATGGTGATCAGGTGCGTGGCGCCCTCACCATCGCCGGCGATGGCCTTCGCCAACTCGATGCAGACCTCCGTCAGCGCGGTTTGGAACGTGGCCAGACCGTCGCCCGCGAGCGGTTGTCCGCCCGCCGCGCCATTGGCCAGCAGCAGGACCGTGTCGTTGGTGCTGACGTGACCGTCGACGCTCATGCAGTTGAAGCTTTCCCGCGTGGACGCGCTCAAGGCCGTCTGAGCGACCTTGGGATCGAGCGGCGCGTCGGTGAGGATCAGGCCGAGCATGGTCGCCATGTTGGGCCCCATCATGGCCGCGCCCTTGGCCATGCCGGTAATCTGATATTCAAGATGGCCGACGGTCACCGTTCGGCTGGCCACTTTGTAGATCGTGTCGGTGGTCAACATGCCGCGCGCGGCGGCGACCAACGACGTTTCGCTGCGGCCCAGCTTCGCGGCGGCGGCCGTGATGCCTTGGGCGATCTTGTCCATCGGCAGGAAGCTGCCGATAACGCCGGTCGAAAGCACCAGTGCCTGATCCGGCTCGGCGCCGCAGGCGACGGCAGCCAGCCGGGCCATTTCCTCGGCGTCGCGCAGGCCGCGCTCGCCGGTGCAGGCGTTCGCGACGCCCGAGCAAATCGCCACGGCGCGAATCCGGTCGCTGGGCGTGCGGCTGCGGTCCAGTGCGACCGGAGCGGCGTAAACGAGATTCTGCGTGTACACACCCGCCGCGCTGGCCGGAACTTCCGAGACCACAAGCGAAAAGTCGTGCTTGCGACGATCCCGCTTGATCCGGCAGTGGACGCCCGACATCAGAAAGCCCTTGGGCACGGAAACAGCCATGATCGATCTCCCCTTCAGCTATAGAAGCGCGGTCGTTTCGTCGAAGCCGAACATCAGGTTGAAGTTCTGCACGGCGGCTCCGGCGGCGCCCTTGATCAAATTGTCCAAACAACTGAAGCACACCACCCGGCCACGGACCACGCGAACCGTGATGTCGCAGAAGTTCGTGTTCGTCGTGTCCTTGGTGCCCGGCAGATGATCCACGACGCGAACGAACGGTTCGTCGGCGTAGAAATCACGGAGCGTTTGCAGCAGGCCCGCTTCGGTCACTTCGTGCGTCGGCACAGAATAGGCGCTGGTCAGGATGCCGCGGTCCATCGGCGTCAGATGCGGCGTGAAGACAACCTCGACCGGCGCGCCGGCGGCCATGCCGAGCACCTGGTCGATTTCGGGCTGATGGCGATGCCGGCCGACGTTGTAGGCCGAGATGCTTTCGTTGCATTCGGGATAGTGCGACGTCAGCTTCAAGGTGCGGCCGGCGCCGGAAACGCCGCTCTTCGAGTCGAGGATGATCGACTTCGGATCGATGAGTCCGGCCTTCAACAGCGGCGTCAGGGCCAGGATGGCCGACGTCGGATAGCAGCCCGGATTGGCAACCAACTTGGCCGGCGGGATCTGCTCGCGAAACAACTCCGGCAACCCGTAAGGGACCTTGCCGAGCCGCGCGGCATCGACGTGCTTGAGGCCATACCACTGAGCGTAGACTTCCGGATCGTTGAGGCGATAGTCGGCGCTGAAATCGACGACGCGGCGACCCGCGTCCAACAGGGCCGGAACCACCGAGGCGCTGGCCCCGTGCGGCAGGCAACTGAAAACGCACTCCGCCCGGGCGGCCACCTCGGCCGGGCTGAGGTCTTCGAGCCGCAGATCCAGACGCCCGGTCAGGGACGGGTGGATCATCGCGATGGGCGGTTGCCCCTCCTGCCGGCTCGTCACGGCGACAATTTCCGCCTCGGGGTGGCGGAGCAGTAGCTTAATGAGTTCCAGGGCGGTGTACCCGGTGGCGCCGAGAATGGCGATGCGTGTCATGGGTTTCGTCGGTTGGCCGCAAAGAGCGGGCAAGAGATCGTCGGGCCAAACCATCTAGTATAGACCTGCGGCCCCTTGTCGCCAAGGGGCTAACGATGCCCAACGGGAGGCGCTCGGGCGGGCGCCAGACGCGGCCCAGTGCGCGCCGCCCGGCGCCGAGCCAGCTCGCCCGATCGTGGCAGGAAGGTCATCGAGACCGGTCGCCATCGCTCAAGGGCCAGGCTGCTTCTCGGCTCGCACGGCCGAGATCGTCACATGGCGCGCGTCGGTCGGCACCAAGGCGTGCTCGCCGTATTTCAGCAGCCTCAGCAGGATGAAATCTTTGCCGACGATCGCCTGGTCAGCGTCGGTCTCTAGCACCTTCGCGTCTTGGATTCGGAACGGCAGCAGCACACCGGCCGGCTGCGATGGTTTGCACTCGCGGCACGCCTTGATGCTGAAGACGATCTTCAGCCGACCGTCTTTGGATTCCGTGATCGACAGGCCCTGCTCGAAATCGGGCTCCGTCGCACGCTTCATCCGGGCTTCCCACGCCGGGTCGCCGTAGAGGACGGTCGAGTCGCGGTCCGACGCCAGGAAGAATCTTGTCTTTTCCTTCTTTGCCTCCTGAAGCCGCGCGATCACGTCCTGACGAAACAGATGCACCGACTCGGAAAACGTGAAGTGACCCTGCTGCGTGAAAAAATAGTCGCCCACCTCCCATGCCCAGCAGCAGCGATACTGTGGCACGACGTGGCCAAAAAACTGATTGACCCCGCCGCCGTGAATCCAGCCGAGCGCCATGCAATCCATGTCCGCAATGTGGGCGATCAGACAGTTGCCAGGCGAGTAGTAAATTTTCGGATTCGGCGACTTGATCTCGATCAACTCGTTCTTCGTCGTTTGGCCGAAGATTTTGCCTCCCTTGGAGACGAAGCGCCCGTTGCGGTAGGTATAGCCGAGTTGCCAGTCATGTTCCCGAGCGTGACCGCTCGAAGACATGATGTCGCAACGGCCGCGGTTGATTTCGGCGACGATCTCTGGAACGGTGTCGTCGGGCCCCGCGACCTCGCGGACGGCCTCGCTTGGCGCTTTCGCGTACTTGTGGTTCTTGAGCACCTCGCTCCACGAGACGCCTTCGTCGAACCAGCGAAGCCAGCCGTCGGTGACGTGCGAGACGCCGCGTGCCACCACGAGCGGCTTGGCCGTCACCATGCGGAGCCCGTCCTTGGGCGTGTAGCCGGTCAGGATGGCCCAGATGGCATCGACATAGGGGTCCGGGTCGATCTCGCGCATCAGCTTCGCGGCGGCTTGGACAAAGTCGCGGTCGGCCTCGCTCGGCTGGGCGACAAAGCACACGTAGCGCGGCGCATAGGCGGCCAGAGCTTCCCTGATCGATGCAACTTGCGGATTGTCGAACGCAAAGACTTTGCCTTGGTACTTGGTTTCCAGAGCCTCGACGACTTCTTTCCACGCCGCATCGCTCAAGGTCTTCTTGCTCACGACAATCGCGTAACTGCCCGCGGGCGATGGACCGCTGGCCGACGGGGCGGTCGCCCGCGCGACAACGCTGGGAAGAAAGCACCAGAGAACGGCAAGCCATCGAAGCGTCTTCATCCTGAACCTCGGACTGGTCCCTGCGGTCACTTGGCGAACGGGCGGTGGAGTTGCGGTCCTTCGCCAATGGGATGCAATGTCCCAAAACGGCTCTGGGCCAGCAAGAGGGCGCGGGCGAACCCCAAGGTGCGGCTTTATCGCCAACGAGGACGCGTGGGGAAGGCAACCGGTCATCCTCGGCCTGGCCAAGGATCTCGTTCGAGGAAGGTTGGGCTGCACCGCGCCTTGGAGATTCTCTTTGCTGCGATCAGCGGCGACGCCTTGCGACCGCTTTACCGCACCCCCCTCCCACGCGGGGGGTCGCACATTGACACGTCCGAGCGTCCTAGTTACAGTATAAATTTCATGCCCTCCGACTTGCTCCAAGCGATAATTCCTCCCGATGTCCTCGACAAACCTCGACCAGCTTCGATTCCTTGGCAAGCAGCAGGAACTCGAGATCGATAAGCTTTTTCGGACGGTCATCAAGCTGGAGGGGAGCGATTTGCACCTCAAGGTCGATTTGCCGCCTCATGTGCGCGTCAACGGCCTGTTGCGCCCCCTGAATCGCGGCAAGATCGACGACGAGGAGATGGTGCGGTTGATTTTTCCGATGATCAACCTCCAAGAGCGGCGGAAGCGAATCTTCGAGGAGGATGGCGGCGTCGACTTCGCCTATATGCTGGAAGTCGATGGCTTGAAGTGGCGGTTCCGCGTCAACGTCTTGCAACAGATGGGGCACATCGGACTGGTCGCCCGGCGCGTGAACAACAAAATTCCGAGTTTCGAGGCGTTGCACCTCCCGCCTGGACTCGCCGAGTTGTGCAAGTTTTCGCAAGGAATGGTTCTCTTGGCCGGCATTACGGGTTCCGGCAAGAGCACGACCATTGCGTCGATGCTGCAGTGGATCAACGAGCGATATCGCAAGCACGTGCTGACGCTCGAAGACCCGATCGAGTACACCTTCACGGACGACAAGTGCCTGATCAATCAACGCGAGATCGGCATGGACGTCAAGGACTTCATGATCGGCATGAAGCATGCCGTCCGCGAAGACCCTGACGTCATGCTTGTCGGCGAAATGCGTGACCGCGAGACGTTCGAAACGGCCATTCAAGCGGCCGAGACGGGCCACTTGGTTTTTGGAACGATCCACGCCTCGACGGCCCCGAGCACCATCGGTCGTATCCTCGACTTGTTCCCCCAAAACATGCACTCGGCCATCCGCAGCGCCTTGGTCTTCAACATGCGGGCGATCATCGCCCAAAAGTTGTTGCCCTCGATCAAGCAGGGCGTCGGTCGCGTGCCAACCTGCGAGATCATGACGTTCTCGCCCATGATTCGCAAGTTGCTTCTCGAAGGGCAGGACGAAAAGCTGGCAGACGCCATCCGCATCAGTGCGGACGAAGGGATGCAGGACTTCACGATGAGTCTGCGGGACCTAGTGCAGACGGACATGATCGATCGGCCAACCGCGTTCGAGGTTGCCCCCAACCCCGAGTCGCTGAAAATGGCCCTGAAGGGCATCAGCGTCCGCGAGACGGGCGTATTGGGATAACGAGGAAAAGGCCCCAGGGCGGGCCGTTGGAATGTCGGACAGGTCGTGGATCTGTCCTGGATTGGACGGCAGGCATCGAACTGCCCACTGCGTCGGAGGACGAAGAGGTTGGCAACTATGCGTCGCGTCGCGCTGATCGTTCTGCTGGCCGCCGTGGCGATCTGCCTCGGCGCTTCCGATGCCTGGGCGGCCTGGCCTGACTTCCCGCTGGCCAAGCCCAGTTTTCGCGGACCCGGCTTCTATCTGAGCTGGATCAAGATGCTCGCCTGCTGGGCCGTCTTCCTGGCCTGGGTCAAGACGACCGACTGGCTGAGCACCGACTGCCAGGACCTGAAGCTCGACTATCTGCGTTGGAATCCGATCGTCTTCGGCGTGTTTTTCGTCGCGTTCATTCTCGTTTGGCTGGTGCCCATTTTCTGGGTCGTCTTTCCGCTGCTGATCGTCGCGTACGTCGCGCCGCTGACAACGTACATCCTCTATCGAAACTCGCGGGTGGACAACAACCAGCGCGTGATGACCCCGGAGCACCTGCGATTCTGGTTCGCCACGAATCTGAACAAGATGGGCATGAAGCTCGAAACCGAACGCAAGGACCCGCATGAGAGCGGGCCGCCCGTTCGAGTTTTCGCCCACGGCGGCCCCGACGAGCGAACCAACGCGGGCCGGCTATTGCTGGCGCGCCAATCGCCCGGCCTGACGGCAGCTCGTGAAATCCTGGCCGAGGGCCTCGCCGGGCGCGCCATGGCCATCATGCTCGACTACACGGCCCAGGGCGCCGCCATGCGGACCCTGGTCGATGGCGTCTGGATCCCGCGAGATACCCGAAGCCGTGAGACGGCCGATCCGGCGCTCGAGTCGCTCAAGCTGCTGTGCGGCATGAATCCGCAAGATCGCCAGAATCGCCAGCAGGGCGGCTTCCGCATCGAGTGCGAGTCGCTCCGCATGACGGCCACCTTGATGACACAAGGCACCCCGACCGGCGAGCGAGCGCTCATCCAGTTGGAAGCCAAGAAGATTCGCTTCAAGAACATGGAAGAGCTGGGCATGCGTGGCAAGTTGCAGGAGGACTTGCGGCAGGCCCTCGACGCTTCGCAAGGCTTCATTTTGCTGTCGGCGCCCCCGACCAACGGCCTCCGCAGCACGACCGACGTGGTTCTCAACTCGTGCGACCGTTTCACCCGCGAGTTTGCCGCGGTCGAGGATGAAAGCAACCGGTACGAGCCGATCGAGAACATTCCGGTGACGACTTATAATTCGGCCGAAGGTCAAACACCTGCGGACGTGCTCAAAAAGTTCTTCCGAACGGAGCCGAACGTGGCCGTCGTTCGCGACCTGCTCAACGCCGACACTGTCGACCTTCTTTGCGACGAGATTTCCGAAGGCCGGCTGATGATCAGCACCATTCGGGCGAAGGACTGCGCCGAGGCGCTCCTGCGGGTCCTGGCCTTGGGCGTGCCGGCCGAGGATTTTGCCAGGGCGGTTAGCGTCGTCGTTTGCCAACGGCTGGTCCGTAGGTTGTGCGACGCTTGCAAGGAGGCGTATGCCCCCGCTCCACAGATTCTGCAACAGTTGGGCATTCCCGAGGGCCGCGTCCAGGCGTTTTATCGTCCGTTCCAGCCGAACCCGGAGGAGCCGAAGGAGCCTTGCCAAAAGTGTGGCGCCATCGGCTACTTCGGACGCACGGCCATCTTCGAGGTGCTCACCGTAGGCGATGCGGTTCGTGCCGCGCTGGTCTCGACCCCGAACCTGGCCGCCGTTCGCCAGGCGGCGCGCAAAGATGGCATGAAAAGTCTGCAAGAGGAAGGCGTCTTGCTGGTGGCACGCGGCATTACATCGTTGCCCGAATTGATGCGAGTCCTGAAACAGTAACCCAAAGCGTCCGCAATCAACTGGCGGCTTTCAACCCGGCAGCGAAGCGGAAGACTGAACGCGGATCGCTCTCCCAGAGTCGAACGACCATGAGCTCGCTCCTAACCTTTCTGATGATCGTGATCTTCCTGGCCTGCGTCGGCATGTGCTATCCCGACGGCCTGTGGAGCAATGCGCTGCGGCTGATCAACGTGATGACCTCGGCCCTGCTGGCGATGAACTTTTTCGAACCGCTGGCGTCCTGGATGGAGATCCAAGCCAAGTCGTACACGTACCTTTGGGATTTCATCAGCCTTTGGGCCATTTTCGCGGTAAGCATGTTGGTCCTCCGCATCCTGACCGACCAGCTTTCCCGCGTGAAGGTCAAGTTTCTGAAAATCGCCGACCGCGTCGGCAGCGGCATTCTCGCGGTCTGGATCGGCTGGATCATGGTGATGTTCACAATGACCACGCTGCACACCGCGCCGTTGGCGAAGAACTTCCTATTCGACGGCTTTCAGCCCGAGCAGAAGATGTTTCTCGGCCTGGCGCCCGACCGCTGCTGGCTTGGCTTCACTCAGATGATGTCGACCGGCGCGTTTTCATGCACACCGGAAAGCGCGTTTGATCCCAACTCGGATTACATGCCCAAGTATCAACAGCGTCGCAAGAATTTGGAAGAACACATCAAGACCAGCCAGTCGCTGCTTGTCGGAGGCTGAGCTTGGCGGGCGTCGGTTGATGACCGCTGATTGACCCTCGCCAACCAAACACCCGTCCACCAGACGGCTCGATCATCCATCAACGACTATGCGTCCCAGTGTTCCCGATGTCCGCATCACGGACTCGCAAGACGACGAACTCGCACGCTACCGCCCGGTGGCGCCACTGGCCGTGGCGGCGTTGATCTTCGGGCTGGCGGCTCCCGTGGCGATTCTTGCGCCCCTTCTTTGGGCCGTTCCTGCCGTGGGCACGCTGTTGGGATTTGTGGCCTTGCGCCGCATTCGTCGTGTCGAGCCCGCCCTGGCCGGCCGACGCTTGGCCCTGATTGGCCTGGCGTTTTCGTTCCTGGCCGTGACCATCGTGCCAACGCATTGGTTTGTCCACCGCTGGCGCGTTCGCAACGAGGCCGCCGAATTGGCCGGCCGCTGTCTGCGTTTGCTCACTCAGGACGAGCCGCAGACGGCCTACCAACTGACGCTGCCGTCCGCCAAACGGAAACCGCTCGACGATCATCTATGGGCCGCCTATCGCGCCGATCGCCCATTGCGGCGATCGCTCGAGCGGTTCGTCAAGACGGACGTCGTACGGACTCTGTTGGCGCTCGGGGCGAAGGCAAACGTTCGCTTTTACGACACGACGGAGCAAGTCCAAAGCGGCGTGAAGGACCGGATCTCGCAATTGTTCGCCGTCACGTACGAGGAAGGCGACGAGCGCAAGACGTTCTTCGTCGCGGTCGAAACCGTGCGAACCAAGCTGCCAACCGGCGGCATCGACTGGCGCATCACGCAGGTTACCAGCGGCGGAAAGCCCGAAGGCCTCTAGCCGCCGAACGTCGGGCGTTGGTGATTCGATCTTGCTCCGCGATCCTCGGCGGCAGAGCTATCCCCGCGACTTCCTTTTGCTCGCGTCCGTCTTCAGCCAGCGGTGAATTTGCTCCAGTTCACCCGTCCAGTGCTTGCCGATCCGCCGCTCGCAGAAGGCGCGGAACAAGAGGGCGACCGTCTCGTGCAGGCCGCGCACGCTTTCGATGCGGCTCTCGAGTATTCCCTGCCCTTCCTCGCCCTCGTCGGCGTCATCGGTTTGGATCCTGGCTCCGCTGATCGTGAACGTCTCGGCCTGAAGCGTCAGTTCGTACTGTTCACCGTGTCGGACCAGAGTCAGGCCGGCTTTTCGAGGCAGCTTGCCCGTGCGGATCGCCTGGGCCGCTTCCGGCAGCCGGACGGGTGACTCCGCGGTGATCGTCTCTTTGCCCGATTCGTCGCGCGGGCACTGCAAGCTGAGCGTCCTGGCGAACATGCCGATCACTTCCGAATGGTCGGGCAGCGCGATCGTGTCGGATTGCGTCTCCCAGCGCCACCAGAGCCAGAGCAGGAACTCGTTGCCAAGAAAATCGAGATTGCCCGGCTCGTTGTTCCACCAGGCGATGTCGGTTCGGGCATCGCCGGGCTGAAACGCGGAGGGCGCTACGTCTTCCAACGCCTTGTGTCGCTTGGCTTCGGTCGCCCACTCTTGGGCTCGATGGCCTGCGGTAAGGCGTCCCAACTCGAGATCGAACGCGCGGGCGCACAAGTCGCGGCATTGCTCGCCGGCCGTCACGCTGGTCCCACCGAAGAACAGGATGCCCTGACGGGCGTCCCACAGCACGGGGAACTGCTGCATCCGGCGAGAGCTGCCGCGGCTGGCTTCCTCCTCGCAACGCGCCGCGACGGCTTCCTTCGCCTCCTGACGCTGAAGCTTGGTAGGCCGACCATCGGGGTTGTCGGCCATCAATGCGGCCAGTTCCATTTGCAGCCACGCCTTGCGTACGGCCGCGGGAATCTGATTGGTGTCGATCCGCACGCCAAAATGGAGCGAGTCTCCAATGACGTTCTTTTCCAGGTCAAAGTCGAGGTCGAACAGGTGGCCGCCAGCCAGAAAGCCAACGTCGGCCTGTTCCGGCGAGGCGGTCTCCATCTGGCCGATTGCGAACCGCTTCAAGGTCTTGATGTGGTCCGAGCCGAATTGACGCGGCTGTTCGCCCCCAATGCGGAAACACTCCGAAGTGATCGATCCTGACAAGAATCCCATGCAAGTTCCTTCCGAGAACGACCAATGGCCCGTGTAAACGACAACTGCCGCCGCCACACCGTGGTGCAGGCGATTGCCACCGGCTGTTCATCTTTTTATCTTAGCGAACGCGGCAGCGTGAGCGCTCAGTCCCGCGGCAAACGTTCTGAAGCTGAGTTCTTCCGAGGGACAGGCATACTTTCCTTGGGCTCCGCCGAGACGCGATGCCAACAGCAGACTTGCTCCGTCATAAAGGCGTTCACGGAGCAGTTTCGTCAGCAAGATTTCGTACCGCTTGGCGTAGGACGCCTTGCGAAACTCGGGGAAGACCCTGAAGTGCGGCTCTTTGACCGAGACTGGGCTGCGTGATTTTTCGCAGTCCTCCAAAATGAAGACATAGCCGAGCCACGGCCGAGCGGACGGGCGAAAGGCGCCTTCCCGGTATGCAGCCCAAAGATCCGTGGCGTTGCCCAACGCCTCCTCAGTTCGGTTGTTAAAATTATTGCCGAAGGATGGGCCGACCTGCGCCTTAAACTCGATGAGCGCCAACAACGAGCCGTCGGCCACAACGACGAGGTCCCAGTTCTTCTCCGCGCGGTAATAGCCGGGCAATTCCTTTTGATCTCGCCAGAAGATGTGCGTCTCTGGCAAACCGGCTTTGACAAACAGGTCACGGCAAATCTGAATGAACCCGTCAAGATGCTTTCCTCCGGTGACGGCCGCGCGTAACCCCGCATCCTTGACGCCTGTCTTACCCCCTTGCGCAACGCTCTGTCGGTCACGGACCAACCAGAACATCTTGATCGCCTGCCCAACCTGTTGTTCAGGCGTTGCCATGGACGTTCACCTTGCCAGTGCTGAAGAAGTCGGACGCGTTCTTGATTCGTTTTCTGGCATACGATAGGTACGCCTTGTCGATCTCGTACCCAATCGAGTTTCGGCCGTTTTGCATTGCCGCCAACGTGGTCGTGCCGGTGCCAAGGAACGGATCGAGCACCGTATCGCCCACAAAGCTGAACATGCGAATCAGTCGCTCGGCCAATTCCAGCGGATACGGAGCCGGATGGTTCCGCGTTGAAGCGCCCGTCACTCCTTCCCAAATCTGCTGGAACCACGCTTTGTGATTTGCGTCGGAAATGACGCTCAAGATCCGCGTAGCTAGGGAGGGCTGGCGATACCCGCCTGGCTTCCGCTCCATCAAAATGAACTCGATGTCGTTCTTAATCACTGCGTTCGGCTCGTAGGGCTTGCCAAGGAACGACGAGCCATTCTCGACCTCATGCGCCGCATTGGCGATCTTGTGCCAAATGATTGGAGCCAAGTTGTCGAAACCGATCTGGCGGCAATGTTCCTGAATGGATGCGTGGAGCGGCACCACCGTGTGGCGTCCGTTGTTCTTTCGACGCGACAGGCAGACATCGCCCACAACGCAGACGAGCCTTCCACCCGGGACAAGCGACCGGAAGCAGCGGGACCACACTTCGTCCAGATCGCCCAGGAACGTCTCATAGTCAACGACGTGCCCCAACTGGCCTTCTGTGTCGCGGTATTCCTTCAGTGTCCAGTAGGGCGGCGAGGTGAGCACCAGATGCACCGATTCTGGTTCCAGTTCCATTTCGCGAGCATCGCCCAGAAACAAATCGTGATTGGTTGGGATTCGTTTGACTGCTTCCTCAACGAGTCCCGTGAGGCGCGCGTCCTTGGCAATCGCCGGAATGGCCGTTTGGAGATCGGCCAAGAAAGCCAACTCCGCCGGTACGAAGCCTTCGATGCAGGACTGAGTTGCTCCAATGCTCATGAATTGAATGTATAACCCGTCCGGGGAGCCGCGACAAGATGGATTGCCTTCCTGCTTCCGACATTGCGTTCCGCTGATGCACGCGTGCATTTCCGCTTTGCCGGCGAAGAGGAGACGCCTTTTACCCAAGCGCCCGTTCCAGGTCGGCGATAATGTCGTCGGGGTGTTCGCCGCCGACGCAGAGACGGACCAGGTTGGGCGGGATTTGGGCCAACTCGCGTCCCTTCTCGCCTTGCTGCTGATGGGTCGAGATGGCCGGAATCGTGGCCACGCTCTTGATGCGGCCCAGGTCGGTTGCCCGCCAGATGCGTTGCAGGCGATCGAACATCTTTCGGGCGGCCTCGGCGCCGCCGCGAACGCAAAACGAAAGCAGGTGGCCATAGCGGTTCACCGGCTTCCCATAAAGCTCGTCGTACTGGGCGTCCACGAGCCAGAGATACCGGCTGGCCAACGAATGCAGCGGATGGCTCGGTAGCCCCAGATACTCGACGCGCTCGACACGCGGGTGCTGCTCCAGGAACCGCGCGACCCGCATCGCATTGCGGCTCATCATATCGACTTTTGATCGCAGCGTGCGAATGTCGTTCAGCGCCATGATGGCCTGCATCGGGTGCAAATTCGGACCGTAATCCCGATTCGGCAAGTATTTGACGTAAGACGCGAAATCGCTTCGCATCGCGTCGTTGTCGATGTTCGTCACCAGGTTCTTTCGAGCGATGACGGCGCCGCAGACGCCAAAACCGCTGGAGCAGAGTGTTTTGGTGACCGACTGGACGACGATATCGGCGCCATGACAGATCGGTCGCAACAGGGCCGGTGTGGCGACCGTGCTGTCACAAATCAACGGCAGCCCATGTTCGTGCGCCAAATCGGCGACCTCCCGCACGTCGAAAAAGCCTTGCCCGGGGTTGCTCGGAAGCTCGCCGTAGAGGAACCGGGTGTTGGCGTCGATTTTTGACGCCCACT
This sequence comes from Thermoguttaceae bacterium, assembly GCA_039698035.1. GTDB lineage: Bacteria > Planctomycetota > Planctomycetia > Pirellulales > Thermoguttaceae > JAJFUI01. The sequence goes on along the minus strand of JBDKSW010000008.1, from coordinate 43,739 downwards.
CATCCAGATTGCCGCCATCATGCACCCAGCGGCACTCGATGTCGCGCTCTTCCATCAGCCGGACGCTGAATTGCTGAAACGTGCCGCCATAGCACTTGGCCGTGGCCACGAAGTTCCTCGGTTCGAGCTTGTGGTGCGTGCGGTTCACGAGGAACGGTTGCACGGCCGTCATGATGGCCGCCATGCCGGACGAGGTCGAACAGCAACTGGTCTCGCCGTCAAAGCCGTAGCCTTCCAACAGGGCCAGCGCCCATTCGTAGTAATAGGTCGACGGGTTGGCGATCCGCGAGTAGCACCACGTGGGGATCAGGTAGGCCAGCGCGGCAGCCATTTCGTCCGAGTCGCGGTAGGCCTGCGACGAACTCATGAAGATCGGTTCGATGATGGCCCCTTGGTAGTCCTCGATGGCGTCGGCGACCGTGTACAGTCCGTGCACGGCGATCGTGTCGAACTTCCACTTCTTGACCTCCTCGTGGATGTACCGATCACGGTTGGCCAGGTAGGCGTTGTTCTTGTCGATGTAGCGTTGCATCCCCGGCGTGACCTGGACTTCTTCGGCTTGGGCCATGATGGGATTTGTCTCCAGGGGAGGTCCGCTCTGTTTCGGAGAGGACGGTAAGGGTCTCTGCGGTTGCCAAATTGCCCGGCTCATTCTATCGAATTGCCGCCAACGGGCGAGACCGGAAAATAACAGCGCCCGCCCTCGACCCGCTGGAGCGGCGCAGCGCTGCCGGCGCGCTCGGGCAGCCAATGATGAATACCTCCCCTTGAGCGGGGTAATAGTTTTCCTATTTTTACCACTCGATTTTTGAAAAACGCTTGACCAACCCGAGCTGCGGCTGCGAGAATAGTGACGATACACCCGGTGTGGGGGCAAGCGAGGCCGAACGATGTCAGTCGTGAGGACAATCTCGGCAGAGGAGATGCAGGTCGTGGGCCGCTTTGAGGGCCTCCGGCAAATGCTGCTCTCGTCCGAGTATGCGGAACATCTCGACAAGCCTCTCGGCTATTGGGCCCTGCCGACGGACCGCCGGCTGCCGCTGGCGTTCCTCGGTCGCTCGCTTCGGGAAATTCTGGCAGTCCCGTTCGAGGAGCTCACCGCAACGCCTGGCATCGGCCGCAAAAAGACCGCATCGCTCGTCCAATTGCTAGCTCGGGCGGCGAAAACCGATCCGGCCGACCTGCCGGCCGTCATCCTCAACCCGCCCACCGCCAAGGCAGTCGCTGGCGATGGTCATGGCGACAGTCACCCGAATCTCACGAACATCTCCGAGGTCACCTGGGCGCAGTGGCGCGCCAGCGTTGTCCGTCACGGTCTGGCCGGCGAGCCCCTTGGACGGATGGCCCCCAGCCTGCAACGCATGACTCGCGTTGTCTGGAACACGCCGATGGCGGCCTACACCGGCTCGACGCTGGCCGAAATTCGCGCCATGAAAACACATGGCGAGAAGCGCGTCGCGGCCATCATCGAAGTCTTTCACGCTGTCCATGCAATCGTCGGGCGGATGGACATTCAGGACCATCTCGTCGTGCGAATCATGCCCAGCCGGATCGATGCCGTGGAACGCTGGACCGGCGACATCTTGCAGCGCGCCAAACGGCCCTCCTCGGAGGAGATCGCCGCCAACTTCATCGAGCCGTTGCTAGAGCAGGTTCGTATCGACGCCTCGCGACAGGTCGCCGCCCTGGCCGAATGCCGCTTGGGCATTGGCGGCCCGATCACGAGTGTCCGCCAAGCCGCTCGGCAGATGGGCCTCACGCGGGCGAGGGTCTACCAACTGCTCAATGCGATCAACGACATCATGATGGTCCGTTGGCCGACCGGTCGCCATCAGGTCCACGAATTGCGTGAGAAGTTCCGCGGCGACACCGCCGAAGGCGCCAACGGCGACGATCAGCCCGAGCTTCGCCAGTTCGAGGCAGCCGTCGAGCTGTTCTATCCCGGCAGCCGTCGCGGGGCATCCGGGCCCATCGAGCGAGCCTTCGAGGTGACAGAGCGAGAGGAAGACTTGCTGGAAGTGATCTAGGTTGCCGCGCGGATTGGTGGCTGATCTTGGTCAACGACAGCGCCGACGGCAAACCATTCACGCCGCGTTGGAGGATCGCTGCGGTCGATGGCAAACGTCGGGTTCGTACTCCGTCATGGAAATCACGGCCGGGTCTTCGGCAACCCCGGTTTCCGACGGCTTCGAGCGAATGCGGCTGGAAATCAGGTGGATCGCTCCCCAGACGCGGCCCAGCAACTGCAAGAGCAGCAGCGGCCGCCACAGTCCGATCACGCACTCGCCGGCAACCAGCGCGGCGTGGCCCGCCACCGAGCGGAACAGGCCGTGGGCCGACGCCCAACGCCAGAAGAGCCGCTCGGCGTCTCGGCCACGTCGAATCGCACGCCGTGGTCGCACGGCATGGTGCTGCACTCGGGCTTGGCATGACGGTTCCAAGACGCAACGAAAGCCGGCTTGGCGAATTGCCAGGGCCGTATCAATGCCTGTCAATGTGTCGGTGGAATGCGTCGGGAAGCCGCCGATGGCGGCCAGCGTCGATTTGCAGTAGAACGCAGCCAGCGTATCGGGGCCGCAGAGCTCGCTCTGGCACGCGTCCACCTGGTCGACCGGAACGCCTTGGCACAAACGCCACGCGGTGCCTTCCGCCCGGTAGCCTAGCCCGGCCGAGACCACTTGGCTTGGCTCGTCGCTGGAGGTGACCAGCGGCGCCACGGCGGCGACCTCGGCGTCGCGGAAGTGACGCACGGCCTGTTCGGCCCAGCCCGAGGTCACTTCAACGCCACAGGTCAGCACGTGAACGACGGCCGCCCGGCTCGCCCGGAGCCCGAGGTTCAAGCACTCGGCCATCTTCGCGCCTCGCGGCGCTTCGATGAACCGCACTTCGCCCGCCAAGCCGTACGGATCGGCGTAGGGCCGGTTGTGGACCACCAGGATCTCGCAGTGGGCGGGCCGGTTTTCCAAAACGGAAACCAGCGTATCGTCCAACTGGGAAGCGTCACCCAAAAGCGGAATAACTATCGACAGGCGAGGCACAGCAAGGCTCTTTGGGTAAGATGGACGGCCTGCAGACATCCGACTGCCGGCACAATGCACTGTGGATACTTTTCGGGTTTTGCTGGAACGGGAGTTTATTCCATCTTCCCTTGCCTGCCGACGTGGCTAGCATGACCTTGGTACCGCTTGCGCAGAACACCTGTCTTGAAGATACCCAGAGTGCCACGGCCCGGCGGCGGTGGCTGATGGCCGAAAGCTACTGGCTGACCGCTGGCAACGGCTAGTAATTGAACCGCACGCCGCGATGCCGTAGGTCGTCGGCCAATGCCTCGGCCGTGGTGAACTGCACGGCGTCGAAACCAATGGCCTTCGCGCCCTCGACGTGCCCAGCCGTGTCGTCGACGAAGAAGATCTCCTCGGGCGCGTAGCCTGCCAACTTGGCGGCCGCCTGATAAATGGCGGCGTCCGGCTTCATGGCGCCGATCCTCTGGCTCAGAGCATAGACCCGGAATCCAAGTTCCACCACCCGATAGCGGCGGACGCAATGCTCCCAGTGGAGGTCACATGTGTTAGAGAGAATGCCCATCGGATAGCCGGCCTGCTGAAGCTGGGCCACCACGGAGAGCACGGGATCGTTGACCTCGAAGATGTCGGTGGCGGCCTCCCTAAGCCGCTCAAAATCCACTCGGGTGCCGGTCGCTTTGCCAAACGCCTCGCAAAACTCGCGTGCCGAAATCCGGCCGGTCTCGTGCTGCTGCATGAGGCCCTGGGCGAAGACGGCTTCGCGGACCGCATCGGCCGTAATGCCCGCTACGGCGGCCATCTGGTCGAGCATCCGCTCGACGCTGAAGTTGACCAACACTCGGCCGAGATCGAAATAGAGGAACTTGGGTGTCATGCGGCCCAGCATAACAGCCCGGCCGTCTCACAGCCAGGGGGTAGACCTCCTCCGGCGCCCACGTCCCGAAAGGGCGCAGAGTCGTTGTCGGTGGCGGTCCTTTAGGGCACGAGTACGATCTTGCCGGTCAGGGTACCGGCTCCGTGCAGCGTGTTTTCCTCCTGCAGCCGGTGGGCTTCGGCGGCTTCGGAGAGCTTCATGACACGCCCAATCTGTGGCTTCAGCCGACCCCGCGCCAACCAGCGGTTGATCTCGGCCGCGCACTTCCGCTGCTCTTCGGCCGACGCGTTGAACATGGCAAAGCCAAGCAACCGACAGTCTTTGACGAAGAACTGGCGAACGGGAAACCGCGGCTGCGAGTCGTCGCCCGCCATGACGATCATTCGCCCACGCTGCGCCATCCGTCGAATCGCCTGCTCGATCTGCTGGTCGCGCCGAGTTTCAAACCACACGTCGATGGGGCCGAACCGCTCCAGGGCGGCATCGATATCACTCGTCTTGTAATTGAGGGCGAGCGTGGCGCCAAGCTGCCGGCACAGTTCCACCTTGCGCGGATCGCCGGACGTGGCGCACACCCGAGCGCCGATGGCCCGGGCCATCTGGATCGCGCAAGAGCCAACGCCGCCGGCGCCGCCGCCAACGAACAGCGACTCGCCCATCTTCAACTGGCCCTCGCGGAACAACCCGAGATGGGCCGTGATGCCAACCAGCGCGACGGCCGCCGCATCCTGATAGGACACTCCGTCTGGTATCGCATAAAGCCATTGCTCATCAACGGCCGCATATTCGGCAAAGGTGCCCTGCCGGCCTTGCAAGCCCTGATTGCTGCCCCAGACTCGGGCACCTTCGTGGAACCGCGTGACCCCCGGCCCGATGGACTCGACGACCCCCGCGAGATCGCAGCCCACGATGAACGGCCGCGGGAGCTCGCCCGGGTACGCTCCAGAGCGGACATACGTATCCACCGGATTCAGCGCAACGGCTTTCACCTTGACGAGCACTTGTCCGGCCGCCGGCTTTGGCTTCGGCAGATCCCCGAACTGGATGTTTTCGGGAGGACCAGTTTTCTCAATGAATGCTGCCTTCATGATGGGCTCCCAACCAATGTTGCGCGTGGGTGTAGTCACTTACCCTAACAGAGTGGTAATAGTACCCTCGTCGCCTGCATTTATTATACGCCATCAGGGAAGGTTCTACACGCCGGCAAAAACTTGACGGCGCCAGGGGGCCTGATTATCATCAAGTTTCAGGGACACCGCTGGAGAGGCTTTATGAGCATCTGGAACAAGGTCTTGGTTGGTTTGATCGCCTTGGCGTCGGTCGGATTTTTCTACCTCGGCGCTAGAACCCTCAAGACCCACACCTACTGGCGTCAAAAGGCCGCCGAGGCCGAGAAACAGATTGCCCAGACTAAAGCCGAGAATCAGCGGCTGATGGACGGCGTTGAAACCAACGGCAAAGTCGAGCAGCCTGGCATCCGGCAAGTCCGCCTCGAACTGCACAATCTGCTTGTCGATCGCCGCCGGGCTTGGTTCCACTGTCCCGCCAGGATTACCAACATCCGGCGCACCGAAGGAACGGCCGACGTCAACATCACCATCGAAAAGCCGGCACCGCACGGCATCGTCAAGGGCACGGTGCTCTGTGCCTTTGAAGACGCCGACGCACAGCGCAAGGGACGCTATCTGGGCCAGTTTGTCGTCGTTCGAGTGGCTGGCAAGCAGATCTCGCTGAAGCCGGCCACCAAAATGTTCGCCCGCGAGATGGAAGGTCTGGTCGTTTCCCGCGGCGCCTGGACCCTTTACGAGTCGATCCCGCAGGATAATCACGAGATTTTCGCTGGGCTGTCCGATGCTGAAAAGAAGGCCCTGTTGCCAGCCGACAGCGTGGCCCAGTACCTGAAGGACGGAAAGCCCGCCTCGAAGGAAGATCCGAAGGAAAACGTCGTCGACGGCAAGTACGTCCGGCCGCTGCACGACTACGGCGTTCTGTTTCGCGCGGCCCAGGAGAAGCACATTCTCTTGACCGACGCCATCGACGCGGCCGGACGCGACAAGTCGCTCGTGAAGGAATCGTTGGCCTTGGCGCAGAAACAGGCCGATGCTTGTACGCGGGACATTGCTGCCGCCAAGGAAGAACTGGCCAAGATGGTCGCTCAGCGCGACCTCGTGTCCAGCTATCTCGCCAAGTTCAAGGAAGCGCTTGCCAAGGTGCAAGCGACCGCCGAGCAATTGCTCAAGGACAATCAGGCCAAGGCCGGCCGGATCGCCAAGTATCAACTCGAGGCCGCCGAACGGATTGACCGGCGAACCCACGCCATGGCCCAATCCTCCGGCGCGGAGAGGCAATAACAACGGCGTGGGTATTTACGATCGTCCCTACTACCGGCAGGTCCAACGCTCCGGGTTCTCGCCCTCTGGCCGTTGGTCCGTCGTCTCGGTGCTTATTGCCGTCAATGTGGCCGTCTGGCTGATCGACGGCCTGCTTCTGTCAGGGCCTTCGCTGGGCCAAGGCTGGCTTGCGAAGCACATGGCGGTCAACGTGCTTCCACGCGGCATGGGCGAGGGCGTCCTGCGCGACACGCTCAGTCATCCCTGGCTCTGGTGGCAGTTCCTAACCGCCGGATTCGCCCATGCGCCCGCCAGCTTCGAGCATATCCTCTTCAATATGATCGCCCTGTTTTTCTTCGGGCGTCCTATCGAGGAGACTTACGGGCCCAAGGAGTTCCTGCGGCTGTACTTGGTGATGGTCGTTTTCGCATCGATCGTCTGGGCCGTCGCGAACAAGATAAGCGGCACGCCCTTCGCGGCGATGTACGGGGCGTCCGGCGCAATCTCGGGCATCGTGATTCTGTTCGCCTTGAACTACCCGCGGGCCACTATCCTGTTGTTCTTCGTGATCCCGATGCCGGCCTGGCTCGCCGGCGTGCTCTTCGTCGGTCTCGACATGCTTGGGGCGTTCGGCGCGCGTCAGGGCAGCAACATCGCTTTCTCGGCTCACCTGGCCGGCGCCGCCTTCGCCTTCATCTACTACGAACAGCGATGGAATTTGACTCGGCTGACGCAGAGTCTCCACTGGCCGAAGTTCCCGTTGCGTCCAAAGCCCCGTCTGCGTGTGCGCCAGCCCGACGACGAGCCGGAGCCCGAGCTGAATCGGGAAGTCGATCGCATCCTGGAAAAGATCTCGCGCCAGGGCGAGGCGAGTCTCACGGCCGAGGAACGCCACACGCTCGAAACGGCTAGCCGCGAGTATCAAAAGAGAATAACGCGATAAATCGCGTTTCTGACAGGCCGGCCGTTCGCCGTGGCAGCAGAGCTTTTGGTGCTCCGCGGCCGTGGTCCCCCCGCCATCGGATCGATCCGGCGGCAAAAGTCCTTCAAAGCATGTGGTTTGGCGGTCGTGCGCCGTCCGGATGCCCGTGGATGCGAACACCCAGGGCCGTTGCCGGGCCTGCCGTGCTAACGTATCATGGAAGTTTCGCCGTGAACCGAGCCCCCTGGAGAGTGACTTCGATGAAGAGAACGTTGTGCTTTGCGATGGCTGCGTCGTTGCTGATCGTCTGTCTGACTTCCGCGATGCGGTCGACAAGCGTCGCGAGCGAGAAGCCGCTTGTCAGCGGGATCGACATGACCGCGATGGACAAGAACGTGCGGCCGCAGGACGATCTGTTTCGCGCCGTCAATGGCGCCTGGCTGGCCAAGGCGAAAATCGCACCCGATCATTCGAGCGAAGGCGTCTTCCTGAAGGTCGCCGAGCAGACGCAGAAGGATCTGCGTGAGATCATCGAGACATGCGCCAACGCGAAGGATAACACGCCCGGTTCCGAGCGGCAGAAGATCGGCGACATGTACGCGTCGTACATGGACGACGGCCGCGCCGAGCAGCTTGGCATCAAGCCCATCGCGGCGACCCTGGCCACGATCGACCGGATCGAGACGAAGCCGGACCTGATCCGATCGTTGGCCGAATTGGAGCGGGCGGGCGTTTCCGGCCCCGTGGCTTGCCACGTGAATACGGACGCCAAAGACTCGGCGCGAACAATTCTGTATTTGTACCAGCACGGTCTGGGGCTTCCCGAGCGCAACTATTATTGGGATGCCAAGTTCTCGAAAAAGCTGGCCGCGTATGCCGCCCACGTCGAACGGATGTTGACGTTGGCGAAGATTCCCGACGCCAAGCAAGCGGCCGCGGACATCGTGGCCTTCGAGACGCAACTGGCGAAAGCCCAGTGGTCGAAGCTCGAATGCCGCGACACGATCAAAACCTACAACAAGAAGACGCTCGCCGAGCTTTCGCAATTGGCCCCAGAGTTCGATTGGGCGCGATACTTCGAGACGGTCGGCGCAGGCAGTCCGCAAGAAGTGATTGTCGCCCAGCCGTCTTACGTTGCCGGGATGGCGCGATTGGTCGACGCCGTGCCCTTGGCCACCTGGAAGGCGTGGCTCAAGTGGAAGGTGGTGCATGCCTATGCAAGTCTGCTCAACAAGGAACTGGCCGACGCCGATTTCGCGTTCTACGGCACCGTCCTTCACGGCACGCCGAAGAACCGCGATCGTTGGAAGCGAGCCATCGGCGCCGTCGAGGGCACGCTCGGCGAGGCCATCGGCAAGATCTACGTCGAGAAGCACTTTCCGCCCGAGGCAAAGGCCCGCATGGATCGAATGGTGGCCAACATCATCGCGGCCTACGGCCAGGCGTTCCGAGACAACCAATGGATGGGATCGGAAACCAAGCGGAAGGCGCTGGCCAAGTTGGCCATGTTCACACCCAAGATCGGGTATCCCAAGAAGTGGCGAGACTATTCGCGTCTAGAGATTCGTCGCGACGACTTGGTTGGCAACATCCAGCGTGCGACGATCTTCGAGTGGGACTGGATGCTTGCGAAGCTTGGCAAGCCGGTGGACCGCGACGAGTGGCACATGACGCCGCAAACGGTCAACGCTTATTACAATCCCCACATGAACGAGATCGTATTTCCGGCCGCCATCTTGCAGCCGCCGTTTTTCAACTTGGCTGCCGATGACGCGGTCAATTATGGCGGCATCGGCGCCGTCATTGGACACGAGATTGGTCACGGTTTCGACGATCAAGGCTCGAAGTGGGACGGCGCCGGAAACCTGGTTGACTGGTGGACGAAGGCCGATCGGGCCGAGTTCGACAAGCGTGGCGCGATGCTCGTGGCTCAATACGATCAGTTCGAGCCGTTTCCGGGCTTTAGGGTCAACGGCAAGTTCACCTTGGGCGAGAACATTGGCGACCTGAGCGGAATGACCATCGCCCACGCGGCCTACCGCGCATCACTAGGCAGCGCGGAGGCGCCCTTGATCGATGGGCTCACCGGCGATCAGCGGTTCTTCATGGGTTTTGCCCAAGTGTGGCGATGCAAGTATCGCGAGGACGACATGAAGAATCGGCTTCTGGTCGATCCACACTCGCCAGCCGAGTACCGAGCGAACGGCACGCCGCGAAACGTGCCAAGCTTTTACTCGGCATTCGGTGTCAAGCCGGGCGACAAGATGTACCTACCACCCGAGAAACGTGTCACGATTTGGTGACCCAAAACGCGCCGCCCCGGGCGTGCCCACGGGTCTCCGGTGCAACCCGAGGTTCGGGCCCGGTCGCGCCATCCTTCAGCACGATGGCCACGGCGCTGCGAGGCCATTTGCCGCGCGCAGCGCGCGAGCCATGCCGAGCGAGCCGCTTCCCATCAGAACGCGGCGGCGCGGTGCATCAGCACGAGCTGATAGCCAATCAGCACGGCGTAGAGCGACAGCAGCACGGGAAATAGGTATCCAATGCGAAACCGCGTGCCGAAGAGATAGAAGTTCTTGAAGATGACCAGCAAAGGCAGGCCGATGGCGGTCAGGATGTACTTGCCAATCAGAAAAGGAACGACGCCCATGCTTAGAAGACGATCCATGAGCGGATTGATTTCCGTGCCGCCAGCCTGAATCAGTCGCAAGGTTAGCAGGGCATCGACGAGCGAGGCCATCAACAACATGAGCACCAAGATCAGCAGCGTCGACGAGAACCGATCCACGAAGTAGGGCTGGCGATGTTCCTCGGCGCGTCGCTGACGCTTGCGACGGCCGGCCAGCGGAAAGCATCCCCGCGGACTCGTGGGCGATTGACGACGGTCGGACTTCTCCCGCTGCTCAACTCCGGGCGGCACTGGCTTCGGAGCGTCAATGGGCATTTCGGTTGGCACATTCATGGTGAGGTATCGCAAGGTGTGTCGGCAATCGCTAATCCGAGCGGCAATCGAAGACTGTCTCGCAAAGCTCCCGTGGTTACGGCGGATTGGTTGGCATTGCAATGTAGCTGGCCAGGTCTTCGCCCGATTGAGCGACTGAAACGCCGACGGACCAGACGCTCGTGCCGTCGGTGTTGTCGCCAACGCGTGTGAAAACGACCTTGTACCATTGCCACTTGGGACTCGTGGCGTCCTCGGACACGTCGAACTGCACTTTGCACCGGCAAGGCGATTGCCGCAAATCGGGGCTGCCGGCCGTCAGGTCGGCCGCGACATCGATCTTTGGAACGCTCAGTGAATCGCGACGCAGCCGCGTTTCGAGAACTCGCATGGCGAGATCGAGCGCCTGGAGGCTGCCCTTGTCCGCGTGCGTGCGGACGGCCAAGGCGTGCTCGACGCGAATGGCCGACGCGACACGGCGCCAGGCGACGCCAAGCATGGCGCCAAAGAGCACCACGAAAAGCATCACCAGCATCAGTGCGTAGCCGCGACGCTCCGCGGGGCTCTTTCTCACGGCGTTTTTTTCACGATCAGGATGCATTGCCGACTCAGTGGCGTGCCACTTCCCTTGGGAATGAATCCGTTAAACTGAAAGTTTAGCTCAATGCGCAGCGTACTGGAGCTGCTTTCCGTGATATTCATGCTCGTCACGTACCGAGCGACGGTGAATGTCGTCGCCACGCCGCCCACATGCTTGACTCGCAGCAGCCGCTGATACCGGTTCGATGTCGAATCGGTGGTCGGATCAACGTAGTATTCGACCGTCGTATCGTCGGTCGGCGAGCTCCAAACGGCGACCCCGTCCGGGCTTGTCCCGCCATCGTAACAGAGCCACAGGTGGTCGCCGCTGTCGCTGACGCGCTTGCACGCGAGCAACCGACCTTGCGTCTTGCCGCCAAGCCCGTTGTCCGGAAGGCTGCCGCCGAGATCGCGGGCGAGCGATGCAACGGCCATGTCCACTTCCTGAAACAGTTGGCTCCAAGCGATCAGTTCGGCCGTCGGCCGGCTCAGGGCAACCCAAGCCGTCGAGAGCACGATCGCCAAGAAGACCGTGAGTCCGCTGGCCAGCATGACCTCGATCAGAGTGAAACCGCGTCGCATGCCGCGCGAGGTCGACCGGCGCCGGACACCATCGGGCGACCGTCGGCGACATCGGAGATCGTGGATTGCGAGCGATGCGTGGGTCATGGGACCTGCGGCAAGTTGATGCTGATTGCCGTCCGGACCGTAATGTCTTCGTTGTTGCTGTTGTTGTTGACGCCCGAGAGCGATCGCAGAACGGCGCCGTCGAGCCGCACAGTGTTTTCGGCGCCGACGAGCCGAACTCCGTCGGCGAGGACGTAACTGGTGGTGTCGTCGCTTGGCCTGGCGTGCAAGCTGACGGTGACGCGGGTGGCGGCCGCCAGATAGACCGGCTCGGCGAGCTTCGCCCACCCCGTGCCGGCTGAATCTTGTTCGTCGCCGGGGGCCACTTGCTGGTTGATCGAGACCACGGTCTCGGTGCCACTGTTGATCGAAATGCCGAACTGGGCATCCGTGGCAAGGGTCAAGCCCGTACTGGTGGGCCAGGTGGCCTCGATGACGTACCAGCCCGCCTTCGTCACCGTGAAATACCAGTAGGCGTAGCCGGGCGTCTTGGCCGTTGGCAGAGACGGATAGTAGTGATAGTCGTCACGGCCAGCAATCGAAGAGCCGGTGGCGCCGAGGCTCCAGGGCCCCGTGTCGATGTTGCCCACCTGAGTGTAGTCTTCGAGTCCGTCGCCGTCAGCGTCGGTCGTGTCGTCGTCGTCGTCAGAGGTCACGACGGGCAAGGCCGTCGACGTGGGTGACGCCGAATTGAAGGACGTATCGGTCAATGCGATCTGAACGCCTGCCCCCAGCTTGCGCGCCCAGGGCTCGTTGAACGGCGTGAGATACCAGGTGTGTTGCACGTAGCTGAGACCCGTGCCGGTGGTGGCGCCGTCCCGGGCCGGGCTTCGGCAGTCGTAAGTGACGACGCCGTCGGTCGCCTTCTTTTCGAGCGGCTGCAACTCGCGGGACAAGATCACCAGCAGCGGGAACAATCCCGCGACGGCCACGCTGAAGACCACGAGCGAGACAATCAGCTCCAGAAAGGTGAAGCCGCGCGACGGCCGGCCGGCACGCCGGGACCGCGGCGACATGCAAAGCCTTTCGTTTTGTCCCACTGCCGCTTTCATTGCCCGAGCCCCTATTGAAACTGAACACCCAACGTCACGCCGGTGGCGATGATGGTTCCATTCTGGTCGATGGTGATCACCGCCTCGGCGCCGCTGCTCGTGGTCGCCGTAGCCGTGAAGGTGGAGCCGTCGGAGGACAATGCGTAACCGTAGTTGCCGACGGTGGGAAAGGCCTGATCGAGGGCGCCCATGGCACGCAGGGCGTCGAACTGATCTGTGTAGGCGCGGTATTCAAGCCAGTAGAGCCGCTCGGCGGCCCAGACGGCGCGGAGGTTGGCGGCGGCAATATCGGCGCGCGATTGCTCGACGGCCCTCTGGAACGTCGGAATGCACATGGCAGCCATGATCGAAATGACCGTCAGCACGATCATCAACTCGACCAAGGTAAAGCCGCGAGCGGAACGACGGCGCCAGGGGGACGGCGGGACCAGCCGACACGGCAGCGCAGCCGGCGATAGCCGTCGCAGGATTCGACGGAACCATCGTCGCGTCGCTTCAGCACGTGCTGCGATCATCCAACGCCCTTCGCCCTGTCGCATTTCCCTCGCAGGAAGGCGAGACCTCGATTAGTGAACTTTTCCAGCCATTTCAAACATGGGTAGGTAAATGGACATCATCATGCCGGCGACGGTGATGCCCATGCCCATGATGATTACCGGCTCCATCAGCTTGGTGGCGCGGGCGATCATGCTTTCCATCTTTTCTTTGTAATACGGCGCGATCTGTTCCATCACCGACGGCAATTTGCCCGATTCCTCACCGATGCGAACCATGTTGCTCAACATCGAGGTGAACAGCTCGGTTTCCTCGAGCGAAGCGGCGAGCGGCCGCCCGGCCGAGACGCGACCCTGCACTTGGGCCAGCGCCTCGCGGTAGATCGGGTTTTCGTGGAAGACGCCTTCGAGCGTGGCCAACGTCTCCAACATCGGAATACCGCTCTTGAGCAGCAACGAGATGTTGGAGGCGAACTGATACATGGCCGATTGAACAATCATGTCGCCAAAGACCGGCAGCGCGATGCCAACGCCGAGGAATAGTCGACGGCCGGCGTCCGTTCTTGCGTACATGCGGATGCCGGCGATGGCCCCGGCGATGATGAAAAACAGGAAAATGCCGTATTTGACGACGAAGTTCGAGAGATTCACGACGAACTGCGTGATGGCTGGCAACTCGGCGCCAAGGTCTTTGAACATGCCGGCGAATGTGGGGATCACGAGCCACAACATGAGGGTGACCGCCCCGACGGCGAAGCAGATCAAGATGATCGGGTACGTCATGGCCGCCTTGACCTTGCGGCTCGTGGCGCGCGACTCGTGAATCTGTTTGTTCAACTCTTCAAGCACGAGAGCCATTTGGCCAGTGATTTCGCCGGTTCGAATCACCTCGACCCAGTTGCGGCGGAACACTTTTGGGAAGTTGGCGGCGGCGGTGTGGACTGAACTTCCCGCAGCCACGCGGCCGGCGATTTGACTGAGGACCTCGCGCAGTTTGAGACTCTGGGTTTGCTCGGCGCAGATTTGCAGAGCCTGCAACAACGGGGTGCCCGACGACACCAACGTGGCCAATTGATGAAAAAAGGTCATCTTGTCGTCCAGGGAGACCGCCTTATGCGGCTTGCTGGAGACTCGGGCACGCGCGATGAACCAGTCTTCAAACGCCACGACAGTGCACCTTTCTCTGCCCCCCGCGCCACGCGTGATGACCGTTCATCAACTCGCTTGCGACAGGTTGTTTCGACATCGCGATGACAACACGGCTTTTCGGCGGCGTGTCCGGCCGAACGGCGATTGTCTTACAGGTTGTCGAGAACGTGGGCTAACAGGGGTTGCGATGATTCGCTCACGGGTTCCAAAAATTCAATACCGACGTAATTGCCGTTTTCGTCTGCCCGCGTGTATGCCACCTTGCCCATGACGCGAACGTCGACGGGTTGTCGCTGCTGGTCTTGCAGCTTGAACAGAACGGCGACGCTTTGTCCGCGTTGCAGCGAGACGGCGGCCATCAGGCCCACACCGCCGCGACTGATGTCGAACGAGTTGGCTGGGAAAATCGGACCGTTCGGCAACACCGAAACCTGCAATGGGCGGAAGTAGGGAACACGCTGGTAGCGACGTTGTTCGATCACTTGGCTACTCCTCCTCGCTGGTGGCCACGGTCAGCACCTCTTCGAGGCTGCTGGCGCCAGAACGCACTTTGTCCAGTCCGCTATCCAAGAGTAGCTTCATGCCCTGCTCTCGCGCGGCGGTTCGGAGCTGTGGGAGCGGCGCTTTCGCCTGGATCAGGGAGGCCATTCGACTGGTAATGCGGATTACCTCGAATACGCCAACGCGACCTTTGTAGCCGCTGCCGCGACAGTGGTCGCAGCCCTTCGGACGGTGCAGGGTCATCCCCGCCTCCAGTCCATAGCGTTTGGCCGTTTCCTCATCGCAGTCATAGGGCTCTCGGCAATGCTGGCAGAGCTTGCGGATCAATCGCTGGGCCTCCAGCACGCGGAGCGTCGATGCCAGCAGGAAGGGCTCGATGCCCATGTCCACCAAACGGTTGACGGCCGACAACGAATCGTTGGTGTGAATCGTCGAGAGGACGAAGTGGCCGGTCAGTGCGGCTCGCAGACAAATGCCGGCGGTCTCTTGGTCGCGGACCTCGCCGACCATGATGACGTCGGGGTCTTGCCGCAAGAATGCGCGGAGCGCTCCGGCGAACGTCAACCCGACTTGGGTCTTGACCTGGACCTGATTCATGCCCTTGAACTTGTACTCGACCGGGTCCTCGACCGTGCAGATGTTGGTGTCCGGCTCATTCAACATGTTCAGACAGGCGTACAGCGTCGTGCTTTTCCCGCTACCGGTTGGGCCAGTCACGAGCATGAGCCCGTGCGGCATCTGAATCGACTCGATCAAGTCCTTGGACTGACGTTCGTCGAAACCGAGCCCTGTCAGCTCAATGGGGATGGCGCCTTTGTCCAAAAGTCGCATGACCATCTTCTCGCCGTAGACGGTCGGCACGGTGCTGACGCGGAGATCCACGCGCTTGCCGGCGGTCCGCAGCGCGATAGCGCCGTCTTGCGGCACGCGCTTCTCGGCGATGTCCATGCGTGCAAGAATTTTAAATCGCGAGACCACGGGCACGAATTGCGACCGCGGCGGCGGGGCCAACTCGCGCAGCACGCCGTCGACGCGGAGACGGACTGCGCAGGCATCTTCAAACGGCTCGAGATGAATATCGCTCGCGCCGATGCGCAACGCCTGCTCCAGGATCTCGTTGACCATGCGAATGATATGGCCGTCCTGGCCCGGCGGCGGCGCTACATCCAGATCGAGAATGTCTTCGTCATGCTGTGGATCGTTTCCGGCGTCATCGTCGGTCGAACCACTATTGGCGTTGCCGTAGTCGTTCGCCCCGCCGAGGAATTGAGGACTTCCGCCCTCCGTGTTCTTGTACAGGGTCGAGATCGTCGCATCGACGACCGACAGTCGGGCGACCAGCGGCCGCACGTACAGACCGGTGAGCAGTTGCAGCTCATCGACCATCATCATGTCTTCGAGGCCGGCGAACGCGATGTCGATGGTGTCTTCGGTGCTCGACACGGGCACGAACAGATGGTCGCGGCAGAGTTTTTCCGGCAGCAAGCCGCCCAGTGTGATGTCGGCGCCCTCCGGGCCCGCGTCATACAGCGGCACCATCAGATAGTCGGCGTATGCCTTAGCGACCTGCTCTTCGGTAGCCAGTCCCATCTTGACGAGAATGGTCTCTAGGGAGCCGTGCTCCTTTGCCTGCATCTGGCGAAGCACTTCGAGCTGGGGCGGGATAAGGACGCCTGCAGACAACAGCAGTTGGACCAGCAGCGGCTGCGACGGATTGAATTCGGCGGTGGCGGTCACGGTTCACCTTCCTGCTCTGAACGGCTGGCTGCTGGGCATGGCGCTTCCGCGAGGCGCCGCGTCGCGAACGCCGGACTGACCGAAGGGACCAGAGTCTTCGCGCTTCGAGGCCAGGGCGTTCGAGTAGCGAAGTTCCATTTGCTTTCCATCGCACTGGACCAGCACTCTGTCCGGGAACACGTCAAGGACTCGATAGTTGCCAGCCGCGGGGCCGGTGCCGGCCACGCTTTCCTTGGGACCGTAGACCTGTCCGTTGATGATCGCGAGTCGCTGGTCGGCCACGATGCAGGTGCCCTCGAGCGTCAGTCCGGGGACATCGCTGTTAGACGGGGTGCCGGCGCCAAAGGCGCCGCCGGCTGCGATTCGGACTCGGCCGTTGAGTTGGCCCTTGGCCGAGTCGCCCGGCGTTGTGGCGGGCAGTCCGAACGGGTCTTTCTTCGGCGGCGGCAACATGGGCGGCCGCAGCAGCGAAGCCGCCAATTCCGTGGTTTGTGGCGGCTTCTTCGGCTCGTGGCTTTCCAGTAGCTGCCCGACGCTGGGCCAAACGAAATAGCCCACCACGATCAGGGCAACGACGCGCGGCGCCAGTTTGTTTGCGTTGACTGCCATGTTAGCCGCTCAGTCCGAGTAAGGTAAGTCGCATGATCCCGCCGCCAACGGCGCCCATCATCGGCGTGATGGTAACCTCGTCAACGCGGAACAGCCGCCGGTTCGATTCGATCCAACGGAGAAACTTGTCCAGATCGAAGAAGGTGCCCTCAAGCTCTATGTGGAAGCTGAAGACCTTCAGCGGACCAAACTGCTTCGGCTCGCGACACTCCAACGCGTTCATTTTGACCGGCATGCCTCGAATTCCGTTGAGCAGGTATTGAACCCATTCCTCGGAATTAGCTCGTTGCGGGACGCGCGGATCGAGGACCGAATATTGCTTCTGGAGCTGCTCTAAGTTCGCGGCCTGGTCGAGGATCGTCCTCTGCTGGGCCAATTTTCTCGTGGTCTGGGCGATGCGGCCGTCGAGCGGCACGAAGACGGCATAGTAGCCAATGAGCAAAATGGCGCCGATGACGCAAACCCGCAACTGTGTCGGGTTGTGCAGAGCCTCCAGCAACCGTGCTTTCAGCTTGCTGTTTCTGCGATCGCCGGGCTCTTGTGGGACCATGATGATTACTTCTTCTTATCGCCGTTTTTCGGCTTGCATACGATGCCAAAGGCCGCAGAACGTTCCGAGTTGTTCAGCGACGCGCTCTGCTTGATGCCTGTCAACTCGGCCGAGCTGAAGTCGCGCTGAATGATGGGGTCGTTCCGCAGTGCGGTGAGAAACGCGTCGATATTGCGCGGCGTCGAGCCGTCGTCGGCCAACGGGGCTCGCGCCCGAACGGCAAAATGCTGTTTGCCGCCGCCGCCTTTTCGGTCGACTTGGAGGGTGTTTCTAGCCTCGATATTCTCGATTGTGGCGCCTTCGGGCAATCGCGCGGCCAGATCGGCCGTGTAATTACTCCAGAGAATTCGCGTTTGGCAGAACGTGCGAACCGCATCGATCTTCTTGCCGAGCGCTTTTGCCTCGGGATCCAGCTTGCTCGGCTCGACCGACCCGAGACACTTGTAACGGCTGGCCTCGGCGGTCGCCCGGGCATAGCTATCGTCGAGTTTCGCCGCATGGGCGCCGAGAAACAGCCCGGCACAGCCAACCAATGCCGTGGTGAACGCCAGCTCGCTCCAGGGAAAGATTTCCCAGATCGAGGGGCGGGGCTTCAACAGCCGAGAAAGATCAAACGCCTTGGCATCCTGAGAAAGCCCGCCGAGGGCCAATCCATAGGCGATCGCCGCGGGCCCCAGCACGGGCCCCGCTTTCCAAAGGACACGCGTCTCCATCTGTGACGGAAACTCCTCGGCGACTAACCGCTCCTCGAGGTCGGGGCGACCATAAATGATCGCGTACGTCGGCGCCAGCTCGATGCCGTGCAACCGTTGCTGAATTCGCAGCGTTCGGGCCGCGGAAATAATGGCCGCTCCCTCTCCGCCGGCGGGCAGCGAAAAGTCCTTCCAGGCCAACGGGAGGCCATCGCACACCAGCGTGGCAAGCCCCAGATCGTCCTGGAGAAAGATGCACAAGAGCATTTTGGCGCGGCGCGGAAACGGATGTTGCGTCGCCGCTGCGCGGACCAAGGCGCAGGGACACGGCTCGGCGCGCAGCGGGCGAATGCGCATCGCCTCCAGCGTCATCATCAGGACGCTCATGTATTTCTTACGACAGACGGCCAAACTCGCGATCGCCGCCTTATCGAGGTTGGTTTGCAGCAGATCGACGGTCAGATCCTCAACGCCGATGTTTGGCGAGGCCAAAGCCTGTTGCAGGATCGATTCCGGCGTGGGTGTCGCGCGGTTGGCGACAAAGCGACTGTGAAAAAACAGCCGCGAATTGGGGAGTCCGATGGAGACGGACAGACGCCGATTGCGCTTGATAAATGGCCGGAGCAACTCGTCGGCCACGTCGGCCCAGTTGTTGACCGTGCAGGGAACGACCGCCGCGGCCGTCTCGACAGGACCAAAGAAGGTGGCCGCGACTTGGCTCACGGCGACCTCGCGTTCCCCGAGATAGAGCCCGACGGCCTTGTGAACGGCGAGTTTGGCGAGCAACGTTTTCATGGCGGGAAAAAACAAGCGGGCGGCCAGGAACATGCCGGGCCGCCCGCCGTTGTTGTGCGGAATCACCGCTGCACTGTAGGAGGCGATTCCCGTCACCGACATTGCCGACCCAGGGTCGCTGTCGGCGACTGGGGCCGCTTCCTACAATCGACGGGCCGCATCCCGGCGAGCAGCGGCGCCCTGCGGTGGGCTTGCTTAGTTGCTGCCCATCGGGTTGATGTCTGGGTAAGCGCCAACGGTGCCCGCGGCGGTTGACTTGTCATAGCCCGTTTCGGCGAAGGTGACCGTGTAGCCGCCGTAGCTGCTGGACGTCGAATTGCGGGTCAGCGTGAGCTGCCAGTGCGGCGAGCCGCCGTCGCTGGTCGGGAAACCCGTGTCCATCACGGTGGGGTTGTTGAAGTACTTCGGCGCGGTCTGGACGATGTCGAGATCGGTCAGATTCGTGGCGTAAATGCCTTCCTTCGCCAGATAGCGCTCCTGGGCGGCGCGGACGGCGGCGAGATAGTTGAACGCCTCGGCCGCTTTACTGCGCTCGACCGACTTCAGGAATTGCGGGACGCCGAACGCGGCCAACACGCCGATGATCACGATGACCACGGCCAATTCGACCAGGGTGAAGCCCTTGCGGCTTCCAGCGTTGTTCCGACACATGTGACTTGTCTCCCTTGTTGCGTGCCCTTGGCGGCACATAGATGTGAAAAAGCGCGCCCCGGGTGCGCCTGGGGCCTTCGGTCTCACGCCGGTCGGCCGCCCCATGCGGCAACGCCACGGAAACCTTGTATTAAACCAGTAGGTCGCGCCGCAAGGTTTGTCAAATCGAAATAGATTTCCGACGCTGCTTGGCTTGCCAGGCGGAAACCGATCGACCGCTCGGCCGGGGGGCCGAGAATCAAGATGACCGGCGTCGGCGGTCCACTAATTCGCCGTGGTCCGCGCCTCAGATGGTACAACCGGCGCAACCGTTGTGCCTGGCGCAGGCATCTCGAACAAGGACATCGGGTCCTTGCCGGTGCCAGGCATCGCCTGGTTCACCCGACGCTCGAAGCCCTCGGACTTCGGTGCGCCAATGTGGTTCAGGCCCTCTGGGCAGTTCGGATGCCAAATGCGCGGCGTCAGAATGACGACCAGCTCGGTCTTGGTTGTCGCCGTCTTGTTGTGGCGGAAAAGGAATCCGATCCAGGGCAGGCGGCTCAGCAGAGGCAACCCTTCCCAGGAGTCCTCGATCTGGCTGTCGAACAGCCCGCCGATCACAATCGTGTGGCCGTCCGGCACCAGAACATTGGATTCGACCGTGGCCGTGTCGGTTTGCGGAATGCCGGAATCGTCGATCGCGCCCGTGCTGCGTTCCGGGTGAATCTCCATGCGGACCATGCCGTCAGAGGAGACGAACGGGCGGATTCGCAATTGTGTGCCCACGGCAAGGAAGCTCACCGTTTCGGTGGTGCTCGTCTGACTAACCGTACTCGTCTGGTAGCCAAGCTGCTTGCCAAGATGAAGTTCTCCACGCTGTTTGTTGAGGACCAAGATGCGTGGGCAGGCCAAGACCTTCGTTTCGCCACAACTCTCGAGCGCGCGGATAAACCCGGTCGAGCTGTTCGACACAAAGCCAAACTTCAGCCCGTTCGAGTCGGTGGCAAAGCCGCTGGCAAGTTTTCCGGCACTCGTCACCACCGACGCCGGCGTGAAACCGGCGGCCGAGTTGATGGTTGCTCCGTTGCCAACGACGCCGAGCGCGTTGCCCGCGCCGTCGAGCAGCGCGAAATTGACGCCGAGCTCCATGCCCTTCTTGAGGGTTACTTCGACAATCACCGCCTCGATGAGCACCTGGATCGGCTGGACGTCGAGCTGCGCGATCACGCGGTCGACCGTCTTCAAGACCTGCTCGTAGTCCTGAACGATCATGACTTCGCCGCCGGCCATCGAGTTGCCGCCCGTCGTTCCACCGGCGCCGCCGCCGCTGCCGCCGCCGCTGCCGGAGCCGCTGCCACCGCCGCCACCGCCACCGCCACCACCACCACCGCCGGAGCCGGAGCCGCTGCCACCCGACGAGCTGTCGGACGAGCTGCTCGGAATGCCGGTTCCCGAATCTGGCGAGGCGGCCGTTGAGCCAAGCTTGCTCAACAGGGGCTTGATCATCTTTTCAACGTCGGTACTTTTGACGTAGTTGAGGTGGTATACCCGCACCGGCAAATTGTCGGCCTCTTGTTTCCGCGTCTCGTCTACGCTCGTCACATAGATGACCTCCTGCTCTCGCCGGACCGTGAGATGGCACAGTTGGGCGACGGCTTGCAGGATTTCCTCGGCCGACTTTTCGCGAAGGTCGAGCGTTACCCGACCGCTGACGCCCGACGACAGAACAACGCTCACGTTGGCCTGCCGGCCAATGATTTCGAGCGCTTTCCGGACGTCGGCGTCGTCCAAATGCAGCGTCATGGACTTGCTGGTGCCGGTGATGACGGACGGGTTGCTGGCCGGCGGCGAGGCGGCGCCCTGCGGCGCTGGCACCCTCTCAGGCAACTGGGCCACGATCTTCACGACGTTCTCGTCGGCAGGCGGCGCCGGGAGGATACGCGGTCCGGCCTCTCGAACCACCTCTTCATGGCTCACAAGACGCAAGGGCCTCACAGGCGTCGGCGGCACCGAAGCTTGCGGCAGCTCGCTCGCCACCTGCGCAGCTTCTGGCACAGCGACGGCTGAGGCCGGCGATGGCGCAGGCGGTTGTTGCGGAGTCGCCTGGATGGGCTGCTGGATTCCCTGTTCAACCGGCCCCTCCGCTGCGATGCTCGGTGGCGTCACAGCGTTTGTGGGCTGATTTGGCACGACAGGCATGGCGGTCGGCGCGGCTTGGGTCGTCTGGGTGGTCGCCGGACCGGAAACCTCGGATTTGTGCCGCGGAATGCTGTTGCAGCCAACCAGCGCGACCAGCGCGGTGCATAGGAACCATGCACCCGCCGCGGCTGGAAAACGCCTGATGTGGAGCGTCGTGGCTGCTAGCACGTCTCAAACCGCCTTGTGCTTGTCTATTCTTCCCAGATCGCCTTCGTGCGCGCAGTGAGCCGGCCCCGCCACTGGTCGGCGTGGTCTGATACAAGTAATCGTTCATTAAGAGGTAAAACTTAACGAATTTTCCGGCTGCACGATTTGGGTGGACTTTAGGGTACGAGAAATGGCTCATCACATCCTCAGGGGCTTGCCGACACCCATAGCATTCCGTGGACGACAAATTCATCTCCGGCCCCCGGGAGTCTCTCGATGTACTGCTTTCAATGTGAGCAAACGGCCAAGGGCACTGGATGCACAGTCATGGGCGTCTGCGGCAAGGACCCGACGACGGCCGCCCTGCAAGACCTTCTGGTGAATGCCACGAAGGGCATCTCGATGTTCGCGCACCGCGCGGCGGAACTTGGAAGCCGGGACCCAGCGATTGATCGAGCGATCCTCGAGTTTCTGTTCGCCACCGTGACGAACGTGGATTTCGATCCCGAGCGGCTGGAGAGACACCTGCGGGATGCCGCCCGGATGCGCGACGCTGCCAAGTCGCTCTATGAAACCGCTTGCCAAAAGGCGGGCCGCGTGCCCGAGACACTCGGCGGTCCGGCCGCCTGGCAACCGGCCGGGGATCTCGGCGGATTGGTTCGTCAAGGCGACAACCTGTTGTTTACCAAGCGGCAGACGCGCCTTGGGGCGGACCTCGCGGGATTGCAGGAGTTGATCCTTTACGGTCTGAAGGGTGCGGCGGCCTATGCCGACCACGCTCGGATCCTCGGCTACGAAGACCCGAAGGTTTACGCTGCGTTTCATGCGGCCCTCGACTTTCTTGCCCAGGAAACTCCCGCCCCGGAAGCCATGCTCGGCTGGGTCATGAAGGCCGGCGAACTGAACCTGACCGTCATGGGGTTGCTCGATGCCGCCAACACGGGCGTCTATGGCAATCCCGAGCCGACGACGGTGCGCGTGACGCCGCGCAAGGGGAAGTGCATCGCTGTCTCGGGCCACGACTTGAAAGACCTCGATGCGCTGCTGAAACAGACGGCCGGCAAGGACATCAATGTCTACACACATGGCGAGATGCTGCCGTGCCATGCCTATCCTGGACTGAAAAAGTACAAGCACCTGGTTGGCAACTATGGCGGGGCCTGGCAGGACCAGCGATCGGAGTTCGAGCAGTTTCCGGGATCGATTCTGATGACAACCAACTGCATCCAGAAACCGAAGGAAAGCTATCTGCACCGGATTTTCACCACCGGCCTCGTGGCGTGGCCGTCCGTTCGGCACATCGGGCAGGACCACGATTTCACGCCTGTCATCGAAGCGGCTCTCGCCGAAAGCGGTTTCCCCGAGGACGCGCCCGAGCAGACCATTACGGTCGGGTTTGGCCATCATGCCGTGCTGGCCGTGGCCGAAAAAGTCGTGGCGGCAGTGAAGGCCAAGAAGATCCGCCACTTTTTCCTCGTCGGCGGTTGCGACGGGGCCAAATCGGGACGCAACTACTACACCATGTTCGCGCAGGCTGTGCCCAAAGACTGCGTCATTCTGACCTTGGCGTGCGGCAAGTACCGCTTCAACAAACTCCCGTTCGGCTCGATCGACGGCATCCCTCGGCTGCTGGACGTTGGGCAGTGCAACGACGCCTACTCGGCCATCAAGATCGCCACGGCGCTGGCCAACGCCTTCCAGTGCGAGGTGAACCAATTGCCGCTATCGTTCGTGTTGAGTTGGTACGAGCAGAAGGCCGTGGCCATCCTGCTGTCGCTCTTGTACCTTGGCGTCAAGAACATCCGGCTCGGCCCAAGTCTGCCGGCGTTCATCACGCAGCCGGTCCTGAAGCTGCTAGTCGAAAAGTTCGACATCGGTCCTATTACAACGCCCGAGGCCGATCTCGCGACATTCCTTGGCTAGCTAGCGGACGTTTCGCACATTGGCAGCCGGCGGACGGGCAACCGTCAGGAGTCGCCCATTTCGGGGCCCGGTTATGCGCAACGCGCTAGCCGCACGGGGCCACTCTTCGCTCGGAACGGGAAATTCACCGAACTCGGTGACCAACCGAACCGTTGGGGGTCGATTCGGGAAAGATACGCCTCGACGCCGCTTGGCGACCGCAGCACCCCACACCACGAGGGGGTGGCGCATAGCGGATCGGCTGCAAATTCAGAAGCAATTCTTGGCCGGCGCTTGCAACGAGCGGCCCAACCGCCTTTGATAGAAGGATGGATCATTCGGCAATGCGACGCAACAGCCCCACTTGGCCCCCCCTCCTCGTTGTAGGCATCCTTGCTTGGGCCACCGTGGCCGTCTATAGCAACAGCTTTCGCGGGCCGCTAATTTTTGACGACAAGGCGTCGATCGCCGATAACGCCAGCATTCGGCAAATCGCGGCCTTCTGGCAGCCGCTTTGTCCACCGGCCCACGGCGAAACGGTCACCGGCCGCCCAGTGCTAAATCTGTCGCTGGCGTTCAATTATTCGATCAGTGGGCTTGGCGTGTGGAGCTATCACGCCACGAACCTCGCCATCCATCTGGCAGCCACCTTACTGTTGTTCGGACTCGTGCGGAGAACGCTGACGTTGCCGACGATGTCCGACGCGTTGGCGTCCGCCGCCATGCCCATCGCCTTTGCCACAGCGTTGCTCTGGGCCGTGCATCCGCTGCAAACCGAGTCGGTCACCTACATCGTCCAGCGGGCCGAATCGTTGGCCGGACTGTTCTACCTGCTGACGCTCTACGGCCTGCTTCGCGGCGCGACCAGTCCCGAACCGCGCAACTGGTATGTGGTCGCCTCGCTAGCCTGTTTGTTCGGCATGGGCACCAAGGAAGTGATGGTTTCCGCCCCGCTCATCGCCCTGTTGTATGACCGCACGTTTCTGGCAGGCTCGTTCGGCGAGGCCGTGCGGCAGCGACGCCGCTTTTACCTGGCTCTGGCCGCAAGCTGGCTGTTGCTGGCCGCGCTGGTCATCGGCTCGGGCGGTCGCGCGGGCACGGCCGGCTTCGGCAGTGCGACGAGTTGCTGGGCGTACCTGGGCACGCAGTTCGGCGCGATCGTTCACTACTTGCGACTCACGGTTTGGCCGTCGCCCCTGGTGCTTGACTATGGCACCGCTTTGGCGAAAACGACGGCCGATATTCTTCCGAACGCGGTCGCCATCGGGCTGCTTGGACTGGCAACCCTCGTGGCGCTCTGGCGGTGGCCCAAGGTCGGATTCCTGGGCGTGTGTTTCTTCGCCCTGCTGGCGCCAACGTCCAGCATTGTGCCGATTGCGACCCAGACGGTGGCCGAACACCGGATGTACCTGCCGCTGGCCGCCGTGGTCGCCGCTCTGACGCTTGGCGGCTACGCCCTTTGCCTTGCCGTGGCAGGCGCAAGGTCGGCGACAACCGTCTTGGTCTCTTGCGCCGTGGTGACCGCCGCGGCGCTCGGCGTCGTGACATTTCAACGGAACAACGACTATCGGAGCGAGTTGTCGATCTGGGAAGACACGGTCGCCAAGGTTCCGAACAACCCTCGGGCGATGAACGATCTGGGCAATGCGCTGCTTTTCGCGGACCTCCGCGACGAGGCCATCGTGCAATTCCAGAACGCGCTGGCCATCGAGCCCCGTGACGCGGAAATCTGCAACAACCTGGGCCGCGCATTGGCCCGCAGCGGCCGTCTGGATGACGCCATCCTCCAGTACCGCAAGGCCATCGCGCTGAATCCGAAGCTTGCCGGGGCCTACAACAACCTGGGCAACGCCGAGATGGCTCGCAACCGTGTTCAGGAGGGCAAGGCCAATTACCTAAAGGCATTGGAGCTTCGACCGGACTATGCCGAGGCGCACCTGAACCTGGGCATGGTGCTGGGCTCGCTCAATCAGTTCAAGGAGGCGGCCAAGCATCTGCAACGAGCGATCGAGCTTCAACCGGAGGACGCCAAGACGCATTCAAACTACGGCATCTTCCTGGCCGCCTGCGGACAGCCGGAGGACGCCATACTGGAGTTCCGCAGGGCCGTCGAGCTCCGTCCGGACTTCGTCGACGCCCGCAGCAATCTCGGCGCCGCGCTGGTCACGGGCGGCCGCCTGGATGAAGCGGTGACGGAGTTCCGAGCGGCGTTGGCGCTTCAGCCCAACAGCGTTAGGTCGGAGACCAATCTTGGCCGCGCGTTGGTTCTTAGCGGCAAGGCCCAGGAAGGCGTAACACATCTTCGACGCGCCTTGCGGATTCAGCCCGATAGCCCCGAGGCGATGAACCACGTGGCGTGGCTCTTGGCCACTTGCCCCGAGGCGTCGGTCCGCGATGGCCTGGAGGCGGTCCGGCTTGCCGAACGAGCGGACCAACTCACCGGCGGCAAGGTGGCCGAGGTGCTTCGAACGTTGGCGGCCGCCTATGCCGAGCAGGGGCGTTTTCCCGACGCGTTGGCCAAGGCGCAGAAAGCCTGGAACATCGCCACGGCCGCGAAGCGAGAGACCCTGGCTCGCGCCATCCGTGCCGAGATGACGCTCTACCGAGCTGGCAAGCCATGTCGGCAGTCGTCCTCTCCGGCCCCAAGCACACCACCCAAATCGCCGCGGTAAGAACCTTGACCCCTATTGCAGTATTTTCTCACTAAACCACCTGCTGAACCGCGACGAACAACGATCCGCCTTTTCCCTGTGGACTGACATGAAAACGTATTTCCTCAACCCGACCTTAAACAGCCAGGAGCGATTCATCCGCGAAGGGCGGTGCATGCAAAAATCGTCGTCCTGGGCAACGCCCTGGCCGCCAATTTCGTTGGCCACGCTGGCCGCGATCGCCAAAAAACATGGCCCGGTCTGCCTCGTCGATGGGAATGTCGAAAAGCTGACTCTCGAGGACGTGATCCGGGACGTTCGCGAGCAAGCGGCCGATCTGATCGTCGTCAACACGGGCTTTCCGTCGATCGATGGCGACATGCGAGTGGCCAAGGCCATCAAGGAGGCCGTGCCGCAGGCGAAGGTCGCCGCCTTCGGCGTCTATTTCACGATGCTCGAACGCGAGGGCTTTGAGAACTATCCGTTCCTCGACTTCGCCATGCTTGGCGAACCGGAGGACACGCTCGACGAGCTGCTGGCCGCGATGGCCACGGCCAAGACCGACTATTCGGAAATCCGCGGACTCGCCTGGCGATCGGCCGGCGCCGTCACGATCAATGCGCCGCGTCCCTTGATCGAGGACCTGGATCGACTGCCGATTCCCGATCGCAGCCTGTTGAAAAACGATCGCTACCGGCTGCCGCACAACAATCGAACGTTCACGCTCATCCCGAGCGGCCGCGGCTGCCCGTACCCTTGCGTGTACTGCATCGTCAACGCCTATTACGGACGCAAAGCCCGAAAACGATCGGTCGATGGCATCATCCGCGAAGTTCAGGAGTGCGTCGACAAGTATGGAATCGAGGAGTTCCTTTTCTGGGAAGAGGTGTTCACGCTCGACCGCGACTATGTGTTGGACGTGTGCCACGCGATCGAGGCGGCCGGGCTGAAGATTCGCTGGGCAGCCACCACGCGCGTCACGAGCGTCGAGGAAGAACTGCTCCGCGCCATGAAGCGAGCCGGATGCTACTTGCTCGGCCTGGGCTGCGAGAGCGGCAGCCAGACGATCCTCGACAATGCGAAGAAACGGCAGACGCTGGACGACACGCGCCGCGCGGTCGCCTGCTGCAAGAAAGTCGGCATCGAGACGATGGGGCACTTTATTTTCGGCTTGCCGGGCGAGACGCGCCAGACGGCTGAAGAGACAATGCGATTCATGCTCAGTCTCGGCCTGGACTACATGCAATGCTATTGCGCCGTCCCGTATCCCAAGACCGAACTTGGTGATCTGGCGAGGGCGAACGGCTGGATTCGAGCCGATCGCTGGTCGCAATACGATTTCGGCGGCGACTCGATCATGAACACCGACCAACTTACCTGCGAAGAAGTCACGCGGTTTCGCCAGAAGGCGTTCCGCCGATTCTATCTTCGGCCCACGTACGTCATTCGACAGATGTTTCGGCATTTTTCGATCGCGCAGTGGCTTCGAATGGCGAAATTCACCAGTTGGATGCGAGCCTTTGATTCGCGGAGGTCCTCGACATGTCGGAAGAAGTGACTCTCAGCGTCGTAATGCCGTGCCTCAACGAAGAAAAAACGATTGCCGTCTGCATCGCCAAGGCATTGGCCTCGTTCCACAATCTCGGGATCCGCGGCGAGGTGGTCGTGGTGGACAACGGTTCGACCGATCGTTCGGCGGCCGTGGCCACCGAGGCCGGCGCCCGGGTCGTGCCGCACGACGTGCGTGGCTACGGGGCGGCGTTGCGCCGCGGCATCCACGAAGCCCGCGGCCGATACGTCATCATGGGGGACGCCGACAACACCTACGACTACTCGGACTTGGGCCGCTTTGTCACCCTGTTGGACCAAGGGGCCGAACTGGTGATGGGGAGCCGGCTGCGCGGCAAGATCGAGCCGGGCGCCATGCCGTGGTCCCATCGCTGGCTCGGAACTCCCGTGCTGACGTTCGTCCTGAACTTGTTCTTCGGAGCGCGCATCTCGGACGCCAATTGCGGCATGCGAGGGTTCCGCAAGGACGCCATCGAGCGACTCAACCTGCGATCCGACGGCATGGAGTTTGCCTCGGAGATGGTCATTCGCGCCGCCCAGTGCAAGCTGCGGATCGAGGAAACGCCGATCCCGTATTTTGCCAGTCCCCCGGACCGCGTCCCGCACCTAAGCAGCTTCCGCGACGGCTGGCGTCACTTGCGGTTCATGCTCGTCTGGTGTCCCAAGTACCTGTTTCTTGCCCCAGGCATCTTCCTGCTTCTCGCCGGCCTGGCCATGATGGTCCTGTCGCTGGCCTCCGAATTGACGATCTTCAGGGTGCGTCTCGGGCTGTCGTCGGCCATGTTTTTCGGCGCCATCACGTTGCTGGGCGTTCAGGTGCTGATGTTTGGGCTCTCGGCTACCATCCTCAATCGCGACATGGGCGGCGTCGAGCATGACCGCGTCAGCCGCTGGTTTGATCGGCACTTTACCCTGGAACGCGGGCTTCTCGGCAGCTTGCTGGTCGTTGTCGTGGGCTTGCTGCTCGATGTGGTTACCGTCGTTCTGCTGTTCCAGCGGTACAGCGCCTTTCCGGACATCGATATTCCGCTGACGCGTCTGGCCGTGATCTCCGTGTTTCTCACACTGCTCGGCATTCAGGGCGTGTTCGGCGCGTTCTATCTCAGCTTGCTGGACACCGAAAGAATGCTCAAGTAATGGGAGGTCGCTGGCATGGAGGGACAGCCCTCGACGACGCGCGCCATGCGCTGGTGCGCTTGGACAGTCGTGGTGATCGCGATTGCCTTCTCGACGTTCACGCGCGTTCGGCTGGCCGCCTCGCCGTTGGAACGCGACGAAGGAGAGTACGCCTACGCCGGCCAGTTGATTTTGCAGGGGATTCCGCCCTACCAGATGGCCTGCAACATGAAGCTGCCCGGCACGTATCTGGGCTATGCCGGACTGATGGCCATCTTCGGGGAAGATGTCGTTGGCATCCATCTGGGGATGCTGGCGGTCAACGTGGCCTCGATCCTTCTTCTGTTCCTGTTCACGCGCGAGCTGTTCGACCCGCTCAGCGCGGCCATCGCGGCGGCCGTGTTCACCGTTCTTGCCGGGAGCCCTTCCGTGCTTGGCATGGCGGGCCACGCGACGCATTTCATCGTCCTGTTCGCACTGCCAGGCGTCTGGATGCTTTGGCGGGCCATTCAGCGGGATAAGATCTGGCTGTTGTTTCTGGCTGGCGTCTTTCTCGGGCTGGCCTTCCTCATGAAGCAGCAGGCCATGTTCTTGGTCGGTTTCGGCGGTGTGATGGCTTTTCTTGGGTGTGAGAGACAGCAGCGTTTTTTCTCGCGGCGCAATCTGGCTCGTTGTTGGGCGTACGCCGCAGGCGCGGCGATCCCGTTGCTGAGCGTCGGCCTTTGGCTTTGGCTGGCCGGCACCTTCGACAAGTTTTGGTTCTGGACCGTTCAGTACGCTCGCGCCTACGTCAGCCAGATCCCGTTGTGGCAGGCGGGTTACACATTCTGGTTCAGCGTGTGCTCGGTCGTCGGCCCTCACTGGATTCTGTGGACGCTGGCCGCCCTTGGCGGTTTCCGACTTGCCCGAGTTGGCGGCGTCCGCTGGCGTCGTACGTTCGTTTTTGGATTTGCCGCGTGCTCGTTTCTTTGCGTATGTCCGGGATTCTTCTTTCGCCAACATTACTTCGTTGTGTTTTTGCCGAGCATCGCGATGTTGGCGGGCTTTGCGAGCACGGAATGGATTCGCATGGTTTCCCGTCTTCAGCTCGACAATCTGTTGCTGGGGGCATACGCCGAGCCAAATGCGACAAGTCCCGATGAGCCCCTCCCGAAGATCGACGCCTTACCCAACCCTCTTCGTCCCGTTTGGGCCGTTTGTCAGGCGTTTCTCATCATTCTCTTGCCGCTGGCTGCATTGTTGTTCCCGGTCTTCTGCCAATCCGCCTACTACTTTTCCTGGTCTCCCAAGCTGGCGTGCAGCTTAGTCTACGCCGAGAATCCTTTCGTCGAATCGCTGGTGATCGCCGACTACATCCAGAAGCATACCGATCCGACGGCCCGGATCGCCGTGCTTGGCTCGGAGCCGGAAATCTACTTTTACGCCAACCGGAAGTCTGCGACCGGCTGTATTTATATGTACCCATTGATGGAAAACCAGCCATTTGCACGCACGATGCAAGACGAGGCGATCGCCGAGATTGAAGCGGCCAAACCCGAATACATGGTGTTGGTGAGCGCCTTTACGTCGTGGCTTGGCCAACCGACCTCCGACAAGCACATTCTCCAATGGTTCGATCGGTATGCGGCGGCGAACTATCGGCCCGTGGGGCTCATCGACATCATCTCGCCGACGAAGACGACCTACCGGTGGGATAACGAGATGGACGGCGCTTGGCCGGCTTCTCCATTGCACGTTTGGGTGTTCAAGAGAAACCGGTGAACCAAACGGCCGGGCGATTTGGCAAGAAGTCCGCGTGCCCAGTCCGCGTTGTGCCATCGCTTTACAGTTCGCCAGCCGAAATGATATAATCCGACGCGACATGCCGATGAACCCTGAAGTGGCCGCCGCGTTGGCCATCGCATCCAAGAATCGCGGGTCGCCGCCGTCGGTCATCATCCGTTGGTCGGGCCATTGTCGAGTCGGTCCCGTGCGACGGTGACGCCGTGGCGGGTCGCATCGAGTGTCTTCAACCGAGCCATCGCCCATGAAACTAATTATCGCCATCATTCAGCCGGATCGCTTGGAGGCCGTGAAACAGGCGTTGGCCGATGTCGAGGTGTTTCGGCTGACGGTCATGGACGTCCAAGGGTTCGGCCGCCAGCGTGGGCAGGCCGAGGTCTATCGCGGCCATGAGTTCTCGGTCAACCTGCTCCGAAAAGTCCAACTGATGATCGGCGTCAACGATGCCTTTGTCGAGCCGACGATTCAGGCGATCATCCAGGGCGGGCGCACCGGCCCAGCCGGCGAAATCGGCGACGGCAAGATCTTCGTTCTCCCGTTGGAAGATTGCGTCCGCATCCGCACCGGCGAGCGAGGCGGCGAGGCCATTTGACAAGACATGCACGAGCTGGCCATCGTTGACGCCCTGATCGAACAAGTGAACGAAACGCTCGATCGGACGGCCGAGCGAGGCCGCGTGTTGCGCATCGAGTTGAGCGTTGGCCGCTTGTCCGGCGTCAGTTGCGATTCGCTGCGGTTTGCCTTTGGGCTGTTGGCCTCGGGCACGGCCGTCCAAGACGCGGAGATCGTCATCCAGGAGCCCAAGGCCGTGTGCAACTGCCGCGCATGCCATGCCCGGACCGAGATCGACGCCCTGGTGGTCGAGTGTCCGCAATGCGGGAGCGGCGACGTCCTGATCGAGGGCGGACGAGAGTTGGTCCTGCAAAGCATCGAGGTGGAAGACTGAGTCGGCGTCTCTCGCACGCCGTGAAAAATCGGCGTGAGAAGGATTGCCTGGACAATTGCGACCGAATGGCGTCACCCCGTGCGTGACAGGTGCAATCAAGCGTGTGAACGACGTGTCCCCGAAAATCCGCGAGTGGAAAGTTGCCATGAAAATCGTTGCCGCCAAGAAGATTCTGAAAGCCAATGACCAGCTTGCCGCGGAAAATCGCGCCCGGCTTGACGCGGCCAGCGTCTTTGGGCTGAACATCGTGGGCTCGCCCGGCTCCGGAAAGACGACGCTGCTAGAGGCGATTTTCGCCCGGCTCAAGGGACGTTTGCGGCCGGCCGTCATCGAGGGCGACATCGCCGGCTCGATCGACGCGGACCGCATGGAGCGCATCGGCGTGCCGGTCGTCCAAATCAACACGGACGGCGCTTGCCACCTGGACGCCAACATGATCGCCGTTGCCGGCCAGGAACTCGACCTGAAAGACATCGATCTGCTGGCCATCGAAAACGTCGGCAACCTGGTCTGCACAGCCGGCTTCGACTTGGGCGAGCATCTGCGAATCGTCGTCCTGAGCACCAGCGAGGGGGACGACAAGGCCGTCAAGTATCCGGCCATCTTCCAAGGCTCGGACGCCCTGTTCATCACGAAGATCGATCTGCTGCCGCATCTCGACTTCAACGTCGAGCGGATTACGGCCGACATGCGGCGTCTGAATCCGCAAGCCGCCGTGTTCCAGGTCTCTGCCGTTCGCGGAGACGGCATCGCCGAGGCGGCCGATTGGCTGGCCGCCCGTTGTGGATCGGGCGGGTGATGTCGTCTGTGGGCGGCATGGGTGACGTGCGGTTCGCCATTGGAATCCGACTGGCCAACTCTCCTGCCAGTCAAACTCTGCCGGTTCTCCGGTCGCAGCCCATTTGCGCCGGCGGCAACCGATCTGACGCTTTTGCCCCCGCGTCGAGGATTTCTGTGATTCCTTGGGATTCCTGGCGATAACAGTTCTTGGTGGGGCGCCTTGCGGATTTCGATACTCGCGCGCCCGGATTGCACCGAGCAAACACTGTCCCCCCCCGAGGCCCAGTCGTCATTCTTTGATGACTGGGCCTGTATTCTTTTCCAACCAGACCGGGCGGCTTGTTCCGGCCTGTCGTGGCTCCTAGAATTGCTGTGTCGCGGCCTCCGGGCTCGCACGTCTCCGCAGCGTGTCGTTCTGCGCGGACAAAGCAACAACCTGGGCTTCATCACGCAACAGGAGAGCTGGCCATGTGGTACTGCCCCAAGTGCAACGAAGCGATCGACGACGCCTTGGGCGACTGTCCGATCTGCGGCGCCCGTTCGGATGGAACACCGGATCCCGACTTTCGCAACAAGCAGGACGGTTCGGTGGAATCCGAAAGCGAGCGTGACCCAAAACGCGACGACCGGCTCGATGTCGTCGAGCTCTGCTCGGCGGCGGACACCGTCGAGGCGTTCGCCATCGCCGACGCCCTGAACGCGGCTGGCGTCAAAGCTTCGGTTGTTGGGGACACGATGCAGGCGATTGCGGCGGGCGGAATCCCGCTGGGCGAAGCCGGAACGCCACGCATCTGGGTCACCCGGCAACAGGAGCAGGAGGCCCGGCAAGTGCTCGATCAGTATCAGGCCGATCTGCTCGCTGGCACGGCCGAGCCGCCGGAGGAGGCCGCAGACAGCGAGCCGAACGATGAAGAACTGGTCGAAGGGGCCCTGCCCGAAGCCGAGACGCCGCACCGTGTTAGCCTGTTGAGCGTTCTATTGGTGCTGGCCGGCTTGGGCGCGATCGGAGCGGGAGTTTACTACGGCGTCAGCAACAGCGCGCTGCGCCATCGTTTCTCGCAAACGGCGGAGGCGAAACTCGTTGGGGCGGAACGATGGTCCGAACAAGGCGAGTGGACCGCAGTCCCGCCAGGCGACTTGCGAGGCCGTTCGACCCAGGGGGATCAATCGCCTTGGAAGGCGCGCTATCGCTTTACGGCGGACGGCCAGCCACACGAGTTCTTGTGGGGAACCCTTGGCATGCCCAACCAGACAATGCTCGTCCACTACAACGCGGCGAAACCGACCGAGTGCTGGGCGACGCCCATCCTGGCGCCCGCGTGGTGCATCGCCATCGGCGCGGCGTTTGGCGCTATGTTGCTGTTTCTGGGTTACCAGTTCCGATAGAGATCGCCTAGGTGCCGAACTCAGGCCGGCGACGGGCCAACTGGTTTTGCAGCCTCTGCACGATCGAGCTGTGCATCTGGCTCACGCGGCTCTCCGAGAGATTCAGCGTGGCGCCGATCTCCTTCATCGTGAACTCTTCATAGTAGTACAGGATGATGATGAGCCGCTCATTGCGATTGAGCCCCTTGGTCACCAACCGCATCAGATCGTTTTTCTGAATGCGCCGGGTGGGGTCTTCGCCTTTCTTGTCCTCGAGAATGTCAATCTCGCGAACGTCCTTGTAGCTGTCAGTCTCGTACCACTTCTTGTTCAAGCTAATCAGATTCACCGCGTTGGCGTCGAGGATCATCTTTTCCAGCTCGGGCACCGAAATCTGCATCGCCTCGGCCAGCTCGTTTTCATTGGGCTGCCGACCCAACCGGGCTTCGAGCGTCTTCACGGCCTCGTTCAGCTTGCTGGCCTTCGAGCGGACCAGACGCGGCACCCAGTCCATCGTCCGAAGCTCGTCGAGCATCGCGCCGCGAATACGAGGCACGCAGTAGGTCTCGAACTTGACGCCGCGCGACAGATCGAACAGGTCAATGGCGTCCATCAGTCCGAAGACACCGGCCGAGACCAGGTCGTCCAGCTCGACGCCCTCGGGCAACCGCGCCCAAATCCGCTCGCCGTTGTATTTCACCAGCGGCAGATAGATTTCAACGAGCCGATTGCGGATATCCTGGTTCGAGGGATCGCTTTTGTAGTCGATCCAGAGTTGTTCGATGTCTTCTGGGGCTGCGGTCGCAGTGGCCATAGGTTCCTCCGTGAATATCCGCCCAAGGTCGAGCGGCTAGATTTCCATCTCCGTGTGCGTCCAACTGCTGGCTGGGGTTCCGCCAGGCGCCGGCTTAGCGTTTGCCAAGCCGCCAGAAACAGCGCCGTTGTGAACTGCGGACAAAGCCCCCCGATTTGTCTGGCGGACGTCAAGTCTTCCGTGGCCTCGCCATTTTGACACCGCATCGGATACGAACACTCTTCGCGTCATATCGACCGTTCTGGTTGGCGGGTTTAACCTTAATGTATCGATTGCGCAAGACATACCGCCCAGCTTCCAGCCACGACATGCCCCGCAGGAGAGCATCGCGCCGGGGCGCGTTGCCAAGATGTGGCCAGCCGGCCGAAGCTCGACGCCCAACAGACGATGGCTCGCCCAGGCAAGGCGGTCGCACACCTCGGCAGCCACCGTGGCGGACGAGGCCATGTTGACCAGCAATTCCACGGGCGGCAAAGCCCTGTTTGCAACGCTGGCAAGCTTCTTGACGACGCCAAGCGCCCCGGTCATCGCGGCCATCTCGGAGGTCGTGACCAGCAGCAGCCCATCCGCGTGTCCACAAAGATGGGGCATCGGCCCGATCAATGCGTTGCCAACGTCGAGCACGACCAGATCCACTTCGGAACGGACCTCGCGGGTCAGTCGCAGCAACCGCTGCGCCGCGGCGGTCGGCATGCGAAATCGCTCGTGCCAGCCATGGGCCGCAGCCACGATCCGGAGCGAGTCGGGCCCCACGCAGGCTGCCTCGGCCAAGGTTCTTCGACCGGCCAACGCATCGGCCAGGGTATCGCGCGGATCGAGCCCATGAAGCAGGGCCGCATCGCCGTTCCCGGCGTCCGCATCGACAAACAGCACGCGGTGATCCGCCTGAGCCAAGGCGTGAGCGACCGACAGGGCGACGCTCGTTGTGCCGACGCCGCCCTTGCCGCCGGCAACGGCCAGCAGTGCTGGGCGCTCGGCGCGCGACCGTCGGATTCGTCCGCGGCGCATCGCAAGTTGTCGCAGGTCGGCAGCCTGATCGGGCATCGGAAAGCTTGGGATAGGGCTTGCGGTTCGGAACTCGCCTCAGCCGTAAATTGCCTGTTCGTATCCGGCCGCTGCTCGTTCGCTGGCCGTGTCGAGCTGAAGGATCCACCGCGACAAACGGTGGGCGTCGGCCACGTCGATGTCGTCCGGCACGTTCTGGCCGTCGGTCAGATAGCTGAGCGGCAGCCCGCTCGATCGCAGCACGGGCAGGACGTTGCCCAGCCCGGTGGATTCGTCAAGCTTGGTTAGGATGAGGGCCGTCGCGCCAATGGCGGCAAACCGCTCGGCCGTTTGTTCCAAGGTTCGTGATGCGGCGACGCTGCTTAGCACCAGATGGACCTCGTCCGCGCCGGCCTCGGCCAGGAAGGACCGAAGCTCTTGGATGCGAACCTCGTCCTTGGGGCTGCGACCGGCCGTATCCAGCAAGACGAGGTCCAGGTGGCTCATCCGCGCGACCGTCTCACGCATTTCGCGCGGCGTCGAGACGACGTGCATCGGCAGGTCGATAATGTCGGCGTAGGTTCGCAATTGCTCGACGGCGGCGATCCGGTACGTATCGACCGTGATGAGGCCAACGCGGCGTTTTTCCTTGAGCCGGAAATTGGCGGCCAGCTTGGCAATGCTGGTCGTCTTGCCAACGCCAGTCGGCCCCACCAGCGCGACAAGTCGGCAGCGGCCAGGCGTCACGCGAATCGGCCCGCTGGTGCGGATGTCGCTTTCGATCAGGCCGGCGACGCGCGACTTTAGCATCATCGGGTCGGTGAGCGCCGCCGCGCGTGGATCGTTGCGAACCCGCTCGACCAACTCACGCGCCAGATCTTCGCCAACCTCGACATCGAGCAAATCGGTGAAGAGCCGGAACAGGTGTTCGGGCCAATCCGCTTGGTCGTTGCCTCGAGACCGCCGGCAAAGGTCCTGGACCATTGCCTGTAAGTTGCTCAGTTGGCTACGCACTTGATGCGAAACCTTGGCATCGTCTCCTGGGCGTTGGCCAGCGATCGGCGAGGGCGGCAGCTCGACCGGGCGTGCCGCGGGCATTGGCTCGGCCGTCGCCACGCGGGCCGGAAAGCGGCTGGGAACATTGACGCCGGACGAAGCGGTCACTTCGACCTGTCGCCGGCCGGGCAAGATCCCCAGCCAACGGTCTCGCACCTCGCGCGTGTGCAACACGGCCGCGTCCGGCCCCAGCTCTTGACGCACCAGCGTTAGCGCTTCGTGCATCGACGACGCTCGGTAGGTTCGAAGGTCCATCGCCACCTCACATTCCCAAATTAGGCCGCCACGCTGGCTGGCGAAACACGCATGTCCGTCGTCTTGTTCCATTGGTCGTTCGACACCATCGCCACGGACTCGACACGGGTATCACGCGAGATCTCGGCATGGCTCAGCACCACGAGTTGCGGCAAATGCCCGGCCGTCAGTTGCTTGACGATCGGACGGACCGCCGGGCTGACCAACAGCACGGGCGGCCATGCGTCCGCGACGAGCTTGCCAATTTCCTGTTCGATCTCACGGCACAGATCCTCAATCGCATCCGGCACGAGACGGATCGAGATGCCCTCGGGCGTATATTCCGCGGCCCCCGCAAGCTGCTCTTCCAGAACCGGATCGAGCGTCACGACGTGCAGCCGCCCCTCGGCGTCGCGATAACGGCTCGACAAGGCCCGGGCGAATCGCCGACGCACCTGTTCGGCCAGCACGACCGGGTCCTTGGTCCGCGAGGCGTAGTCGCCGAGCGTTTCGAGGATCGGGCCAAGCTGGCGGATCGAAACGCCTTCGCGCAGAAGCAGTTGCAGAACCTGCTGCACCTCGCCGAGCTTCAGCAAGCCGGGGATCAACTCATCCACGGCGGCCGGCGATGTTTCCCGCAATTGGTCGACCAGATGCTTAACGGCGTCGCGGCTGAGCAGCTCGTCGGCATGGCGGCGAACCGTTTCGCCAAGCTGGGCCGAAATGGCGTTGCCTGGCTCGACGACCGAGCCGTCAATGGTCGCCTGGGCAACCACTTGGTCGGCGATCTTGATGCGATACTGATACTGGCTGAGTCGCGTGTTGTCGCGGACGCGGACCTTCGGCAAGATGATGCCAATGTCGGCAGCCACCGATTGACGCACGCGACCGATGCGTTCCAACAGGTCCCCGCCGCGATGGAGATCGGCCAGCCGCAACAGCCCGACGCCCAACTCCAATTCCATCGGATCGACGGCCAAATAGTCTTCGACGCGCTGCTGTGAACGTTTCGTGGCCTGGGCCTGCTTCTTCGCTTGCGCGGCCTGAACCATCGTCTCGCGGCGCGACAGCGTCATGGCCACTCCGATGCAGATGCCGGCCAACACGATCAACGGGATGCTCGGCATCCCCGTAAGCATCAGAATGCCGACAAACACGGCCGCGATCACCAACGCTTGCGGACGGGAGAAGAGCTGCCGGAGCAGCTCGCCGGGCAGATTCGTCGCCTGATTGCTGCGCGTGACCAACATGCCGGCGGCCAGTGAGATCAACAGGGCCGGCACCTGGGTGACCAGCCCGTCGCCGATCGTCAACGTCGTGAAGACCGAGCATGCGTTGCCGACGCTCATGCCCTTTTGAACAATGCCGATGAACAGGCCGCCGATGATATTGATCAGAATGATGACGATGCCGGCGATGGCGTCGCCGCGAACAAACTTGCTCGCTCCGTCCATCGCCCCGAAGAAATCCGCTTGGCCGGCGATCTCCTGGCGACGGCGGTGCGCCTCGTGCTGGTCGATCATGCCGGCGTTCAGATCGGCGTCAACGGCCATCTGCTTGCCCGGCATCCCGTCGAGCGTGAATC
This sequence comes from Thermoguttaceae bacterium, assembly GCA_039698035.1. Taxonomy (GTDB): domain Bacteria; phylum Planctomycetota; class Planctomycetia; order Pirellulales; family Thermoguttaceae; genus JAJFUI01. The sequence goes on along the minus strand of JBDKSW010000008.1, from coordinate 5,104 downwards.
GGGCAGCCACCTCGCTGATGCGGGTCGCGCCCTTGGTGATCACAACAAACTGGATCAAAACGATGATCGAGAAGATGATGAGCCCGACGACAACTTTATCGGCTCCGGCGCCGCCCGTGCCGGTCACAAACTCGCCGAAGGTGCGGACAACGCCGCCGGCCGCCCAAGCGCCATCGGTCGCAGCGCGGGTGAGAATCAATCGGGTCGTGGCCACATTGAGTACGAGCCGAAACAAGGTCGTGGCCAGCAATAGCGATGGAAAGACGCTGAACTCCAGCGGAGCGCGCACATAGAGCGTCGTCAGCAACATGATCACCGCAACGGTGATGTTGGACGCCAGCAGCACGTCCATGATTCCAGCCGGAACCGGCACCACGATCACCAGCACGCTGGCAATCACGGCGATCGGCAGAATCAGGTCCTGCATGCGTGCCCAGACGCCAGGGCTGTTCGGGCGCATGACGGCTCCAGAAGACATCCATTGCCTCCAGTGATAAGGATGCGGAAATTACCCAAAATTCCCCCGGGTGTCCAGGCCGTTTTTCGGCAGCCGCATTGCGCCATTTGCTTAGCTCCCCGGCGACTCGACGGCCCGTTTCTGCTAAACTCAGGGGGCCTGCCAATTATTGCCCCCCTCGGAGCCCGCCATGATTCGCAGCCTTTTGCCCGCCGTCCTGCTCTGCCTGTGTTCGGTCCACGGCCTCGGTGAACCGTTGCGTCTGGATCCGCTCTCGCTGACGCTCATCCCGCCTTCCCCCGTTTCCGACCGAATCGTCCTAGATCTCCGAGCCGCTGTCCGAAACCCGGCCAACACACCGCGAAGCTTTGAACTGGCCATCTACCTGGATGACGAGAAGCCTGAGCACCTTCTGCGGCAGGCTGAGCTGACCGTGCCACCGGGCGGGGCAACCGGACTTACCGTGCGTTGGCCGACGGCGGGGCGTCAGGGAAAGCACCGGCTGCTGTGCGTAGCCCGTCCGTCGGACGGCCAAAGCCGCCCACTTCGCACCGCGCAGCCCGTCGAAGTGCTCTCGACCGGCGTGCGGTCCACGCGGCGGCTTGGCGGCGCCTGGGTCGACATCTGCCATCACGATGAGGCCACGGGCGTCCCCTTTATCGCGGAGATGCGGAGACTGAACGATCCGCAGTGGCGGGAATTGGTCCGCGCGATGCACGACGTGGACCAGAACCTGTTGGTCATCACCATGATGTTCCAAAACTTCACGCATCGTGGCCAGCACAAGATCGAGACCGAAGGATACCATGGCAAGGCTTACTACCCCTCGACGCTCTATCCCGGCCGCATGCCGATCGCATCGCCCGACCCGTTGGAGACGATCCTCTCGGAGGCCGACCAACTTGGAATGCATGTGATGCCAGGCGTGGGATGCTATGCGTTCTTCGATTTCACGCCTGCATCGCTAGCCTGGCACAAGCGGGTAGCCGACGAGTTGTGGCGCCGCTACGGACACCACCGATCGTTTTACGGCTGGTACGTCAGCGGGGAAAAGGCGGGCGACCTCGGCAATAGCGAGGAACGGCACGAGATCGCCGAGTTCTTTCGAGAGTTCAAGGCCCATGTCCGCCGGCTTGCGCCCGACAAGCCGGTCATGCTGGCGACCAACTGCCACTATCTTCGCGGCGCGGAAGTCGCTTACCGAAAGCTCCTTCCGAACGTGGACATTCTCTGCCCCTTCGGTTTTCATCGCATGATGCCCGACGACTGGTCCGGTGAGGAGGCTGCCAAGTTGCTGCAATCCCTATGCGACGAGACCGGTTGCCATCTCTGGATGGACATGGAAACCTTCGTGTTCCGCAACGGGGTCGAGTTGCACCCCCGCTCGATCGAGGCCATCGCCAGCGACCTGGCCCGCTTCACCAGCTTCGAAAAGACGTTGCACTATGAATTTCCCGGCATGATGAGCGGTCCTCGCATGTCACGGCAGCCCGGCGGTCCCGCATCGCGCATACTGTACGACGACTATGCCCGATTTCTTCGCGAGGGCTTCCCGTCGCTGCTGGCTCATGCCGCCCGCGGCAAGCCCCTGCGACTGCTCACGCCTCCCGACGCCACGTATCCCGGCAGGGGCCCGGCGGGCATGGTTGACGGCCGCCGCGCATCGGAAGACCACCGCAATCCGCAATGGCTCGGTTTTTCTGGTCCCGAGTTCGAGGCGGTCGTCGATCTCGGCTCCACGGTCGACATTCGAGACGTCGGCCTCCGCTGCCTTCACCTCACGGCCGCCGACATTCGTCAGCCGGCCGAAGTGCGTTTCGCCGTCTCCGAGGACGGAAGACGCTTCGAGGAGATTGGCAAGGTCGGACCATCATTGGGCCCGACCGATCCCGGGCCTGAAATCGATGCGCTGAAAGTCGACCGATTGAAAGCCCACGGCCGCTGGATCCGCATCCGCGCGATTAACGCCGCTGGCAACAATGCACAACGCGCCGGCGCAAAATCGCGGTTGCTGGTTGATGAGATTCTGATAAACCAGCAGTAAAAAAAGGGGACGAAGGCGATACCCGGACGAAACGCCCCGGCCAGGAGCATATCGGCCGACAATCGCCTTCGTCCCCTTGCGATTTTGGCGAAACCGCTTAGCGCTTCTCGAGGTCCCAACGCTGAACGATCACTTCGCCGCCCGGAGTCAGACAGCGGAGCTTCTCGGCGATCACGCTCTTCTCCGAGACCGTGGCCTTTTTCAGCTTCCGGGCCAGAACGTTAACCTTCTTCCGACGATGACGCCGACGCCGCAGTTCTCGTTTGCGTTCGCTACAGCTCACACGTGACTCCTTATTTTTATTAGTCGAGACTCGTCATTATGCCAAAATGGCCGCCGTGGGTCAACGGCCGATCGTGAAGCCCAGGGCCTCGATCATTCGGTAATCTTCCTCGGGCGGCTGGCCCTTGGCCGTGAGGTAATCGCCAACGAAAATCGAGTTGGCCGGATAGAGGCACAGCGGCTGCAAGGGTCCAAGATGCAGCTCCCGACCCCCTGCCACCCGAACTTCCGCCCGCGGGTTGGCCAGCCGGAAAAGCGACAGCACTTTCAGACAATAACGTGGATTGAGCCGGCTGACAGGCGGGTTCTTCGCATCCAACAGGGCGAGCCCCTTGATGGGGATCAGAAAGTTCACCGGGACGGCCTCAGCCTCCAGCGAGCCGAGTCTCAGGGCAAGGTCGACGACGTCGGCGTCCTGCTCGCCCATGCCGACGATGCCGCCCGAACAGATCTCGAGCCCCGCTTGCCGCACGTTTCGCAAGGTTTCGAGCCGCTGCTGATAGGAGTGGGTGGTGCAGATGTGGGGGTAAAACCGCTCGCCCGTATTCAGATTGTGGTTGATCCGGTCGACGCCGCAGGCCTTCAACCGTTGGGCTTGGTCGAGCGAAAGCAGACCGACGGAAAAGCACACTTTGAGCCCATGGTCGGCCTTAACGCGCGGCACCACCCGGGCGAGAGTGTCCAGTTCACGGTCGCTTGGCGCGCGGCCGGAAATTACCGCGCAATACGTCTTGGCTTTCCGCTCGGCGGCGATCCGGGCGCCGTCGAGAACCTCGTTTTCCGTCAGCAGGTCGTACCGCGCGATATCGGCCTTCGAGACCTTCGACTGCGCACAATAGCCGCAGTCTTCGCCGCACAGCCCGCTTTTTGCGTTGATCAGGAAGTTCAGATCGACGCGGTTGCCGAACCAACGATGCCGCACCCGATAGGCCGCGCCGAGAAGGTCCAAGAGCTCCTCGTCGGCGCTTTGGAGGATGGCAAGGCCCTCGTCAGGCGTCAGACGATGGTTTTTGTCGAGAATGCGTTCGGCCAGTTCACGCCAACGGCAGTTGTGGTTCGTCATCCGATTCATTTGTCAGTGTTTCGGTGCCCGCTCTTCACGGGGGTTGCAACAGGGTTGCTAATTGTAGCAGCCTGGCAGACGCGACAAAAGAAGGCCTGGGGCGATCCGGAAGGCCGGTGTTGGCGGGATGCCAGATGCAGCCCGGCCTGCCAAAAGGGCAAGCCGATCCGTTCCTACCGCCTTTGCCAGCCCCTCTGGGCGGCGTGCGTCCGACCTTTGCAGCAGTAATTCCGACTGTCAACGAGGTTAATTCCCCCAAAAGCCCGCTACCTCCCTACCCCCCAGCAGAAACTCTGATATGATAAGATAGTAAGTCAACTTGACTATTTCTGGGGGCCGTCCATTGAGGCAGTCTCAAGGCCCTCGGCAGAAAACGTCCTTTCCACGGTTATAGGTGCAGGTACGGGAGCTACTCATGACGAACAAGATCCGATTGCTAATCGCCGACGACCACGAAGTGGTTCGCAGCGGGCTGAAAAGCATGTTGTCCGGCACGGACGTCAAGGTGCAGGCCGAAGTGGCCACTGGCGCGGAGGCCGTCAAGTACGCGCTGGAGAATGAGATCGACGTCGTGTTGTTGGACATTCGCATGCCTGACGGCGATGGGCTGACTTCGCTCGGCCGGATCAAGCTCGACAAGCCCAACTTGCCGATCCTCATCCTGTCAACGTTCGACAACCCGACGTACGTCGCTCGCGCCGTGGCCTTGGGCGCGGCCGGCTATGTGCTGAAGGGCTGCACACGCGAGCACCTGGTCGAGTGCATCCGCAAGGCGGCCTCGGGCGAGAGCGCCTGGACCCGCGAGGAGCTGCGCCGCGTGACTGGCGCGTTGGCCACGCCACGTCTGACGGCCGACGTCGAAGTCCCGCTCACTCAGCGAGAGAGCGAAGTCCTCAAACAGTTGGCCTACGGGCTGACGAACAAGGAAATCGCCAACACGCTGCACATCAGCTACGAGACGGTCAAGGAGCATGTGCAACACATCTTGCGAAAGATCGGCGTCTCCGATCGGACGCAAGCGGCCGTCTGGGCTGTCCGCAAAGAGCTTGTCTGAAGCGGCCAGCGTCGCAGTCCACTTGGAAATGAGATACAGCACGACTCGGCCTAAAAGGCCGAGTCGTGCTGTTTTTGTTGGTGCGTCAGGCATGACGCGCAGCGTCATCCTGACGCTGTAACCGGCGAGCGAAAGCTTGTCCGGGAATTGACTGGCCGGATGAAAGTTCCGGCGGAGACCTTAATGACGGGAACTCCTAGCCGA
>JBDKSW010000007.1:0-194693 GCA_039698035.1 Thermoguttaceae bacterium | reverse complement strand
CTTCGGCTCATCCACCCCTTCGGCCTCCCCCTGCGAGCCACGGCCGAATCCGTCCAGTGGCGTCCGCTCCCCGCCCTTCACCGCCTCGGCTTCATGGCCCCAAAATGACTTTGCAGCTCTCCTGGAGTCAGGGTGCAAGGTCATTGCCGTCGGCCAGCCATCGACGTACACTGGTCAACCGGCGTCCGCGCGGTTTCAGGACCAGGGCGTCTTGAATTGACAGCAAGCGATGCCATGGTCGATCCTTGGGCCATCCGGGCCCTCACGCCAGCCCCCTCTCTCCCAGCCGGGAGGGGAGACACTCGCCAAATCACCAACCTTGATCGGAGCAACGATTGGCCAACATGCCCCAGGCAGTTCTCAAACCTCGCAAGGCGAGGCCGTTTTACGGCCGCCATCCGTGGGTGCTCGACTCGGCCATTGACCGAATCGAGGGCGATCCGGCCAATGGTGATGTGGTCGATCTGGTGAGCGACAAAGCAAAGTTCATCGCCCGCGGGATCTTCAATTCGCAGAGCCGGATTCGCGTCCGTCTTTACACCTGGGACCCGACCGAGTCGTTGGACGACGCCTTCTGGCGGCGGCGGCTCGAATCGGCCATCGGCTTCCGCCAAAAGCTTGGCTACGACGACCCGGCCGGCGCCGCGCGGCTGGTCTTCAGCGAGGGAGACTCGTTGAGCGGGCTGATCGTGGATCGCTATGCCAACTATTTGGCCGTCCAGGTCACCGCGCAAGCCATCGCCGTTCGGCTGCCGCAAATCATCCCGATGCTCGTCGAGCTGACTCATCCGCGCGGCATCATGATCCGCACCGAACGCGGCGTCAGCCGGGCCGAGGGGATCGACCTCCGCGATGGGCCGCACTGGGGAACGCCCCCCGACGGGCCGCTCGTCATCGTCGAAAATGGCTTGAAATACGAGTTGGACTTGGCCGAGGGCCAGAAAACCGGCTACTATCTGGACCAGCGTGACAATCGCGTGGCGGCCGCCCGCTACATGCGCGATCGTCGGGTGCTGGACATGTTCTGCTACAGCGGCGGGTTCAGCCTGACGGCCTCGGCCCTCGGCGCGGCCCGCGAGGTGCTGGGCGTCGATACGAGCCAAAAGGCCGTCACGCTGGCTTGGGCGAATGCCGAGCGGAACGGTGTCAAGAACGTTCGCTTTCAATCTGGCGACGGTTTTCAGACTCTCCAGTCGTTGCTGGACGCCGGCGAGCGGTTCGACGCCGTCGTGCTCGATCCGCCAAAGTTCGCCCGCACGCGCGGGGCCTTGGACGAGGCGTTGCGGGCGTACCACTGGTTGAACCGCCTGGGCGTGGGACTCTTGGAGCCGGGCGGCATCCTGGTCACCTGCAGTTGTTCGGGCAACGTCAGCCGCGAGGATTTCCTCTACATGCTCGTCGGCGTCGCCCAACAGACGGGTCGGGATATTCAGCTTCTCGAACAGCGTGGTGCGGCCCCCGATCACCCGATCAGCGCCGCCTGCCTCGAAAGCGAATACTTGAAGTGCTTTATTTGCCGCGTGGTTTGACCGGGCGACCCGAAACCAAAAGCCGATATTGAGTGGAATAAGTGTCAGTCCGTCCCTATTTTTTCAAGCCCCCCCTTGTGAACGGGAGCTTGGGTGGCGGCCGTTCGGTCCAACCGTATGACTGTTGTTCGGTTGAACGCCGCTCTCGCCGCCCCGACCTCTCCGAACGAGAAAACAAACACACCTAGCCGCGTCCAGCTTCCATGAAATACGCACTGATTATTCCCGATGGTTGTGCCGACGAGCCGCAAGAATCCTTGGGCGGCAGAACACCGCTCCAGGCAGCCAACGTGCCGGCAATGGACGCCATCGCCAAGGCCGGAGTCGTTGGAGCGGCCAACCACACGCCGGCCGCTTTTCCGCCAGGTTCCGACGTAGCCAACCTGAGCCTGTTGGGGTACGACCCGATGCAATACTTCACCGGTCGCGCGGCCTTGGAGGCGGCGGCCCAGGGCATCGAGCTTGGCCCGGACGATTGGGCCATCCGCTGCAACCTGGTGACCGTCGAGGACGGCGTGATGAAAGACTTCACCGCCGGCCACGTTTCCTCGGCCGAAGGGGCCGCGCTGCTGGCCGCCGCGCAGGAAAAACTCGGCGACGACCGTTTGCAGTTTCACCCGGGCGTCAGCTATCGAAATCTGCTGATTTATCGGGGCGAGGGCCGACCGGCCCCGTTCTCGCCCGACACACGCGGCACGCCTCCGCACGATCTCACGGGTCAGCCGGTGCTCGATGACTATCCGCGAGGGCCGGGCTGCGATCTGCTGACGCGACTGATGAGCGACAGCGGCGAGTTGTTTGCCGAACACCCGGTCAACCTCGCCCGACGTGCGGCCGGAAAACCGCCGGTCACGAACATCTGGCTCTGGGGTCTTGGCAGCGCGCCGCGACTGCGACCGTTCGCCGAGGTCTATGGCAAGCAGGGCGCCGTCATTGCGGCGGTTGATCTGATGCACGGGCTGGCTCGGCTCATCGGCTGGCGGCGCATCCAGGTGCCCGGCGCGACCGGCTATCTGGACACGGACTACGCGGCGAAAGGCCGGCATGCCGTCGCGGCGATCGACGACGTTGACCTGATCTGCGTCCATGTCGAGGCCACCGACGAAGCCTCGCACGAAGGCCGAACAGATGCCAAGGTCGAGGCGCTCGAACAAATCGACCGGCACATCGTCGGTCCGCTTCACAACGCGCTGACGAAGCACGGGCCGCACCGCATTCTGGTTTGCCCCGATCATCCGACACCGATACGCACAAAGACGCACGCCCACGGGAACGTGCCGTTCGCAATGGCGGGAGACGGGATCAAGGCCGACGCGGCGACAACCTATGATGATCCGACCGCCGCTCGCTCGGAGTTGGTTTTCCCCCAGGGCTGGCGGCTGATGGGGCATTTCTTGGGCCAGGCCTAGCGGCCGAGCCCGTGTCAGCAACGTCGTGCCGGCGCATCATGGAGCCTTGGCCATTGGCCATGCGTCGTCCAACGCGTTCGCCACCTCGGGCCGCCCCGTGAAACGGCCTAATCCGGCGACCCCGAGTTTTCCGATGAAGACAATGGGATTGTCTCTTCGCATGGTCGATGCTGCGCAGGGAGGCGCTAGGCATGAACGGTCAGAACCGGTCCGGGGTTGCAGCGTCGCGGCGACTTGCCGCGCCAGGGTGTCGTCTTACGCCGCGGCTGATCCAGTTTGTCATGCTGGCCATGTTGATCTGGGTTAGCTGCACAGCTTTCCGCGCCACGTCGCTGGCCGCCGCCGCCGAGTTAGCCGCCGCAACCGCAAAAGCGAGCGAGAGTCCGCAGCCGACCGAAACGCCCGAGTCTGACACCCAAGCGTTCATTCCGACCAACAGCATCAGCCGCATCATCGATGACGCCGGCCCGCTGATGTGGGCCATCCTGCTTTGCTCGTTCCTCCTCGTGGCCTTCCTGCTCGAGCGTTGCGTCAACCTGCGCCGCCGCCGCGTGATTCCAAAGCCATTTGTCACCCGGTTCCTTCAGCAATTGCGCGACGGCCAGCTTGACCGCTCAACGGCGCTCGATCTGTGCGAGGAGAACGGCAGCCCCGTGGCACACGTCTTTGCCGGGGCCGTGCGCAAGTGGGGCCGGCCTGGCGTCGAGGTCGAGCAGGGTGTGATCGACGCCGGTGAGCGAGCCACCAACGGGCTCCGACGCCACCTGCGCGTCTTTTACGGCATCGCTACCGTCGGCCCTCTGCTGGGCTTGATGGGCACCGTGCTCGGCATGATTCAAACCTTCAACGTCATCGCCGATCCAACCGCCGACGCCGTCGGACGAACCGCTCCCTTGGCCGGTGGCATCGCCAAGGCCCTGCTGAACACGGCCGGCGGGCTGTCCGTCGCCATTCCCGCGTCGATCCTCTACGTGTTTTTCGTCAGCCGAGTCGATAGCCTCGTCGTCGAAATCGACCGCCTTGCCCAAGAAGTGGTCAACGTCATCGCCGCCGAGGAGCAGCAGGACCGGAGAACGACCGCATCCAAATCGCGCCGAGCCGCCGCCGCCTGATCGAACCTTCGCCCCGAAACCCGGACCGCCCCGCTTTGCCATGCCACTGAAAACCCATCTTGACGAAGAACCCACCTTGAACCTGACGGCCATGCTCGACGTCATGTTCCTGCTGATCATCTTCTTCATGCTGGGCACGCGATTCATCGACGAGGAACGAAAGATCGGCCTGCGTGTGCCGGAAGTGGTCGATCGCGGGGCCCTGAGCGCCGCTCCCGCTCGCAAGGAAGTCAACGTCTACCGCGATGGCACAATCACGCTCGACCGAAGCACCGTCACGCTCGATCAGCTTACGACGCGGCTTGCCGCCGCCCGCCGGCAGTACAGTGACCTGGGCGTCCTGGTGCGAGGCGACGCGCACGGCGAGTTCCAGAGCGTTGCCGCCGTCCTGACCGCATGCAAGCAGGCTGGCATCCATGACCTCGGCATCACCGTTCGCTCGATGCCCATGAGGCGATAGGCATGAGCATCCCGCGTCTCAACCGATTGCTGGAATTCATTGCCAGTCTCCAACCGGAGCTGGCCATGTTCTGGCTCGGGCTGGCCCTGTTCACCGCCGGCCTGGCCGTGTTGCTCTATACGCGTTGGGGCCAATACAAGCCGCTGCGCAAGTGCATGGCCTTGTCGCTGTTGGCGCACCTGCTGCTGGCCACCTACGCCGCCACGATCCAGATGGTTACGCCACGGGCGCCATCGGCCTCGGTGATGCACGTGGCCATTGGCGACATGCCAGGCGTTTCAGGCGCCGACCAAAGCCCCCTGCTGGCGCAACATCGCGCGGACACAAAAACGCCCTCGGACGAGCAACCCTGGTTAGTCCTGCCAGGTGAGACACCAGCCTCCCCAAAGGCACCCGAACTGGAACGCGCGAAGGCCGCCCCGAAGCCCGAGCCGAGTCGCGTCGTCCGGGCCGAGCCGCCAAAACTGGCCGGCGAGCTGCCGCTCCGCGATCTGGCCGTCGCCGACGCCAAGCCGTTGCTGCCGCGAGCAACGCCCAAGGCCGCCAGCGCGATGGCTTCGGAGGTCCCACCGCCGGCCATCGAGGCTCCGCGTGCCCAGCGTCGGGAACCTGAGCCCACTGCGCTGCCCGCGGCCCCAGAACGTTTGGCTGCCGATCCCACGGTCCAGCCCGTGCGGCCTTTGTCCGACGACCTGCCGCTGGCCCTGCTTCAACCGCCGGAAGCCCTGCCGCAACTGGACAATCCAAATGATGCCGGCCCCGACTGGCGATCCACTCAGCAAAAAACTGCGGAGCCTGCCCTGTCGGTCATCGTGATCAAACCGTCCGACCCGATTGGCCGCAACGCCGATCCATCCCGTTCGGCGACCAACGCCCAGACGTCGCCGCTCGAGCTCGCCTCGCGCTCACCGAGCCGCTTGGCCACGGGCCCAGTACCAGCGTCCGATGCCACGTTGCCGGACGCCTACCGCCTGCGCGTCGCGCCGAACAAAGCACAGGTAGCCCAGAGTCGTGGCGGCACGGCCGAGACCGAGACGGCCGTCAAAGCGGCCCTCAAATGGCTCGCCGACAATCAGGCAGCCGACGGCCGATGGGACCCGCGCGTCCACGGCGCCGGCAAGGAAGCCAACGTCCTCGGTCGCGCCCGCCAGAGCGCCGGCAGCAAAGCCGACTCGGCCGTGACGGGCCTCGCGCTCCTTGCGTTTCTCGCCGCCGGCCATACGCACGTCGAGGGCCCCTACCAGGACGATGTACGCCGAGGCCTCGAGTACCTGATCCGCATTCAGGCCTCTGACGGCAATCTGGCGGGCCATGCGGCCACATTCGAGTTCATGTACAGCCACGCCATCGCCGCCTGCGCCGTCAGCGAGGCCTATGGCATGACGCACGACAGCCGACTCCGCGCCTGTGTGCGCCGCGCAATTGCCTACAGCGTCGCGGCTCAGGACCGGATCGGCGGCGGCTGGCGCTACAAGCCGGGCGATGCGGGCGACACCAGCCAACTGGGCTGGCAACTGATGTCGCTCAAAAGCGCCGAGCTGGCTGGCATTCCAATCCCGGACACCACCCGGCAAGGCATCGTCCGTTATCTGCGAAGCGTCTCGTCAGGCAAGTTCGGAGGCCACGCCTCCTATCGCCCGGGCGAACAGGCAACCCGTTCCATGTCGGCCGAGGCGCTCGTCTGCTGGCAGTTCCTTGGCCTGCCGCGCGAGCATCCCGCCTGCAACGAAGCGGGCGACTTTCTGCTGGGCGAGCTTCCTGGCGACGGCCAAAGCAACGTCTATTATTGGTACTACGCAACGCTTGCCATGTATCAGTTGCAGGGTGTGCACTGGCAGCGATGGAACGACGCCATTCAGGCGACCGTGGTCAGCCGGCAGGTGAAGCGCGGCCCCCTGGCCGGTTCCTGGAACACGGATGACCTCTGGGGGGGCTACGGCGGGCGCGTCTTTACCACGGCCCTCTCCACTCTCTGTTTGGAGGTCTACTACCGCTGGCTTCCACTCTACGGCGGCATCTCTGACCGCACAGCAGCCACCCGGTAAAGTGTGTCTCCGTTCCGTGTGGCGGGCGTCATGACGCGGCTTCAGCCGTCTTGGCGACGCGCATCGAGCCCACGAAATTCTCGGCTGTAAAAGCCGCCGTGCCGACGGTCAGGCGCATCAGCGGCAAAACTTCCAAAACACGGGAAAATAAGGCATTTTGAACTTTCTGCCAGCCCGCTCCGGCAATACCGCCGAAGGGCTAGATCGCGCGCAACCCTGCTTCCAGCACGGCCTTAAGACGACTTTTCTCGGACTGGTTGACCTCTTCCGAGAAATCGTTAAACTTGTCCATTCTCGACTGTATGTTGTATTCGCTTGAGCTGCACCATACAATATATAGTGGGATGGATGCCCGGTATAGCCGCCTAATGGAATAAGGAACCTCGTCATGGAGAAGCTCGAACAAAAGGCCCATGCTGCGCTGATGGCGGCCGACTCCCAGCCTGTTAAGGCGGCGAGCCATGTGACCCAGGGACTTAGCATTCCATTGGTCTTCTGTCCCGACGATCGCACGGACCCGTTCACCACGGTCGAATGGGACCGGCGTGCGGCCGCAATCAAATCCGACGGGGGCGGCGTCGTCTTCGAGCAGAACGACTGCGAGGTTCCCACTTCCTGGAGCCAATTGGCCACGAACGTCGTGGCGGCCAAGTATTTCTACGGCGAGGTTGGCACGGGTGAACGCGAGAAGGGCGTCCGCCAACTCGTCCACCGCGTTGCCCGGACCATCGCCGACTGGGGCGCCGCCGACGGCTACTTCGCCACCAAGGCCGACGGCGAGCGATTCTACCGCGAGCTCTGCTGGTTGCTCCTCCATCAGCACGCATCGTTCAACTCGCCTGTCTGGTTCAACGTCGGACTGTTCCATCAGTACGGCATCAAGGGCGCGATGTGCAACTGGCACTGGGATGCTGCGCAGAACGCGGCCATCCAGCCCCAAAACCCCTACGAATATCCGCAAGCCTCGGCCTGCTTCATTCAGAGCGTGGCCGACAACATGGAAGACATCATGGAGTTGGCCCGCAGCGAGGCCATGCTCTTCAAGTTTGGGTCGGGCACGGGCACCGACATTTCCACGCTGCGATCGCAGCGCGAGAAGCTTTCGGGCGGCGGCCGTCCGTCCGGCCCGCTCTCCTTCATGCGTGTCTACGACCAGATCGCAGCCGTCGTGAAGTCGGGCGGCAAGACCCGCCGTGCGGCCAAGATGCAGTCGATCAAGGACTGGCACCCCGACGTCATGGAGTTCGTCGAGTGCAAAAATCGCGAGGAGAAAAAGGTCCGCACGCTGGTCGAGCAGGGCTATGATCCGCAAGAGGCCTACGACACCGTCCTGTTCCAGAACGCCAACCTGTCGGTCCGCCTGAGCGACGATTTCATGCGGTGCGTCGAGACCGATCGGCCGTGGACAACCCACTGGGTTACCAAGCCCGAGGTGGCTGGCCCCAGCTATTCGGCTCGCGAGATGTTCAACCGCATTTCGGCCTCGACCTGGAGCTGCGGCGATCCAGGCGTGCAGTACGATACGACGATCAACCGCTGGCACACATGTCCGAACTCTGGCCGCATCAACGCCAGCAACCCGTGCAGCGAGTATATGTTCGTCGATGACTCGGCCTGCAATCTGGCGAGCATCAACCTGATGAAGTTCCGCCGCGAGGACGGCACGTTCGACGCCGAGCGATTCCAATCGGCCTGCCGGCTGATGTTCATCGCCCAGGAAATTCTGGTCGACCACGGCAGCTATCCGACCAAGCGGATCGCGGCCAACAGCCATCGGTTCCGCCCGATCGGTCTCGGCTACTCGAACCTGGGCAGCCTCATCATGACGGCCGGTCTGCCGTACGACTCCGACGAAGCCCGCGGACTTTGCGGCGTGATCACCGCGTTACTGCACGGAGCGGCCTATCTTGCGAGCAGCGAGCTGGCCGCCGTCGTTGGGCCGTTCGAGGATTACGATAAGAACCGCGAGCCGATGCTCCACGTCATGGAGATGCACTGGGAGAAGGTCGATCAGATCAAGCACTGCCCCAAGTATCTCCAAGACGCCGCGCGCATCCTCTGGGACAAGGTTCTGACGCACGGCCGGCGGCACGGCTTCCGCAACGCCCAGGCGACCGTGCTCGCCCCGACCGGCACGATCAGCTTCATGATGGATTGCGACACGACGGGCATCGAGCCCGACATCGCGCTGGTGAAATACAAGCAATTGGCCGGCGGCGGCACGCTGAAGATCGTCAACCAGTCCGTGCCGTTCGGCCTCCGCACGCTTGGCTACGACGAGCCGCAGATCGAGGCCATCATCGCGCATATCGACCAGCAGGACACGATCGAGGGGGCGCCGGGCCTGAAGCCCGAGCACCTGCCCGTGTTCGACTGCGCCTTCCCGCCGCGGAATGGCCGCCGGTCGATCTCGTGGCGTGCCCACATCCAGATGATGGCCGCCGCGCAGCCGTTTATCTCGGGCGCCATCTCGAAAACGGTCAACATGCCGAAGGACAGCACCCCCGAGGACGTCGCCGACGCCTATATGGAAGGCTGGCGGCTGGGCATCAAGGCCCTGGCCATTTACCGCGACGGCTCGAAGGAAATTCAGCCGCTCTCGACCAAGCAGAAGGCCGACAAAGCGGCCGAAAAGGTGTTGGCCGCCCCGCGACGCGAGCGGCTGCCCGACACGCGGGCTTCGATCACCCACAAGTTCAATATCTCGGGCCACGAGGGCTATATCACCGTCGGCCTCTATCCCGACGGCCGCCCCGGCGAGCTGTTCATCACGATGGCCAAGGAAGGCAGCACGATCGGCGGTCTGATGGATTGCTTCGGCACGGCCGTCTCGATGAGCCTCCAGTACGGCGTTCCGCTTGAGGTCTACGTCAACAAGTTCTCTCACACGCGGTTCGAGCCCTGGGGCAACACAAAGAACCCCGACATCCGCATCGCCAAGAGTCTTGTCGACTACATCTTCCGCTGGCTGGGCATCACGTTCCTGCCCGGCTTCCGCGAGGCCAGCAAGCTGTTGCCGCCCGCGCCGAGCGAATCTGCCGGGCCTGGCGATGCCGAACCGCATCCTCAGCCCGCCGCCACGACGGTTGGCGGGCCAAACGGCGCCAACGGATCGGCCAACAAGCCCCAATCCGCGAACGGCAACGGCCATGCCAAGAAGAGCGTTGCCGCGCCCATGGGCGCCGCGACTGGCTTGCCCGCCACGACCGTGATATCCGCCGCCCCGAAGGGCGCCACGGGACTGCCCAACGCTGCTTTCGGTGTGCCCAGCACGGCCGTCGTGAAGGCCGCCACCAGCAATGCGGCAAGAACGGCCGTCGCCGAGCCGGGCCTCTCGTTTGCCACCCGCAGCGAACAGTTCGCCTCGTTTCAGACCGACGCCCCCAGTTGCGACAACTGTGGCGCCATCACGGTCCGCAATGGCAACTGCTACCTCTGCCACAACTGCGGCAATAGCATGGGCTGCTCGTGAGGTTACGACCGAGCCCCTGGCGGATATTGGCCTCTGGTGCCGCGATTGAAACGCCGCCACGGGCTTGTTCGAGGATGTTCGGAAGTTGTGAGTCGCCGGATTGCAGGAGCCTCCGCAACTGTCTGATCGATGACCGTAAAACAACTGTGCCCAGGAGCCACCCCATGAGACGTCTTTGGATTGCAGCGGTTGTGATTCTCTTGGCGGCTGCGTCCCATCTGCCAGCCGTGGCGGCCGACGCGTCACTCCGACAAGGCGACTACGTGGCCGTCGTCGGCGATTCGATCACCGAGCAGCGGCTCTACTCGATGTATATCGAGGACTATCTGCTGATGTGCAAGCCGGCCGCCGACCTTCGCGTTACCCAGTTTGGCTGGGGCGGCGAAACGGCCCCTGGCTTCGCCGCTCGCATGGGCAACGACATGGTCCGCTTCGGGGCCCAAGTGGCCACCACCTGCTTCGGCATGAACGATGGCGCCTACTCGCCGATGGATCCCGCGAAAGAGCAGCGCTACCGCGATGGGCAAAAGTCGATCATTGCCCAAATGAAGAAGGCCGGCGTGCGGCTGATTGTCGTCGGCTCACCCGGGTGCGTCGACGCCGACACGTTTGCCGGCCACAACCCGAAGCAGGCCGTGATGTACAACAAGACGCTCAGCCAGCTTCGCGACGTCGCCAAAAGCGTCGGCGCGGAAGAGGGCGTGGTCTACGCCGATGTCTTCGACCCGATGATGGAGGTCATGACCAAAGCCAAGGCCAAGTATGGCAAGGCATATCACTTCGCTGGTCCCGATGGCGTGCATCCCGACTGCAACGGACACTTGGTCATGGCCTATGCGTTCCTCAAAGCCCTCGGCTGCGACGGCCGCATCGGTACGATCACCGTCGATCTGGCCGCGAACAAGGCCGAGGCGACCGAAGGCCACAAAGTGCTCTCTTGCACCGACGGCCAAGTCGAGATCGAGAGTGCGAAGTATCCGTTCTGCTTCTTCGGCGATCCGGCCCAGACGAATTCGACACGCGGCATCATCGAATTCTTCCCCTTCAACGACGAGCTGAACCGCTACCAACTCGTGGTGACCAACCTCGGTGCAGAAAAGGCCAAGATCACCTGGGGCAAGACGACCAAGGAGTTCACCGCCGCGCAGCTTGCGAAGGGCGTCAACTTGGCTGCCGAGTTCCTCGACAATCCGTTCGCCGAGCCGTTCGGCAAAGTCCAGGAAAAGATCCGCCAGCAGCAAGAGATGGAAGTCGGACTGGTCAAGAACCTCATCCACAACCTGCCCGGCTACCAGAGCGTCCTTCCCGGCGAAGAGAAGACGCTGGAACGCTTCGCCAAAGGCCTCGTCGAACGCGACCGCGAAGCCCGCAACGCCTCGGCCGCAGCGGTGGTGCCCGTGCGGCATACGATTAAGATCGAAGCGGTAAAGTGAGCGCGGACCCGAGAGGTCGCCCCACAGATAACTGGAGACGCCATTCACGGCAATGGCGCCCGCCGCAACCGGGAATGGTCTACACGTACTGCGCCAGCCGCTCGACCACCGCGCCTTGCCCGTCGCGGATCGTGACTTCCAGCGGCATTTGGCCGGGCAGGCTGTGCGTGGCGCAGCCGAAGCACGGATCGTAGGCGCGGAAGGCCATCTCGACCATGTTCAGCAAGCCCTCGCTGACTTTGCCCTTCTTGATCAGCCCTTGAGCGGCCTTCTTGACGGACATGCAGATCGGGGCGTTGTTGTTCGTCGTGCCGACGATCAGATTCACCTTCGTCAGGATGCCGCGTTCGTCGGTCGTGTAGTGGTGCGTCAGCGTGCCGCGCGGGGCCTCGACGCAGCCAACGCCGTCCGTCGGCGTCTGGGTGGGCAGCACGCGGTATTCCTTGGAGGTGATTTGCGGATCGGTGGCCAGCTCGACCCAACGCTCGGCCGCATAGAGCAGCTCGACCAGCCGGGCCCAGTGCGTGGCCAGCGTGTGGTTGATCGGCTTGCCGCCCAAGGTCTCGTACATCCGCTTGTACTCGGCCTGAGCCAGTGGCGTGGCCATCGCGTCAGCCGCGTTGCAGCGGGACAGCGGTGTGGCCTTGTAAACGCCCGACTCCTCGCCATCGACGAAGCCCTTCCAACCGATCTTCTTCAGGTACGGGAACTTGAGGTACGACCAGGGCTCGACACGCTCGGCGACGAACTCGCGGTACTGCGCGCAATCGTACCTGGCGTGCTCTTTGCCCGCGGGGCTGGTGACGCGAATCTTGCCGTCGTAGAAGTTCGAGCAGTTGTTGGCGTCCACCATGCCCATGTTGTAGGTCTTGTGGACGTAGACATCGCCGGTGATGAGCTTGACGTAGTCCGAGTTCTTCAGGACGATGTCGTCGAAGATTTTGAGCGAGAACTTGGCGAACTCGACCGCCTCGCGTCCGCGGGCCTCGATTTCCTTGCGCTGCTCTTCGTTGATGCCGTGGCTGACCCCGCCGGGCAGGCCCCAGTTGGGATGCACGCGCCGACCGCCGATCATCTGGATCAAGGCGTGGCCATCGTGCCGCATCTTCAGGACGTGCTTGGCGACGTCCATGCCAACCTTGGCCACGACGCCCAGGATATTCCGCTCGGCCGGCGGGGCCGTCGGCCCGACGACGAAGTCGGGGCCGCCCAAGGCGTAGAAGTGCGTCGTATGGTCGGTGGCGTAGAAGATGCTATAGAACAGCTCGCGGAGCTTCTTGCCCGCCGGCGGCGGATCGACATGGAACAGGGCGTCCAGCGCCTTCGTGGCCGCCATGTGGTGCGCCTCGGGGCAGACGCCGCAAATCCGCGCGGTCAGGTTTGGCATGTCCTCGGCCGGCCGGCCGACGCAGAACTGCTCGAAGCCGCGAAGCTCGGGAATCTGCAAGTAGGCGTTGGCCACATCTCCCTGATCGTCCAGGAAGATATCAATCTTGCCGTGACCTTCGAGCCGCGTAATGGGGTCGATCGAGATGCGCTTCATCGTTTAAGCTCCAGGCCGATCAAGCCGTCGGCCGCTAAACTGCCGTCTTGTATTTTCAATCTCCTTCCGACGCCGGAGCGTAGGAAGGCGGTGCTGCTACTTCGCCGCTTCCTTTTTCGCCCGGCGCAGTTGGCTCTTGGCCAATGTGAACCGGTAGAACGTGCCCACGGGGTCGGGAATGCCCTCGGAAATAATGCGGTCGATTTCGTCTGGGTCGTTGCTGTCGATCACCGAGGCCAAGCCGCTCATCAGCCGGGCGCCGTAGTCGGCAACGCCGTCGTTGGCGCCGTGGCAGCCGATGCAGGGCGAATTGACCTGCGGGCAGAGCGCGCCGCAGCCCGCCCGAGTTGCGATACCCCAACACGGCAGTCCCTGCTCCAGGAGACACGTCTCTTCGTCGGGGATAATCTGCCACGTGCGGTAGAACTTTTTGATCTTCTTCTCGTTGCGCTTCCGCTTGCACTCGTCGCAGACGGTCGTGTTGACGCCGATCACCGAGCCTTTCGGCGGCAGCTTGTTTTCAAGAACCGCGACCAGCGCCTTCCAAATGTTTTCGGCCTCGGGCGGACAGCCGGGCAGGTAGTAATCGACCTCGACCGTCTGGTCCAGCGTCTTCAGCGTGTCATAGAAAAGTGGCAGGTGCAGCGTGCCCTCGGGCACCTTGGTTTCTTGCTGTGGGCGGATGTCCTGCGGATTGTCTGGCGTGGTGGACGAGCCTTCCTTGTAGACCGTATCGAAAACCTGCTTCCGGTTGGTCACATTGCCCAGACCGGGAATGCATCCGTCGCTGGCACACGAGCCAAAGGCCACGAGGACCTTCGACTTGCGACGCATCAGTTGGGCCATGTATTCCTGCTCGCTGGTACGAATGCCACCGTTGAAGAGGCAGAGGTCGATCGTCCCGTCGGCCATCTTCTCGATGTCGCGCACCTTGCCGTCGGCGCCGCAGGGAAACATGACGATGTCGAAGGCGTTGCCGACGTCGACGATCTTCTCGTCGATCGCCAGGATCGAGATTTCGCAGCCGCCGCAGGAGGCTGCCCAGTAGATTGCCAGTTTGCCCTTGGGCCTGTCGTTGCTCATGCCGGCACCTCCATCGCCTCTTCGTGTTCCTTGACAATCTCTTCCAGAGCGTGTTGCCGTTCGGGATCGTCTTTCCAATTAGCCGGCCACTGGAGCGGACCAAGCCGCTTGACGTCGGTCACGAGCTTGCCGATGGCGTCGGCCAGCCGCTGCCCTTCGGCCGCGGAGGCCCAGACCAACTGAACGCGGTCGGGCTCGACGCCCATGGCCACGAGTGTCTGCTTGAGCATCGCATAGCGACGCATGGCCTTGTAGTTCTGCTCAATGTAGTGGCATTCGCCCGGATGGCAGCCGGCGATCATCACGCCATCGGCCCCCTGGGCCAGGGCCTTGAAGACAAAGGTCGGATCGACCCGGCCGCTGCACATCACGCGGATAATCCGCACGTTTGGCGGATACTTGATGCGAGCCGAGCCAGCCAGATCGGCCGCTCGATACGAGCACCAGTTGCACAGAAAGCCGACGATTTTCGGTTCAAAATTGTCGTTGGACATAGGCATTAGTGGCCAGTGGCCGGTGGTCAGTGGCCAGAGAAATCAGTTGTTCAGTTTTTTGTTCAGCGAATTACACAGACCGTTCAGCAGGCGACCAACCTCTGCCGCTGCTTCCAGCAATGATGATTCCAAGGATTCTTCGATATAGCCAAGCCGTTTTGCAATTGTGATTTGTGTTTCCAACTCCATCAACGACCCTTGCGCCATCGACAGGAAGTGAAGGAAATCGCGAGTGGTGCTCCGTCCTTGTCCTTCGGCAATGTTCGACGGGACGGAAACCGCCGCACGTTGCAACTGGCTCACTAAACCGTATACCTCCGCTTTGGGAAAACGATTCGTTGTTCGGTACGCCGCCTCAACAAGGTCCATTGCCTTTTGCCAGGCAATCAATTGTCGGTAGTGCTGCACCGCCACAATATTTCCTCTTCTCTTCTGGCCACTGACCACCGGCCACTGGCCACTACGCTGTCGCCTCGATCGCCGCTTGCGGTTTTGCGTCCCACAGGATGCCGTCGATCTCCGCAAAAATCTGTTCGTTGTTGAAGTGAGCGCCCGTGATGACGCCGGCCGGGCAGGCGGCCACGCAGGTGCCGCAGCCTTTGCACAGGGCGCTGATCACGCGGCTGACGCCCTTCTCTTCGTCATACTCGATCGCATTGTACGGGCACATCGTGTTGCAGATGCGGCAGCCCGAGCAATGTTCCTCGTCGATCGAGGCCACAATGGGCTCGATCAGGACCTCGCCCTTGGTGATCATGCCGCTGATGCGGGCGGCCGCCGCGGCGCCTTGGGCGACCGAGGCCGGAATGTCCTTCGGGCCTTGGCAGACGCCCGCCACAAAGATGCCGTCGGTCATCGTGGCGACCGGGTCGAGCTTCGGATGACGCTCGGTGTACCAGCCGGCCATACTGCACGAAATGCCGCACTTCAGACCAAGCTCCTTGGCGTCGGCCTGCGGCTCCATCGCACCCATCAGAATCACCATATCGACCGGGATACGCCGCTGCTTGCCCAGCAGGGTGTCCTCGGCCTGGACAATGATCCGCCCCTTCTCGGACGGGTCGCGGGCGGCATCGGTGATTTCCGATACCTTGCCGCGAACGAAGCGCATGCCTTCGGCCAAAAGACGCTGATAGAACTCCTCGTAGTCCTTCATCGGCGTTCGCAGGTCGATGTAGAACGAGAAGACCTCGGCCTTGGTCTTCTCCAAGACGAGGTGCCCGAACTTCAACGCGGCCATGCAGCAGACCGACGAGCAGTAGGGGTTGGTGTCGGTGTCGCGGCTGCCGACGCAGTGGACGATGGCGATCCGCTTCGGTTCGGTGCCGTCGCGGCAGACGATTTTGCCATTGGTCGGGCCAGCGGCGTTGCAGAGCCGCTCGAACTCAAGATTGGTGTAGACGTTGGGCAGCCGGCCATAGTTGTACTGCGGAATCCGTTTGCTGTCGAACAGCTTCCAGCCGGTGGCCATGATGATATTGCCGACCTCGATCTCGACGATCTCATCCTTCTGGTCGTACTCGACAGCGTTCGTCGGGCAGACCTTCGAGCAGACCTGGCACTTGCCCTTGGTGAACCAGGTGCAGTTGGCCGTATCGATCACGGGCACGCGCGGCACCGCCTGCGGGAACGGCGTGTAGATCGACTTGCGATAGCCCATGCCGGCCTCGAAGACGTCGTCGACGACCTTCTTCGGGCACTTTTCGACGCAGATGCCGCAGCCGGTGCACTTGTCGTAGTTGACGAAGCGGGCCTTCTTGCGAATCTTCACCTTGAAATTGCCGACCGAACCGCTGACCTCCTCCAACTCGGAGTACGTCATCATCGTGACGTTCTCGTGCTGACCGACTTCCGACATCTTCGGCGTCAGAATGCAGGCGGAGCAGTCCAACGTGGGAAACGTCTTGTCGAATTGGGCCATGTGGCCGCCGATCGACGGCTCGCGTTCGACGAGGTAGACGTGGTATCCGGCGTCGGCCAGTTCGAGCGTCGCCTGGAGACCGGCGATGCCGCCGCCAACGACCAGCGTTGCCGGGTTGACCTTCACCTTCATCGGTTCGAGCGGCAGTTGATGTTTGACGCGCTCGGCCGCCGCAGAAATCAGCGACTTGGCCTTGAGCGTCCCGGCCGCCTTGTCCGCGTTGACCCACGAGACATGCTCGCGGAGGTTGGTCATCTGGCAGAGGAACGGGTTGAGGCCCGCTCGCTTGCAGGCGGCGCGGAACGTCTTCTCGTGCAGGTGCGGCGAGCAGGCGCCGACGACCACGCCGGTCAGGCCGTACTGCTTGATGTCGTCCTCGATCATCTGCTGGCCAAGCGAAGAACACATGAACTTGTAGTCCTTCGAGACCACAACGTCCTTGATGTTCTGGCCGGCCCAGCGGGCGACCTCTTCGCAGTCAACCGTTCCCGCGATATTGCTGCCGCAGTGGCAAACGTAAATGCCGATTTTCTCGGCCATGATGCGATCTCCGTTGTCAGCTTTCAGCGATTCGCAATCGGCTTTCAGTCATGGATCTCGTTCCCACGCAAGGAGCCGGGGAGCGAGCTGCTTGTCCTATCTCAAACTCGCCACCAACTGGTCATTCATCTTGGCCTTCAACACGGGCATCGCAGCGACCAGCTCCTTGCCGAAGCCGAGCTTCTTCGGCTCGATGCCGAAGGCCAGGCCCAGAATCTGCGTGAAGTAAATGATCGGCAGCCGGTAATCGGTGCCAAAATAGCTGTTCACCCGGCCCTGATAGCCGTCCATGTTCAATTGGCACATCGGGCACATGCAGGCGATGATGTCGGCCTGGGCCTCTTGGGCCGAGTAGAGCAACCGACGGATCAGCTCGAACGCCTGCGCCTCGCTGATCTGCGTCATGTGGCCGCCGCAGCAGTGGGCCTTGGCCGGGTAGTCGACCACTTCGGCGCCCAGCCAGCTCAGGAGCCGATCCATTTTCATTGGGTATTCGGTGCTATCGCCCGACTCGATCGGACGAACGACTTGGCAGCCATAATACGGCGCCAGGCGGAGGCCCTTCAGCGGGTGAACGACCTTGTCGCGGACGGCCGTCTCGCCGATGTCGTCGACGATCACGTCCAGCATGTGGCGGACCTGAACTCGGCCCGGCTGATACTTCAAACCGCCGGCGGCCAGACACTCGTTGACCTTCATTCCGATTTCTGGGTGCTCGGCCATCAGCCGGTCGGTCTTCTTCAGGTTCAGATAGCAGGCCGCGCAGGGGGCCACCAGTTGCTGCAACTGCGGCTCGACCAGGGCCAAGTTGCGGGCGATCACGGCACAGGCCGTGAGTTCATCCTGGCTGAAATACTCGGTCGCGCCGCAGCAATTCCAATCGTCGATCGTCTGGAGCTTGATGCCCAGCAGATCAGCCACCTCGCGGACAGAGACTTCGTAAGCAACGGCATTGCACTCTGCGGAACAACCAGGATAGTAGGCGTATTTCATGGTTCTAATCGAGAGTTGAAAGTCGCGTGTCGAGCGTCGAGCAAACGGTTAGTGGGCGGCGTGCGCCGGCTGATGCTGGGCCTTCGCCGCCTCCTGCTCGGCAGCGCTCAATTCCTTGGCTTTCTTGATAATGGCCCGGAGTTGGTCGATTTGGCGGATCCTGCTGGGCATGAAGGCCATCCGGCGGCGGAAGAGCATCTTGATGCCCATCGGCCCCATCTTCATCAGCTCGATCGGCTTCCATCGCTTGAAGGCGTGGTAGCCAATCGCGAGCCCCACCTCGTAGCTCCGGCCAAACATTTCCACGAAGTCGGTGAACGTCTTGGCCATCGCCGGGGCATCCGTCTTGCTGTAACGCCCCTCGGCAATCGCCATGCGTTTCAGCGTGTACATGATGTCGGTGATGGGGATGTTCTGCGGGCAACGGGTCGTGCATGAGTAGCAGGAGACACACGCCCACATCGTGTTGGCCGCCAGGACGGCGTCACGCTCGCCGGCGTTGATCATGGCGATCAGCGTGCGGGGCGTGTACTCCATGTCGGCGCTGCTGGGGCACGAACCGCCGCAACTGCCGCACTGAAGGCAGTGGACCAACTGCTCTCCGCCGGGCGTGGCCTCGATGACCTCCGCCAGGAAACTGCCTTGTTTCACCGCAGTATGTGTAGACATCTCCTCAACCTCGTTGGATGGGTTGTCGCCGATGCTTGGAACCCGTCGAAGAAGCGTCTTCGGTCCGAGCCCGGGCGCGCTCCGGGAAGGGCTGCTACTGGGCGCGTCCGTCGCCTCCGCTGCGTAGGACTCCGTGGTCTGCCGAATGTCGGTCGCCGAAAGAGAAGCAATCCGCGTGCCGCCGCCCGTCAACTCCCCCCGGCGGCAACGTAATCTTATCGGAGCCCGTGAGTTGCGCCAAGCGATTGTAGATATTGTCGCCAGGAAACGCCGTCCGAGACCACGGAATTCCGCCGCCGACTCGCGGTTTTCCGCGAGTCGGCATGACCAAGAATGTCTGTCGTCCATCCCTGCTTGCGCAACAGGGCGAACAGGGACGGCCTGGCCCGCGGGGGCCCCGGCTCCTCATGTTCCAGTTCTTGCTGAAATGAGTCAGCCGCGGCCGAACTTACGAAGCTCCGGCTTTCCTCACTTGGCAAGCCTGCTGAGGAACAGGAACGTTCCCTTCTTGTTGCAGACGATCACGTCGGGCGTCTTGTCGCCGTTTAGGTCGGCCGTGGCGACTTGCGTGCCGACGCCTGAGTTGTCGTCGATCCGGTGAGGGATGAACTGGGCGCCACGCTGCGGATCGCGGCGCAACTCGAACCAGTACAGCACGGCCGGGGCGCTCGCTTCCACGTCGCCTGTCGGCCCGTGGGCCCAGAATCGTTTGCCCACGACGATGTCCTTCAGCCCGTCGCCGTTCATGTCGACCAAGTCCAAGGCATGTGGCTCGCTGAAGCGCAGGGCCGGCGACTTCAAGTCGGGCTTCGGGGGCAGGATCACTTGCTGCCGCCAACCGATTTCGCCTTTTGCGTTGCGGGTCTGTTGGTTCCAGACCAGCCCATAGGTGTGGCAGTTCCAGGCCGTGATGACATCGGAGAGCCCGTCGCCGTCCACGTCGTAGACGTGGAGCTGAGCGGCCAGTTCGGCGAAGCGAAATGGGTGTTTCGTCCAGAGCTGGCCCGGCCGTGGGTTGGCCGGTTGTTGCCACCAACCGCTGGCCTCGACGATGTCCACGCGCCCGTCACCGTCGATGTCGCCCAGACCGATGCCGTGTGTGAACCGCTGGTAGTCGCCCTTGGGCGTGATCGGGTGGAACTGCCAGACCTGGTCGGGCTTGGCCGAATCGTACGTGGCGTAGCCCAGGTAGCCATCAATGTTATAGATCAGCTCGGGGCGGCCGTCGCCGTTGATGTCGCCGAACGTGGGCGACTCGTTCCCCACGCTTCGGGCGGCCAGCCGCCGCTTCCAGTGTCCCTCTTTGCCGGCCGGATTTTCGTACCAGTAGGCGTCACTGCCTGGGAAACCGACATAGAGAATGTCGGCCCAGCCGTCGGCGTTGAAATCGGCCACGAATGTCAGGAAGTTGTCGGAGTACTCCTTGGGATCGAAGGTCTGCACCGGGCGAACCTCGTGGCGTTTCTGGAAGTCTGGCCCTTCGTACCAATAGGGGCCCGCCACGACATCCGGCTTGCCGTCGCGATTGAAGTCGCCATCGTAGGCTCCTTCGGCCATGAACTTTTCACTCAACACCACTTTTTGGAAGCTGGGCGTGGGCTCGGCGGCCATGCACGCGGTCGATGCGAGCGCAACAGCGAGACCCGACAGAAGAAATGTCTTCATAGCGTTGCTCCAGTGGCAAAAAAGATCGAGGCGGGAGATGCAAGGCGGGACGGAGTCGCGTCGGACGCGTCCTCCGGGGAATCCACAAAAAAACATCGCCGGTCGCTCCCACCGATTCGATGGGAGCGACTGGCGGAATCAACGCTTGGTTACAGTTTCTTGCCGACGATGCGGAGCAAGTCGACGGTGCGGCACGAGTAGCCCCATTCGTTGTCGTACCACGACACGAGCTTGAAGAAGCGGCTGCTCAGCTCGATGCCGCTGCCGGCGTCGAAGATGCTGGAGTGCGCGTCGTGGATGAAGTCGCTCGAAACGACCTCGTCGTCGCAGTAGCCGAGAATGCCCTTCAAGTAGGTCTCGCTCGCCTTCTTCATGGCGGCGCAGATTTCCTTGTAGGTGGTTTCTTTGACCGTTCGCACGGTCAGATCGACGACGCTCACCGTGGGAGTGGGAACGCGGAAGGACATGCCGGTCAGCTTGCCCTTGACCTCGGGAATGGCCAGGCCGACGGCCTTCGCGGCGCCGGTCGTGGATGGGATGATGTTGATCGCCGCCGAGCGGCCGCCCTTCCAGTCCTTCTTCGAGGGACCGTCGACGGTCTTTTGCGTGGCCGTGTAGCTGTGGATCGTGGTCATGAGACCTTCCTCGACGCCAAAGCCTTCCTTCAGCAGGACGTGGACCACCGGGGCCAAGCAGTTGGTCGTGCAGCTTGCGTTCGAGATGATGTTGTGCTTGGCCGGGTCGTACTTGTCGCCGTTGACGCCGAGCACCAGAGTGATGTCCTCATTCTTGGCCGGGGCCGAGATGATGACCTTCTTCGCGCCGGCGTCGAGGTGGCCCTTGGCCTTCGTGGCGTCGGTGAACAGACCGGTCGATTCGACGACGATGTCCACCTTGAGCTCTTTCCACGGCAAGGCGGCCGGACCTTCCTTGATGGCCAAGCACTTGATCTTCTGACCATTGACGACCAGCGTATCGGGCTCGGCAAGGCTCGGGCTCGACTTTTCGCAGGTGACAGTGCCCGGGAACTTGCCCTGGGTCGAATCGTACTTCACCAGGTAGGCCAGGTTGTCGGCCGGGACGAGGTCGTTGACGGCGACGACTTCGATTTCCTTGCCCAGCAACCCTTGATCGCAGATGGCGCGGAACACCAGCCGTCCGATACGGCCGAACCCGTTGATTCCCACTCGAATAGCCACAGAGAATCTCCTTTTGAATATTTAACAAAGCCCCAAACGACGCGGGGCCAAACGTTTCAACACGGGACCGAATGCCGGGAATGGCGGCAGGCGGGGAATCCATGATTATAGCGGCCCCCCCGAAAACCAACAACGGGACAAGTCGCCGCTTTCCGTCTCTCCTCTTGGGAGAGGGCCAGGGGGGCAAGGATGGCCGATTTCTGACGCAACTTCCGCCCACCGCCGGCGCGCTTCCGGCACATCCTGCTATAATACTGGGTTTGCCACCGATTTGGCCCACGCTGTTGCTGCGTTATGCCCGCTGCCGACATCCTCATTCGAGGCGCCCGAGAGCACAATCTGCGGGACGTCCACCTGGAACTCCCCCGCGACCGGCTGATTTGCTTCACTGGCGTCAGCGGTTCCGGCAAGAGCTCGTTGGCGTTCGACACGCTGTACGCCGAGGGCCAGCGGCGTTACGTGCAAAGCCTGTCAAGCTTCGCTAGGCAGTTCCTTGGCCAGATGCCGAAGCCGGACGTGGACCTGATCTCCGGACTCAACCCGGCCATATCGATCTCGCAGAAGACGGGCGGGCAGAACCCACGATCGACGGTCGGCACGATCACGGAGATCTACGATTATCTGCGGGTGCTTTACGCACGGGTTGGCCGGGGCCATTGTCCGCAATGTGGCCGTCCCATCACGGCCCAATCGCGTGAGCAGATCATCGAGCGCATTCTCGCGCTGCCCAATGGGACGCGGCTGGAGATTTTGGCCCCCGTCGCGCGTGGGCAGAAGGGCGAGTACCGCGACCTGTTCGCCGACCTGCTGAAGCAGGGATTCGTTCGCGCCCGGGTGGATGGCCGCGTGGTCGCGCTCAACGACGACTTGCGGCTGGACCGGCAGATGCGCCACAACATCGAGGTGGTCATCGACCGGCTGGTGATCGGCCCCAAGGTGCGCGCTCGACTGGCCGAGGCCGTCGAGCTGGCGTTGCGGTTGGGCGAAGGGAACCTGATCGCGGTTCCGGAAAACGGCAAGCCGGCCGAGGCGAGGCCGGACGCCGGCCACGACGCGCCGCCCGAGAATCTCGCCCCTCTCGCGTCGCCCCCCTCGACGATCGCCCTTTCCGCCCACTACGCATGCACCGAGTGCGGCCTGAGTTTCGAGCCGCCCAGCCCCCAGTTGTTCAGCTTCAACAACCCGCAAGGCATGTGTCCCGACTGTGGCGGTTTGGGGCAAATCTACACGTTCGACCCGAGGCTGCTGATCCCGGATAGCAGTCGTTCGTTCCAACAGGGCTGCGTCGAGCTGGTCGGCTCGTGGCGCGACATGGGCCGATGGCGGCGTCACATCTATCGCGGCGTGGCCGAGATGCTGGAACGCCGAGAGGGGCTTCCTGCAGGCACGATGCTCGAAACGGCCTGGGAAGAGCTCGATCCGAAGCTGCAAGAAGCCCTGCTCTGGGGCACCGGCCAAGAGCACATCGCCTTCACCTGGCGCAGCGGCCCCTCGGGTTACAAATGGGGTGGGCACTACGAGGGCATCATCCCAAAGCTGCTGTCGCAGTACCGCACGACACAGAGCAACCTCCAGCGGCGACAGCTCGAGAAGTACATGTGCATCCTCGACTGCAACGCCTGCCACGGCGCCCGGTTGAACCCCCAGGCCCGCGCGGTCACGCTCAAGGCTCGAGCATCGCGGTTCGCCGACCGCCCCGAACGCTCGCTGCCGGAAGCCTGCGGGCTGGCCATTTCCGACTGCCAAGAGTTCTTTAGCGACCTGGAGCTTGACGCCACTGGACAAACCGTCGCGGCCGAGGCGGTCAAGGAAATTCGCGGGCGATTGCAGTTTCTGACGAACGTCGGTCTCGAGTATCTCACGCTGGATCGCACCGCGCCGACGCTCTCGGGCGGCGAAATGCAGCGCATCCGACTGGCCGGCCAGATCGGCTGCGGCCTGGTCGGCGTGCTCTACGTCTTGGACGAGCCGTCCATTGGCCTGCACCCTCGCGACAACGACCGGCTGATTGAGACGCTCGGTCGGCTCCGCGACCAGGGCAACACGGTGATCGTCGTCGAGCACGACGAGGACACGATGCGGGCGTCGGACTACGTCGTCGATTTCGGCCCAGGACCGGGTATTCGCGGCGGGCACGTCGTCGCCGCTGGCCCCGTTGCCCAAATCCTGGAAGAGCCGAAGAGCATTACGGGCCAATACCTGTCCGGGCGGCGCCGCATCGAAGTCCCCAAGCAACGCCGGCCGGTGGGCGATGCCAAGCTCGTCGTGCGCGACGCCACGCAGAACAATCTGAAGGGAATCGACGTCGAGATTCCGCTCGGCGTCTTCGTCTGTGTCACCGGCGTGTCCGGCTCGGGCAAGAGCTCGCTCGTATCCGACATTCTGGTCGAGGCGCTCGGACGCGACCTCAACGGCGGCAGCGGCAACCCGGGCGCTCACCGGTGCATCGAGGGCCTCGAACATCTGGACAAGCTGATCGCCATCGATCAGTCGGCGATTGGGCGAACGCCGCGAAGCAATCCGGCCACGTACATCAAGGTGTTTGACGAAATCCGGCATCTCTACACGCAATTGCCCGAGTCGAAGGCTCGCGGCTACAAGGCCGGTCGGTTCAGTTTCAACGTGCGTGGCGGGCGCTGTGAGGCCTGCGAGGGCAACGGCTCGACGCGGCTTGAAATGGATTTCCTGGCCGACGTGTGGGTCACGTGCCCGGTTTGCGAGGGTCAACGCTTCAACCGCGAGACGCTCCAGGTGCGGTTCAAGGGCAAGTCGATCGCCCAAGTCTTGGACATGGACATCCAAGAGGCTTTGCGGCATTTCGAGAACGTCCCGGCAATCGCCAACAAGCTGCAAACACTGCACGACGTGGGACTCGATTACATGAAGCTGGGGCAGGCGTCGCCCACGCTTTCCGGCGGCGAGGCCCAGCGCGTCAAGTTGGCTCGCGAGCTGTCAAAGCGAAGCACGGGGCGCACCCTCTATCTGCTTGACGAGCCGACCACCGGCCTGCACTTCGCCGACGTGCAACTGCTGCTCCGTGCGCTGCACGGTTTTGTCGATGCCGGCAACACGGTGCTGGTCGTCGAACACAACACCGAGGTCATCAAGACGGCCGACTGGGTCGTCGACCTCGGCCCCGAAGGCGGCGCGGCGGGCGGCTATCTCGTCGCGGCCGGCACGCCAGAGGACGTGGCTCGGCATGGCATGACGCCGGATGGAGACGGAACATCGAAGAACAGGGGGCAACACGCCAACGGATTCACATCCCACACGGGCCGCGTGTTGCGGAAGGTGCTCAACCTGGACGGCGTTGCTGGCAAGGATGGCGACCTGCGACTCGCAGCCGGCAAACCCGCCAGCCGCGCGTCCGCGTCTCTCCACACGTCACCTCCCACTCCACACTTGTCGTCCATCCGCGTCCGCGGCGCCCAGCAGCACAACTTGAAGCATGTCGATGTGGACATCCCACGCGACAAGCTGACCGTGTGCTGCGGTCCAAGCGGCTCGGGTAAGACGTCTTTGGCCATCGATACGGTCTACGCCGAAGGGCAACGCCGGTACGTCGAAAGCCTCAGTTCCTACGCCCGGCAGTTCATCGGCCAGATGCAGAAACCCAAGGCGGATCACATCGAAGGGCTTTCGCCGGCCGTGGCCATCGAGCAGAAGCACTCGGGCCATACCCCGCGGAGCACGGTCGGCACGGTCACCGAGATTTACGACTACCTGCGGATTCTCATGTCGCGGCTCGGACGCCCGCATTGCCCGACATGCGACGTGCCGATTGGAAGTCAGTCGGCCGACGAGATTATCGCCAAGATCATGGCCCAACCGGCCGGCACGAAGTTGTTCCTGACCGCGCCGCTGGAAATCCGTGTTGGCGAGAAGTACGAATCGCTTTGGGAAGAGACGCGGGCGTCGGGCTACGTCAGAATCCGCATCGACGGTCAAACCTATTCGGTCGATCAGCCGCCAGAGATCGACCGGCGGCAGAAGCACGATGTCGAGGTGGTCGTCGATCGTGTGACCGTCCGCTCCGCCGCCCGCTCACGAATCGCCGGCAGCGTGGAAAATGCCCTCGCGTTGGGCCGCGGCGTGCTGCGGGTGGTGTACCCCAGCGAAGACATGCCCGAACCGCGATGGACGGTCGAGACGCACAGCCAGCACTTTGTGTGCGACCAATGCGGGCGAAGTTTCGAGCCGCTTTCGCCGCACCATTTTTCGTTCAACAGCGCGCTCGGCTGGTGCCCGGCGTGCGAGGGCTTGGGTGTGCAAACCGGAACCGATCCGGCCGCGCTGTTGCGTGATCCTAAATTGACGCTGGCGCAAGGCGCCGTCGCCCTGTGGCCAGAGGACAACGGCAAGCCGGCAAGCGGGTTGTTCGGCCGTATGCTCAAGGCGTTTTCCCGCGGCTCGGGCGTGCCGATCGACGTGCCTTTCGAGCAACTCGGCGGCCGCCATCGCCGACTGATCTTCCACGGGACGGACCAGCAATGGTTCGAGGTGCCTGCGGATGGCTGTTCGGCGGCCGGTTCGTTGCGGTTCCAATTCAAGGGCCTTTATCCGGCCCTGGAAGAGGCGAGCCGCATTTCGCCATCGTTCCGCATGCGGCTGGAAAACCTCGTCGATGAGGTCGATTGCTCGGTGTGCTACGGCAGCCGTCTGCGTGACGATGCGGCGTCCGTGCGACTTTGGCTGGGCGAGGACTCGTCCGGCCGGACCATGGATGAGCTGTGCCGGCTGCCGCTGGGCCGATTGTTGGAACTGTTTGAAGCCTGGAAGCAAACCGACCGCGAGCGGAAGATTGCCGGCGAGGTGAGCCGTGAGGTTCGCAATCGCGTGCGGTTCCTCGTCGATGTGGGGCTGGAGTATCTGACCTTGGCGCGGCCGGCCGCGACCCTCTCCGGCGGTGAAATGCAGCGGATTCGACTGGCCTCGCAGGTCGGCAGCGGCCTCTGTGGCGTGCTTTACGTCCTCGACGAGCCAACGATTGGGCTGCACCCTCGCGACAACCACCGCCTGATCAAGGCGTTTGACAAGCTCCGCGACCTGGGCAACACGCTGCTCGTCGTCGAACACGACCGGGAGGTCGTCCGACACGCCGACCAACTGCTGGATTTCGGCCCGGCCGCCGGCCGTCACGGCGGACAGGTGGTTGCCGCCGGCACGCCGTCCGAGGTTGCCCGACAACGCGGGTCGGTCACCGGCCCCTATCTGTCCGGCAAAAAAGCGATCGCTGTGCCGACGAATCGGCGGATCCGGGGAGTGGAGAAGGCGGAGGAAGAAAAGGGCGTTGGCCGACAAGCAAAGCGGTCCAAGACACGAGGCGGCAAAACGCCTGCCGATCGCGTCTCTCCCGTCTCCACGCTTCCCTCTCCCCACGTGGCGCCCGGCGGTTGGCTGGAAATCCTCGGCGCGCGGCATCACAACCTGAAAAACATCGACGTGCGGATTCCGCTGGGAACGCTGACGGCCGTGACCGGTGTCAGCGGAAGCGGCAAAAGCTCCTTGATCGAGGACGTGTTGTTCGCGTCGTTGGCCAGAACGCTTCACCGGGCGAAGATCGCGCCGGGCGCCCACGACGCCATCCACGGCATCCAACTGATCAACAAGGTGATTCGGGTCGATCAGCAGCCGCTGGGACAGACGCCCTCGTCGAACCCGGCCACGTTTACCGGCGTTTTCGATCTGATTCGCTCGCTCTACGCGCAACTGCCAGAGGCCAAGCTCCGTGGCTTCACGCCGCGGCGATTCAGTTTCAACGTGCCGGGCGGCCGGTGCGAAAAGTGCGAAGGCAATGGACAGCTTCGTGTCGAGATGCACTTTTTGCCGGACGTTTGGCTCGAATGCGACACGTGTCGCGGCCATCGCTACAATCCTGAAACCTTGGCCGTCCACTATCACGGAAAGTCGATTGCCGACGTGCTCGACATGTCGTGCGGCGAGGCGGTCAAGCTGTTTGAGAACATTCCGAAGATTCGCCGCCCACTGCAAACGCTCTGCGACGTGGGCCTCGACTATCTCACACTCGGCCAATCGGCGCCGACGCTCTCCGGCGGCGAGGCGCAGCGCGTGAAGCTGGCCGCCGAGCTGTCGCGACCCGACACGGGACGAACGCTCTACCTGCTGGACGAGCCGACCACGGGGCTCCACTTCGACGATCTGGCCAAGCTGCTGGACGTGTTGAACCGGCTCGTCGATCTCGGCAACACGGTGGTCGTCATCGAGCACAACCTGGACGTGATCAAGACGGCCGACTGGGTGATCGATTTGGGCCCCGAGGCTGGCGAAGACGGCGGGCATGTGGTGGCCGCCGGAACGCCGGAAGACATTGTGGCCTCCGGCGAAGCCGGCAAAAGCCACACGGCCGTCGCGCTGGCGCCCACGCTGGCGGCCGGGCCGCTCGCCGAGCGGAAGCCGTTCGACTTTGCCGCCGAGGCCGCCAGGCAGGCAGGCGATCGGGACATCAACGACGTGGGCGGTGACGCTCGGATGCCCTGGGAATTGGACGGCCGTCGCTGGCACACCGAGCAGCGCGTCGGCCGAAGCGGCAATCCATGCCGCTGGGACGGTCGAATCTTGGCCGCGGTGATTGACCGCATTCAAGAGACCTCGGACTTGTTCGCCGAGACGGATTGGAACGAGCGAAGTGTCGTCGAGATTCGCGCGGCGAAGAAGTCGGACGGCTGGTTTTTCCACGCCATCACGGGCGAGGAGTGGCTGCTCAAGATGAAGTTTCGCACGGCCCGAAACACGTTCAAACGCGAGGAGCTGATCGCAACGCTCGATTTGAAACCGCTCAACGACATGCCCGAGCTGCCGCTTTACGGCACCGAGTCGCGCGTGCGGTGCAAGAATCTCCGCGGCCCCTGGCAAGAGATCGAACTGCGGGTTCACGCATATCAGGAGATCGACCGCAACGAGTTCTGGGAATTCGTGGACCGCGCGATCGCCGGCTTTGGCAAGTTCCGAGAGAAGGTTCAGGCAAAATCGAATATTTTGCAGCCCTGGAAGCAGCTAGGCCGCGTCTGGCACATGGCACATCGTGGTTTCCCGCTGGGCAAGACCGTTCGGTGGGAAGTCGGCGTTCTCGAAAAGCTGCTGGCCTTGTTGAAAGAACTCGCGCCGAACGCCACGTTCGACTGGGGGCACAAACAGGTTGTGCCGGTCTGTCTGCCCGGCCAACAACATCCCTGGGCGGCCATCCAGACGAAGAAACTCGACGCGGTATATTTGCATCTGACGGGTCCGAAGGGCCGGTTCACCTTGGGCCAGATCACCGACATTGGCCATGATCCGGAACTGGACGCCAGCCACCCGGACAGCGACACAATTCTGCTGAAGTTCTGCACCAAGGACGATCTGGCCGGGGGCGACCTTCGCGAGCTGCTGAAGTCGCACTTGGCTTCGCGGTCTTCTTCCTAGCGGCCCGCTGGCGTGATTCCGAGGAGCGGGAAGCAGAGGATTGGAATCAGAAGCGAGGCCCAGCCGATCAACAGCCTCGGCCAACCGAGCCGAGCGCGATCGTCCGCGGTCGGCGGATGATCGGGGCCTAGCAAGACGACCAGCAGCAGCATGAGAAACCAGAAATACTTGTCCCAGTAGACCATTGCGACGATGCCGCCCACGATCAACCCGCGAGCGAGTATGTGGGCGCGACGGCCCAACAGTGCGTAGGCCACGTGGCCGCCGTCGAACTGACTGATCGGCAGCATGTTCAGCCCCGTCACAAGCACGCCAACCCATCCGGCCATCAGAAAGGCGTTGAACTGGTTCAAGCAGATGAAGCCTGGCGTCGGATAGTCCGGCCGCAGCCAGGTGATCAAAGACTGCACGATCAGCGAGTTGTGGAAGACCAGCTCGCCCGGCGCCGGTGCCGTTGGCTGAAGCATGCGGACGCCAATCCAGAGCACCGGCACGGTGACGGCCAGTCCGGCCAACGGTCCCGCAACGCCCATGTCGAACAGCTTGCGACGATTGGCCTGCGCGCCGTCCATGCCGATGATAGCGCCCAAGGTCCCAAACGGCACGATCGGAAGCGGGATGAAATAGGGCAGGCTCGCCGGGATACGATGCCGGAGCGTCATCAGAAAGTGGCCCATCTCGTGCATGAGCAAGATGGCCAACACCAGGCCCATGTAGAACAGCCCTTGACGCCAATCGACTTGGCCAAAACCGACCGCCAGGGCCTGACGCAAGGCGGCCGTCGGCGAGCCTTGGGGCAAATTGTCGGCCAGCACGCGGTACATCCGGTACATATTGCCAAGATGCACCATGGGATGCCAAGCCGCAGAGCCCACCCAAAACGTCGAAGCGCACGTCGCCAGAAAAAGGACGACCGGGAGGGTCACGCGACGTTGCGGTTCGGACCGGGACAAGTCAACCGTGTTGGATGCGTCGGGCATATCGTCAGACTGGGCTTTGCGAGCGGCACAACTTGCCATGCGTTAGACGTTCCAGGATACCACGGCCCCGTCGGCGGCAGAAGGGGCCACGGCGTCATCGCGGAACGGCCCACGTCCCGAACCGATCGGCGTCCTCCTGGCTTCCCTATTCTTTCTCGACGCGAACGGTTAACTCGCCGGCGTTGTCGTCCAGTTCTCCGGCCGAGTCGTTGATCTTCAGAAAGAGTGTGCCGGACTCGGTTGGCGCAAGCGTCGTGCCGAGCCCCACGACGGTCGGACGAAGCAAGGCCGACGGGCTGTCGTGCGGCGGATGGTCAGGGCGAACGGCCGCCAGCAGGATGCCGAGCGGCTGGCCATGATAGTAGCGGATCGAGACGCCGCCCGGCTCGCACCACCAGATTTTTGGCTCCTTGGCAACCTGATACCGGCCTGCGGCAGTCAAGCGATAGCGGCTGCCAGCTTCGAGCCGCAGGCCCGAGTTCTGCCAACCGCGGTCGGCAGCGACGTGAACCGGATCGTCCGGATCGGCCCCCGGCCCTCGCACGGAACGTGGCGAGACCGTTGCCGGCCTGAAGTCAACCGCCGAGCGGACCACGTCATAACCGTATTCCATGCCAAAAGCCATCAATTGCCACTCTTCGCACAGCTCCTGCCAATCGGCTTGGAAAAGACGGTGGAACTGCTCGTTGAAATCGGGTTGCCCCACCTGTTGCGTCAACTTCCGAAAACGCTGCTGATAGCGCGGATGGCGATCCAGCAAGGTGGCAACGGCCCAACACCAGGCGTAGGCCTCGGGCTGTCGATGTGCCGTGGTCTCGTAGCGAATGATCGAGTCGAGTGACGCCATCTGATTCCGCTCGACAAGACGCTGAATCGTGGGCACGCGGCCCCAACGCGGCGACTCGTCGCGGCTGCGTGGCATGTAGCCCAGCGTCAGCCGCCCCTGTTCCCATCGGTGTGTGCCGAGATACTCGGCCATGCCCTCCATGTACCAGGGCGGGCCGCAATCGCCCAGCACCGTGTACATGAACCCATGCGTCCCTTCGTGAAGCAGCAGTTCGCGGCGATACCAGTCGCTCGGCTGGTCGTCGAGCCAAAACGTGTCGAACCGCGTGTAGCCGCGGCCCTCCGGCACAGGCACTTCCGACGGCAGCAGCCCGGCCGTGACGAACGGCGATCGGGCCTTCATCAGACAAGCCGTCAGGCGCCAGTCGGCCAGCTTGCTTGCATCGACGCCAAAGTAACGACACCACTGCGGAAACGCCTGATCGAAGGCGGCCGGCAGTTGATCGACTTCGGCGTCGGCCACGTCGGTATAAAGCGTCAGCCGCTTGCTGGACAATTTGCGAATACCCAGGGCGGCGGTGCGCGCGTCGTCGGTCGCGTCGGCCGTTGCAGCCATTCCGACCATCAACGTCATCAAAGCACTCGCGAGCGATCTTCGCAGCATCCTTCGCATGGACGGCCCTTGGCGGAAAAAGGCTCGGGAACGGCTGCGGCTCACACAGTCCGTGGCCCGCCAACGACTCGGTCGTTGTGTTTCGGGTCGCAATACCGCAGAAACCGTGTTGGGTCAGCAAATCGTGCAACAACCTCGCACGGATCGGCTACCGGGACTCGGCATCTCGGACGCCCCCGCTATCTGTGGAGTATACCTCGCGGGCGACCACAAGGAAAATGCCATGCCAATGCGTGGCTGCGAATGATGGCGTTTGGAGGCAACGCCTCCTGGCCAATGCTGCAAATGACACAGGGAATCGTGGCAA
This sequence comes from Thermoguttaceae bacterium, assembly GCA_039698035.1. Taxonomy (GTDB): domain Bacteria; phylum Planctomycetota; class Planctomycetia; order Pirellulales; family Thermoguttaceae; genus JAJFUI01. The sequence continues at coordinate 162,958 of JBDKSW010000007.1, read as the reverse complement.
GGTCGGCATCCCAAGGGTCTGGAGCTGCTCTTGCGACATTTTGGCCAGTCGGTAAACTGGCGGCTGCTTGTATTCTCCGCTTTCAAGGAAGAACATCATGGATCGACGCAACTCGTTGCTTACGGGCTCTTTGCCCCTTGGCTTCGCGATGGTTTTCGGACTGGTGCTGGCCGCCGTGGCCGTTGCTCAGGGGCCGGCGGTCGGACGCAGCCCGCGCGATCGGGCAGTTGAACGGTCGGGCCACAGCGTTCCGGGCGACCAGGCCAAGGACATCTCTCCAGCGGCTCAGGCCTATCAGAAGGGAGCCGAGGCCCTGCAGAAAGACGATGCCGAGGGCGCGATATTGCTGTTCAACAAGGCGATCGAGCTCGATCCGAAGTTTGCCGACGCGTATTGCGATCGCGGGCTGGCCTTGGTGATGCTTGGCGACGTGGACCGGGGCATCGCCGACCTGGACATGGCCATCAAGCTGGTGCCCGACGGCGCCCGGTCGTATTTCAATCGTGGCTACGCGCATTTTTCAAAGCACGAGTACGAGAAGGCCGTGAACGACTATGGCGACGCGATTCGGCTGGAGCCGAACTATGCCGAGGCCTACCGTGATCGCGGCTACAACCTCATGATGGTGGGCGACCTCGACCGTGCGCTGAACGATCTGGACATTGCCGTTCGGCTCTCGCCGAAAGACGCCGCCTCGTACACCAGCCGCGGCAAGACCTATTTCGAGATGGGCGAATGGGATCGGGCAATCGCCGACTATGGCCGAGCGACCGAACTGGATCCCGAGGGCCCGGACAATTGGTGCGAACGGGGCCACGCCCGGCTGATGAAGGGCGATTTCGACGCCGCGCTCGCCGACATGGAGCAGGCGGTCAAGCTGGCGGCGAAATTGTCGCCGAAGGATCCTTCCTATCGTTTCACCCGCGGTTTCGTCTATCGCAAGAAGGGCGATTGGGATCGGGCGCTCGCCGACTTCGCCGACGTGCTTGCGATGGAACCGAAGTTCACCGAAGTGTATCGCGAACGTGGGTACGTGCTGGCTCGGAAAGGCGACTTCGCCAAGGGGCTTGCCGACCTGGACCAGGCCGTCACCCAAAATCCCGATGACTGTGAAGCGCGGCTCCTGCGTGGCGATGTCTATGTGCTGAAAGGCGATTTGGATCGGGCATTGGCCGATTACGACGAAGCGATCAAGCTGGATCCAGGTTTTGGCGAGGCCCGTTTCCATCGTGCCATGGCCCGACTGGCCCGCAACCAGACGGCGGCCGCTCTGGCCGATTACCGCGAGGTGATTCGGCTCGATCCGCGAACGTCCGAAGCCTACAAAGACTGGGGTTCCGCCGATTCGCGAGCCCAGCGGGCGCAAGCGGTCGATCAGCTCGAGGGCGCCCTGCAAGCGGCGAAGACAGGTGCCCTGGAGCATTCCAAGAACGGCACGACCCTGCACCGCGCGAACGAGTTGGACAAGGCCATCGCCGAGTACGACAAGGCGTTGGAACTCTATCCGCGGTTCGCCGAGATCTACTACAACCGCGGTCTGGCCTATCGACAGAAAGATGACATGGAGAGTGCCCTGGCAAACTATAGCCAAGCGATTCGACTGGATCCAAAGTACCTTGGGGCGTACGCCAACCGCGGCTATGTCTACTACAAGCAGGGCCAACTCGAGCGGGCGCTCGCCGACTTCGACAAGATTCTCGAAATCGATCCGAATAACGCGGACGCTCGCAAGAGCAAGGAAGTGATCGAAAAGCTGCGAAGCTCGGAACGCTAGGTTCGCCGACGTTCGAGACCGTCATACGAACGGGATGCGACGCGTGGCGTCATTTGGCTGGGCGGCCCTCGCAACCACCCCTCGCTCGAAGCGAGCGGGGGGGGCAAATGCCGAGCGATGGTCGGTCATCGCCGTTCTCCGGCCGCGCGAGCGTTATCCTCGCGAGCCACTCCACTGCCAGTCGCGGACCTCGGGCATGTCCTCGCCGTGGCAGACAATGTACCGCTTGTGCTCGATCAGCTTGTCGCGGATCGCCTGTTTCGCGTAGGCCGCCTTCGAGCTTAGCTGCGTCGTGCGATCGATTACGTCATTGGCCAGGTGGAAACGATCGAGGTCGTTGAGAACGGCCATGTCGAACGGCGTCGTCGTGGTGCCTTCTTCCTTGTAGCCGCGCACGTGGATGTTTTTGTGGTTCGTGCGGCGGTAGGTCAGGCGGTGGATGAGCCACGGATAGCCGTGGAACGCGAAAACCACCGGCTTGTCCTTGGTGAACAACATGTCGAAGTCGGCGTCGCTCAGGCCATGCGGATGTTCGCTGGCCGGCTGCAATTTCATCAGGTCCACGACGTTGACCACGCGAATCTTCAGCCCCGGAACGACGTGCCGCAGCAGATCGACGGCGGCCAACGTTTCCAGGGTTGGCACGTCGCCGCAGCAGGCCATGACCACGTCCGGATCGCCACCGGCGTCGCTGCTGGCCCACGCCCAGATGCCGATGCCGGCCGTGCAATGCTTGACGGCGGCGTCCATGTCGAGCCACTGGTGTTCGGCCTGCTTGCCGGCCACGATCACGTTCACATAATTGCGGCTTCGCAGGCAGTGGTCCGTCACGCTCAACAGCGTATTGGCGTCGGGCGGCAGATAGACGCGAATCACCTCGGCCTTCTTGTTGACCACATGGTCGATGAAGCCAGGATCCTGATGACTGAATCCGTTGTGGTCTTGCCGCCAGACGTGCGACGTGAGCAGGTAGTTGAGCGAGGCGATGGGCCGCCGCCAGCCGATGCGGCGAATGCCCTTGAGCCACTTCGCGTGCTGGTTGAACATCGAATCGACGATGTGAATGAACGCCTCGTAGCATGAGAAGAAGCCGTGGCGGCCGGTGAGCAGGTAGCCTTCGAGCCAGCCTTGGCACTGGTGCTCGCTGAGCATTTCCATCACACGGCCCTCGAGCCCGACATGATCATCGTTGGGCAATATCTGGCCGACGAACTGCCGATTGGTCGCCTCGAAAACCGGGTTCCAGCGGTTGGAAGCCGTCTCGTCGGGGCTGAAAATCCGGAAGTTTCGGACGTCGGCGTTCAGCTTGACGACGTCGCGGATGAACGCGCCCTGAACGCGCGTCGCCTCGGCCTTAACGACGCCGGGCGAGGGCACGGCAACCGCGTAATCGCGGAAGTCGGGCAGCCGCAGGTCGCGCAGCAGGACCCCGCCGTTCGAGTGCGGATTGGCGCTCATCCGGGCGTCGCCCTTCGGGGCCAGCTCGGCCAATTCGCGTTTCAGCCGGCCGCGGTCGTCGAACAGCTCCTCGGGCCGGTAACCGCGCATCCACTGTTCGAGGATTTCGAGATGTTCGGGCTTGTCCATGTCGCCCATCGGGACCTGGTGCGCACGGAACGTGCCTTCGATCGGCTGCCCATCGACGACCTTGGGCCCGGTCCAGCCCTTGGGCGTCCGCAACACGATCATCGGCCAGCGCGGCCGCATGGTAACGCCGGCGGTTCGGGCGTCTTCCTGAATCTGGCGGATGTCGGCCAGCACGCGGTCGAGCGTCGAGGCCATGAGCGGGTGCATCGTCTCAGGCTGGTCGCCTTCGACGAAGTGCGGCACGTAACCGTAACCGCGAAACAGCTCATCTAACTCTTCGTGGCTGATCCGTGCGAGGACCGTCGGGCCGGCGATCTTGTAACCATTGAGGTGCAGGATCGGCAGCACCGCGCCGTCGAAGGCCGGATTGAGGAACTTGTTCGAGTGCCAACTGGTGGCCAGCGGCCCGGTCTCGGCCTCGCCATCGCCGACGACGCAGACGGCCAGCAGGTCCGGGTTGTCGAACACGGCGCCGTAGGCGTGCGAGAGCGCGTAGCCCAACTCGCCGCCCTCGTGGATCGAGCCGGGCGTTTCGGGCGCGGTATGGCTCGGAATTCCGCCAGGGAACGAGAACTGCGTGCAGAACCGCTTGAGCCCCTCCTCGTCCTGGGCAATGTCGGGATAAAGCTCGCTGTAGGTCCCCTCCAGATACGTGTTGGCCACGATGCCCGGCGCTCCGTGTCCCGGACCGGTGATATAAATTGCGTTGAGCCCGTATTGCTTGATCGCCCGATTGAGATGAACGTAGATGAAGTTCAGTCCCGGCGTGGTGCCGAAATGCCCCAGCAAGCGTCTCTTGACGTGTTCGGGCCGCAGCGGCTCTCTCAACAGCGGATTGTCGCGGAGATAGATCTGACCGACCGACAGATAATTCGCCGCCCGCCAGTAGGCGTCCATCTTCCGCAGCAGTTCCTGGGAAAGCGGTTGGTCCACGGGACTAACTCCTTTTGTGTCCGCTCGTTTTTGTGTTTCGTCGGCCGCGGCTGCACACAAACTTAGGCTCGGCGTCCGCGACACGAGGCCACACGTCGGCATTCTAGAAGACGCTCCTCTTGGCGTCAATCAACGATGGCGCACGCGACACGCGCGAGCAAGGCGGTTGACAGTCCAATGGCCGGCCACTAAGATAACCAGCGCTGATGGTGCTGTCCGCGGCACACGCATCTCGCTGATGAACAGCGGCCGATGAGGCTGGACCGCTCCCGGCCGTCGGCGCTGTCTCGCATGAACCAGCCATTTGCAATGGGCTTGGTCGCCAGAAGGACATTCAATGCCCCAGGAATCAAAGACGTTTCAGGGCCTCGGCACTCTGGCGCTTCATGCCGGGCAAACGGCCGATCCAGCCACGATGGCCTGCGCCGTTCCGATCTACGCGACAACGAGCTACGTGTTTCGTGACACGGAACATGCGGCCGACCTGTTCGCGCTTCGTGAACTCGGCAACATTTACACTCGCCTGACCAATCCAACCAACGACGTGTTGGAGAAGCGGTTGGCGGCGCTCGACGGCGGCGCGGCGGCGCTTGTGTTTTCCAGCGGTGTGGCGGCCATTTCGGCGGCCTTGGGAACGCTCGTCCGAGCCGGTCAGAACTTCGTTTCGTCCAGCAGCCTGTACGGCGGTACGTGGACGCTGTTCGCCCAGACCTTTGTGAAGCTTGGCGTCGAGGTGCGATTCTTCGATCCGGCCAATCCGGACAGCATCGAGGGCCTGATCGACGAGAATACGCGGGCCGTTTACCTCGAAGCGATCGGCAACCCGAAGAACGACGTGCCGGACTATCGCAAGATCTCCGACATCGCACATCACCACGGGCTGCCGGCCATCATCGACAACACGGTGCTGACGCCCGTGCTGTTTCGCCCGATCGAACACGGCTTTGACATTGTGGTTTACTCGACAACGAAGTACCTCGCGGGGCATGGCGTTCATCTGGGCGGCGCGGTGGTCGATAGCGGCAAGTTCCTCTGGACCAACGAGCCGGCCAAGTGGCCCGACTTCACCGCGCCCGATCCGTCGTATCATGGGCTGGTGTTCGAGGAGGCGATGCGGCCGCTGGGCAACATCGCTTACGTCATGCACATTCGGACGCATTGGCTCCGCGACATGGGCGCGTGCCAAAGCCCGTTCGGATCGTTTCTGACCCTGCTCGGGCTGGAAACCTTGCATCTCCGCGTCGAACGACACTCGAAGAACGCGATGGCCGTCGCGCACTTTCTCGAAAAACATCCGGCCGTCGCCTGGGTGAACTATCCCGGTCTGCCGAGCCACCGCGATCATGCGACGGCCATGAAGTATCTCACGGCCGGTCAGGGCGGCATCGTGGGTTTCGGCATCAAGGGCGGCAAGCAGGCCGGTGTCCGGCTCATCAATCATGTCAAGCTGTTCAGCCATTTAGCGAACATTGGCGACGCCCGATCGCTGATTATTCACCCGGCCACGACGACGCATTCGCAGTTGACGCCTGAGGAGCAAGCCAAGACGGGCGTCAGCGACGAGTACGTGCGGCTGTCGATCGGCCTCGAAGACGTGGAAGACATCATCACGGATCTAGATCAGGCCTTGAAAGCCTCGCAGGGATGAGCCAAGCCGTTTCAGAAAAAGGCGACTATTCGAGCAGCGACAGCAATCGCCACATGCGACCGTTGCGCTATGCCAAGACGGCGACCCTGGCCGAGCCGTTGCAGCTCGAATTGGGCGGCCTGCTGCCCGAGGTGACGGTTGTCTATGAGACCTACGGCGCGCTGAACGCCGAGCGGGACAACGCCGTCTTTGTGTGCCATGCCATGTCGGGCGACTCGCACGTTGCGCGGCACGACCAGGACGACGACCCCGGCTGGTGGGACATCGTCGTCGGCCCAGGCAAGCCCATCGACACGGATCGTTACTTCGTCATTTGCCCCAACGCACTCGGCGGATGTCGCGGCACGACGGGTCCCCACTCGATCCATCCGGCGACGGGCAAGCCGTACGGCACGAGTTTTCCGGTCATTACGGTCGGCGACATGGTCGAGGTCCAACGGCGTTTAATCGACGCGCTCGGCATCCGTCGACTTCGTGCCGTGGTGGGCGGTTCGCTCGGCGGACACATGGTTCTAGCCTGGGCCACTCGGTTTCCAGACCGCGTGGCTGGCGCCGTGGCCTTGGCCACGTCCGCCCGACTGACCAGCCAAGCCCTGGCGTTCGATGTCGTCGGTCGGAACGCGATTCTTCAGGACCCGGCGTACGAGGCTGGCGACTATTACGAGAACGGCGGCGGGCCCGCCGTCGGATTGGCCATTGCGCGGATGCTGGGACACATCACCTATCTGTCGCGCGAAGCGATGATGCAGAAGTTCGACGCGAACCGACGGGACGTTCGCGCCATCCATACGCAGTTTGAGACGAAGTTTTCGATCGGCTCATACCTGGCCTATCAAGGCGATCGGTTCGTCGAGCGGTTCGACGCCAACAGCTACCTGACGCTGACGATGGCGATCGATCTGTTCGACTTGGGCGAAACGCGAGAGAAGCTGGCCGAGGCGTTGGCTCGGTCCACGTGCCGGTGGCTCTTGGTCAGCTACACCAGCGACTGGCTCTTTCCACCGTTCCAATCGCAAGAGCTTGTCGATGCGTTGATCGCCGGCAATAAACCGGTCAGCTACTGCAACGTGCTGAGCAACTGCGGGCACGACGCCTTCCTGCTGCCGAACCAGTTGAGCAGCTACGGCGAAATGATGCGGTCGTTTCTCGCGCACTTGGACGATGACGCCGCAACGAAGGACCCTGGCGCGTCGAGCCGTTCGATGAGCGCGGGAGAGACCATCGAGAGCGACGGCGGAACGGTTGCTTCGCCGCTGGCGCCGACGAGCATCTTCCACCATCACCGGCTCGACTACGAGACGATTCTCGATCTGATTCCGCCCGGGGCGAGCGTGCTGGACCTGGGGTGCGGCACGGGCGGGCTTTTGGCGCGGTTGCGGCAACGGGGGCATCGACGACTGGCCGGCATCGAATGGAGCGAGCAGGCGGTCGTCCAATGCGTTGGCCGAGGGTTGGACGTCGTCCAGGCCGACTTGAACCAAGGGCTAAACGCCTTCAGCGACGGGCAATTCGATCTGGTCGTCCTGTCGCAAACGCTCCAGACGATTCACGACGTGGTGGGCGTGCTCCGTGAGATGCTTCGCGTCGGTCGGCGCGGAATCGTCAGCTTTCCGAACGTGGCCTATCACAAGCGGCGGGCCGAGCTAGCCGAGCAGGGGCGGGCGCCGCGGGTCCACGCCGAGTTTGGCTTCCAATGGCACAACACGCCCTACGTGCGATCGCTGTCGATCGCCGACTTCGAGGCGTTCTGCCGCGAACACAACGTCACGATTCACGAGCAGGTCGCGCTGGACACCGAGGCCAACACGGTGATTCGCGACAACGCCAACCTGAATGCCGACGTGGCGGTCGTGGTGATCAGCCACGACGTTTGACGAACGGTTACGAGCCGAAGACGGCGAACACCTGATCGGCGGCCGAGGGCCAGCGGACGCCAAGGGCCAGCGTGCCGCCCATGAGTCCGGTGTCCACGTCTCGGTATCCCAGGACGTGGCCCAACTCGTGCATCACGGTGGTCAGCAGGTCGGCGTGGCGATCGGCAGCGCTGTCCGACTGAGCCAACAGGCTGCCGGACGCCGAAGACGTGTACTCCGAGTCGTCCTGCGGCGTCGAATCAATGAACCAGCCGTAACCGGCCGCGTCGCGGTCGATGATAATCGTGTTGCCGATGGTCTCGGCCAGCAGGTTGCCAGGCAGATCGGCCACCTGCACGGCAATGTTGGATAGCGACTGAGTGTCGGCGCTGGAAGACCATCGGCGGATGGCCTCCGCGAGAATGGCCGCGATCTGATTCTCGTTGGCAACGACTTCGCTCGACGAGACCGTTTGAGCGACCGTCGTCGAGTCCGTGGCCAATCGCAGCGTATTCGTGATGGTGAACGACTGTGACAGATGCGAATAGGTCGGCTTTCCGAGAGCGTAGATGTAACCGGCAATGTAATAGACGCCGGACGGCACGCCCGCCGTGTTCCAACTGTAAGTGCCCGCACCGCTGGTAACGGACTGATCCATCTTGATCCACTTTTCGTTGCCATTCCACCAGGTCGTGTCGGTGTCGTAGCAGAGACTGATGACGCTGCCGGTCGGCACGTTGGCGGCCGTCCACTCGACGGTGACCACCTCGCCGGCCAGGTATGTCCCCGAGGTGGGAGCGGTCATGCTAAATGTCATGGCCGGAGCGGCCGTGATGGTAAACGACTGGCTGGAATGGCTGTAGGTCGGCCTATAGGTGGAATAGGCGTACCCGGCGATGTAATAAGTGCCGGCCGAGATGCCCGTGGTGTCCCAACTGTAGGAGCCCGAGCCGCTGGAGGCGCTCAGGTCAACGACGATCCATTTTTCATTGCCGTTGAACGTGGTGTCGGTGTCGTAGCAGAGGCTAACGACGCTTCGGGACGACAAACCGGTGGCGTTCCAGGTCACTGAAACAACCTCGCCGGACACGTAGCTGCCCGACGTGGGGCTAGTGAGGGTGAACGTTGGGGTCGTGCCTTGAATGGTGACGGCCTGCGCAAAATGCGAATAGGTCGGCCCATTGTTGGAAAAGACGTAACCGGCGATGTAATAGGCTCCGCCTTGAACGCCGGTCGTGTTCCATTGGTAACTGCTGGTCCCGCTGCTGACGGACCGATCGATGGTGATCCACGTCTCGTTGCCGTTGAAGACCGTGTCAACGTCGTAGCAAAGGCTGACGGTGCTGCCGGAGGCCAAGTTCGAGGCGGTCCATTGGATGCTGACCGTCTGTCCGGCGGCATAAACGCCCGAGGACGGGGCCGTCAGGACAAACGTCGTCGCGCTCGATCGAACGACGATCGACTTGTTCAGGTGCGAGTACGTCGGCGTCGAGTTGCTATACAGGTAGCCTCCGATGTAGTAGGTTCCGGCCGCGATGCCGGTGGTGTCCCAGTCATAGCTGTCCGTGCCGTTGACCGCGACGACCTTGTCGACCTCGATCCAGGTCTCATTGCCGTTGCCGAACTTTGTGTCCTTGTCGTAGCAAAGGCTGATGGTGCCGCCTGCGGTCAAATTTGCGACCTTCCAATCGATGGTCACGGTGTCGCCGACCGTGTAGCCTCCCGAAGTGGGCGCGGTGATGGTGAAGGTCGGCGAAGCGGACAGCAATTGCCGGTCTTCCAACGGCTCGAGCCGCAGCCGACGGCCCAAGAGGGCGCTGCGCAGGCTGGGTGTCGCTGAACAAGACCCGCCCGTGCGATTCCATCCGCGGCGGAACAACGAAGACAGTTGCGATCTGATTGACACCGCCTGACTCCTTGGCTGGCGACCGTATCGAAACCAACACGCGAAGGGAATCGTCCTTGATGCCCGTCGCATCGCTCGGAAGAAAAGGAGCGTTTGTATTTTCCTACTCGCCGTGCATCGCGTCAACAAAAATGCATCGTTGAGAAAAGACTACGCCGAAAAGGCAGCGGCCGATTGACTATCCCCGGCGTTTGCCACGCCCGCCAAGGCTCGCCACTTTACGTGGCGATGGGGCGGAACCGCCAATGAATATCAGCCAGCCCACTGCTGGTCCTTTGGATAATATCGGCGAAAACTGCCGGCGCGACTACGCTGTTTTGGGAAACTTTGCGGGTAGCACCGGCCGTCTAGGCAGTGACGGGGGTTTCCGCTGCCGCCGTGGTTCCCCATATTGGGGCGGCACCGGGCTGCGGCGTCGTGCCAGCCTGGAGCACTTCGTCGGGATATTGCTCGACGATGCGGCGAATTTCGGAGTGGTGGAGGAAGAAGTGGGCCAGCAGAAGCGGGTCAAAATGCGTCCCGGCGCCCTCACGGAGGATGGACAACGCCTTTTCTTCCGGCATCGCGGGCCGATAGACGCGATCGTGGGTCAACGCGTCGTAAACATCGGCAATTGCCACAATTCGGGCGCTTTCGGGAACATCCTGCCCGGCCAAACAATGCGGATAGCCCTTGCCGTCCCATCGCTCGTGATGATTCAGGGCAATTTCCCTGGCCATTTGCAGCAGCGGTACGTTCGAGCCAGCCAGCATGTCTGCGCCGATGGTCGTATGCGATTTCATCACCTCGAATTCGTCCGGGAGCAGCTTGCCCGGCTTGCGCAGAATGGCGTCGGGGACGCCGATCTTGCCAACATCGTGCATGGGCGCGGCCTGGCGGATGCAATCGCACTGGGCCGTGGACCAACCGGCCGCCTTGGCCAGCACCTCGCTGAACAGGCCCACCCGGCGAACGTGCATGCCAGTCTCTTCGTCCCGCCATTGGGATGCCGCCAAGAGCCGGTGGATAACCTCTTCCTGAGCGCGGCGAATGTGGCCGGTCTGAGCCCGGACCTTTTGCTCGAGCTCGCCGGCGTAACGCCGCTTCTCCAGCAGCAGCTCCTCGACGGACGAATGCCGGTCGATGGCGGCGGACAGGTACGCCGCGAGCACGGCGCTCAGAACGAGGCCGATTGCCAGCACGCCCCACGGCCACCACGTCCGCCGAGCCGTGGTGAAGTCGGGCGTCGGCAGGCAGACGATTGTCCACGGATGGCCGAGTACGTCCAGCTTCGCCCGATAGTCCATTCCCTCGGGATTCCACAGGCGATTTTCATTTTCGATCTGCCAGACGGATTCACGCGTCCTTGATCGGTGAGAATTGAACGAGTAGTCGCGGTTAGGAGACGACGGATCGATCAGGCAAATGTCGATGCCCTCGGGCTGCAGCTTTGATATGGCGGCCGCGAACATCTGGTCGGGGCGAAACACACCGAGGACGAATCCCCAGAGATTCTTGCGACGTTCGGCCACGGTGCCCACAGGCTTGCCACGCTCGTAGAGCGGCAGGACGACGAGAAAGCCGTCTCGTCGGGCCGAGTCTTGCACCATGAGGATCCTTCCGCTGGCAACCGTCTTGCCCGTGTCTCGGGCCAACATGAGCGATTCCTTGCGGACGGGCTCCGAGGCGACGTCGTAGCCCTCGATAGCTTGGTCCACTGCCACCGGTCCGCTGTAATAGATCGGGAAATACTCATCGCGGTTGGCCACTGGGCCCATCCGCCCCCCCTTGACGGGCTCGGTGATCCGGAATTGCGGGAAGCCGTCGCGTCGGGCGGCAGCCTCGAATTCCGCGCGTTGATCGCCACGGACCCGAGGCAGCCACTCGACGGCCATGATGCTTCGAGTGCGCGAACGGAATGGCTGAAGGATTTCGCCGAACTCCGCCCGGTCGATCTTGCCGTCCGTCATCAGACCGGTGCGGATCAATTCGAGCATGGCCAGTTCGGTCTCGAACGTTCCCTTGATGGCGACCGCGCGGTCTTCGGCGGCCAGCCGGAACGCCTTCTCGATATCGCGGGACTCCCACCACCGGACGGCAAAGAATGCGGTCACGGAAAACGCCACACCGCCCAAGACCGTCCAAATGACCGGCAGCCGCCGCTTCCAAGACATGGGGATGGTCCACTGTTTTGAAAGTAGTTCGTTGATCATAGCCCCAGCAAGCGTCTAAATGGTGATGTTCTGTCACACGGGTCCGTCGCATGGACCGTCTACGGTGTGGTCGGCGTCGCGAGCGGCAGTCCGCCCTGTGAAGGCGGGCTACCAGAGAAGTATAGGTTCCCGTTGACGCCGCGAACGGCCCGCCACGGGCGGTTTCTCGCATCGCCACAAGGCGTTGTGCATCAATATGTTGTGACAGATGCCTGCTGATCGCGGGCCCCGCGGGAATGCCCCCCCCTTTGTCCCGATCAGCCAGCTCGGAACCTACGGCGTTGCCATGCGACCGAAACGCCAACGGTCGGACATCCGTCACCGCGTCACGGAAGAGGCGCATGAGCAAACAGAGAACACCAACGGCCGTACGGCGAACACTACGCCGTCAGCACGCGGTCGTGTGGATATTACGCCGCCGGCCCAGGACTGTGTGTTGGCGGCATTGCTTGGCGAAATCACTGCGGCATTTGCGAGAACTCGCCGCCGGCAATCGTCAACAAGCCGAGGAACAGGGTCGGATCGATGCTGCTCGAGATGAACCGCACCGAACCGTCGACGAGCCCAACGTTGAAACCGTTTGGGTGCGCGGCACCGAGCCCGGCCAGCGGATTCTTGGCGTCGCACTCCCAGTCGTCGGGCTTCGTCCACGTGACCGCGCGATCCGGGTTGACCTCGACGATCATGATTGAATTCGACAGTCCATCACTGAACTCGCCGAACGCCCGGCCCTTGACCCCATCGAAGGCCAGCCCCTTGCCGTGGACGGCCAGGTACTGGGTCATGCCCGGCTGGAGTGCCGCACTCGGATTCTGGTAAACCGCAGGCATCATCGGAATCAGCGTGCGATTGTGCTCGCTGTCCCAAGGCTCGTCGAGATGAAACTGCTTGTACAGGGCATCTTGGCCGTAATAGGGCAGCAAATGAACCCGCCAGCTCAGCAACGGCTTGCCCTGGGCGTCAAAGCTCGCGCGGGCGGGCAACGAACGATGGGCCTGTGCGTAATTGTGCATCCCTAAGAGTATTTCCTTGATATTGTTGGATGTTTGCACGCGTCGGGCGGCCTCGCGAGCCGCCTGCACGGCCGGCAGCAGCAGCGCCGCCAAAGCGCCAATCACTGCGACGTGCACCATCTGCGCATTGTTGGCGGAGGGATCGTTGGCAAGAGTCAGCGACTGACCTTTGCGGACCGGCCGCAGCGCATCGAACATGCGATTGCTCATGCGCTTGGCATACTCCTCGCCCGCCTGCGATACCGGGTCGTCGCCGACCGGTTTCTTGGCCATTTCGGCGAGTGCCGTATCTCGGGCGGTGTCCAGCAGCTTGTTGACAATCTGCTCCAACTGGTCGGCGGCCGCCGCGTCGTTCGCTTTCAGCGTAAGCGACATGTCCATGTTGCCCGTCAGATTGACCTTGGCGCCGACGGAGTTCAACAGCTCGGGAATCTTCTTCGCATCCGCGAATTCCGGCGGAATGGGGGCCATGGCCAATGGGCCAGCCAACAGCGGACGCAAAGGCTCGACCAACACAATCACCAGGGCGTCGGGCGGCGAGGCGACTCGACCGAGGATGTTGCTCATGGACCCTTCCTGGGGATCCGCGCGATTGCTCACAATTTGGCGGAGCAATGGATCGGTGGCCACGATCAGTGTCCGATCGTCTGGCTGATAGATGCTGCAATCCATGGGGCCCATCCCGCGGCGATAGGTCTTGCCGTCGAGTTGGGCTTCGGCCGTGCGCTGCCAAAGCGGGCCGAGGACTGGCTCGTCGCCAAGCGGCTCGGCCATCCGCAAGATGACGGCCGCACCGGGTGGGCCCGCTTGCGGAGGCTCGGCGATGGCGATGACCTGCTCAACATTCAAGGGGTCAATGCCCAGATAGGCCTTGCCGGCAGCCGTGATGACCTCGGTCGGCAGCATCTCCGCATGCGACGAGGTGAGCACATGGCGCGGGTGGAGGACCACGGCCACGGCGGTCCGAGGCGTGACGAAGCTGACGTCGATCTCCTTGTTGCCTTCGCCTTCCGTCCGCGACGGTTGGGCCTCGGCGGCCTCCCCAGCGAAAACCAAGGACGGAGAGTAGGCCATCACGACGACGAGCATCCACGCGGTCGCCCTAAAGCGTTTCTGGGACACGATTCACCTCGTTTTTTGAAAAGAGCCCTCTGGCAGCCGTCCTTTGGAACAAGCCGCAAATCCGTGCGATGAGACCTCACCCCATACAAGTACACCTGTGGAGTGACGTTGCCCATTGTAACGCGTGGGCCGAAATGTGCAATCAGACGGCTCGCCAGCTCAAAGGTGCGTTCCAGACCGGAAACAGCCCCCTCGATCGCGGCCCCATTGCCCGCGTCACCGCCGCCCTGAGCATCTTCGCCGTTGGGGGGGGCAACACGTCTGGCGAAAGCTATAGTTGTCGAGAGTCTTTTGGTAAGGGTTCGATGCCACATTCCACCAGTTACGCTCGACTGACGCCGTCTCGTGCAAGGCTTGTCCTGGCCGCAATTGTCGCTGCCGCCGTGCTTGCCGTGGCCGTGACCGTTTCGCCCTTGGCAAGCAGCAACCTGCGGGCCGGCGTCAAGGGCAAGAACGACGTGGCGCTGTATCAGGCCGAGGTCGAACGCATCCAGCGCGGACAGGGCTACTACGAGGCGGCCGCCGCGGAACTGGCGCCGCGCGGATATCCCACCCGAAGCGTGTTCAACTGGCGGATGCCGCTGCCCATGTGGCTGCTCGGCAAACTGCCTGTCGCCTGGTTTGGCAAGCTGTTGCTCGGCGGGCTGTCGCTCCTATTGGCCGTGATGGCCCTGCAGGCGTTGGGCCGTGAGCAGCACGGTGGGCCGAACGATTCATGCAAGGAACCCTCGTCGGCCAGCGGTCTCGGGATTTGCACCGTGGCCATGACGCTTCTGTTGCTCAATGGGCCGCTCATGCTGACTGTGCTGGACGATCTGTACGTGGTGCCCGTCCTTTGGGCCGGCGTGTTTCTTGGGCTGTCCGTCTCGGCCTTTGGACTGAACCGACCGTATCTTGGCGTCGGGTTGGGCATCGCGGCCGTTTTTTTTCGCGAGTTGGCCCTGCCCTATTGCCTGCTGGGAGCCGCCATCGCTTGGTGGCGGGGCCGCCGCGGCGAGCTGCTCGCCTGGCTGTTGGGCTTAACCACGTGGTGCATCTTTTTTGCCTTGCACTGTTGGCACGTCAGCGGGCTGATCGGGCCCGAGGCCCGCGCGCACCAGCACGGTTGGATTCAGTTCGGCGGGGCCGGATTTGTCATCTCGACCGTCCAGATGAATGCCTATCTGCTGGTGTTGCCGCAATGGGTCACGGCACTCTATCTCGTAGCAGCCCTGGTCGGATTCGCCGGCTGGAATACGCCGCTCGGTGTGCGAATGGGCCTAAGCGCGTGTCTGTTCCTGGCCGCTTTCGCAGCGGTCGGCCAGAGTTTCAATCAGTATTGGGGCTCGCTCATCGCTCCGCTGCTCTGTTTCGGCGCAGCCAGATTCCCGGCTTCCATCACCGAGATTTGCCGCGCGGCCGCAAAAGGACGAGCTTGGAACCTGCCGTCGGAACTCAGGGCCGGAACCGACTGATTCGCGGCGGCGTGCCCTCTGACCGCTGAGCCCTCTCGTCTCTAATCCCCAACCCTCTGGGGCCGTTCGTCGATCTGGCGTTTCGAGATATCGACGTAGACGTAGCCGCCGCCGTTCTGCTGGGCCAGATCGGCCAAGAAGCTGCGGGCGGCCGGCTTCGGACCGGGACCGAACTCGATCGTGTTGATCAGGATGCCGGCCGCGAGGTCGCGAATCTTCGCCAACTGGGCCGCGCTAAGCTTCGGGTCGTCGCCATCGGTGAGAAAGAAGATTACGTCGGGCTGAAGGCGGATGGCAACGCGCAGGGCCGCCTCGTGGTCCGTGCCGCCAATGGCCTTGATGGAATCCAGAAACGAAACGACCCGTTGCTTGCTCTCGTCGGTCGCAAATCCCAATCGGCCAGGCACGCCAGACGGATTGAACAGCGTGGGCCGCTCGTTGTAGAAGACGACTTGGAACTGATGGACCGAATCGAGGTTCTTCAGGCTTTCAAGCAACTCGGCCTTGACGACCCTCAGCGACTTGCGCCCCTCGCCGCCCATGCTGCCGGATCGGTCGAAAACATAGACGAACTTGTAACCTTCGCCAACAAGTCCGAACAAGCTGGTGCGGGCTTTGCCGCCTTCCTTCGGGGCAATCGAGAAGCCAAGGCCGTCGAGCCCCTTCTGCGTGGCGTCGGACTTAGGATCGGGCTTGGCGTCCGACTTGGCCGCCGGCTTCTCGTCGGCCTTGTTCGAGGGCGCCGCGGCCTGGCCGGCGGCAACCGTCGCCACAACGAGCAGCAGACCGCAAAACGCCCGAGCCGTCCGTCCTGGCAGACTGGGGCAGATCATGGCTTTTGCCCATCCTTGTCAGGCGACCGTCCCTGCATGGAAATCGCTTTTTTCAGCAGGGTCTGGTAGCGCTCGACCGCATCCGGTCCGTTGAGTGTTGGATTGAGAATCAAGGCCGATTTCAGCACCTGTTCGGCCTTGCGCGCGCGATCGGCGATCAACTGCTTGTCCTCGCTCTTCTCGGCTTGGCGGACGAGCGTGGCCGCCACGTTGTACGTCACGTCGTAATACTCTGGCAGCTTGCGTCGCAAGGGCTGCAAGCGGCCGCACAACATGCTCCAATGACCGACCGCGTCGTCAAAGTGTTCGGGGGCCAGTTCCGACCAATCGTCAAGGATCCGCCCCTTCTCCATCAGCGGTTCCAGGGAGTTGGGATTGTCCTGAATCAGTTGGTTCACCAGGGCGAGCGATTCCTCGTACTTGCCCTGTTTGCGAAGCAGCCCGGCGAGTTGCGAGCGGACGCGGGTCACGGCCCGGCCGGCCCTCTTGGCCATCGTCGGCTCCGATTCGGCCATTTGTAGGATCTTCTCGTACTGCCGGGTCGCGTCGGCCGTCATCCCCAGCGTGTTCAGCCCATCGGCGAGGAAGACCATGCCTTCGAGCGAGACTCGCTTTCGGCCGGCCAGTTTGGCGAGCATCGCGCCCAAGAGCTTTTCGGTCGACGCAAGCTTGGCCCGAGCGCGCTCACACTCGGCCGCCTTGCCGGCGTTGTCCAACTCGGTCACCAGCGCGGCTGCCCGTTGTCGCTCGCGATCCAATAGCCGCGAGAACATGACCAGGGCCGTGTTGACCTGTTGCGAATCGGGCCCAACCTCGACCAGGACAGCGCCCACCTCGCCGGCCTTGTCCAACTGTCCCAGGGCACAATAGCAGCGAACGGCTCCCAGAAAGACGGCGATGGTCGTCGCGTCGAACTCCTTGGGTTTTTCCGCCCTGACGATGTCCACCAGCGGTTGGTACAGTACGACGGCCTCTCGGAACTGCTCGTGGTCCATGTGAAGTTGAGCCAACAGCAGTTGCGTTTCGACGAAATAGTTCGGCGCGACCCTGCCCGGTTCGAACTGCTTCTTCAACTCGGCGAGGCCCGCATGGAGCCGCTCGATCGCCTTGGCGTAGTCGGCGGCCATCTGCTTGGCATCCCGCTGATCGGCCGGCTTCGCCTTTTCGAGGACATAGAGCCGGACGTAGTTCTGTGCGGCCAGGTACATGGCCATCGGGAATCGATCCGACTTCGGATTGACCCGCTCGAAGATGTCGATCGCCTGGCGATAGTCCTCGACGATCACCTGCGCATGGCCGCGTGCCATGCGGGCGTCGTCGGCCTCGGGCAGATCCGGCCAATGCGATTCGGTGAACTTGGCCAGGTTCATCAGCCGTTCCAGCGCGGCGGGCCGCTTGTCCGCCGGCGCGTCGCGATACAGATTCAGCGCCGCACGCACGGCAAGGGCCGACGCCTGGGCCGCCGACGGGCTCTGTTTGCGCACCTGCTTGCGATCCGCGTCTTCGAAAATGATCTTGGCCGTCAACTCGATGCACTCGCCGAGCTTGTTCTGCTCGAAGAGGCCCCGGGCAATCATCAGCGATGCGCCGGCCTCGGCCTCGCGGACCGCGTCTAGCCGGGCAGCGTTCTTGAGCTTCGTTCGCCCGGCAATCGCCAGCGCCTGCTGGAACGCATCGCGCGCCGATTCCCACTGCTCGGCGCCGAGGGCCGCGTCACCCAGCGCGACGGCCTCGTCAAACGTGGTAATCTCGATGTCCGACTTGCCCGCCGCTTTCAGAATTTCACGTTTCAGCAGAATGGCCTCCTGCTGGTGCTGGCTTCGCACTTTCGACATCTCGATGAGCGTCTGGATGGCCTCGGATGTTCGTTTTGATTTCTCGGAGCCAGACGCGACCTTGGATCGGACATGGAGCGCCTTGGCCAGTTCCAGAGCAACGCCCTGATAACCGTCGGTCTTGCTCAACCGACGAAACGACTGGAGCCAGACCGGCGCTTCTCGCAGGAATTCGTCCGGTTTTCGCTTGGCCAGCACGGCGAGCCGGAAATACTCGACCTGGGCAAACCAAGGCTCCCAGCCGGTTGCAGGGCCCTTTTCGCCGGCGTTGCGCGGGTTGACCAGAACTTCCTCGTAATATTCGTTCGCCAGGTCCAGATCGCCAAGTTCCTCGATGGCCTTGCCCGTCCAAAGGTGCGCCAGCAGGCCAACGTCGGTCAGTCGCGGGTCGGCGGCCCGGTCTCGCTGAAAGATGGCTTCGAGAGCGTCGGCCGCCTGCCTTAGCGCGGCCGTGCGTTCGGGACTCTCAAGGTCGGGGTAAGTTTGCGCAAGGTAGTAATCGGCCATCGCCACCTGGTAGCGGGCGCCTTCGAGGTCGGTCCGCAGTTGCTTTCGCTCGTTGGCGGCCGATTTGGACTCGGCGGGGATTGCATCCAATCGGGCCTTGAAAATTCTCGCGGCGCGTCCGAACTTCTCTTTCGCCTCCGTCAGTTGCGACCGGGCTTCGGCGAGCACCTTTTCCTGCTGCCGCTTTTCCTTGCCCTTGACCGCGTGGATGCGTTCGACGGCCTGGCGTCCCAGCGACTCGCCCCAGGCGACGGTCGCCGCGGCGGTGGCCGGGTTGTCGGGCTTTTCACGGATGAACTTGCCCAGGTAATGCTCGGACTGCTGCATCAGCCGGGCCTGGTCCTTGGCGTCGAAGGCATCGCTGGCGGCCACCCGAAGGCTTTTGGACATCTCCAGATCGAAGACATCGCGGATCTCGGCCGGCATGTTGCCGCGCTTTGCCAGCGAATCGAGGTACTCGACGGCCATGTCGCCATAGCCGTTTTTTTGCAGGAGATGCAGGAAGTGAAGCGGTTGCTCGGCGGCGACAGCGGCACGAGGCAGCCCTGCCGCGAGAAGGCCGACGACGATGGCACATTGCAGACCGCAAGCTGCAACGTGCAGCATGTCATTCCTCCATTGGCATCTTGTTGCGTTCCGCATCATGCAATCCTGCGTTCCGATCTTCAAACACAACCTTACGGGCCGATGCCCTCCGGTTCTTCCAGCTCGGGCACGGTGTCCGGCCTTTTCGATTTGCCGGGCGCGGCCTTGCCAGGCTTTGCCAGCGGGAGATCGCTGTTCAGCTCCGCATCCACTTTGTACAACGGCAGATAGCGGTAATAGACTTCAAGCGTCAATGCGGCGAGGCTGGTCATCATCACCCGGCCGCCGTGTTCCGCCCAAGGATCCTTGCCGTTGGTGGAATACCAACTGCCAGCGGCGCAGCCCTCGCGACTCTGCGTGTCGATCAACAGCCGGCGGATTTTGCGGTTCCAGGTGTCCCAGTCCTTGCCCGGCTGGTTGTGCATCGTCATCGTGGCATAGTACCAATAGTACAGATTAGGACGCTCGGGGTCGGGCAGGTTCTGCATGAGGAAAGCGGTCCCTTCGACCATCGCCGGGTTGTTCCGTTCCATATGCATGTATTGGTGGCAAAGCAGGGCGATGGCCGTCGTTGCCCGATCGTCGCCGCTGATGGATTGGCCGCCTGGCAAGTAGCAGAAGATTCCGCCGTATTGACCGCCATAGGCGACGGATTTCAAAAACTCCTTGGCCTTGTCGAACACGGCCGGGTTGACCGGCAAGTAAGCCATTTGACCGCTTTTCAGGGCCATGAGTTGCCAACCAACGACCGACGTATCGCCTGGCCTGCGCGGCCTGTACCGCCAGCCGCCGCCTTTGGGGTCCTGGGCATCGACGATAAAATTCAGCGCCGCCTGGGCGTGTGGGCGCAAGGCCGCGTCGCCGCTCATTCCATAGCACTCGCACAGCGCGATGGCGGCCAGTCCGTGGTCGTACAGTTGGGCGCCCATGGACATGTCGCCGTCCGGGTTTTGGTGGGTCACCAAGAATCGGATTCCGGCGGCGATGTTTTTCTGGTAGGGACCTTTGGTCTTGTGGGTCTGACCGGCGGCCAAGAACGGGAGCAGGCCCAGCGCCGTAGCGGCCGAAAGCCGATTGCCCGTCCGTCCAGGGCCCGAACAGGTGCCGTCCTTGCAATGGGCATTGTAGTTCGACAGGCTCCAACTCCCGTTGGGCGATTGATGCCGTGCGAGCCAATTCAGCGCGCCGGCGACTGCCCGCTCCGAGATCCTCGTGGCGCCGGTCGTGGCATGCCCCGTCCCGCGTCGCCAGCCGAAGCCCGTGCCGGGGCCGCCGGAGCCCGGCCTGGTGCCGGTGCCAATGCCGATGCCGACGCCGCCCTTGCCCTTGACGGCCGGTCCTGGTCCGGGGCCTGTGAGGTCCATGCCCAGGCCGCCGAGATTTGGCTCGTTGGTTTTGGAGGGAACGCCGCCGCCTTCGGGCCGAAAGACGGGATCGTTGTCATAGTTCTTGTCGATCTCGGCGCCGTCGCCAGGCTTTTCGAGGGTCAGCGTATCCGTGCTAAGTTCCGACGGTTCGTAGGGCGTTTTGCCAACGTCGAACCGCTCGACTTTGGGCAGCTCCTCGACCGGATCGAGTTTGGCCTCCTCGAACGCCGGGGGCTCTTCGCCAACCAACTTTTGCACGGCGCGGCCGCCAATCAGTGCCAACGCGCAGACCAGCACGAGATGGAACACGAAGCTGCAGAGCCACCAGGGGCCCTCTTCGAGGAGCCAGACGCGCGCGCGTTGAAACGGGCTGAGCGGGACCAGCTCGGAAGGCTGGTCGGCCGGCGAGGGGGCCGTCGAGGCCGCCTGATCGGTTGCCGCATGTGCCGCCATTTCTGTTCCGCTCCGTCCAAGGGCCGTGCCCTGATACCTTTATGATCCGCTCACTGCGATGGCCCGTCAAGCGAGTCGCCCCGCGGCGGCTCGCCGTGTCTCGGCCCGTCGCTTCCGCCTGTCGCATCGCCGCGTTGTTCGAGCCACTGGTCAATGGGCGATGCGCCGGGCAACGTGGTCAACCGCAAGCTGGGCAGTGTGGCCATCGTTCGCCGATTCTGGAAGTACCAAATCGCCAGCGCCACGACCACAAGGCCCACCAGAGCGCCGCCCCACGCCCAATGGTCGAACTCGTCAACCGTGGTCGGCGTCGGCGGCGTCCACTGCAACCGGCCGATCAGGAGCGGGGCCCTTTCAGGCCGCTGTCCCGGCCGCGCCTTGGCCGGCTCGTAGCCTTGCAGCTTGAGAAAGTAGCCGGCGAATCGGGCATTCGCGCGAATCTCGTAACCTTCCGGCATCCCCTTGGGGTAATCGAGAATGATGAGCGTGTACGGCCGCCCGCGAGACTCCTGGGTGAACCCCCAGGCTTCGTGCAGGGGAACGCCATACTCGTTGCGGCCAACGTCCTTGGCCATGCGAATGTCTAGGTCCAAGGCGACCAGCTTTCCCCGGTGCTTGTTCGGCTGATCGTGAAGGTCCGTGTACCAAAGATCGCGTCGAGCGCGGCGGTCCAGCCGGGCAAACGATTGGTTCTTCACCCACTCGACCAACTGGTTGTAGGGGACCATCTCCTCCGGGCCAAGCGTTGTCGAGCCATCGGTCAACGCCTGAAAGTTCTCGCGTGCCGTCTCGGCTTCGTCCGGGTCCTCATCCGTCGGGCCGGCGGCCTCGGGCAAGGGCTCGGTCTTCGTGACGGGCGCCTGTTGAGCGGCCACGGGCGCGGGCTTGCGGACAAGCCATTGCCAGTTGTCCGCTTGGCGCACCCAATTGATCAGCATGGCAAGCAGCGCGAGCATCAGAATGCCGCTGGCCAGCCGCAGCCCGACAGCGCGGAACGTCGATCGTGGCAATGGTGCTCGGCGGTTGCGCATGGGGCGCTCACGTGGGTGTCACAAAGGGCCTGGGACGAGTTCTCGGACTCGCCCAGCGCGGCCGACATCATCCGTCCGGCAGGCTGACGAAGCTCAGCTTCGAGAGCTTCTTGCCATCGGAGAGCCTTTGTCGGGTGCAAATGTCAACCACCTTCATCAGCTCGTCGTAGCGGCAGCTATCGCTCACCTGGATGATGACTTGATCGAATGGATTGCCCGGATCGGCGAAGACCTCTTTCAAGCGGCCCTCGAGCGCGCCGAGGCTTGGAATCTGGGTCTCGCCGATGCCCAAGCTGGCGATCGCGCCCGTCTTTGGATCGGCGAACACACTGATGGTCAACGTGCTGACGATCTTCAGCGGATTCTTGTTGTCGAGGTCGGCGCCCGGGGACTGGCCCGTCTTGGCACCAATCACCGGCTGGGGCGGCGGCAATCGCAGCGAGATCTGGCCCTCGGCCTCGGGCGGCCGGAACGTAAAGACGAAGAACGCCAGCAACTGGAAAGCCATGTCAAGCATGGCCGCCAGGTTGAGTTCGACCTCGGACGGCGCGGTGCCTCTTCGTCGTCTGCGCATGCTAACCGTCCTTGTTCACCTTGGCCTTCAAGGCGAAGCTGCGAAAGCCGTTGTCTTGACAGGCCCGAATCACCCGATTGATCTTGCCGAACGGCGTCTCGCGGTCGGCGCGAATCACGACGGTCGTCGGCAACTCGGTGCCGCGTTCGATGTCGTCCGGCGTCAGACGGTTGGCCAACATGGCGGCTTGCGATTGAATCTTGAGAAAGTTGTCGATGTCGGCGATCGTTCGCGTCGTTCTCAGATTGCCGGCCGCGTCGATGTTCAGCACCAGCAGGCCGGTGCGTCCGCCCGTCTCGACGGGTCGCGCCGATCCGACGACCGGCAGATTCAACGTGAAGTCGATCTCGGCCGAGCGAAAGTTGATCACCAACACGAAGAACGTGATCAGCTGAAAGACCATGTCGAGCATGGGCGTCAAGTTTGGCTCGGCCTTGACGTCGTTGGAAAATTTGCCCGCCATGGATTTGCCTTCTTCGTTCGCTGCTTATCACACTCCGCGTGACGACCCGCTCAACGCTGCAAACCGTTCCAACGCCCACCGTGCCTCGCATCGCACGGGACGGCAACCGTTTACGCCGGCGCTTTGGGGGTTGGGGCGACGGTCGACGCCTTGGCTCGGCCCGCATGGGAAAAGTGCCGGAGAAACTGGTCCGTCGTCAGCATCACCGACGAGGCGATGTAGACCACGCGATTGCGGAACAGGGCGTAGAAGTAAATGGCGGGCACCGAGAGCGCCACGCCCTCGAACGTCAACAGCAAGGCCTCGGACAGCTTCCCGGCCACCTCGCTCGCGTCGATGCCCGACCCGGCCGTTCGGGCAATGATGCCGAAGCTGCCGATCATGCCCTGCAACGTGCCGAGCAGACCGATCATCGGTCCCAGAGTACCGAGAACGGCCAACATGCTGATCTTCTTTTCCATTTCGGCCGTGATGCCGTCGCCGAGTCGCTCCATCGCGTCACGGGCTTCGGCCAGGCCGTTCGGCAATTCGCTGATACCGGTGGTCAACAGCCGGCTGAAGAACGAATCGTCGTCCTTCGTCAGACCGTAAATGGCCTTGAAATCTCGCTGTTCCAGCAGATGCTCGCACTGAAGCACCAGTTGCGGCGGGGCCGCGACCTCGATTCGCATCTCCCAAAACAGTCGGCCGACCGTCGAGACGAAATAGATCGAGAGCAGCAGGATCACGATGCCGATCGGATACGAGCAGCGGATGACCCAGTGGAGGAAGCTTTCTTGCGGAGCGTGCTTCTGCGTCGCAGCAGGCAACGGCGCCGCGTCGTCCTTTGGTTCGGCGGCCGGTGCTGCCGCGGCCGGCGCGGGAGCGGCCTTCGCCTTGCCCGGCGCGTTTTGCGCGGCAGACCATTGCGGCAACATCAGTCCCGACCAAACGATCAGCCCCAACGCGATCCATGCTCGTCGGCCGAGCGTCTTGTGTTCGATTTGCATAAAGACTGGCCCTTCTGTGTCGGCGCGCGACGCCCGGCGTTGTTGGTCGTGATGCACGTGCGTTGGACGCAGCCCACTTAGCTGCGCCGATACGCCGCGCGATCGATGCGGCGCATCACACGTGACATTTTTGTCCGCGTCGGGGTGTGCCGGATTTACCGGTTGGCGCGGTTGTTCCGTAGTTTTAGCCCGTTGGCCAAACTACCTGTCAAAGTATGTGGTCGGCGACCGTCTTGTCAAGGAAATTGCCCGTGGTGGACCACTCGGTCCGGCAAGACTGCTCCGGTGGGGCCGATAAAGCGCGTTCGGGGCGACGTTGCCAGCCCGTTTTAACGGAATGCCGGCCACGACGAGGCGGTCGGCGCGACCCGCCACGGCTTGGACGCCATCCGGGTCGCGCCCTGTTCGAGTAGCAATCAACGCCCGCGCTGCACGAAAAACGGTGCGTCATCCCGCGGATGGAGCCGAGAAATCGCAGGAGCCGTCCGTGGCGTGCCTTTCCACTGCTGGTAGACCTTCTCGACCGTCGCGTCGTCCACCTGGCCGTCCCAAAGGGCAATGCCAAGGCACAGGTCGAGCGGGCGGCCAGCCTTCAGCGTAATTGGCTCCTTCCAAACGTTGAGCGTCGCTGAAAGATAGGCAAACGGCCTGCTCATCGTGAACACGGTCATCGGTCGAACGTTCTCCGGATGATCGAATAGGGCCACGGTCACCGGCTTGCCATCGACCTTGGCCGTGTACGCGCACCAACGGGTGCGGGTTAGCCGCTCGTCGCCACGCACCGTCTGCCCCGGGTTATTGTCGGCGTTAAAGAATCGTCCGCCCTGGTCCATCGATGCGACGAACCGCATGCCAAGGCCGAAATAGTGCGAGCCATCGAGCTTGACCGAATCCTTGCCGGGCGGCGTTTCGAGATGCGATCGCCAGGTTACCAACGTTGCGCCGAATGGCGTGCCCGCGGGGTCTCCGTCGATCGCGGTTACCCAACGGCGTTCGACCAGGGTGGGCGACTTCTCCCCGGGCGCGATCCAGTCGAGCGCCTCACGGAAGCCCGCGCGCGAGATGGCCTCGGGCGCGGCATCGTTGACGAGCTTTAGCGAGCGAGACTTCTCGGTTCCAGCCGCCTGGGCGTCTTCCTCCCAGAAGTTCACGCCGTCAACACGGAGCGCAAACATCAGACCGTGATGGTGCCCGTGGTCCGGCACATGGTCGCGCAGAATCTGAACACCGGCTGGCGAAAAGAGTTGATCGACATACGGTTTGTACGGCACGGCGCCACGGCGATAACGGAACACCGGCCGGCTGCCGTCGAACACCGAGACGGTGTCTTTGTCTTGAGCGGCGTGCAGACCGCGCGATGGTACTTGAGCGATCGCCGGACAAACGCTGACGGCCAATGCCATCGCAACGACGGCGTGTGGGATGGTTCTCGTCATGAGTTCCAATCAGGATTGCATGGACTGTGCCCCTTGAAAAGCGGACTCGTCGTGGAAAGCCGCCGTTCTGGACGCTGCTGAACGAACGAGCCGCTTGGCATCAATCAGCGTAACAGGTTCCGCAAATACTTGACACTGCGGGCGGCTTGATCCACCGTGCCGCACTCGACGCTGATGACGATGTCGCGCGGGGCCGCCCGGCAGAGTTCAATGATCTTGGGCCAGTCGATGACCCCCTCGCCGCAGGCGCAGCCAACCGGAGTGCCCGTCACCTTGCCGCGTTCGGCGTCCGATTGGGCGAGCGAGATATCCTTGGCGTGAAGGTGGACCAGCCGACCGTTGACATGCCGGAGCCACGCGACCGGGTCCTCGCCGGACAGGTAGCTGTTGCCCGTGTCGAAATTGACGCCGATGGCCGGCGAATCGACCAGCGCGAGAATGCGGTCCAACCCGGCGGGCGTTTTGCTGTACTGTTGGTGCGGCTCGATGCCGATCAGCACGCCGCGGGGTTCGGCCACCGCCGCCGCTTCGCGAAGCGTGTATCGCATCAGCACGTGGTCCTCTTCGACGCTGGTCCACGGCTGCTTGGGGCCCTCGTCCGTGTTGATCACCGGCGCACCGCATTCGGCCGCGAAACGAACGGCCTGTTTCAGGTATTCCGTTCCCACCTCGGGCCGGCCGAGCGGCGTATGGGCGGAAAGCCCCGAGACGCCGATGCCCGCCCGCTGACAGGCACGGCGAATCCGGTAGGGATCGTCGAGCATCGAGACGCTATGGAAATATCCGGCTTCGCTCAGCAGCTCGCGGCCCCAGTGGACCATCGGCTCGACAAAGTCGTAGCCCAGTTCGGCCGCCTTGACGACGCCCCACTCGAAAGACTTGTCGTCGTGGCGCACGAATTCCATGTTGACGCCCAGCGAAACGTTTCCCATGTGGACTGGCTCCTTGCGACGTGGGATAATGGCGAGCAATCAGGGTCTTTGGCGACGGTCGGCCGCACCGAGGTAAAACTTAGGGTAGGCGACGGCGGCCAGGGCTGCGTTCAGGATATTTCACTGAAACCGATTGAACGGCGAATGTCGTGACGATGGCGATTCCAATCTATCTCGATCATGGCCACCGCTACGAGGCCGACGCCTGCCGCTCGCTGGTCGAGGCCGCCAAAGCCGGACAGGTCCGCAATGTCGCGCTGGCCAGGGGCCACTATCCGGGCCGCCGGATGCCTCGCACGGCCCTGCCAGGCTTGAAAGTGGTCGGCTTCTGGGACGCCAATCGCCGGCAGTCGTGGGGCCTCGACTGGCATCGCAACGAGGGAATCGAGCTGACGTTGGTCGAACGGGGCACGCTGGGCTTCGCCGTCGAGGACCACGAGGCTCTCCTGAAGCCGGGCGATCTGACCTTCACCCGCCCTTGGCAGCGCCATCGTGTGGGCGACCCGCAAGTTGGCGCCGGTCGGCTGCACTTCCTGATTCTCGACCTGGGCGTCCGTCGGCCCCACCAGCCCTGGCGGTGGCCCTCCTGGATCGTACTGGCCCCGCAAGACCGACGCGAACTGACCGACATCCTGCGTCACAACGAACAGCCCGTGTGGCGTGCCACGCGGGAAATCGTCCGTTGTTTCCGCCGCATCGGCGAGGCCGTCGGATCGGACCGGCCCGGCGGCTCCATTTCCAATCTGGCCGTGCAGGTCAACCAATTGCTCCTGCTAACGCTAGAAATGTTCCGCGACCGCGACGTGCCGCTGGACCGGTCGCTGTCGACGGCCTTGCGGACGGTCGAGCTGTTTTGGGCCGACCTGCAACAGAACCTGGACCAGATGCGACTGGAGTGGACGGTTCGCGCCATGGCTCGCCGCTGCGGGATGGGCATTACCCGCTTCACCGATCACACCAAACAACTGACGAACGTGACGCCGATGCAACACCTAAACCACTGCCGGCTTGCAGCGGCTGCCCGCCTGCTGGTCGCCCAGCCTCGGCGGAGCGTGACGGACGTGGCCATGGACTGCGGATTTGCGTCGAGCCAGTACTTCGCCACGCTGTTTCGGGGGCGTTTTGGTGTGACGCCGCGGGACCATCGAGCGAAAAATGGGGATGCCGGGCAAAGCTGACGGGCGAGGGCCCGCCAGTGGCCGAAACTGTGCGGATCAGCTCCAGGGTGGCTTCGGCAAACCACCCACTGCAGGGCTAGCAGCCGTCCCGCCCCCCAAGGCCAGCGTCCACCTGTTACCGCTTGTCGGCAACAGCTTGATGAATCATAATGGACTATGTCGTATCGGCGTCGGGTTCTCGCCCGGGTCCTACCCTTTCATGGCCTCTGATCTACCCACCGATTCATTTTGGAGCCTCCTCCGCCAGAGCGGACTGCTCGCGGATGCGCAGTTTGCTGCGCTCCAAGCGGAATTCGCCAGTGGCGCGGCCAAAGCGGACGGGTCGTCCCGAAACCTGGCTGAAGAGCTGATTAAGCGGGGCGTCCTGACAGACTGGCAGGCCGAGAACCTCCTCCAGGGGAAGCACCGTGGATTCCGGCTTGGCCCCTATCGCATCCTCAAGCCTTTGGGCCAGGGCGGCATGAGTCGCGTGTTCCTCGGCGAACACGAAGTGATGCACCGCCGCTGCGCCATCAAAGTGCTGCCGAGCAAATACCAAGCGGATCCCGACCTGCTGAGCCGCTTCCGTCTCGAGGCCCGGGCCGTCGGCGCTCTCGACCACCCGAACATCGTCCGGGCCTACGACTTCAACAAGGAAGAGAGCTACGGCAAGGAGATCTACTACCTGGTCATGGAGTTTGTCGATGGCCAGGACTTGCGGCACATGGTCGACCAGCAAGGACCGCTCGACTACCGCAAAGCGGCGGATCTGATTGCACAGGCGGCCGAGGGGCTGGCCCACGCCCATGCGGCCGGATTTGTCCACCGTGACATCAAGCCGGCCAACCTGCTCGTCGATGCCAACGGGGTTCTGAAAATCCTCGACTTGGGCCTTGCCCGCTTCACGTTCGAGGGAGACAACCCGTGGGAGACGCTCGAAGCGGACCCGTCCGCCGTGGGCACGGCCGACTACGTGCCGCCCGAACAGGTTGCGGATCCCCGCAGCGTCGATGGCCGCTCCGACATCTATAGCCTGGGCCTGACGTTCTACTATCTGCTGACCAGCCATCGGCCATTCCCAAAACCGACCCTGCTCGACGTGCTCATGGCCCACCGGACAGAACAGCCGGAGCCAATCATCGACGTTCGCCCCGACGTCCCCTTCGACTTGATCGATATCATCGATCGAATGATTGCCAAGGCCCCGTTGCAGCGATTTCAGACCGCCAAGGAAGTCGCGGAGGCCATTCGCCGCTTCTTGAGCGAGTCGCCCAGCGGACGCGAGTATTCCCGCATCTCGGAACTGATGGCCGCGGCCATGCGGGCGAAACAGCCTCCGCCGGCCGATGGCAAGGCGACCAAGGCGCCCGCTCCGCAAGAACTTGAATTGGCAGCCATCGAAGAAGATCCGCAAAAGCCGAGCGGCGGCGCCAGGCAACATCATAAGACGTCGGCCGGCGAGAGCGGCAAGCTGCCAGCGGGCAAGCGGCCGGTCCCGAGCGACAGCAAGCCGTCGTTGCCGAAGCCGCCAACCGATGTGTTCTCGGAATTGTTGCCTGGCGAGCTGAACAGCTCGGGGTCCGCCGCGTTGTTCCAATACCGACGCAAGCGAAAAGTCCTGCAATCGCCGTTGGCTTGGATCGGCTTGGCAGCCGTGGGGGTGGCAATCGCTGCGATGCTCATTGCGCTCTCGACCGGGCCGTCACGCCAAGGTCCGACGTCTGGCGTTCCCGGTGGTTCGCCGTTGCCAAAACCGGTTAACATGCCGGCCCCAACGCCCAAGGAGAAGCCGGCCCCCGAGACGCTGCCCGCAGGGCTGTCGCAAGACGAGGCGAACCGCGCTTTGGCCGGGCTTGACCAAGTTTGGCTGGCGATCAACAGCAACATCAGCGCTGGGCTGCTTCCGATCGTCACCGATCCGCTCCATGAGCTGGCCGGACAACTGAACATCGATGTCGTCAAAGAGGCCCCCCCGACGCCTTCGTCGCCAACACTCCTGGTCCTGGTCAATGTTGAAGACCATCCCAGCAACCATGTCGTGACGTTGACGGTCGAACTAAAAGTCGCCGTCAAAGGATCTTTGTCGACGGTCTGGAAATTAAGCCGCAAGATTCTCGACATACCACGGCGCGGCAGTCGGTCTGAGCAGATCCAACAGGTTCAGGAAGGCCTCACCAAGGGTTCGACCGAAGTCTTCGAGCAGTTCGCCACGGCCGTGCGCGAGGCCCGAGCCAAGACCAAGGCAGACTAAGCAGACTTAAACCGCATTGCCCAGGCGTCGAATCAGAGGCACGCCTCACGGCGCGCACGGCCCCAGCGCCAGAACTGGCCTTTTCCAGGGGCTGCCTTCCTGCAATAATCCGTCTGCTAATCTCGTTTGTGCGTCGTTGGGCGCGCGGACTGTGCCACCGACTGGGCCTCTCAACTTCCTGGAAACGATCGCTGATGCCAAGCACCGCACTGGGCAAAAATCGGCAGGATGCCGGCAATCGCCTGGAATTTCTCCAAACTGGCAGGCCCTTGCCGCCGACCGGTCTCACACTGGACCACGGCGACGAGCCCCAGGGCGTTGCCATTCGTCACGCGCTGGACCGTATGCGAAACATGGCCGCCGAAGCCGACGCCATGTACCGGCGATGGCACGAGGCGGTCGAGGAAATGACTGGTCTGCGGCAACAACTGACGACCGTCGCCGACCAATTGGCCGCCAGCGATCGTCGTGAAGCCGCGAGGTTCAGCAATCGGGCTCGGGCGTTGCTGCGACGATTGAAGCAAGCGTTGCATGGTTCTTTGGGCCGGCATCCAACGGGCCCGACCGATGCCGCCGCGCCGAGCATCGCGGAGGAGAAGGCCGCCGCGACAGCCGTGGCGAGCCCGACCGCCGAGCAACCGGCGGAATCGACACGATCCAGCCTGACCTACGCCCCGTTGCGTTGGAACCTCGGCGAGTCGGCGTCGGCTGGCGACAATTTCATCAACCTGATCATCCTGTCGGCCAACCACCGGGCCGGTTCGACCCTCTTGCAACGCATCTGCAACGCACGGAAGGGCACGCTCGTCTGGGGCGAGCATGGCGGATTGCTGAATCATTACGCTGCGATCTACATGGACGCGGCCTATTTCTCCACGGCCGGCAGCGAGGAGCACGAGCGTTACTTCGGCGGCGGCGAGGACCCGAATCTCTGGATCGCCAACATGTGCCCGGCGGTCGAGTATGCCCAGCAGGCGGTCGTCGAGTCGGCCCGCGCGTTCTTACGAACGTTTTATGGCCAATACCGCGAGCATCACGACATCCTGGGTTTCAAGGAGGTCGCTTACGCCCGTCCCGAACTGGAGTTGCTTCGGCGGTGCTATCCGAAGGCCCAAATTCTGTTTCTGGTTCGGAACCCGATGAACACCTGGCGCAGCACGCCGAGGAGCTGGTATCCGTCGCTGGACGACTGGATGACCAAGTGGAATGCCAGCACGCGTTGTTTCCGAGACTTCGCCCAAGAGGACGCAAACAGCCATCTGATTCGCTACGAAGACATCGTTCGGAAAGAGCCCGCCACATTGGCCGTTTTGGCCGAGTCCGCCAAGGTCTTCGACGAACATCTCTCGTTGGTGTTGGGCCACAAGCTGGGCAGCCACAACGCCGGCATTAGCGATGCCGAGCGGGAACGAATCGCCGACCGATGTCGTGAGTCGATGGAGCTGTTTGGTTACTCGGCATAGCTCGCCCGGGCCGATGACGATCGGTCAACGGCCATCGGCGATGGTGCGGCCGCCGTCGACCGGCAGGCAAACGCCCGTGACGTAGTCGTTGTCCACCAGAAAAAGCACTGCCTGGGCGACGTTCTCTGGACTGCCAAGCCGCTTGAGCAGCGTGCCGGTCACGATGCCTTTGACCTCGTGTTCCGAAACGTTCTCTGGAAGCATCACGGGGCCCGGCAGGACGCAGTTGACTCGGACGGCCGGGTTCCGGCTTGCCAACTCCACGGCAAGGCTGCGCGTCAGGGTCGGGATGGCGCCTTTGCTGACAAAGTAGGCCGCATAGCCCGTGTAGGGTCGGGCGGTCGCCCAGTCGCCGATCGTAACGATCACGCCCCCCTCCGGCTGGCCGGCCATGATCAATCCGGCCCGGCGGCAGCAGAGGAACGTGCCCAGCGTATTGACCTCGAACTGTCGCTGAACGTCGGCGGCCGTCAATTCCTCCAGCGGCTTCCGCTCCCAAAGGGCGGCCGACGTCACGAGCACGTCCAAGCGGCCGAACGTTTGCTGCACTTGCTCGAACAGCCGATCCACGTCGGCTTCGCGCGCCAGATCCGCCTCGAACGCCACGGCTCGAACGCCCCGCGATTGCAGTTCCCGCACGGTTTCCTGGGCGTCGTCCTTCGACCGGTGGTAGTGGATGGCCACCGCATAGCCGCGATCCGCCAGCGCACGAACCACGGCGCTGCCCACCCGGCGTTTCCCGCTGCCAGTCACCAGAGCGATCTTCGGTTGCTTCGCGTTAGCGTCCATCGCAGGGGTCTCCGTCTTTTGCGAAATATTCCGCTAGTGCCGCTTTCCAGTCGGGCATGGCCGGCCCGCCGAGGCCGTGATACGCTGACGTGTCCAAGACACTGTACGGAGGCCGCGGCGCGGGGGCTCCGTACTCCGCCGTGGTGATGCGGCGAACCGAGACCGGCATCTTGGCAATCCGAAAGAGTTCCTCGGCGAACTCATGCCAGGTGGTCTGGCCCGTGTTCGTCACGTGGTAAACGCCCCACGGAGCGGGCCGCTCCAGCATGAAGAGAATCGCCCGGGCGAGGTGCGGCACATAGGTCGGCGTGCAGTGCTGATCGGCCACGACGCGCAGCTCGGGCCGCGTGGCCCCAAGCCGCAGCATTGTTCGGACGAAGTTGACGGCCCGGTCGTCGGATCGCCTCGCATAGAGTCCGCACGTCCGAACGATCAGGTGTTTTGGATGCCCTGCGGCGGCCTGTTCACCGGCCCGCTTCGTTCGGGCGTAGACTCCTTGGGGCACGGTCGGATCATCTTCTCGCCAAGGACGCGGCACTCGGGGCATGCCGCCAAACACGTAGTCCGTGCTGATTTGAACCAGCGGGCAATCGAGCTGACCGCAGGCCGTGGCCAAATGCTCGACCGCCGTCGCATTGACCGCGTGGCACCGCTCCGGCTCGGTCTCAGCCTGATCCACCTGGGTGTAGGCCGCGCAGTTGATGATGGCCGAGGGCTTCAATGCCAGCATCCGCTTCCTGACCGCGACGCCGTCGGTCAAATCGAGCGTGTCGATGTCGAGCGGGACGGCGCGATCGCCCAACTGGCGGCACAGTTCACCACCCAACTGTCCCCAGGCCCCAGTGACGGCGATGCTCATGGCAATTTTTCTCTCGGTCGGAGTGGCGTGTTTGCCGCACCAGCATACTGTCGCCGCTCAGTTCCCGCAAGAAAGCGACGTTACTTCCCGCGTTGCGCGCCGAACCATTCGACCTGACGCCTGGGACAATAGACCCAACCGAGCGCCTCGCAATAGGGTTCCAGCCACGCGGCCTTCGAGACCAATGCGGCGGCATCGACGCCCTGGGGCATCAGCATCACCTGCGACGGTGAGATTTCTGGGAATTCCGCAACATAGGACGCGACCTCGTCACAATCCTCGGGCCGGTCCACGACAAACTTCAGTTGACAGTCGTACTCAGCAAGCAGACGCCGAATCGACTCTGGGGCGTGGCGCTGCTGATTGTGACGGTTGGCCCAATGGCGGTCCGGCTCCAACGTCGGGGCCGAGTTCGACAACTTCGGGCTGATCGACATCAGATCACAAGCGACCGGCAGATAAAGCGTGCCGGCCGTTTCGACCGTGATGTGCCAACCGGCCTCGTGCAACGCGGCGGCCAGCGGAATCAGTTCCGCGAAAAGCATCGGCTCGCCGCCCGTCAGGACGGCGTGTCGGACGGGCCGTGACGAGGCCGCCTGCTCGATCTGAGCCAGGATTTCACCGACCGAGAGGTCTTCGCCTTCGGGCGTCCACGACGCATAGCGCGTGTCGCACCATCGGCAGCGAAGATTGCAGCCGCTCGCCCGAACGAAGACACTTTCCACGCCGGTCAGACGTCCCTCGCCTTGAATCGATCGAAATATCTCGGCAATTCGCATGGGACTATTGATACGGAACCGGATCGACCAATCCGGCATCGGCGAACCCGTGAAGCCGCAGCAGACAGGCATCGCAGTGACCGCAAGCGACGCCGGCCGGGTTGGGATCGTAGCACGTGTGGGTCAGTTCATAGGGCACACGCAAGGCAACGCCGCGGCGGATGATCTCGGCCTTGGTCAGACGCATCAGCGGCGAGTGGATCGTGAACTTCAGCCGGCCTTCGCCCCCCGCCCGAGTGCCCAGATTGGCAACCTTCTCGAATGCGGCCAGGAACTCGGGGCGGCAATCGGGATAGCCGCTGTAGTCGACGGCGTTGACGCCCAGGAAAATGTCGGCCGCGTTGATGGTCTCGGCATAGGCCAGGGCCAGCGAGAGCAGCACCGTATTCCGGGCGGGCACATAGGTGGGCGGAATTTCCCCGGCCATCTCGTCGGTGGGGCGGTCCTTCGGCACGGCGATTTGGTCCGTCAACGCGCTGCCGCCCAGTTCGCCAAGCCCGACGCGAAGGACGACATGCCGTGTCACGCCCAGGTGTCGGGCCACACGCCGGGCGGCGGAAAGCTCGAAGCGGTGCCGTTGGCCGTAGTCGGCCGACAGGGCATGAACCTGGAACCCCTCGTGCCGGGCAATGGCCGCGGTGGTCGCCGAATCGAGGCCGCCGGACAGCAGCACCACCGCTGGTTTGCGAAAAGTGTCGTTGATCGCTGGCATAAGAACCTGGCGCCTGTCGCGGCGATGTCAATCGGCCGCCCCTTTCCCATCAGTCATTATCATGCCACAATAAGGGGCTGAAGAAAAGGAGCGAACCGAGTGAACGACCGTTTCCGAAGTGTCCTAGAGACGTTCAACAACCCTTGTGCCCAACGGGACTATACGATCGAGATCGTGTGCCCCGAATTCACGTCGGTCTGTCCCAAGACGGGCCAGCCGGACTTCGGCACGCTGCGAATCACCTACGTGCCAGAGGCGAGCTGCGTCGAGCTGAAGAGCCTTAAGCTCTACCTGCAACAGTTCCGCAACGAGGGCATCTACTACGAAGCGGCGACCAACCGCATCCTCGACGACCTCGTGGCCGTGGTGCGTCCGCGTCGCATGACGCTGGCCGCGTCGTTCACGCCGCGCGGTGGAATCACGACGACCGTAACGGCCACCTATCAGCTTTCAACCGATTGAGCGAGCTATCCGCAGTCAGCACGGCTGTTCGGCGACTTCTGAACCTTGAGTCCCGAACCCCTTGCCCTCCCAAAACTATCAATACCAACCCCCGGTGATCCCCATGTCCGACCTGCCGCGAGTCATCCTGTCCGGGTTTGCCGACGAGGCCGCCAATCAAAAAACGGCCGTGCAACAGTTCGCGGCCTTCGCCGCCTTGGGGCTGCAATACTACAGCCTGCGTTTTATTGACGTGGGCAGCGGCATCAAGAACGTCATGAAGCTGACGCTGGCCGAGATTCAAAAGATCCGCCATCTTCAGGATGAATATGGACTGAACGTCTCGTCGATCGGCTCGCCGTTGGGCAAGATCAAGCTTTGCGACGTCGAGGACGGCACGAAGAACGCCTATGTGCCGTTCAAGAAGTACTTGGCCACCGATGTGAAAAAAGCCTGCGATCTGGCCCACACCTTCGAGGCCAAGCTGATTCGCGGCTTTTCGTTCTATCCGCCGAAACGGTCCGATCCGCGAGAACATCTGCCACAGGTCGTCGATCAACTGGGCCAGATCGCCGAAGCGTGCCATCGGGCCGATTTGACCTACGGTTTGGAACTGGAGGCGAATCTGGTCGGACACACGGGCGAGATTCTCGCCGAGATCTTTCGGCAAGTGAACCATCCGGGCATGTTGCTGATTTTCGATTCGGCCAACGTGCTGTGCCAAGGCTTTTCGCCCGCCGAAGTCTACCAGCAATACTTGGCCGTAAAGCCGGGCCTCGGCTGGATGCACATCAAGGATTACTGCGGCGGCGACAGCGCGGCGCCGGCCGGACGGCAGCCTGGCGGTCCCGTCAACGAGGACTGCCTGGCCAACTTCGTGCCCGCCGACATCGGACAAGGCTGCCACGAGGCCATTCTGCGTGATTTCAGCCGAATCCTGCCAGCCGTCGAGCGGAAACTGCGCCGTCGCGGCATCCCCGGCGTCTTCTTGGACCTGGAGCCGCATCTGAAGGGCGGCGGTCAATTCGGCGGCTTCAGCGGGCCGGACGGCATGGGCGTGGCCCTGCGGGCGCTCACCCGCATTTTGGACTTCGTCGGCATCGACTATCACCTGCGCGACTTCGCCGACATTCAGGCCGACCGCGGATCGTAGAGAGCCAAGACGTTCTGGGCGGCCGCCCTCACGCCCCTTCTTCTTCCAGAGAACGAGGGCCGGGGGCACCGTCGGCCACGTCGTTGGCAGCCTCCTCGGCGAGCGACGTGTCGGCCGCTTGACTCTCGCGGGTCGCCGCCGTGTCTTCGGCGGATGCGGGCATCGCTTCTTGCTCCGAGTTCCAATCGACATGGCCCGACTTGTTGACGATCAGCCGGCCAGTAACCATGGCGTAGCGCAGGCCGGTATAGATGGCCACCAACAGCGCGACCAGCGACGCATAGTACGCGGCTTCCCAAGCGGCAAATCGCTTCCAAATGATGAAGAGGCCGACGCCCGTCACCAGAGCGATGACCGAAGCCACCAGCCGCGAATACATCTCGCTCACCAGGACTCGTCGGGCGTGACGGCGGAGGTTGTTCTGCGCCGACAGGTTGGCCAGCTTGCGCATGGCCGATAGATCGACATGCGTTTCAGGAGCCGCCGCTCGCGGCAAGACCGTTACCGGCTCGCGCCGCTGCGAAACCTGGATGGGCGGTTCGGCGGGCGCTGGCGCCGGCTCGGAAACGCTGGAGGCCGGTTCGCCGCTGTTTTCCGACGACCGAACCCGCTGCATCAGACGGCTCATATAGGCGTCCACGGATTCCTCGCCGTCATCATCATGAGCGTTGGCGGCTGACGGCGATCGCTCCGCGGGACGCACGGCAGCAATAGCAGTATCTTTCGCCCGTATCGGTTCGGGCTCGGACGGCTCGTCGGACGTGTCAACGGTCGCGCCAACGCGGCGGAAGACATCGGCCAGGCTGACCGGCGGCTTCTCCGAGGGGGCGAGGAATTGGAGCTCCTGCGGTTCGGGGGTGGCCGTGGCGTCAACGGGCGCGGCAGCCGCCTCGGCGGCCTGCTGGCGTTCCAATTCCCACGCTTGACGCTCTTGTTCAAAGGCGGCCCGCTGCTCGACGAGCGCCCTGCGTTCCTCGTCGATGATGTCGCGCTGCGCCTGGAGCTTAGTCAACTCGGTCGTGGCCTGGATACGCTGCTGATCGAGCCGCCGTTGCATCTCATCCTTTTCGGCGCGCCACTGCCGCCGCTCGTCCGCCAGCACGTTGTTCTCCGACTGGAGACTGTCTTGCCGCTCGGCTTGCGCATCGCGTTCCGTTTGCCACTGGCGCTGCTCCTCGCTTGCGGCATTCCGTGCGTTTTCAATGTTGGCCTGCTGCGCGGCGAGCGTCTCGCTCTGCTCAGCCTGGCGAGCCGACTCGGCAGCCAGCTCCTGCCGGCCCTGGTCGAGCTCCGATTGCAGCCGGCCCTTCTCGGCCTCCCACTGCCGCTGCCGCTCGGCAAAGGCGTCTTGTTCGCGCTGAAGGGCCTGGCGATCAACGGTCAGGGCATTGCACGAGCCGTCCAGTTTGGCGGCCTGGACGTCCAGTTCGGCCCGTTGTCGCTCGATGTCTTGCCGCTGCCGCGAGATTTCCTGCTCGGCTTCTTGTTTTTCTTGCAACCAAGCGGTCTGTTGACGCTCGACGGCCGTGCGGTCCTCCGAAATGGCCCGACGCAGCGACTGAAGTTCTATCGACTGGTCCGCGAGTTGGTCGCGTTGCTCGTCGAGCTCGCGTTGGGTTTCGTCTCTTTCAACTTGCCACTGGCGGCGCGCGGCGGCGTTGGCATCCTCGGCGTCCGATGGCTGCCAATTGGCCGAGTCGTTTGGCTCCGATCGGTCGGACGCGATCGATGGCGTTCCGAGGTCCACGATTTCCAGTTCGACGGGCCCAATGGCCAAGCGATCCCCCTTGCTGAGCTCCGCATCGGTAAAAGCCTGTTCGTTCAGCCGGGTGTCGGCTGACCAGCGTCGGACAATCGTGGCCCTCGAACCACGAAGGACCAGGCAGTGCATCGGGGCAACGCCCGGCGAGCGGAGCCGCAGTGTACACTGGCGGCCGGAGCCGATAGTACATTTGGCCGCCCCGAGACGGACCAACTGGCCGCGGCGCGAGGGGCTGGAGACACGCATCAGTAAGTGCCCCGCGGCCTCATGGCAAACGGCCGGCCGCTCGGGCGCATCGACTGTGGCAACCATCTGTAGAACCGCCTGGATAGAAGTGCTAATCCCTCTACTGGATGTAGCTTACGGCGGTCGTTTCGTCAAAAGACCCGCCGTGGCGCCCGACGCAGCAACGCCATTGCCGAAAAACGGCTGTATATCTTTGCGGGTTTTGACGATTATCCGATAGCGAACTTCCGACGAAGCATCGCACGCGGCATTGGGAAGGGCCTCTGGGGGGGCATTTTGTTCTCCCGGAAATTGTCCGCAGGCCGTCGCATCCAAAACTTCTTCTTATCTTGACCCACAAGCGGTCGGACTGCGTAGTATATTTTGGTTGCCGTCGATCGACGGTCCCAGGCAGTCGGCCGCCGACAACTGAGGTTCCAACAACGTGATTGACTCGGACATGCATTGCGAGAATGGGGTTCGAACAAGCAACACTGAGGGGGGGGAAGCCTTCAGCGACGCGATGGTCGGACGCCGAGGTGAAAGCCCTATGAGCCGCAAAGACGCGATCCTGAGTATGCACCAGATCCTCATCAAGCGGCGCGATGCGCTGCGGAAGGCTTTGGCGGGCGATCTGAGCCTGTTGAAAGAGCTTCGAGCGCAGACCTCCAGCGACATGGTGGATGCCGCCCTGGACTCGGTCCAAGACGAGATCAGCTCGCAGTTGGCCGAGGTCGAGAGCCGCGAGCTCAGCCGTATCGAGTACGCCCTCGAGCGGATGCGCGAGGGCCAGTTCGGACTCTGCGAAGG
Organism: Thermoguttaceae bacterium; assembly: GCA_039698035.1. Taxonomy (GTDB): domain Bacteria; phylum Planctomycetota; class Planctomycetia; order Pirellulales; family Thermoguttaceae; genus JAJFUI01. The sequence goes on along the minus strand of JBDKSW010000007.1, from coordinate 124,070 downwards.
CTGCGGGACCAACATCCCGATGGCCCGCCTGAATGCGTTGCCCTACGCCACTCATTGCATCAAGTGCCAACGCGAAGCAGAGCGGCAAGGCGGCGGTACGTCGGGCGACGTCGATTGGAGCCGGCTGCTGGACTCGTCAGGCGGCGACCTCGACTTGTCGATCAACGACATCGAGCTCGACGTGTCGTGATCGCCGAGCTCGACACTCGGCGAACGACCGATGAGCAGCCAAAATGACGACATCGCCCACAGCCGTGTGCTCATCCGATCATTTGTTGGGAGGGCGTCGCCGCGCGCCGGTACGGCGCGTCGCGGCGGGACTGCTGGTCGCAACGCTGTGCATCGTCACGCTTGCCCAGGCGCAGTCGCCTGATCAGCCGACGTTGCCGGCCTCCCTCGAACAATGGACTCCGGACCCGGCTGAGCGCGCCGAGCTGAAACGGCAGCTTGAGCAGCACGCCGCAGTACTCAACGCCCAAGCTGCGGTCGTCAAAGCCATTGCAAAGCTGGTCGGCCCCGCGGTGGTCAGCATCGAGACCGAGCTTGTCCCCGAGGGCAATGCCCCGGGAGGACGCAGCGTCGAAGAGCATGGCTCGGGCGTCATCGTCGAGCTCGACCGCGAGTTCTACGTGCTCACCGCCCGACACGTCGTACGCGACGCGGCCCCGCCGGCCGTCCACGTGGATTTGGCCGACGGCCGCCGCATTCATCCGGGCAAGATTCTTGAGGACCCGGATACGGATGTTGCCGTGCTTCCCGTTGCGGCGCCGCACCTGGTGGCCGCGGCCATCGGCGATAGCGACCGGATTCAGGTTGGCGACTTCGTCGTGGCCATCGGCAGCCCCTTCGGACTGCGCCAGAGCGTCACCTTCGGAATCCTCAGCGCCAGGTCCCGACACGACCTCCGCCTGCGCGGTGCGACGATCCGCTTTCAGGATTTTCTGCAAACCGACGCCGCCATGAATCCGGGCAACAGCGGCGGGCCGCTGCTGAACCTGCGAGGCGAGGTCGTCGGCATCTGCACCTGCATCGCAAGCGACTCTGGCTACAACAAGGGCGTCGGCTTTTCGATTCCCAGCAATATGTTCATGATCATCGCGAGGCAACTGGTTAAAACCGGTCGGGTCACTCGCGGCTTTTTGGGCGTCAACCTCGAATCAAAGTTCGGCCCCGCGATGGCCGCCGAGGTCGGTTTGCCGCGGCCGGTCGGCGCCCTCGTGACCAGCGTCACTGCAAGGTCTCCGGCGGCCGAAGCCGGTCTCCAAAGCGGCGACGTCATCATCGAGTTCAACCGGACGCCCATCCAAGACGACGCCCACCTGGTCAACGTCGTCAGCCTGACCGAAGTCGGACAAAAGGCCACGCTCTCGGTCTTCCGCGATCGCAGGCTGATGACCCTCTCGGTCGAGGTCGGCGACCGAAGCAAGTTTGGCCAGTAGCCGCCAGGAAGAGCGTCGCGACGCCTCGGCAGGCCATGCCCAGATCGTCGTCGGTGTTGTTCCACCGCAAAGACGGCCGTTCGAGGCCTGCGCGTGTCCGTTAGGCGGGGCCATGGATGTGACGCAGGTAGGCGCCGGCAATCTCGAATCGCCGGACGATCCCAACCACTTTCCGCTGCTGCAAGTCATTGACGACCGGCAGCGCCGGCAGATCGTTTTCTATGAACAATTCCTGCGCCCGGTCCAAAGTGTCGTGGGGCGTGAGTGGATAAATCTGGTCGAGCATCACGTCCGCGGCCAACACCAGCGGCTCCAACGTCAACGCTTGAGAGGCGAAGTAGGCTTCTTCCAGGTTGACGACGCCCAGCAGTCGCCCCGCATCGTTCACCACCGGCAACGCCGAAGTGGAAGCGTCGGCCAATCGCTCCGAGATTGTCGCAAGCGAATCGCCCGGCCTGAGCGAGACGACTTCACGCGACGGCGAAAGAAACTCGCTGACGCGCACCTTGGCCAAGACCTCTCGAATGTAGCTTCCACGATGAGCCGACGAATAGGAGCGGCCCTCGACCTGCGATGAGTAAATGGACTGTTTGCTGGAGAGAATGAAGGAGATCGTGCACACCCAAAGCGACGGAAGCAACAGGGCATAGCCGCCGGTCATCTCGCTGACGATGATCATCGTCGAGAACGGCGTCTTGGCGGCGGCGGAAAAGAAGCCAGCCATGCCCACAATGACAAAACAGGCCGGATGCGGCACCAGAGACGGCCATAGTCCATGAAGCACGATGCCCAGCGCGCCGCCGCCACATCCGCCGATGACCATCGACGGCCCGAAGACGCCGCCAGAGCCGCCGCTTCCGATCGTCAGGCTGGTCGTGGCGATTTTCCCCAAGGCGATCGCCAGCAACAGCATGGCGCCGACGTGCGTATCTTGCGTCATCGCACCCTGAATGGCCGAGTATCCAAACGCCAGCACGGCCAAGACGCTCTCTTGTCGCCGAAAGAGAAAGAACAGGCCGACGCCGACGACGCCCGTGAGAAAGGCGCCAATGGCCGGGCGAAAATGCTTGCGGATTGGCAGCCGGTCGAACAGCCGTTTACAACCGTAAAACGAATGCGTATAGATCGCGGCCAGCAGGGTCATGAACAAGGCCAACAGAAGATACGGCCCCAACTGCCACGGATCGCTGAACGTGAGATTGGGAATGGTGAACAGCGGCTCCCAACCGGAGAATGCGCCAAAAATGCAATACGACACGACGCTGGCGATTCCGGTGGGGATGATGACTTCAGACTCGAATTCGGCCGAACTATAAAGCACCTCCGCAGCGAAGATCGTGCCGGCCAACGGCGCGCGGAAGATGGCGGCGATTCCCGCTCCCATGCCAGCGGCCATCAGCACACGACGCTCCACCGGACGTAAATGCAAGAGATTGCTCAACAGGGAACCGAAGCCGGCGCCAATCTGCGCGATGGGGCCCTCTCGCCCTCCCGACCCGCCGGTGCCAAGCGTGATAGCGCTGCTGACAATTTTGACTAACGGAACGCGGGGGCGAATTTGACCTTGCGCATTATGATAGGCCGAGATGACCGCATCGGTCCCGTGCCCTTCCGCCTCGGGCGCAAGTGTAAAAACGAGAATACCGCTGAGAAGGCCGCCGACGGTCGGAATCACAAGCAGAAGCCAAGGGCTCAAGGCATGAGTTGCTGCGGGAAGCCATGCCAGCGAAGGCTCGCCGCCCGGAGCAGGCTCGGGGCAGTACCCGGCCAAAACGCCCAATGCACACCGCTCGGAAGCGCGCGTGGCGACATAAAACGCAATGCTGCCGACCCCGGCCACAATGCCGACCAAGCCGGCCAGCGCCAAGAGCCTCACTTGGCCGCGGAGACGATCGTTTCCGAATCGGAGAAAATCAGGGAGCCAACTCTGGAACCCGCCGCACCGTCGAACACACCTTAAAAGAAACGTCATCGTCTTGTTGGCCCGTTCCCCCCCTATGATCTGGCTGTCGCGCTACGAGCCGATCCCTTGCATGGCAGTTCGCCCGTATTTGCGGTGTTTCACACAATCCACCGTCATCAACTGGGCAAAATGATACTGCGATAGGGCCAAGGAGACAAGACGGCGTCTACCGGCCCGCCAAGCAACGTGGCAAGATCGCAGTCGTTCAGCGTGGGCGTTGCCCCGAACGCAGCAAGGAATCCGCAGGGGACCGCGGCTCAATCTCGCGTCGTGTCTTCCACGAATCGAATCGTGCGGGCAATCGCTCGGCGGCTCATCGCCGGCCACCGGCCACAGAATCACGCCTGGCCAAGCCAATTGGGGACCGGGACATCGTCCGCACGACAAGTCCCATCTCACCTCATGAGATGACACAACCCTAGCGGACCTGTGCCAGGGCAATCGCTTCGTCGACCAGCAACACGGGAATGTCGTCGATGATCGGGTAGAGCAGAGCTTTGTCCTGACGCACAAGTCCCGCATCCAGCGGCTGCTCGACGATGCGGCCGGCCTGATTCGTCACCACCCGTGCCGCGATTGCGCGATTCAGACGCGCGAGGAGTTGCTCGCCGGCCAGGGTCAGCGGTGTTCGATCCGAGGGGCAAACGAGCGTGGCCAGCAGCTTCTTGTCGATCATGGCGTCGGCGCCGAGGTGCGTGAACGTCGACGGACTGGCTTCGCCGCAATCCAGTCCTTGGTCAGCGTCTCGAAGACTTCTGGCGATTCGTACCGGATGACGTTCTTGCCTTCCGGCATCGGGCCGACGAGTCCGCGAAAGACCGGCTGCCCACGGAGCGCCAGATCTGTGCTGCAATCGTCCACGCCGACCTGGCAATGGCGCTTGAGCAAAGCCTCTTGGCTGTCGTAGTCACGGATGCGTATCTGCCCATCAGCCCCACGGGTGACAACTCGGAACGTATCTTTTTCCATCGGCGTGGTTCCCCTCTGTAATGCCTTGGCCCGGTATCGGCTTGCGCAAAGTATTAGGGCAAGACAATTTCCATCCATCGCCATAGGACGGGCATCCCGAGAAACCGGCAGAAGTTGCGTCATAGCCACTGTCGCTACGACGCGAACGCACGGTGGCGATAGAATCGTCAAGCGCGGAACAGCTGGCAGACGCGGCTATCGGATTTCGCCGTGACCGCCGGGATAGGCGCTCAATCGCAGGGCTTCGATCGCTTGGCTGGCGTACGCCTTGGGATTCTTTGCAAATCGCAGAAGGGTCGCCTCGCTCGAGAATAGATAGACGCGATTCTCGAAGACAACGCCATATTGCCGGTATCCAGGCACGGCTTGCCCCTGCTCGGTGGCAAGCACCACGTCGTTGCCCGAAACAACCGGCGCGTAGCGGTCGGGATCGGAGAAGAAACGTCGCTGTTCGTCGGGACCGACAAACAAATACGTCCGGCCGCGGTGAATGGCGCCCCAGCGAGGATCGCCGGCGACCCACTTCTGACGTTCGCAAAGTGAGACCGGGCAGAATCCGTCCAGTCCCAACGGGGGCTTCATGACCGGCGGCATGTTGGCGATTGGGGCGGTCGGGGCCGGTTGCCCACCGGAGGCCATGTTCCCGATCGGGGACGATGGCATTGTCGTGGGCGCATTCGTCGCGTCATTGCGCCGCGATGGATCGACCGTGCCAACCGGCATTGTATTGTTGGCCGGCCAGACTGGCGTCGTGGCCGGCGGTTGCGCCGTCGCGACGGGACCGTTGGATGGTGGTCGGTAGGTCGGTGGCTGCGGAATGGTCGTGCCGGGGGCGTAGCCGTAGGACGCCTGGCCGCTCGGCGCCGTGACGCCCGGCGGCGTGTTATTCGCAACGCCCGTGTAACGACTATCGGGTTGCATCGCCGCAACGGGACGATCGGCTGCTGGCTGCACGGGTGCTTGGCCGTTCAGGGCCTGTGGCATTGGCTGACCGGCCGACTGCGATCCCGGCTGGGTCGGCGTTGTTGCCGGGCCGCTGGGAATCTGGGCGTAGATCGCCCCCCGGCGTTGCCGCACATCGGCGACAACGTAGCCGAGTAGCCGGACGTATTGGACAGAGTCCATTCGCTCGGCCACGATCTTGACGGGACGGCCATCCGGCAGGGCGACGATGGTCGTCGGAAGCTTGCTCACGCCATATTTTTTGGCGGTCGCGGGAAAGTTGTCCGCGTTGATCTTTACTGGCACGTAGTCGGCGCCAATGGCAGCGGCTACCGACGGCTGCGTAAAGACCTCGGCCTCCATCCACCTGCAATGCTGGCACCAGGGGGCCGAGAAGTGAATCAAGACGAGACGGTTGGTCTGACCGGCCAGTCGTTGGGCGCTTTCCAAGGTGGGCTCCCAGCGGATCGCTGGCTGCTGCGACATACCCCGCGATGGAACTAGAAGCATGGCTGCCGTGACGAGCCAGAATAGGGTTCGATTGCTCATATTACCCATCCTTGCCAGTAAGACGCCGACAATGAACCGCGTCGTCGTCTAGTTATCGGAGGGCGCTGGGGTGAACGTTTGGGAAAATTGTTCTGGGCGTGCCGATATTGCCGATTTTGCGAAGCGGTCGGCGTCGATGACGCAATGGTCACGGCCGGATGGTCGACCGGGGCAGTTTTCGCCTCGGCTTGCCCCACCGACGATTCAGGGGTAAAATAGTGGGTGTGCGGTATGCAAGAAACCTATCCGCACCGCTTGACACGGATCTTTGGTTGGATAAGATACGGTTGTTTGAGTTCTGCCTGGCAGGTAGGCGTTCTAGGCCCTGGATCTGGAAGGGGCCGGCCCGGGCGAAAGGGAGTCATCCCCGGCAAGGTTTTGGGAACGCCTCTCGACCCAAGCTTTCTGCACTGCGGACCGATCAGAGGTTTTCAGTGTTGCCCCGTGAGGGCTGCTAGGCGCGAGTTGTGATTCGTTTTCTGTTGCCGAAAGGCCGCGTAAGGGTTGGGGATCGCGTTGGCGCAGCGTCACCGATAGCTGCGAAGGAAATGACGGCGAGCCTAGGCTTTGGCTGCCTGTCGTGCGATCATCGCCGACTGCATGGCGTCGATTAATAGCCGCACGCGCAATAACTTTCTGGAGGATACCCGGTTCCCAAGACGGGTGTCGGCTCTTGGTATCTTGGGAGCTTACTGCTAGTCGCGGTCCTCTATCACGTGTGGCCGCGCATCACGCAACGCACTAGGTATCATGGATATGGCCAAGAGGAAAAAAGGCCGCCCGCGCGGTCGGAACGGAAGTTCCGGTTTTGGTGGACGTGGCGGATACCGTCATCAGTCGGCTCGCAATCAGCAACAGCCGCGGATGCCCAACGGTGAGAATCAGAACGTCGAGCCGGTGGATAGCGGCGAACCGGGTCCGGTCGAGCCCGGTGGTGGAGTCCTCGAGCTGCACCCGAACGGGTACGGCTTCCTGCGCGACTCGGCCAACAATTACACCCGCGAGATGACCGATCCGTTTGTGCCTGGAAGCATGATCGAAAAGTACGCCCTGCGCGAGGGCGTCTTCATTCATGGCATGGTTCAGGCGGGGCGTCGGCAACAGGGCCCGCGCCTCCGTGAGATCACGGACGTCGACGGCATGCCGCCCGACGACTATCGGAACGTCAAGTCGTTCGACCAACTGACGCCGATCAACCCCGAGTCTTGGCTGCAACTGGAAACCGGGGCCGAACCGCTGACGACGCGCGTCATGGATCTGCTCACACCGCTGGGCAAGGGCCAGCGAGCCCTGATCGTTGCCCCGCCGCGAACGGGAAAGACCATTCTGCTGCAACACATCAGCCTCGGCATCTCGACGAACTTCCCCGACGTCAAGCTGATCGTGCTCCTGATCGACGAGCGGCCCGAGGAAGTGACCGACATGAAGCGGGCGGTCAATGGCGAAGTGGTCGCCAGCAGCCTCGACCGTGACATCGAAAGCCACGTGCGGCTGTCGCAATTGGTTGTCGAACGCTGCAAGCGTCTGGCCGAAATGGGCAAGGACGTCGTCCTGCTGATGGACTCGATCACCCGGCTTGCCCGAGCGTTCAACAAGTGGGTCGGCAACACGGGCCGCACGATGAGCGGCGGCGTCGACATCAAGGCGATGGATATTCCCAAGAAGCTGTTTGCCACCGCCCGACTGTTTGAAGAAGGCGGCTCGCTGACCGTCGTCGGCACGGCGCTGATCGACACGGGCAGCCGCATGGACGAGCTGATCTTCCAGGAGTTCAAGGGCACCGGCAACATGGAATTGGTGCTCGATCGAAAGCTGGCCGACCGGCGTGTCTGGCCGGCGATCGACATCAGTCAATCGGGCACCCGCCGCGAAGAAAAGCTGCTGCCGCCCGAGACGTTGCGCGCCGTCACCATGCTTCGCCGCACGCTTTCGACGATGCACCCGGTGGACGCGATGGAGCAACTGACGACGCAATTGGCCAAGCGCAAGTCGAATCAAGAATTCATCAACTTGATTAGCGGAGCTCGGCTGGACTAATCGGGGCGATCAAGCGGTTCCTGAGAAGTGAGATGCCCAAGCTGCTCATTCAAAACGGTCGGGTGATCGATCCGTCGCAAGCGATGGATCGCGTGATAGACCTGCTGGCGGTCGACGGCCGAATCGCGTCCTATGACGCACGGCCCACCGGAGACGAGACGCTGATCGACGCCGAAGGCAAGATCGTCGCGCCGGGCCTGATCGACATGCACGTCCATCTGCGCGAGCCAGGGTTCGAGGAGGACGAAACGGTCGAGACGGGCACGGCCGCCGCACTGGCCGGCGGTTTCACATCGATCGCCTGCATCCCCAACACAGAGCCGCCCATCGACACGCAGGGCAGCGTCGAGTTCATCCGCGACCGGGCCGAGCGGGCCGATAAATGCAACGTCTTCGTCGTCGCCTGCGTCAGCCGAAACCGAGAAGGCAAGGAGCTGGCCGAGATCGGACAATTGGTCGAGGCCGGAGCGGTCGGCTTCAGCGACGACGGCGCGCCGGTCTACGACGCGGAACTCATGCGTCGGGCGCTGGAATACTGCCTGATGTTCGACAAGGCCGTGCTCAGCCACGCCGAAATCCGCGAGCTGACCCAGCAGGGCGTCATGCACGACGGCCTTTGCTCGTTGGAGCTGGGACTGCCAGGCATCCCGGCTGCCGCCGAGGACGCGATGACCGCGCGGGATGTCGCCTTGGCCGAGGCCACCGGCGGCCGCCTGCATGTCATGCACGTTTCAAGCAGCAACAGCGTGGATTTGCTGCGCCGGGCGAAGAGCCGCGGCGTGCGTGTGACGGCCGAGGCCGCTCCACATCATTTCTCGCTCACCGACGAATCGTTGCGGACGTTCGACGCCAATTTCAAGATGAGCCCGCCGCTAAGAGGCCGCGAGCACGTCGAAGCCATCATCGCCGGCTTGGCCGACGGAACGATCGACGCCATCGCGACCGACCACGCACCGCACGCCCGCGAGAAAAAAATGCAGGAGCTCGACCGGGCGCCGTTCGGCGTCGTGGGGCTCGAAACGTCGCTCGGGTTGGTCATTACCAAGCTCATCGAGCCGGGCCACATCAACTGGTCGGCGGCCATTTCCAAGATGTCGCTGAACCCCGCGAAGATTTTGGGCATCCCCAAGGGAACGCTCCGAATCGGCGCGGACGCCGACATCACGATCATCGATCCGAAGGCCCGCTGGACCGTCGATCCGGCCCAATTCCGGTCAAAGAGCGCCAACACGCCGTTTGCCGGTTGGGAATTGACTGGCCGAGCCGACACGGTGATTGTCGGCGGCCGCGTCAAATTCCAACGGAATGGATGACGAAGCGAAGCGTGAGTCCTTCCTCGCAAAGGATGGGTGCTCGGCCATGCCCTTGCTGATCGACGGCTACAATCTGTTGTACGCCACGGGCATTGTGGGCCGCGGCTCGGGGCCGGGCGGACTGGAACGCAGTCGCTTGGCGTTGCTCAACTTCCTGGCCCATTCGATCGATCCGGCCGATCTGCCGCACACGACCGTGGTGTTCGACGCCCATGATGCCCCGCGAGGGCTGCCGCGCGTCGTGCGCCATCGCGGCATCACCGTGCGCTACGCGGCCGGCTATGAGACGGCCGACAAGCTCATCGCCGAGCTGATCCGGACCGATTCGGCCCCACGGCGGCTGGTGGTTGTTTCCAGCGATCACGAGATCCAGCGCGCGGCGCGTCGCCGTCGTGCCAAGACCGTCGCGAGCGACGACTGGTACGCCGAGTTGCTTCGCGCCAGGCAGCAGCGAGCCCAAGCGGCGGCCGAAACGCCGGAGCGACCGTCCGTCCCGCTCTTGGCCGAGGACGTTGAATACTGGGTGCGTCAGTTCGGCGGAGAATCGGCGCTGCAAGAGTCCGCTGAGAAGCCCCAGGACGACGAGTCCTACAATCCGTTTCCGCCCGGCTACGGCGACGACGTGCTTCGGGGCCAGTAGCCCAACTGCGCACCCACGTTCCACCCGACAAAAGTCTCGGCTCGCCGTCGTTGACGCGAGGCGAATCCTGCCCCGTGTCTAGGCCAGGTCGCGGTCCTCGAACAACAACAGGGCGACCAACATGGCGACGGAGCACAGCAGCAGACAGTACATCCCGGCGGCGGCCAGGTACTGCCAGGGGACGGCCTGATTCGTCGAGATGGCGGCCGAGATGTTGAAATATTCGAGCAGCGGGATGACAGCCGCCAGCAGGTTGGCGATGAACCGCACGAATTCAATCTGCCCGACGGCCGAAGCGGCCAGGCTGGGCACCACGTGTCCGAGCACGTAGATCGACGCGCAAATCACAAGGTTTGCCATCATGGGCAGCCGTGTGGAAATGGCGACGCTGATGGCCGCCAGCACGGCCGCCTCCATGAACGACAGGGCCAGGCCCGGGGCAATTTTGAGCATTGCCATTTGGCAATCCAGGAACCCCGGCTCGGCCTGCCCGGTCTCACGGGCGTCGTAGACCACCTTGTACGATACGCTGGCCAGGAAAATGGCCCCGAGAATCACAAACATGACGGCCACGGGGATCAGCACGCCAAGAAACTTGCCGAAGATGAACTGGCGTCGGCCAACGGGCTTCGAGAGCAGCGTCAACGCGGTGCGTCCCTCGATTTCTTCGGCGATCGAGACGCTTGCAGTCCAAAGCGCCAAAAGGATCGAGAGGACCATGATTAAGGTCAACCCCTCATCCTTGACCATCTTGATGTCTTCGCCGAGCGTGTTGTAGGGAATGAACGGGAAGAGAATCAGCCCGAAAATGCCCAACGTCATCAGCACGTAGAACAGCGGCTGGGACATGGCCTCCTTGGCCGTGGTTCGGGCGATCGCGGCCACCTTCGGCGCCACGGCGCGAACGGCCACGCCGATCAGGGCCAAAACGACCGCGGCCACCAGTGCTCCCAACGCGACCATCCACAACGGCCGCACCCAAACCGAAGACACGCCGAACAACGCCAAGTGACTCGCGACCACGCTGATGGTCCCTTTCTCGATTTCCGTTGCAGCACAGGCTGCTGCCCCTGTCCCACGTCAATATCGAACGTCGAATGAGCGAAACTGCCCGCTGTAGGGCAGAACCGTCTCTTGCGTCTCGCTAATGTGGCGTCCCATCTCGGCCTGGATGGCCTTCAGGAACGCACGGATCTCGCTGGCCGTTCCCTCAACGACGATTTGCACCCGTCCGTCCGACAGGTTTCGCACGAATCCGGCGACGGCGAATTGCCGGGCCACCGACCGCGCCGTGTATCGAAACCCGATACCCTGCACGTCGCCAAGGTAGTAAATCTCTCGCTGTTGCTGTTCGGTTTGCGGCACCGGCTTTTGCATCTCCTGGCGTCGAAAGCCGATCGCCAATCGTCGAAAGCGGACAGCGTGAACAGCTTAGGTCATCAATGGTGCCCACAACCCGGACAGCCGCCGCCGCGGGGAACGTTGGGGTTCTCGATCGAGAATCCGCGTCCCATCGGGCCGTCGCGGAAGTCGATCGTCGTCCCATCGAGGTGCAACGCCATCTTCTTGCTGGCCACCAGCGTCACCCCGTGCTGCGGGTAGACGGCGTCCACGACCGGATCAAAATTGGTTTCAAAACCCAAGCTGTACTGGAGCCCCGAGCAGCCGCCGCCGGCCACCCCGATGCGGAGCACCGAATCGGACTCGACCTTCTGGTCGTCCATGTATCGCTTGATTTCACTCGCCGCCGTTTCAGTCAATGTGATTGCCATAGTCTTATGGTATCTCTACGGTCGCCGAATGCCAAGTGTTCGCCGGCCGCGGCGATAGATTGCGGCATGGCCTTGGCTCGGGCCACGATTGGCACGCATGGCGTCGATGCGGCCAGTCGTGTGCGTGCGAAGCACGCCCCCCTGCGGCAGTCGCAATGAGCCATTCGTCGGTGAGACCGCCGCCCAGCTTAGGTGGGGTATGGGCGGAATGCCCCCTCAGTTCCCAAATAGGGCCTTCATGCAGATCTGCGACCACGTCTCGAAACCGTCCATATCGGCCAGAATTTCGTCGACGGGCCGAAAACCGCATTCAATGATGTCCGGCTCGCGCGGCTGCACGGCGGGTTTTTGCAGCTCGAACAGATGGACGACGCCCAGATGCACCTTGCCAACGTCCGTCTCGTCGTCGTTGATCAATCCGACGCAATGGGTAATGTACGGAGACTGAATCGAGACTTCTTCGTGCAGCTCGCGGCGAAGCCCCTCCTGGTAGGGGTTTCCGACTGCGTGATCGCCGACGTCAAGAATTGAAATGTGGCCGCCGACGCCCACGCTCCGTTTGCGGTGCAGCCGGCCTTCGCCCTGGCCAGTACCGCGGGTGTACTGAAAAACCGACTTGGGTCCGTCGTCGGTGGCGTGGCAGAAAATTACGTACGGAATGAGCTGCTTGAAGCTTGGGTCGTTTTCGACTTCATTGCGAGGCCGATACGTTGTGTTTTTCGGACAAAGCAGCTCGCCAAGATATTGGTCAACGTTGCCAGAGAACCCCTGAAAGTGGCCTAGCCGGTGAAACAGCTCGGTTGGCACAACCAAAACGCGTTCGACTTCTTCCTGGACCATAATTGCAGCTCCTTGGTATCAATATTATTGCTTGTTTTTTCGGATGGCCGCCAACAGTTGCTGGGCGGCGGCGGCCGGGTCTTTGGCCAGAAGCACCCCCCCACTGACGGCAGTCCGGCCAAAGCCGGTCGCCAGAACGACATCGAGGTTCTCTAGGCAGACCCCACCGATGGCGAACGCTGGAAGCCGAATTTCGTCGGCCACCGCCCGCAGCAACTCGACCCCCGGAAAGTCCGCGAACTTTTTGGTCGTCGAGGGAAACGTGGGACCGACGCCGAGGTAGCTCGCCCCGTCGAGCACGGCTTGCCTGGCCTGCTGGATGCTGTGCGTCGAAACGCCGACGAGCCGTTCCGGCCCTACGATTCGCCGCGCGTCTTTGACCGTCAGATCGTCCTGCCCGAGATGGACTCCGTCGGCGCCGGCAAGCACGGCCAAGTCCGGCCGGTCGTTCATCACCATAACGGTTCTGGTCGCGGGCTCGGCAGCCTGCTCGTCGATGGTCGTCCGCAAGAGCCGGGCCCGTTCGAGCAGCTCGCGATTGCTCAACCGCTTGTCTCGAAGCTGGATCATCGGCACGCCGGCCTCGACCAGCGATCGCGCGAGACGCTGAAACGCCTCGGGCGACTCCCGGCCGTCGATCAACACGCAAAGCCAGGCGGAGGCGAGCCGCTCGAGGCCCTGGCGTGTCAAGTCGATGGCCCGTTGCAGCGTGTAGGCCCGATAGCGCAACTGCTTGAAGGCTTCGGACGGGTTCGAGCCAAGCAGGCTTGAATCGCCGGTTTCAAGCAGCTTGGCGAACTCTTCCAGACTGCGGAGCGATTCTTGCAGCCGAGCTAAGTTGGCCGCAAGCACCTCGGTCGTCTGACGCCGGGTCCTTTCGGCGAACGTTGCCAGAGACGTGCCAACATCGGCCTGGGTCTCGCGTGCCGCCAGACGATGTTCTGGCGGGAAGGCCGACATGGCGGCCGCCATGTCATGCCGCGATTGTTTGCACTGTTGTGTCAAAAAGCGATCGTCGAGAACGAACCGCACGTAGTCCTCGATGACGCGGAGGCCTTCACGCGCGCGATTGCCGCACGCATCGATGATCCGAAGGACGGCAGTCAGATCGCCGCAGCGCGGCCCGAGCGGCTCAGCCACCGTCGCCGACGGACGGTCGGACAAACGCTCACCGTATTGCCGCTCCGCGTCCGCATCCCCCCATTCCACCCAAGCTGCCTTCTCGGGCTCAGCATGGCTGCCGTAGAGCTTCCGAATTTCCGATTCGAGTTCGTCCGGGTCGAGACCTTGCTCCCGCAGCCACCTCGATACCTCGTGGTCCGTGGCGCAAAGGCCCAGCAGCAAGTGTTCCGTGGCCAATTCCACGGGCCGTGGCAATCCGGCCAGCCGGTCGGGGGCCAATCGCAGAGCAAGCTCGACGTCTTGGGAAAAACGCCAACGCAGCGGCGTTGTCTCAGTGGCCGCCGAGCGTCGCTGCAATTGGGGCCACCGGGATTGCACTTTTGCAGTGTCCACGCCCGCCCGGGCCAGCATGACGGCGGCACGGCATTCCGGCTCGCCGAGCAACCCCAAGAGAAGCATGGGGGCCTCCAATTCGTCACCACCGGTGCCACTGGACCACTCGAGCCCATGGGCCAACGCACGTTCGGCGGCGGCAGTGAAGCAGAATTGCATTTCCCCCACAGTGTCGCAAATTGGAAACGCTGCGACAACCCTCGCAATGGCCTATTTGGCTTGCCTTGATTCACCTTGTTTTGGAAGTTACAATCCCTTGGGCCAATGAACGGAGGCCGGATAAAATGCGCAAGACGCCATGGATGGCATGCCTCTGGCCTGGTGTTGCGCAGCTCTGGGCACACGGAAGTTGGCCCGGACTTGCCGTAGCCATCGGCGCGGCCGTTCTGCTCGACCTATTGTTGATCAGCAGCTTCGGCTGGAGTGAACTGATCGGGCAGAATTTACGTAATGTTTTGTGGACAGTTTTCGCGGCAGCATGGGTCGCCGCGGTCATTTGGTCGGTGAGGAAGCGTGCCAGTTCGACCGATGCCACAGTCGGCTCAGGGCCGGATGTCTTCCTCGAAGCGATGGGACAGTATCTTCGAGGCGACTATGCGGGGGCCGAGCGGCTGCTGAGCGAGCTGCTTCGACAGGATGCCCGCGACCCGGAAGCTCGGCTGATGCTGGCGACGCTCCTTCGGCGCGTCGGTCGGTTGGCCGAGGCGACCGAAGAGCTTGACAGGTTGGCCCGACTCGATGGGGCCGAAAGGTGGAGCGTGGAAATCGAGGATGAGCGACAGGCGTTGGATGAAGCTCGCAGCACGCGGGCAGACGCCGCCTGACTCGAGGCTGAGGCGTTGTAAGAGCTAGAATTCAAGGACAGCGAAACGCCACGGGGGTGCACCTCGGGCTTTGACCGGAATACTCGGAGGATTTCATGTACGAGCGATTTACGGACCGCGCCCGAAAGGTCATGCAGTTGGCCAATCAAGAGGCTCAGCGGTTCAATCACGAATATATCGGCACCGAACATATTCTGCTGGGCCTCATCAAAGAGGGCAGCGGCGTGGCGGCCAACGTGCTGAAGAACCTTGACGTCGATCTCCGGAAAATCCGACTCGAGGTCGAGAAGCTCGTGCAGAGCGGCCCGGACATGGTCACGATGGGCAAGCTGCCGCAGACGCCGCGTGCCAAGAAGGTCATCGAATATTCGATGGAAGAGGCCCGCAACCTAAATCACAACTACGTGGGCACCGAGCACATCCTGCTTGGCCTTCTGCGCGAGCAAGAGGGCGTTGCCGCCCAAGTGTTGATGAACCTGGGTCTGAAACTGGAAGAGGTGCGCGAGGAAGTGCTCAATCTCTTGGGCCACGGCGTCGAAGGCCCCGAGGGCTCTGAACGGCCCGGTGGGTTGCCGGCTGGCGGCGGCGCCAGCGCCGGCGAGGCGGCCCCCCGCGGCGGCAAGTCGAAGACGCCGGCCCTCGACAGCTTCGGCCGCGACCTGACCGAGTTGGCTCGCCAAGGCAAGCTCGACCCGGTGATCGGCCGCGAAAAAGAAATCGAGCGGACGATGCAAATTCTCGGGCGCCGCACAAAGAACAACCCCGTTTTGCTGGGCGAGGCGGGCGTCGGCAAAACGGCCATCGTCGAAGGCTTCGCGCAACGCGTTGTCGAGGGGAACGTCCCCGAGTTGCTTCTGGACCGTCGCATCGTGGTACTCGATCTGGCCATGATGGTCGCTGGCACCAAGTATCGCGGCCAGTTCGAGGAACGCATCAAGGCCGTGATGAACGAGGTTCGGCGTGCGAAGAACACGATCCTGTTCATCGACGAACTGCACACCTTGGTGGGTGCCGGCGGCGCCGAGGGCGCGATCGACGCCAGCAACGTGCTGAAGCCGGCCCTATCGCGCGGTGAAATTCAGTGCATCGGCGCCACGACGCTCGACGAGTACCGAAAATACATCGAAAAGGATACGGCCCTGGATCGTCGTTTCCAGATGGTGATGGTCGAGCCATCGAGCAAGAAAGAGACGGTTCAGATCCTCAAGGGACTCCGCGACCGCTACGAACAGCATCACCACGTTCGCATCACCGACGACGCCGTCGAATCGGCCGTCGAGCTTTCGAGCCGCTACATTACCGGTCGCTGTTTGCCGGACAAGGCGATCGACGTGATCGACGAGGCGGGCGCTCGCGTCCACCTGAAGTCGATGACCCGTCCGCCAGACCTCAAGGAGATCGACGAGGCCGTCGAGAAGCTCAACAAGGAAAAGGAAGAGGCGGTCGCCAATCAAGACTTTGAGAAGGCCGCCGCCCTGCGCGACCAGGCCGACAAGCTGAAGAAAAAGAAGCAGTCGATCACGCACCAGTGGCGTGAAAAGTCGCGCGAGACCGACGGCGTCGTGGACGAGGAAGTCATCGCCGAAGTGGTCTCGAAGATCACCGGCGTACCCCTGACGCGAATGACGACCGAGGACTCGATGCGTCTGATGAAGATGGAGGACGAACTGCACAAGCGGGTCGTCAGCCAGGAGGAGGCCATCAAGTCGATCAGCAAAGCCGTGCGTCGCAGCCGCAGCGGGCTGAAAGACCCGAAGCGGCCGACCGGTTGCTTCCTGTTCGCCGGCCCCACCGGCGTCGGCAAGACGTTGCTGGCCAAGGCCCTGGCCGAATTCATGTTTGGCGACGAAGACGCGCTCATTCAGATCGATATGAGCGAGTACATGGAGAAGCACAATGTCAGCCGACTTGTCGGCGCTCCTCCAGGCTATGTCGGCTACGAGGAAGGCGGTCAGTTGACCGAGAAGATTCGTCGTCGGCCCTACGCCGTCGTGCTGTTGGACGAAATCGAGAAGGCGCACCCCGACGTCTTCAACATGCTCCTGCAAGTCATGGAAGAGGGCCGGTTGACGGACAGCTTCGGCCGCAATGTCGACTTCCGCAACACGATCCTCATCATGACGACCAACGCGGGCGCCGATGCGATCAAGAACGAAGCCGCCTTTGGGTTCCAAAAGCCCGACGACGACGCTTCCTACGAGAGCATGAAGGCCCGCGTCCAGGAACAGATCGAAAAGGTCTTCCGGCCCGAGTTCCTCAACCGCGTCGACGACGTGATCGTCTTCCGTCATCTGACGCAGGATGACTTGGGCGAGGTTGTCGAGATGGAATTGAAGAAGGTTCGTGGTCGGTTGGAAGAACGCGGCCTGAAGCTGGTGTTGTCATCCGAGGCCAAGAAGTTCCTCACCAAGAAGGGAAGCAACCTCGACTTCGGCGCGCGTCCGTTGCGTCGCGCAATCGAGAGCTTCGTCGAGGACCCGCTGAGCGAGGAGCTGTTGAAGGGCGAGTTCCAAGGCATGAACACCATCACCATCGAGGTTCGCGAGGTGGGCGACAAGAAGCAACTCGCCTTCCATGGCTCGAAGAGCGAAACGGCCGAGGAACCGCAAGAACCGGTCGGCGCCGCCGCGGGCGGTTCCGACGCGCCCAACACCGCGACACCGTAACGATCCGGCAAACGGCCTAGTGCGGTCGCCGACACTCGCGGCGGCTGCGGCGATCTGGCCGCGAGACGGAAACCGGCGGGCCGCGGGAGGGGGTTTGATACGGAGAGGCTGGCGGCCTGAAATCGACGAACGTACCGATCTATCAAGTCGCGGCCCTTATCGATCCGCCACAAGATGCGAATCCTGATCGTCGACGACGAAAAGATCAAGCGAATTACGCTAGCCGACGATTTGACGACGCAGGGCCACGACGTCGCGACGGCCGCCGACGGCGAAGAAGCTCTCGATCGGCTCGCCGCCGCGCGCTTCGACGTGGTCGTGACCGACATGAAGATGCCGAAGCTCGACGGCATCGAACTGCTTAAGCGCATCAAGCAGGGCCCGCAGGCGGATATCGAGGTCGTCGTGATGACGGCCTACGGCAGCATCCCGGTCGCGGTCGAGGCCGTCAAGCGCGGCGCTTTCGACTTTATCACCAAACCGTTCCGCAACGAGGACATTTTCCCGCTGCTCGCCCGAATCGAACGGCAGCGACCGCACGCCGCCGATCAAAAACGATCGGCAAACTCTAAGGAAAGCGTGGGCGCGGCGGTCGTTGGCCAATCGGCCGCCATGAATCGCGTCAGGCGAATGGTCGAGATCGCCGCCACGACAGACGCCAACGTCTTGTTGTGCGGCGAGACGGGTGTCGGCAAGGACCTGCTGGCCACGACCATTCACCGCAACTCGCGCCGCCAGGGTTTCCCCTACGTCAAGGTCGGATGCACGCTTTTCCCGCCGCAGTTGATCGAAAGCGAGCTCTACGGCCACGAAAAAGGCTCTTTCACCGGCGCCGAGCAGCAGCGCAAAGGCCGCTTTGATCTGGCCGAAGGCGGCACGCTCTATCTTGACGACGTTGACGACATCCCGCTGGAACAGCAGCCGAAACTGCTTCGCGCCATCGAGGAAAAGGTCTTCGAGCGCGTTGGCGGCGCGACGCTTATCCGCGCCGACGTGCGAATCATCGCCTCGACCAAGCGAAACCTGCTCGAACTGATCGCCGAAGGGGCCTTTCGCGAAGACCTCTATTATCGGCTCGATGTGCTGCGGATCAACATCCCCCCGCTCCGAGATCGCAAGGAGGATATCCCGCTGCTGGCCGAGCATTTGCTGCGACGCATCAGCACGCCGCCAACGGGCGTCACGACGGAGTCACCCGCCGAAGCGCCGCCGGAGGCCATCGATATCCTCTTGCGTCACGATTGGCCCGGCAACGTTCGTGAGCTCTACCACACGCTCGAACGGGCGTACCTCATCGGCGGCGGCGCGATCACGCCGGGAATTCTGTCGGCCGAGATCGGCGGCGTCGATCCGAACCAACGGCTGCCGGTCGGCGGGTTTCAGGCCGCGATCGACCACGCCGAGAAGCAGCTCCTGCAAGAGGCGCTTCGCAATTCCGGCGGCAACAAGACGGCCGCCGCCGCTGCCTTGGGCATGAAGCCCTCGACCTTCCGCGACAAGCTGGCCAAGCACGGGCTGGCATAGGGTGCGACTCGTCGAGCGCACGCTACTCTTGCTCGACCTCTTCCAACGTCTTGTCCGTGCTGGCCGGGTCGATGCGACGGCAGCTCTCGACCAACCGCGACGAAACGTCCTCCAAGTCGGCGCGCCACGCTTCCTCGCTCACCTCGGGAGGGCAAATTTGCAGAAACTCGTTGACCAGCAAAATCAGCCGCAGAACGTGGCGGAAGATGACGCCTTCCTGCTTTTGCAGGGCTTTGCTCGTGATGTACTTGTTGAAGTCGCCGCCAAACTGAAGCAACTCGCCGGCCGCCCAGACCGGTTGCGTCCGCAGGTCGTGAACGCCGGCACAATCGTAGTCAAACAACCGCCGCAGCTTGTCAGCCAATGTCAGTACCCAGACGCGATCGTCGTCATACGTGTGACGCGGGCCGTGGTCCTGCTCTTCGTTTGCCTTCTGGGACAGTTCCTCGGGCGTGGCCAGTCCTAGTTGGAGCAACTGCGGGTCGAGCCAGAGCGTGGCCAACGGGCCAGCCGGCAATTCATCCTGTCGTGGCACGCGGACGAAGCGGCCGACCGACCGCGGCAACTCCAGAACGCTCTCCATCGCCTGAATCCGCTCATTGCGATCGGCAATCCCCAGGTGCTTGACCAGAAACATGGCGTACAGCGGGTTGATGCCGCGGAACAGCGACAGCTTGGCCAGATTCTCCGTGGGCCGCGCAAGGACCGGGCGATACGTGGGCCGCTCCGGCTCGGCCGGCTTCTCGGCGAACCCAAAGCTGAAGTCCAGCCGCTTGGCTTCCTTCGCCCGCTGTTCGGCGGCGGCCGCTTGCTGCGCGGCCAGCTCGTCCTCCTTCGGCGGCTCGGGGTCGAGAGTCACGTAGCCGGCTCGCCATAGGATCATCAACATCTGGTCGAGCTCGCGCTGGCCCACATCGACCCGGCCGGAATCCATCAATCGCTTGCCGACGAGTTGGCGGATCAGATCGACCTCGGGCGAGGCGTCGAGCATGTAGGCCAGCAGCCGCCACGGCAGCGGACCGCGACTGTGCAAATTGCCCGGCGGGGCCGCGCAAAGCTTGTTGAACTGGGCCTCGTTCCAATATTGCTCGCCGGCTCGGCGGGTCGGCATTTTCTTCTTCAATGCCTTCTTCGCCTTCATCAGGCCGGGATCCTTCGTGTCCTCGGGAATCTGATCGTACTTCTCGCGCCACCTGGCAATCTTCACGTCATCCTCGTGGGCCAGCACGAAGACGTGTCCCTCCTTGTCAAACTGCGGCCGGCCGGCGCGACCGAAAATCTGAT
This sequence comes from Thermoguttaceae bacterium, assembly GCA_039698035.1. Classification (GTDB taxonomy): domain Bacteria; phylum Planctomycetota; class Planctomycetia; order Pirellulales; family Thermoguttaceae; genus JAJFUI01. The sequence goes on along the minus strand of JBDKSW010000007.1, from coordinate 103,793 downwards.
GCGCCGTGCTCGGCTCCAGCAGCTTTTTCTTCTCCGGAGGCCCCTTCATGATGCTCGGGACGACGACCGATCGGGCAGGCAGATTGATGCCGGCCGAAAGTGTCTCGGTGCAGGTGGCCACCGAAAGCAGCTTCCGCTGAAATAGTTCCTCGACGATGCGGCGGTACTTTGGCAGCACGCCCGCATGATGCACGCCGACGCCCCGGATCAACAGTTGCTTGAGCTTGGGCCCGGCGCCTTCCGACCAGTCGTGCTTCTCCAGCTCGGCCGCAAGCCGCTTCTGCTGACCATCGCCCAGAACGCGTTTGCCCTTGAGCTGCTCGGCGACGTTCCAACACTCGTCGCGGTTGAAGCAGAAGACCAGGGCAGGCGTCATGCGAACGGCGTCCTCGCCCTGAGCCATCGCTTCGAGGTGCTCGGTCACCAGCATGTCGCCCACCCAGTGAAACTTGAGCGGCACCTTGCGCTCGTCGCCTTTGACCAGTTCCAGCCGCCGATGGTGGCTATGCCGAAGCCAGTGCAGAAACTCGACGGCGTTGCCCACGGTGGCCGAAAGCAGCAGGGTTCGGACATGCTCGGGCAAGAGCCCCAGCGACAACTCCCAGACGATGCCCCGCTCCGGGTCGTTGAAGCTGTGAAACTCGTCCATGACGACGGCGCTCACGCGGCTGAAGTCGAACGCGCCCGCGGCGGCCGCGTCTTCGGGATGCGACCTCGCGAAGGCCGGACTGCACGTGCTATGCAGCAGCCGATTGAGCAGGATTTCGGCCACGACGACCAGCACGCGGGCATCGGGGTTTTCACGGCGGTTGCCGGTCACCAGGCCCACGTCGGTCGGATCGAATCCCCAGCGAACCGCCGCACTCTGCATCTCGCGGAACTTCTGCTCGCATAGGGCAATCAGTGGCGTCGTATAGTAGGCCGTCGTCCCGTTATGCAGGGTCTCGAACAGCGCGGCCTCGGCGATCAGCGTCTTGCCGGTGCCCGTCGGCGCGGCCACCAACACGCCCTGATCGCACGAGAACCACGCAAGCAATGCCTCCTCTTGGACCTTATAGGGCTCGTACGGAAGCTGATCGAGGTATTGGCTGGCAAGCTCGTCGCGGCTGCGAGGCGGGTCGTTGGTCGGCATGGGGTTTGGCTTTTTCGTCGCAAGGTCGGCAAGGGCACGGAGACGGGTATGATTTTTGACCAAACCGCCAGCAGGGTCAAGCACCCAAGCGAAGGACCGAAGCGTTGGCGACGTGAACACGCCATCCGCGTCCCACTCGAAAACAACTGGGGCGTCAAGGACCAATTCGTCCCCAACGCCCCAGCTTTCGACGACCGACGACGAACCGCCCCGTTTTCCGAGACGGTCCGCCGGTCGATGGGTCGACTCGTCACGACGAGCGGATGATAACGAACCGCGTGCCCTGGGCCGTGCGGACCAACAACAACACGCCTTCCTCGACCGACTTCTGCGAGATGGCCTGTTTGAAGTCGTCGAGCGTCTTAATCGCCTTGCGGTTTGCCTGGAGGATGATCATCCGAGGCGCCAGGCCGGCCATCGCCGCGGGGCTGCCCTGACGGACCTGCGTGATGACGACACCCTCGCCCGGCTTGACGTTCAACTGGCCAGCCAGTTCGGGCGTCAGCTCGGAAACCTCGACGCCAAGCTTTTCATCGCGCATGGTCTCGCCCTGGCCGGGAACCCCGGTTCTTCGCTGAGCCATCCCATAGTCGGCCGGCTGCTCTTGGACCGTGACCTCCAACTTGGTCTGCTTGCCGTCGCGGAACACGACAATCGTCTGTGGCGTGCCGATCGAAGCTTGTTCCACGGCGGCCTGCAAGTCCTGAGGGCTGCCGACCGCTTGGTCGGCAAACTTGACGATGACATCGCCCGGCTTCAGACCGGCTGTCGCGGCGGGCGTGTGCGGGAACACCTCGGCGACGACCGCGCCGCGTTGGCCTTCGACGCCCAGTTTGGCGGCCAGGTCGCGGGACAGCGGCTGCATGCTGACGCCGATGTAGGCCCGGCGCACCGAGCCCCGCGAGATCAATTGCTGGCTCACCCACTTGGCCACATTGCTGGGAATCGCAAAACCGACGCCCAGGTTGCCGCCGGTGGGCGAGAGAATGGCCACGTTGATGCCAATCACGTCGCCATCGAGATTGACGAGCGGCCCGCCGCTGTTGCCACGGTTGATGGCCGCATCGGTCTGAATCAGATTCTTGAAGCTTTGGCTCGACGAGACATCGACGCCGCGTCCCTTGGCGCTGACGATGCCGGCCGTGACGGTTCCCTCTAAGCCGAACGGATCGCCGAGCGCGAGCACCCAGTCGCCGACTTGCATGTCATCGCTGTTGCCCAGCTTGACGGTCGGCAGCTTTCCACTCGCCTTGATTCGGACGATGGCCAGATCGGCGCGGGGATCGCGTTTGACCTCGGTCGCGTCAAACTCGCGGCCGTCATGCAGATGGACGACAATCTTGCCGCCGCCGCTGACGACGTGGTTGTTCGTCAGGATGATGCCTGACGGGTCGATAATGAAACCCGAGCCGAGGCTCGCGGCGCCTTCGCCACGAGGCATGTTCGGCATCTTTGGCAGATTCGGGAACATCCGACGGAACTCTGGCGGAAGCGTATCGAGCGGGTTGTTCTCTTCCGACTGTTCCTCGTCGCCCGACTCGGCCGACTTGTTGGCCTCGGCGACGGGCGTGTTGCGAATCATCACGACGGCCGGCAGCGCCTTTTGCGCGGCCTCGCGGAACGCCTTCGACAGGCTGTTGGCATAGCCCGCGGCGCCGCCCCCCGAAGCAGTGGCGGCCGGGGCCTGTGCCAGGGCACGGTCTCGATCACCGCCTGCGGCTGCCCAAAGGCCAACGCCCACGCCCAGCAGCACAAGGGCCGCAATGCCCGTCCGAATGTTGACTGGAAACAGCTTCCGTCTCATCACAATACCTCCGTAGTGTCCGGTATGTTTGCGTCTTACGCCCTCTTTGGGTTAGTTGCCGAGACGCGTCCGATCTTGCGGAATTATAATGAAGAAGTTGCACGCGGGTAGTGGAGAGCGATTGCTCCTCACCCCTCGGTCGTGCCTGAATAGAACGCCTCGACCCCGTCGGGCGTCTCGAGCAAAATGCCGCCGGTCGGGCCGATTCCGTGGCAGAGTCCGGTCCTCAACTGCGTTTCCCATCGGAGCGTGACGTTGCGGCCTCGCTGGACACACAGTGCATTGGCCCGGGCCGCGACGGCGTCCGGCGCGTCGTGCAACTGCCGAAACAGGCGATCCAAACGGCCAAGCAGTCCGATCAGCACCTCCGTCTGGTCCAGCTCGCGACCGATCAGGTCGCACAGCGTGGCCACGGTTGCCCGCAACTCGGCCGGCGCGTCGGCCACATGGTTGTTCGTGTTCAGCCCGATACCGATGACGTGCCGGCGGTCGGGCAGGACTTCGACCAGGATGCCGGACACTTTGCGTCCCTCGACCAGCACGTCGTTCGGCCAATGGATGTCGGCCGCGTGGTTTGGGCAGTTCGCTCGAACCGTTTCGGCGACCGCCACGGCCGCCGCCAACGCCACGAGCGGCGAGCGACCTTCCTCGGCGGCCACGGTTGCCGGATCCACGAGCAAACTCATCGCCAGACAGCCCCGGCCGGTCCACCAACGTTTGCTGCCCCGCCCACGTCCGACCGTTTGTTCGTCGGCGACCACGAGCAGCGGCAAGTCTCGCGGGCCACGCGAGGCGCACCAGGCCGCGCGGTTATTCGTCGAGTCCAGGCTCGGATGATGCTCGGCCTGGGCCACAAACGTCTCGCGAAGCACTCGGACAATGTCGATCATCGGCGCACTCCCGTTGGCATTACGGTTTTCGTTGCTTTTCGACGATCTCCCGCACGCGATGAACATCGAAGTCGTATCGCTTGCGAAGGCGTCCAAGACGTTCGTCCGTCGGCACGCTCGCCGGCAAGCCGAGTTCACGGAGAATCACCGCGGCTGGGACGCCCGTGCTGTGTTCGACCTCGTCGAGCGTCATTGTCCCGTTAATGTCGATGGTCTTGGCGGAAGGCCGCTCGGCGGATCGCGACTTGTGGGGCGGTTCGCCGCCTCGTTCAACAGCCGCGAAGAACGGAGCGCTGGCCAGCCCAAGCAGCCCGAGGCACGCCGCGGCCGCAACAACGACTCGCCGCTTTGCCCGTTCGGGCGATCGGCCAGCGACCACGGAAACGACCCATTTCCAATGCAAATACAAATGGATCGCCACCGTCGCGAGAAGGACAACGGCGATCCACGCGTGGATGTCGCCCCAGCCGTGGCGGTCCATCCCCCAAATGCGACTGAAATGCCCCGAGCCAGGCGGCAGGATGAATTTCATCAACGCGCCCGTGGCGGCAAGCAGTAGCATGGCCGCAAACGCCACCACATCGACAATCACATTCACCGTTGTTCGGTTCATGGCGATCTGTCCTCCGATGTTGGGTTGTTCTAACCATATCCTAACTTGCGTAGATCGTTCTCGGTCAGCCCGTGATGATGAGCCAACTCGTGAAGGATCGTGATCCGAATTTGCTCTCGCAGTCGCTCGGTCGTGATGCGTCCGCGACGGTCGGCGGCCGCCGTCAAAATGCCTTCGCGGTAGACCGTCACAACATCGGGCAGCGTGCCGGAGTGCATGACGCTTTTATTCCCAATGGGGATGCCCGTGTACAGCCCGCACAGGTCGTCGAGATATTCAATGCCCATGCGGTCCATCACCTCGTCGGACGGATAGTCCTCGACATGGAGCGGAACCTGCTCGATCAGTTCATGCACGAGCGGCGGCAGTCGGGCCAACACCCATTCCAGCTCTTCATCAAAACGGCGTCGGGTGCGGGCGTTCATTGACGATGGCCCTTGCTGGTTGTGCGACGTCCACCTATCCCTATAATGATAGCTGACGATCGCGCGGGGCCCAATGGGCGGCGTCGCGCCACCTGCCCCCCCGCACGGAAACAGTCACCCCGCCTGTACCATCCCTCCCATTCCTCCCTCATTGGAAGCTTAACGATGAACGCTGAGATGCCCACTCGCAGCCACGCAAACCTGGCACGCCGCGACTTCCTTAAGCAATCCGTTTTGGCCACCGCCGGCGCGACGCTCGTCAGCGGCCTGTCTGTCGCCCGTTCGGCCCACGCGGCCGGCAGCGATACGATCAAGATCGCGTTGGTCGGATGCGGCGGTCGCGGAACGGGCGCGGCCATCAATGCACTGAGCGCCAAGGTCAACGTCAAACTGGTGGCCATGGCCGACGCCTTCAAGCAGTCGATCGAGAACAGCCTGAAGGCCATCCGCAAGGAGTGCAGCGACCGGGCGGACGTTCCCGAAGATCGCCAGTTCACTGGGTTGGACGCCTATCAGAAGGCGATAGACTCCGGCGCGGACCTCGTGCTGTTGTGCACGCCGCCCGGCTTCCGCCCAGCGCATTTCGAGGCGGCCGTCAAGGCAGGCAAGCACGTCTTCATGGAAAAGCCGTTGGCCACCGACGTGCCCGGCGTCCGTCGCATTCAGGCCGCCAATGAGGAGGCGAAAAAGAACAATCTGGCAGTCGGCGTCGGCCATCACTTGCGGCATGAGATCAAACATCGGAACGTCGTGAAACGCATTCACGATGGAGCCTTGGGCGAATTGAAGTTTCTCCGCGTCTATTTCAATTCGGGCGGCGTCTGGGTTCGGCCCCGACAGCCCGACCAAACGGAGATGCAATTTCAGATTCGTAATTGGTACTATTTCACTTGGCTGAGCGGCGACCACATCGTAGAGCAGCACGTGCATGACCTGGATGTTGCAAACTGGATCGCCCGGGCGCATCCGGTCGCGGCCCAAGGCGTCGGCGGCCGCCAAGTCCGAGTCGGCAAGAATGTCGGCGAGATTTTCGACCACCACACGGTCGAGTTCACGTACGCAAATGGCCTGAAGCTGTTCAGCTACTGCCGCCACATGCCGAACTGCTGGCAATCGTTCTCCGAGCACGCCCACGGGGTCAAGGGAAGTGTGGACATCCAGGGCTATGGCCCCGCGGTAATGCGGATCGCCGGTCAGTCGCCGGTGCGTCTGCGTCAGGGCCCGGACGGCCACCAAGTCGAGATGGACGACCTGATGGCTGCCATTCTTGCCGGGCAGCCCTACAATGAGGCCGACTGGGCCGCTGAAAGCACGATGACCGGACTGCTGGGCCGGATGGCCACGTACTCAGGCAAGGTCGTCCAATGGGACGACGCCATTCGGTCGCAGCTCGACCTGATGCCACAGCGTCTCGCCTGGGATGCCGAACCGCCGGTCAAGCCGGGCCCTGACGGTTGCTACGCCTGCGCCGTTCCCGGCGTCACGAAGGCCTGGTAACCACCGCGAAAAGAAGCCCCGGTCGACGGGTCACGCACCAAGTGGCTGACGCCTGCCGCTTCAGGGCCCACCCAACACCCGAGTAAAACGCGATCTAGCCAAGTGAGGGCATCGGAGCGCCACTCTCATGAAACAGAACAACCCTCGACGGCGGATCGTCTTTGCGATTGCCGTCGTCGCGGCCATCTGCGTGGTGATTGCCAGCGTGCCACTTGCCAGAACTTTTCTTAAGGCGAGACAGCGACAGCAGGCTGTTGAGCAGCCGCGTGCGGCCCAACCGTCGGAGTCCACGGAGGACGCCTCTCGGCTGTCGTTCGACACGTACAACGGCTACTTCGTCGCGAACACGTTCGAGCCGGACGCCCACGAGTCGTTCGCCATCCTTCGCGGCCAGAAGGAGTTCGATCGGGTGTTGGGCGTTGCCATGGTCATGGGCGACAAGTCGCACCGATTGCCCAAGGCCGCGTTCGAGTCGAGCATCGTCTTGCTAGCGGTGAAACGCGGGAATGCCGTTTGGGAGTACAAGGTAGACCGCGTCACGCAGCGCGGCGGCACGATCGTCCTCCGCTATTCGACCAGCTTGACCAAGAGCGAGTCAGCCACGTTCGCCTGCCCACTGATCGTGTCGATTCCCAAGGGGGACTACCAATCGGTTCAATTCGTCGAGAACGGAAAAGCGGTCCGCACGCTGGGGTTCGGTCCGTCGCACTGAGAGGGGGCCGTCTCATTGCGATGCGCCGCCATGTTGGCTCTCGCCGTCCCCGGCGGGCGGCCTCTGTCGGCCCGGGTCCGATCCTTGACACGACGCACATCGGCATGAGATGATTTTGCTTCAGCATCATCTCGCGATTGCGAGGGGCACATCCGCATGACTTCGCGCCGATCCCGCCGCGGCAACGGTGGAAAACAAACGCCTCGGGCCGTGGCCCCCGACCGGTCCAGCCCACCGGCCTCGAAGGCCGCCGCGCAGCCGCCATTCGGCCGTGAGGAATGGGCGTTCGTGGCGATCCTCGGGCTGTTTTCGCTCATCTCGCTGCTTTGGATCGGCGATGTGCCGTGGATCAGCGACGAGCCGGCACTGGTCTGGATGGCTTTGGACGCAAATCAGGCCGGCCACCTGGCGTCCCTGGGACTGACCGGCTCGCGCGGGGTCGCCTACGGGCCGCTGCCCATCTGGTGCTACCAACTGCTGCTCACGCTGACCCACAACATGCTGGCCGTGGTTTGCATGAGGACGATTGTCTTTCTGGCGGTCACGGGGCTGGCCCTCGTCTGGTTGGTGCGATTGCTGGGCCGCGACTCGCGGGCTCGTTGGTTTTTCGTCACCGTTCCACTGTCGCCGTTCTTCTGGTTCTACGCCCGGCTTCCGTGGGACAACTCGTTTGCAATTCCGCTGGCCGCACTGCTGGTGGCGGCAACCGTGGCCTTCTTTCGCCACCGGTCAGCCGTCGCGCTCATGACGGCCGTATTTTGTCTCGGCGCGATGCCGCTCATCCACCTGATGACGTTGCCGCTGGTGATTCCGGCCGCGGCCCTGCTGGCAATCGCGGTTTTTTCGGAGCCGCTCCGAAAGCTTGCACGATTCTGGCCCAGCATGCTGCTGATGATCGCCTTTGCCGTGGCCTTTGCGTTTTACTTTCGGGCATTGTCCGTCTCGAAGGCGCCGGGGACGGGCCGGCCAATCCTGGTCGGTTTGACGAACCACGACGGCTTTCTGTTTCCGCTAATGGGATCGGTGTGGCTGAGCGCCTTCGAGTTTTGCGAGTATTTCGCAACACCCGCTTGGACAGCCTCGCAAACGGCTGCCTCGACGATGGCCTGTATGGTGTCCATGGTCGTGCTGCCGCTCGCCTGGTTTGGGATGGTCTGCGCGGCAGTCCGAGTCTGTCGCGATCTTGCGCGGCGGCCAGCGTGGCAGGGCCTCGGAACCCCGACGCTCTTGTCGCTGCTTGCGCTGTTGGGGCTAGGCTGCCAGGTCATCGAAAACGGGCTCACGGCCACCTATGGCTATCCGCACTATTACAATGGCACGTGGATCATTTATGCGCTGTTCGTCTGGGCGGGACTCGACGTGTTGATTCGCTGGACCCCCATGTTTCGCTGGTGGATTCCGTTCCAAGCGGCCGCGTTGGCCGTCTTTCTCGCGAGCTTCAGTCTCCGCGTGCATGACTTGGGCGGCATCCGCTCGGTGCGTTACGGGCTGGCGATCAAGAGCCAAATCGAGGTCGCCCGGGCGATCGATGAAACACACGCTGCCCAGTTGAACACGGACATCGCGGCCCTCAATCACACACCGTTGGCCATCGCGACGTTGCAACGCCTGATGCCGGGCGCCGGGCCCGCGTCCGCTCGTCCAACGGACCACCGGGTCCCGTCCCTCGCCGTCCGTTACGAGCCCAACCAGCCGCCGTTTGGAATGCGGATCGTTATTACCAAGGAATAGCCCGCGTCGTGGAAGGAGATATCGAGCTGCCATCAGGTTGATGGCGACTTCCGAATGGCCGCGCGCTATGGCGGTCATGACGCCCGCAAACTCTGGGCAAGATTCTCGCGCTAGCGTTGCTCTTTGGCCATTTGGATGGCGAGCAGATCGAGCTGGCTCTTCAGATCGGTTAGCAACAACTGCGGACTGGCCCCGCCGGCAAAATGCGAGTAGAAGGTCGTGGCCCCAGGGCCCTGAGCGGTGCCCAACAGCGTTGTCGTCTTCTTCAGGTCATGCAATTGCTCATCGACCTGATCGAGCTTGGCCGACGCCTCGCGGTTGTCACGCCAGAGGCGGTCGAGTTGGAGCACGAGGCCCACCAACAGGCCAACTTGGCCCACGAGCGCGGTCGAGAGGCCGAGGTTCCATAACCCCTGCCGCCCGGTCAGCAAGGAGCCGGTCAGCAAAAGGCCGCCGAAGACGAAGCCGACGGCACCGAAGCCAAGGACAAGCCACTTCGCCGCGTTGAGGACGTCACCGCCTGCAGCAAAGATCGGCTGCCGAAACGTTCGCTTCTTGAACCTTGGCAAGTGCAAGTCGGGGATCGCGAGATGCGGTGGATCGAGTCGAACCGACTCGCGCGCGGCGATCGATTTCAGCTGCTCGTCGCTGACGCTGGTGGGCCGCAACGTTCGCTGAATGTCGCGCAGTTGCTCGCCGAACTCCCAATCGTCGTAGCACGGCGGCGTCTCGGGCAGGAGCGATTCAAAGGCCGTTGTGGCGTCGAAGTCGGTAGCCGTGGTTTCCGCCGGGCTTGCGTGGGATTCCGCGCAAATTTCATCGCCGCACCGAGGGCAGCAGAGCGTCTGCCGGTCGGCCGACGGAAGCGCAGGCACATCCTGGCGGCAGTATTGACACCACATGGTGTTCTTAGAATCGGCCAGGCCGCTGGTAAACTGTACGGATTCTGTAAACCTTGCTGGCATTGATGTTAAGGCTGCGCGTTTGGGCTGAGTTGGTCGAGCTGCGCGAACTCCCCCGGCCCAACACCACGTCGGCGAACGTGTTTCACCCAGTGGGCAACCGTACTTTCCACGAGCTGCCACGATAAATGCTTGCAATAATCGTCGCAACGCATTAGTTATGAGCCGTGGAAGTCGGTTGGCGGCGGCGTGGCGGCGCTGGAGCAGGGTCCGATTGGTCACCTGGCTAGGTCTTTAGAGGAGAATGCCGATGTTGCGTAATTCAGGCAGTTGCGGCAATTCCCGTGGCCGCAACAACCACGGCAAGCGTCGTCTGCGAATGGAACACCTCGAGCCGCGTCTGGTCCTCAGCACCAGCGTCCACGGCCAGGCTGCGCGGGCAGTCGCCGCCGCCACGACCGTCGTGTCGCTCAGCCCCACGGCCGACGCCTACGTCAGCAGCAGCACGCCGACGACCAACTACGGGCAGACGACCGACCTGCTCTTGCAGACGACCACGGCCCGCAACGGCGCCAGCGAAGCGAACACCTATCTTAAGTTCGATCTGAGCGACGTCAGCAGCACGATGACCAAGGCCGTCCTCAATCTGACCGCCCTATCCGTCAGTTCGGGCACGTCCTCGGTGACCATCCGCATTCAGCTTCTGAGCGACGGGAACGACTCGTGGGTCGAGGGCATCGGCGGCACGAATAGCAGTTCCACCGGAGCGATTACCTGGCGGAATTCCGCCAGTGGCTTCGGTCAAACCATTACGCTGACGCTTTCGGCCGCTCAGCTTAGCGCCTCGAAGACGATCTCGGTTGATGTCACAAAGCTGATCAACCAGAGGTTCAACACCAACGGCATTGCCAGTTTCCTCATCAGCGTCGTTCCATCGTTTGGCCGGATGGCGCGTTCCAGCACGACGTCGATCGCTTTTGCGTCGGACGAGAATAGCACCGTTTCTTACCGGCCAACGCTGAGCGTCACGACGACCGCGACCAATCCGGCTCCGACCGTGGCTCAGCAGCCGACGGTCGTGAGTCAGACAAGCACGACAGCCACGCTTTCCGTACTGGGCGCCGATTCGACGAACGGCGAATCGGGGTTGACCTATACTTGGTCGCTCACCTCGTCGCCGTCCGGTGCGACCACGCCCAGCTTCAGCAGCAACGGCACGAACGCCTCGAAGAACACCACGGTGACCTTCTCTGCGGCCGGGACCTATGTGTTCACCGTCAAGATCACCGATCCCAGCGATGGGCTCTCGGTGACCACCAACACGGTGACCGTCACGGTCAGCCAGACGTTGACTAGCCTTGCGATCAGCCCGGCAAGCGCGACCGTCTCGCTCAGTTCGACGCAGCAACTGACGGCCTCGGGCCTCGATCAATTTGGCAATTCGATGAGCCTGTCGGGGACCGTCACGTGGTCGGCCTCTCAGGGCACGTTCAGCGGCGGCAACACGGGGGCCACGGTGACGTACGTCGCCCCAAGCGTGGCCACCTCGGACACGGTGACCGCCACGCTCGGCTCCCTGACGGCCAGCGCCGCGATGACCGTGGTCGCCTCGAACTATCTGGGCCTCACCAACGCCGATCTGGCCGCCTTGACCCAGAGCCTCGACGCCGACGGCACAATCAGCCGGGCCGACATGGTCCAGATCCTCTATTGCATCGAGAGCGAGAGCGACGGGGTTGTGGACTCCGCCGACCTCAGCGACCTGAAAGCCATCCTAAAGAATTCCTCGACCCTGAACATCGTCAGCTACGTGCTCGTCCTGGCCAACGACGTGGTTAACGGAAGCACGGCTAACGCCACTTACCAAAGCACGACCTTGGGCAACTTGGCCGCTGGCGACTCGAACTCGAAGCTCGAAAAGCTCATCAACAAGTGGTTCTACGGCACAGACCTTCCCACGACGAGCTACAGCTACGATACGGCCACGTCCGGAACTCTGTATGGCAGCAGCGGCGCGTCGCACACCGACGAGAAGCAGGGCGACCTGGGCGACTGCTACCTGATCGCGGCCCTCGGTTCCATCGCCGACAGCTCGCAATCGGCCATCTCGAGCATGCTGATCGACAACGGCGACGGCACCTACACCGTTCGCTTCTATTACAACGGCGTGGCCGACTATGTGACGGTCAACACCCAGTTGCCGGTGGACTCTAACGGCAACTTGGTTTACGACGGATACGGCACCAGTTCGACCAGCTCGAGCAACGTTCTCTGGCTCGAACTGATCGAGAAGGCTTACGCCCAGTGGAACGAAACGGGCAAGACCGGCCGCGACTCGACCTCGAATAGCTACGCGGCCATCGAGGGCGGCTGGATGGGCGACGTCTACGCTCAGGTTCTCAACTGCGCCGACACGGCCTACAGCCTTAACAGCAGCACGAAGCAAACCTTGATCAACGCATTGAGCAGCGGCAAAGCCGTGACGATTGGCACCGTCAGCTCGCCGGCCTCCAGCACGGGCCTCTATGGCAACCACGCCTACAACGTTCTCAGCTACAACAGCTCCACCGGGCTCTTCACGCTCTACAACCCCTGGGGAAGCTACCAGCCGTCGACCCTCACCTGGAGCCAACTGGTCGCCAATTGCGACGGGTTCGCGGTCGGCGACACGTCGACGACAACGGCCAGCAGCCGCTTCCTGGCAATCAACACGGTCGTTTCGCCGCGCATTGCCGCCCAGTTGCAGACGACCGTCGACACAACCCAAACGGTGGCCACGTCGGATGCCGTCGCTGTGCAGCCGACGCAGGCGGCCCAGCGCAAGGCCTCAGCCATCGACTACCTGCTGAGCAACAACACGACTTCGGCCGATCGGCTGTTCGACACGGGCCCCGCGGTCAGTATGACCTCGGGTCGCCAGTCGGCCTCGGACGCGACCGTTGCCGCCGACGAGTTCTTCTCGTCGGAGATCGATCAATTGCTCGTGGCCGTATAACGGCCTGCGTTCCGAGATCAGCCTAGTGGATAGCCTTGCTTCCACGCGGCTTTGAAGCTTTCGGACCGCTAGCACGCCCTGGCGGAAAACTCGCCGATTTCAAGACGGACGAGGCGGTCGATCAGCTCGCGCGGGGTTTGGGGACGGCGGAGCGGATTCTTCGAGAGCATTTGGCGAACCAAGTGCACCACCTCGCACGGCACCTGAGGCGCAAAGCGTCGCAGGTCGGGCGGGGCCAGCTCGCGATGTGCGACGGCCACCTCGGCAATGTCCTTGCCAGCAAAAGGTGTTCGGCCGCATAGCATTTCAAACATCACCGCCCCCAGGCTGTAAATGTCGCTGCGGATGTCCGCGGCCAGCGACGACGTGATGTGCTCCGGGGCGATGTAGTAGAAGGTGCCCGTGACGGGTCGATCGGCCGCCGAGCCGGTCTCGTCCCGACGGCGGGCGAAACTCAGATCGATGAGTGTGACGTGCCCACTGGGCGAAACGTGGATGTTGCCTGGCGAGACGTCGCCGTGCATCCAACCTGCCCGATGCAGCGCATCGAGCGCTTCGGCCGCTTGCCGGGCGATCCAAAGCGTGTCCGATCCGTCAAACTGCTGGCCCGCGTCAAGCCGCATCCGCACGGACGCTCCCGCGAGCCACGGCATCACCAACAACCGGGGCGGCTCGGAGACCGCCGTCGCCAGCACGGGCGCCAGATGCGGATCGGACACGATCCGGCCGACCAGGGCCTCGCGCTGCAAAAGACGAATGGCGTCGGGATCGTGCTGCCACTCGGGCCGCAGCATCTTGACCGCATAGCCGGCCGGTTGATCGACCGACGCGCCGACAGGCCTCGCCCGGTAAATTCTGGCAAGGCTTCCGGCGGCCGCAAACTCAACCAACTCCCACTGTCTTACGCGACATGGCAGCCTTGACTTCGTGGCAGCGCCCGTGCGATTCGCCCCGTCGGCGGTCAGCAATGCGGTCTGAGTCATTCGATATTGCGGGAAAAGACGTTGAACACGATGGGTCTACTGACAGCATCGGTCGTCACGGCCGTGCCGATTGAACGGGCGCATCGCCGGCTGACGAGTAGGCCGTGGCTACCCCAGTTTGACACTCTCTGCCAGCCTCGAGACCGGTGGCAACGGCCCGATCGTGGCCGGAATGATCCATGTTCCGTGACGGCTGAACGCCCAGGCTGACGACTTCGTTAGGTTTGTGTTTGGCCAAGCTGCTGGCCGCTTGCCAAGGGCGATAGGGGGGGGATAATGCACTGTCGAGCGAATAGGCCATCCATGCGGTTTGCGCCGAGCGATCGCCGCATGGCCCCAAACGCCCAAGGAGCGATCATGTCGGTGCACTTGCAGCGGGAAATTGAGCGCGTCAAGAAGAGCATTCTGGCCCTCTGCGCGATTGTCGAGGACCAGGTGCAGATCGCCGTCCGCGCAATGCTCGACCGGGACGGAGAGCTGGCCGAGAGCGTCGAGCGTCGCGACGACGACATTGATCAGCGCGAGGTGGACATCGAAGAAGAGTGCCTGAAGATCCTGGCCCTCTATCAGCCGGTGGCCGCCGATTTGCGGTTCATCGTGGCCGTGTTGAAGATCAACAACGATCTGGAGCGGATCGGCGATCTCGCGGTGAACATCGCGAGAAAGGCCGTCACGACGGCTGCCGAGCCGCCGACCGAGGTGCCGTTCGATATTGCCGGCATGTGGCAGAAGACCCAAGCCATGTTGCGCGACAGTATCGACGCGATGATCAACATGGACGCCCGGCTGGCCGTCGAGGTCTGCCGTCGCGATGACGAAGTGGATCGAATCAAGCACGAGATTCGCGCCGAGGCCGAGGAGCGGATCGGCCGCGAGCCGCAGAAGGTCGGTCCGCTGCTCCGGCTGCTGGCCGTCTCGCGCAATCTGGAGCGAATCGCCGATAGCGCGACGAACATTGCCGAGGACGTCATCTACATGTCTGAAGGCCGTATCATCCGGCATCGCCGTGGCGATGCGTGACGGCTGCCGTCAGACTCCCCCAATTCTCGGTCCGTGCGAGCCGTGATCCCAAAAAAGCCGCCGCTAACGCCCCGTGCGCCGGCGCGCGCGTTGCCGCGCTTGATCGAGGACGTCCGAGAAGCCTTTCCCGTCCGTTGTCTTTTCAGGAACTGAGGCAGGCGATTTCGCGGTCGTTGCCGTTTCGGACGAAGACTTTGCGCCAATTTGCTCGGTTTTCTTTCGCCCGCGCGGCAGCGACAGACGCGGCAGACGCCACGATGGTCGAAGCGCAGCCGGCCAGTGGGCTGGCATCGCTCGCCATCGCACGCTCAGCAAGGCCGTCCGCCGCTGCAAGACTTCCAGCAAAAACGCCACGATGGCCACGATTAGCAGATAGGACGCCAGCGACACACCTCGAGATTTTCGCGGAAGGTCGCGCCAGATGTCGCTCAGGTTGACGCGCTCGCGGCCGCCAGTTGAAGAAGCCAGTTGCTCGAGCGCGTTCTGACCGCGGCCGGTGGTTTGCGGCAGGTACTCGGGCGAGTACGGCAGGCAAACGGGAGCAAGCGTGGTCTGACCGATGCCGGGCGAGGAAACGGTGTTGAGCAACGTCTCGCTGCCGCTAATCGGCAGCTCGGCCAACAGCACGTCGGCCGAGGCCCAATTCATGCGGACCTTCCTCGAAACGGCCGACTCGCCCGGCCGCGCCGAAAGAACCGTCAGCTCGGGCAGACTCGAAAAGGCCGTGGTCTCACGATCGGGATCGAGATGCAATTCGACCCGGCAGACTCCGTTCCGAAGCTCCTGGGTGGCCAAGATACCGCGGCCCAGCGACTGCTGCCGACCGGCCGTCCATCGGGCGAGCGAGGTGAAAAACTCGCCGACGTTTTTCCACTTTGCAATCGCCCCGGTATGCTTTCCATCGACCTCGCCCGTGTAGCAAAGGACGCGACCGAGACCGACGTGCCAACTGGCAACCACCGGCGCCGTGTACTCGTCCTTCGAGGCGACGGCCAGATTGGCGGTCGGCCGGAGATAGCACAGGTTGTAGCCGCCGATGGCCGGGAAATCGCCGAGCGGCTGCCGCGTCAGGACCATCAGGCCGGCAACCGGGCGAACGGCCACCGGCGTGTCGAGAAACGCGCTGCGCGCGACGACCAGCGTGTCCTGCGCAAACAGCCGGGGCAACTCCTCGGCCACGTTGGTGAACATACACTGGCCGCCGCCGCGCCTGGCGACGTCCTTCAACAGCTCGGCATCGGAGTCTCGTTCGGTGCCCAGCCCGACGACGCTGATCGTGATGCCAGCCTTGACGCACTTGGCCACGAGCGCCTTGTAGTCGCCCGGCTGCTCGCTGTCCGCCGCATCGGCAAAGAGGACGATGTGCTTGGCGCCCGCCTCGGCGGGCGCGAGCATCCTCGCGGCGTTTTTCAGGGCCTCGTAGATGAAGATGCCGCCGCCGGCCGAATCGATTTGCAGCACGCGGCTTCGCATCTCGCCCTTGTTCGTCACGGCGCTCAATGGGACGATTTCGTGCGCCGCGCTGTCGACGGCGACGCAACCGAACTGATCCATTGGGCTCAACAGGTCGATGACTTCGGCCGTGGCCAAGTTGGCCAGATCCATCTTGGCGCGACCGCCCGGCACCGTCATTGCCATGCTGCCGCTGCGATCCAGGGCGACGACGATGGCCAGCGCCAGCTTGCGGTGCTCGCGTCGCAACTCCATCGACACGGGAATGACGGGATCGAGCGAACTCTTGTAGTATCCGCCGGGGCCGAACGAATCGCGACCGCCGGTGAGGATCAGGCCGCCGCCGCCCTTGGCAACCCACGCGGCCAGGTTGTCCATGCCCGTGCGACCAATACGGCTGGCCGGCGTGTTTTCAACGATGACGGCCGCGTAGCCAGCCAGTTCCTCCAACGACCAGCGGCAGTCGCCGACCGCCTGGGACTTCACGTTCAGGCCGCCGCGACGCAAGAGCGACGGCAGCCCCGAAACGCCAGTTGCACTGACGCAAAGCACGGGCCGATCGCCCAGGATGCCCACCAAGAAGCGGGCTCGATTGTTCTCCGTCGCCGGATCGAGCCCCTCGCCGTCGACCCGCAACAGGTACTCGCAGACGCCATGCTCCGGCGCCGTGTCACGAAACAGCAGGCGACTGACACCGGATGGCACGGGTCGCGTCCCCCGGGCGATCACGGCCGATCCGCGGTGCAACTCGTAAGAAATCGCCTGCGCCCGAGGCGAGCTGATCCATGCGGTCAGCATGAACGACTCGCCAGGCCGAGCCGAGTCGGGGCCCTCGATCCGCTCAATGGCCAAGTCGCCGCTCTTCGGCCGGTCAACGACCCGGTAGTCGAGGGCCACGTTGGCGGCGGCCGCCCGCGCCGCCGAGGAAGCGATGTCGCGCCCGGTCCAGAGGCCGTCAGACATGAGCAGGATGCGACCCGATTCATCGCGATCCAGCAGCGACAGGGCCGTGTCGATCGCGTCGGCCAATTGAGACGCCTCGCGGCCCACTGTGGCGGAAAAACCGGCGAAACGCCCCGCCTGCGGCGACTGCTCGACGGCGGCCCTCTCGCCAAATGACACGACCGCCAGGCGGTCGCCGGACGGCATCGAGGCGTGAATCAGATCGGCCGCCTCCCTCTGCTGCAACTCGCAGTTTGAAGGCATCGACAAGCTTCGATCGGCGATCAGGACCACCGTGCCGGATCGTGTCGCCAAGCGAATCGAAAAGCCGCACAGGGCCAACAGGATCGAAACCGACGCGATGCATCGCAGAACCGTGAGAAGCCGCGACGGCAAGGGCCATCGCCAAAAGGCCATCGCCATCGGGATCGCCAAGACAAGCCAAAATGGATCGGTGAACGTCATGCGGGGGTCCCGTCGCGACTGCGAGTAATCAGGGCCATGTGACCGCCGAGCGCCACGACGACCACCAACAGGCAAATCCAGCCCAGCGGCACTTGCCGATCCTGATAATCGGGCGACCGGTTCCAATCTCCCCAGCGGCCCGAACGGCAATCGGCCAAATTCGACTCGTCTCGTGAAACGGCGTTGCACGCAAACCGGTGCGTGGCCTCGGGCGTTCGGACCGAGTAAAGCCCGACCCGTTCCGCTGGAATATCAACGCGACGGCCGTGCACGTTGCACGCATGAACGCTGGCGTCCGGCCAAACCACATCGGCCCGCTTCGCTTCCTTGGCAATCGCGACGGAAACGGTTTGGCCGAGCCGCGCGTTGACGATTGCGGGCCCCGGCAAGCCGCTCTGACGCCAATGGACGACGTTCGTCACGAGGATGGGCCAGTCGGGCATTTCGAGAAGCGTCGACCGGTCGCCGACCAGATTCACTTGCAGGCGACGCCGCCCGCCCGCGTCGATCCGCTCGGTGATGAGCGGAATATTGCCCGCCGAAACAATCCACGACCCGCTCAGCTTGGCCGACGAGGCGGCCGACCAGATCGCGTCTTGCAGCGACAGTCCCTGGGTCAGCGGATGGCCGCGGTCAATGATGAACGGGCCGGTATAGGCCGGCGCGTCGCCACGGCCCACGATCTCCCAGCGCCAGGTCGCGTCGTCGCTTTGGCCCGCCTGATCTGTAACGATCAGGTCGGGGCGATCCGCCACCTGTCGCGTCTGGCCGGTCGCTTCCAACGCTCGGGAAACGGCGCGGCGCAGGTTGGCATCGCCCAGATTGACGAGCACACGCAGCGGCCGGGCTGCCGCTGGCAACAGAACCACCTCGTTGTCGATGGCCAAGGCGTCCGCGCTCAGCCGGGCCTTGAGCGGCGGACAGCCCGCGGGAAGGCTCAGCGTGATTTGCCGCGACGCGCCGGCCCTCAGCATCAACTGATCGGTTTGCGGTTTGGCGAGATCACCGCCTTCCAGGGTCAGCGTCGCCTGGCCAGCGGCGTCCGCAAGCCAAGAGATCTCCAGCAGGACGCGCTCGTCGCCGCCGGACGCCGTCCGCGATGCGGCCGTCAGGGCCGCATTGGGGCGATTGACGCCGAACGCCCACCACTGGATCTTTCCCGCATCCGGCTTCGGAGAGGGCACGCGGTCGGTCAACACGAGGATCCGGGCGGCCGGGCCGCCGATCTCGGACGCCAAGGCGACGGCCGCCGCAAGATCGGCCGCCGGGCTTTGACACGTCCAGGCCCCCAGCAGTTCATCGAGCCGCGACGGCTCGCGCAACGGCTCGGCCACGAGTCGCGGGCGAACGCCGGCCACCACGAATCGCGTCGTGTAAGCGCACCGGGCAAGCTCTTCGGATAAGGCCGCCTTGGCCCGATCGCGCGCGGATCGAGGCCCATCCTCGGCCAGCGCAAGCATCGAGTACGAGTCGTCGAGCACGACGATCAGCGGCCGGACGACATCTCGCTTCACCAGAACGGGACCGGCCGCCGCCAGGGCCAACATCGCCAGGGCCAGCAGTTCCAGCAGCAGGCACAGCGGCGTCTGCATACGATGCAAAATACGTCCGCCTTGGCGAGGCCGATTCGGGTCCAGCCAGAAATCGACGCTCGACACGACCACGCGGCGCGATCGGCTTCGCAGCCAATAGATGGCCGCCACGGCGGGAACGGCCAGCAGCCCGAGAAGCATCAGCGGCGACGTGATGACCATGGCTCGGGCTCCGGCGTCAAAGGGTTAGGATGCCCGCGTCGACCAGCGGCGACAAATCCCAATCGCAGGCCACCCGCTCGGCCACCAGCGGCACTAGCAGGGCCCCGACCTGTCGGGCGGCGCGACGCCACGCATCACGATGACGCGCGACATTGCTGCGATATCGGGCCAGCGCCGCCGCATCGAGAAACACATCGTCGGCCGCGTCGCTTTCGCTGTCCACCAATCGCAGGTTCCCGTGATGTTCGGGCTCGATGTCCGCAGCGGCAAGCACCTCGACGACGTAAACGGCCGCCGCGCCAGCGCTGAACACGGTGAGCATTTCCAGCGGATCGCCCAGCCAGAGCAGGTCGCTCACGAGGACGCGGATGCCGTGCGGCTGCCATCGCGGTGGCAGCGTGTGGAACGCCTCGGGCGGCGACTGGCGCGAGTCGAACGCGATTCCCTCCCAAACGCTGGGCAGCGCGGCGCCGTTGCCAACCGCTTCGCAGCCTCGGTTGGTAATGAACGCCCGATGCGTGTGGCCGGCGTTCGAGGCCGCCGTCGCCAGGGCCGCCGCAACGCCGAGCGCCGCGCCCGCCTTGGGCGTGCCGTCGAGGTTCATCGAGCGCGAGCCGTCGATCACAAGGTCCAGGTGGGGGCAGACCTCCTGCCGAAATAGCTTGACGATCATCTTGTCGCTTCGGGCGTAGGCAGCCCAATCGAGTCGTCGCAGATCGTCGCCGGGCTGATACTCGCGATGGTCCATGAACTCCATGCTGTCACCGGCCAGCCGTCCGAGTTGGACGCCGGCCGTGCCCTGTGGCGCGCGACGCGCGGCCGCCAGCGTATACCGAGCGCCTGCTTGCTGGCCGGCGGCGAGGAATTGAGCGATCGGGGCGGTCATGGAACCCTGCGTGCGTCTTGACCCGTGGCTTGGTTCATCCGCCATCACACGACCTCAGCGGCCACCGACTCGGCCGGCGGACACACCGGCGGCTTGGCCGACTCGAAACGCCGCCACTGGCCAAGCGCCCAGGGCGAGGCGGCCAGGAGCCCAAGCCCCAGCCAGGCGAGCAGAACCACGCTGGCCGCGTTCTTCGCCGCCTCGTTGGACATGCTGAGGACCATCGGGCTGCCAACCAGGTACCACGGAACGGCGCGCCACCAGTCGCGTTCGATGAAAAACGCCACCAGATAGGGCCCCAGACAGACTGCAATGCCCAGGAAGGCCGCGAGGACCGAAAGGCCGGGCGTCGCCATGCGGCGCAGGATGACCGGACGCAGCGCGGCAATCGTCAGGCAATAGCAGAGCGCGTAGCCAAAGACGTATGCGAGGTCGCCGTTCACTGCGAAGAGTTCTTTGGCCAAGCTCGGACGGCCTGCAGCAATCAGGTGGGCGACGCCGATGGTCGCAACAAACAGGAGCGTGCACCAGACCATGCCGCCCGCCGCCCCGCTGTAGAACACGAACGCAAGGAGACGCGACAACGGGTTTCGTGGGATGGTGCGCCGGACGCGATAGCTCCAGGAATCGCGCTCGCCCAGAGCGGCGACCAACAGAAACATGATCGCAATGCCGCTGCTCATGGTCCAGGCCTGGACCGGCCACATCCGCTCCTCAATGAGCGCCCACGCGACGGCCGCCGCGCCGAACAAGGCCCAGCAGCAGGTGACGCAGATGCGCGGAACGAACATGCGATTCGACGTCTTGGGGCTCAGCAGGGCCACCGAGTAGACGTGCAGCAAACCAATCGCAAGCAGCTCGGAAAACGCCAGCCATGCTGCCTCGCTCCAGGTGGCAGTGCTGCCAAACCAGCCCCGGTAGACGGTCGCATTGATCAAAGCAATCGTTGCGCCCCCGAGGTAGAACAGTTGAAACACCATGACGACGGCGACAACGCCACGGATGAACCAACTGCCTGGGATGGAACCGGCGAAGATGCCCACCGCGTTGGCCACCGCGCAGACCAGGAAGCTCCACGCGAGGGCATAAAAGATGGTCGGCAGGTCGATGCCTCGGAGCAGGTAGGTCAGGACCATGAACGGCATGCACGCGCTGAACATCAACAGCGTCAGGGCCATCGCGTTCAGGTATTTGCCGCGAACGATGGCCGCCGGGGTGATGGTCGAAATGAACAACAGATCGACGTTGACGTCGCTACGCTCGAGTGAGAGGCGAACGCCCGAGTAGAGCGGCACAAAGGCGATGCACGTGACGACCAGGACGCCCATCAGGCCGGCGAACACGTCGCGGCCGCCCGTGATGCTCGTCTCCGAATCGGTGGAAAGCATCAAATAGCCGCCGATGACGGTCAGGTTGATCACCAGAAACAGCGTCAGGATGGCGACGACCCAGCGGCTCTGAACGGCCTGCCGCGATTCCTTGACCGCGACGGGGTTCATCCGATCATCCGCGACGGCAATCCAACGCAGAAACGTGTTCACTGCACTTCTCCCTTCGTCACAGTCATGAAAACGTCTTCCAGATCCATCTGGCGTTGGCGGAAATCGACGATGCGGAAGCCGCTGCCGATCAGACGGGCCAAAATGTCGCTGTGGACGTTGTCGTCGCCGTCAATCCGAATCTCGACATCCTCGCCGACGATGCGAGCCTCGTGGACGGCCGGCACCTCGAGCAACGCCTTGTGCAGCGCGTCGGGCCCGCCGGCCGCGCGGATGACGATCGTCCGGTGGGGCGACTCGCGCGCAAGAATCTGCTCCATCGAGCCGGCCCGAAGGATGCGTCCCTGCTCGATAATGACCGCGCCGTTGCAAATTTCCGCCAGCTCCGTGAGAATGTGCGAGCTAATGAGGATGGCCTTTCCGCGATCGGCCAGCACGCGCAACAACTCGCGCAGCTCGACTCGGGCACGCGGATCGAGGCCGGCCGCAGGCTCGTCGAGGACCAGCACGGACGGGTCATGCACCAGCGACCGGGCCAGGCTCACCCGCTGCTTCATCCCCTTAGACAGGGCGCGCAGGAACTTGTCGCGGATTCCTTTCAGATTCGTGAACTGCTCGACCGAATCGACGACGGCCAGCCGCTTCGGACCGCGAACATCGTACGCCCTGGCGAAGAAATCGAGGTATTCATGCACCGTAATGTCACGATGCGTGGGCAGGGCGTCGGGCATGAAACCGATGTGGCGTCGCGCTTTTTCCGGTTCGTCGATCAGCGAGACGCCGTTGATGAACGCATTCCCCTCGGTCGGCTCATCGAGTGTCGCCAAGATGCGCATCGTGGTGGTCTTGCCGGCGCCGTTGGGCCCGACAAAGCCGAACACGTCGCCGGACGAGAACTCGAACGAGATGTCGTCGACGGCTCGCGTCTTGCCGAAGTAACGCTTGAGGTTGACGACCTTAACGTCCATGATCGGATTCCTTCGAGGTGCCGCACACGATGGCGACGGTGTCTTCGGATTCGACGCCCGACAGCGGCGTCTCGACAAACGGCGACTTCTTCAACACGGCCACGTAAGAGCCGGGGGCCAAGAACGCGGAGAAGTCGCGGGATTGTCGCATTTGGCCCAGCAGACCGAGCCACTCGGTATTGTTGAACAGCGCGCGAAACGCGGCCGACCGCAGATCCGAGGCGATGGCCTTCTTGCCCGCACGCTTGGCAAGCGTCCGCTCGGCGCCGGCCGGAATCCGCTCGGCCTCGAACGTTCGACCCTCGGCGTCGGCCACGTAGAGCCGCTCGATGTCCGCCCCCAGGGCGTTCACGACCTTCAGCGCGCCGTCCTTCTGTTTCTCGACCGTGAGCCGCTCGCGGCGGTCTTCGCTCTTCCTGATTTGGAAATAGGCCGGCACGCGGGCCGTGACCCAGCCGGAAGCAAGCAATTGGTTGTTGGTCCAGTCGATGACCCGGTAGCCGTCGCTTTGGCGATACGAACCGCGACGATACGAATTCGACGCATTGCTGAGCAACATGACATCCGTATCGACGCTGAACTGGGGGCCCACGGACGGCGTCAGCGGGCAGTAGAACGAGACATAACCGATCGTCGTCGCGCGATGTTGCCCTTCGTCGAGCAGCGTGAAGCTGGCCACGCGACCGCGCCCCGTAATGCCTTCCGACGCCAACGAGTAGGCAAAAACGAGCAGGCACGTCAGCAGGGAAATGGCCGGCACGTTCCACCAAAGCCAGATGCGACGTCTGTAACGCGAGAGCAGCCAGAGGTTCGCCGGACCGATGCCGATGCCGAAGACCAGGACCAAGATGAACAGCCCTCGGACGGGCACGGTCGTCTCGGCAACCAAGGTCGGCGCCGTGTGGCTCGGCTTGTCCTGAGGATCGTATTCGTGCCATCCGCAACTCGCCAGGGCGTTGCGCGTCTTCTTCCAACTGGGCGTCCCCCGATACCCGGCAACGATGCGACCAAAACCGACCTGATAGCCGCGCACACCGTCCGGAGTTCCCCCTTGCGATAGGACACTCGGGACTTTCGCCGCGTGGACGAGCACCACGCCGCCACACTCGATGTAGCGACGCAGGGCCAACTGCACAGCCCCGGGCATCTCGTCCACTTCCTTTCCAGTGACCACAATCACGTCGAAGCAGGAGTAACCGAGCCAATGCGCGTTCCACTGACTGACCGGCGTCTCGCTGCGCAGGAACGCGAACGGCTCCGACGGCTCGGTCGACGGCGCGCCAGGCGTAGCCGACGCGGCTCCCACGTCAGGTTTCAACTCGCGAAAGTCTTGTGGCACGCCTCGGCTCGTCAGCACGGCGCAGTGCAACGACTGACCATAGGTCTGATCCAGAGGCTGTGACACTGCAATCGTCTTCGGCTCCTCGCCTGGGACACGAACGGTCAGCCCCCAGCCAGTCATGACGCTCACTGGCTGGAAAAGCGAGACGGCCGCTTGCTGCCCGGCGTCCAGGCGGACGGTTCGCGCCACCTTTGCACCGCCGAAGCCGCGATAAGGCTCCTGACTCAACTCCACCTGCAACTTCTTGGCCGACGAGTTTCTCAGTTGCACGCGATACTCGAGGTAACCGTGCCGTACGCCGCGCGATGAGCCAGACGCATTGTCGGCCGTCGGCAACGGTTGCACGTTGACGTCCACCGGTCCGATGCGCTCGGCGACGGCGATGCGGCCGAGGGCCGCAACCGAGACACCCATCAGCAAGACGCGAATCCAGGTTGACACGTATCCTGCGATCATGCGGACCGCTCCTTTCCAACTGTTTCGATGCGCACGTCGGCCGGCAGGTTCAGCCCGGCCTCGTCCAGCGTGCGGAGCAAACTATCGACGATGGCCAACTCGCCGATCTTATCGAAGCGCGCCTTGTAGTTTAGGATGAGCCGATGGTTGAGGACGGCCGGCGCGACGGCCCGAACGTCCTCGAATCCAACGCTCGGCCGGCCATTGAGCAGGGCGTACGCCCGCGAAGCCTCGGCCATCGCGATGGCGGCCCGCGGGCTGGCGCCATAGGTGACGTAGTTTGTCACGTCCGCCGATGCCTCGGGCGTGTCGGGATGCGTGGCGGCCACGACGCGGGCGATGTAGCGCGACACGGCTCGCGGCAAGTATATTCGCTCCATCGCGCCGAACAGCCGCGCGAGATCCTCGGCCGAAAGCGGCGACTCGGGCATGGGCGGCTCGCCGCGCCGGCGCGTCGAGATAATCCCGTCCAGCACCTCGACCGACACATCGCTCACCGTCAGCTTGAACAGGAAGCGGTCGAGCTGGGCCTCGGGCAGCGGGTAGGTGCCTTCGAGCTCGATCGGATTCTGGCTTGCAAGCACGAAAAACGGATCGGGCAACATGCGGGTGTTGCCCAACAGCGTGACGGACCGCTCCTGCATGGCTTCGAGCAAGGCGGACTGCGTCTTCGGGCTGGCACGGTTGATTTCGTCAGCCAACAAGATGTTGGTGAAGATGGGGCCGCTCTGAAACGTCATTTCGCGGCCGCCGCCCGACGTCTCGCGGAGGATGTGCGTGCCGAGAATGTCGCTCGGCATCAAGTCGGGCGTGAATTGAACGCGGCGAAACTCGAGCCGCAGGATTTGCCCGAGGGCCTTGATGAGGGCCGTCTTACCGACGCCCGGCAGCCCTTCGAGCAGAATGTGGCCGCGGCTCAGAATGCCGGCCAAGACCATGCGGTGCAACTGTGTCCGGCCCAGCAGCACGCGGTCCATCTGGGCCAATGCCTTGGCGGCCAGTTCGACGGCCGGTTGGAGTTCTTCGGGTTGCAAAAGCGTCGGCGTGGAACTGGCAAACGTCATTTTTTCTCGCGATTGAAGTAACGCTGAACGGCTTTTTCGTGTTCTGGAAGAATGGTCCGGGTGCGCGATTCGCCGCCGCCGGCGGCCGAAGACTTCAAGACGCCGCCGACGGAACCGTTGCCCGGCTTCGCCGCGGTGGGATTGCCGACGCTCATTCCGACCCGCTTGCTCTCCTTGAGCGAAGCGGCAGCGGCCGGCGGCAAGGCCTTCTCCTTGAAGGCCGCGTCGCCTCGCTGGACCTTGTCTTGCCAAGTCATGGCCGCGTCGGCACGGCCGCGATTGATGCCGCCGCGCCCGGGCAACCCGTCGCCGTCTCGCGGAGCGGCGGCGCCGGACAGCAACAGCTCGTCTCCGTCCTCGGACAGCTCGGCGAGCAACGCGCCCTGGTCGCCTTGGGCCGCTTCGTCAAACAGCAACAACTGATCGCCATCGACCAGACGCCCTTGCACGAGTTTAGCGAGCTTGCAGCGGCTGCACGCTTTGCAGTCCTTCATGACCTCGCCAATCTGTTGCAGCTGCTCAGTGCTGAGATTGTCGTTGCAGTCGCCAATTGCCGAATCCAGCTCGTCGGCCAAGGCCTTGTTTTCCGCAGCCAGCTTTTCGGCGGCCTCGGTCAAGTCCTTCATCGACTCGGCCATCTTGTCTGGGTCCAACTGGCCCTGCGCAGCTTGAAGGGCAGCCGACAGGGCCTCCGCCTTGGCGGCCTTCTCGGCCTGACGGATCAGCGACTCGGCCGCTTCGGCCGCCGCCTTGCCGCACGCCTGATCGAGATGGTCGATGGCCTCCATCGTCTTTGCCGGATCCTTGCCCAGAGCATCTTTCTCCAATTGCCGGAGATCCTTCTCGATGGCTTTCGCTCTTTCCGGCGGCAGGATGTCCTCTTGCTTGAGAATCTGGACCCGCTCGGCCAGTTTGCGGATTTCACCGCCTACGTGCAAGGCGTCGTCGCCGGCCGGAATGTAACGGTCGGGCGCGAGAAACGCGGCAACCAGGAACGATACGCTCATCAGCAGGAAGGACAACTGCCGATGCGGCCGCCATCGCAGCGAGGGTGTCGCGACCTGCTCGATGTTCCATAGACCGATGTCGGCAACCTCGGCCGCCATCAGCAGCCCGCCGAGCGAACCGCAAGCGTCGAGCATCGCGCGGATCGCGCTCGGCGCGGGGAGCTTCCGGTTGGCCAACACAAGCCCGACAACCACGACCACCGCCAATCCGACGCCGCCCCAGAGCAACAACGCGGGATCGATCCGAAAGACGGCTCGCAACGCCACAACGGCCGCGGCCCAGGCCATAATCCAGACCGATGCCAACCGCAGACACTCGCGGAGCGAGAGGAGGACCGCGAGTCGAAGACGGAACCGACGGACTTGCCGCGAAGAGTCGTCCAAGGTCATGACAAACCTCCCCCGCCCAGTGAGCCACTCAGGCCGCCACCTAGTTTACCCCAAATGCCAGGGTGGTTGCAACAGCCCGCCCGGTCGCATCAGGGTAAATCCGTCTTTCAATTCGCGCCAGTTTGCAGGCTGGGGCAACCACCGCAAGCATCACCACTTGGATGGACGATTGATGCGATCCGTCGGGGGGGCCGCGATCGATCCACGTTGCAGTGAAAAATGCTGGCCATCCCATCCCGGTGGGCGATGGAACCGCGGCATCTTGTCGCAAGGGCCCAAGCCGAAATCACGTGCCGCCGAGCAGCTTCTCGAATTCCTGTTCCGTAATCACCCTGACGCCAAGCTGCTCGGCTTTGGCGAGCTTGCTGCCGGCCTTCTCGCCGGCGACCACGTAGTCGGTGTTCTTCGAGACGCTGGACGCTGCACGGCCGCCGTTTCGTGTGATGAGTTCCTCAATCTCGTCGCGGCCGTACTTCTGAAGCGTGCCGGTCACGACGAGCGTCTTGCCTTCGAGCGGCCGACGTCCAGCCGCGCTGGCGATCGACTCCATCTTGACGCCGACGCTTGTCAGGTCGGCGATCGTCTCGCGGCCGAACTCGCCGTGCAAGAAATCGTAGACGCTTCGGGCAATGATCGGGCCGATCTCACTGGTTTCGCCGAGCTGCTCGACGCTAGCCGCCATCAGGGCGTCGATCGTGCCAAATCGCTCGGCCAGCACGGCGGCCACCCGCG
Organism: Thermoguttaceae bacterium; assembly: GCA_039698035.1. GTDB lineage: Bacteria > Planctomycetota > Planctomycetia > Pirellulales > Thermoguttaceae > JAJFUI01. Next base: position 76,132 of record JBDKSW010000007.1, on the reverse strand, counting down.
CGCCGACGTGGCGAATCGTCAGGCCGTTCAAGAGTCGAGCCAGCCCGCGATCCTTGCTCGCGTCGATCCCGTCGAGCAGATTGTCCAGCGAGCGGCGGCCCATCCGTTCGAGGTTCAGGAGCCGATCCTGCCGCCCTTCAAGCCGATAGAGGTCGCCATAGCAGCGCACGAGCTTTTCCTGAACCAACTGATCGACGAGCTTGTCCCCCAGTCCCTCGATATCCATCGCGTTGCGGCTGGCGAAGTAGCGAATTCGCTCCTTGAGCTGGGCGGGACATTCCGTATTGGGGCAGCGGATGTATACGCCGCCCTCGTCCCTCACGAGCTTCGTGCCACACTCGGGGCACTCGGCGGGAAACTCGAACTTCGGCAGCTCCGCTTGTCGCAGATGTTTTTCGACGCGCACGATGTGCGGAATGATCTTGCCGGCCTTCTCGACAACCACCACGTCGCCAACCCGCACATCCTTCCGCTGAATCTCGTCCGCGTTGTGCAGGCTGGCGCGGCTGACCGTCGTGCCGGCCAGCAAAACGGGCTCCAGATTGGCCACGGGCGTCACCGCTCCGGTCTTGCCCACCTGCACGCTGACTTCGTTCAGCCGGGTCGTCGCCTCGTACTTCTCGAACTTATAGGCGATGACCCAGCGTGGGCTTTTTGACGTGCTCCCGAGCCGCTCTCGCTGATCGAACCGGTTGACTTTCAGCACCAGCCCGTCGATCTCGAAATCCAACTCGTAAAGTCGCTCGATCAACTCTTCGCAATGGGCAACGGCCGCCGTGAACGTCGGAAAGCACTCGACATAGGGAGTGGAGGCCAGCCCGTAGCCGCGCAACTCGGCAAGAAACTCCATGTGGGTGCTTGCCCGAAGCCCGCGTGTGTCGCCCGCACTGTGGCAGAAGAACCGCAGCCGCCGCTCGGCACAGACGCGAGGATCGAGTTGCCGAATGCTGCCGGCCGTCACGTTCCGCGTGTTGGCGAACGGCGGCTCGCCTTTCCGATTTTGAGCCTCGTTGAGCAGCACCAAGTCGCTGTTGGTCATATAAATTTCGCCGCGCACCTCGAGCAGCGACGGGACTTCCTGCGACAGGGCCAAATCGCTGGGCTCAGCGTCTGCCGGCGCCCTTCGAGAACCGGCCAGACGAGTTGGGACGCCGGCATCGTCTCCAGCCCTCGCCCCCGGCCCGTCTCCCGCAAGCGAGGGTGCGGAGCTCAGACGCAGCGGGATGTCCTTGATCGTTCGCACGTTGTGCGTGATGTCGTCGCCCACACGGCCGTTGCCGCGTGTGACCCCGTGCGTCAGCAGGCCGTTCTCGTAAATCAGCGACGCGGCGACCCCATCGACCTTCAGCTCGACGACCCACTCGATCGGCTCATCGGGCAGCAGCTTCGTCACTCGGTCGCCGTACTTCTTCAACTCTTCAAGGCTGTACGTGTTCTCGATCGACAGCATGGGCACGCGGTGCTCGACCGAGCGGAGGCCCTCGACCGGCTCGTCGCCAATGCGCCGAGTGGGACTGTCCGGAGTGACCAACCCGGGATGCTCCGCCTCCAGAGTCTTCAGCCGCTCGATCAGCCGGTCATACTCGCGGTCCGAGATTTCCGGCGACGCATCGACGTAGTACTTGCGATCGTGGCGACGGATCTGCTCGCGAAGTTCGTTGATTTCCGAGGCGGGATCGATTGGCATGGCCAGGTTCTCCGGCAAGGGCAGGCTCTTGGCCTTCAGGCGGTCACGCCGCCGCGAGCTGACAACGGATCCCTCTTTTCTTACCCGTCGCAGCCGCATGCCGCCACGCAAACGTCTCGCATGCCGCGAAGCGGATGGGGAATCAGGCACAAAAACCGCAGCGGTCCGCTGCCCGTGTTCCGAAATTGATGCAGCTCGTTGGGGGCCACGTAGACTGCCATGCCAGGTCGCAGTGGGTACTCGCGGTTTTCATCGCACACGACGCCCGTCCCTTCGAGCACGTAGACCTCGTGCTCGTAGGCGTGCGTGTGTTTTGGCGTATGGCCGCCTGGCGCCACCTCGAACCGACGCATCGAAAAACTCGGTGCGGCATCGTCTGGACCGATCAGGCAGCACATTCGGCAATCGACCGCGCCCTCTTTGTCAACCGGTTCGGCCTCAAGTTGATCGCTATGGATGACTTTCATGGACGCAGCAATGGGGTTGTGAGGACTCGCGGCGGACGTGTTGCACTGAAAACGACGGCCTCGGTCCGGCAGAAGCCGCGCGATGGATTATAGCACAGCGCGGCGCGCAGAAAAAACCCCGAGGCAACGACTCCCAGCGCCGAATCGGCTTCCGCCAAGGAAACCCAAACTGTCGTTGACCTCGAGGTCATGAACGTCGAACGGCCCGAGGACCGACGACGACACGCCATCTCTATAGCAGGACTACGTATTCTGTCAAGAGTGATAACGTCTCAGGCTATCCGAAATGCCGAGACATCGCCTCGCGTCGATGCATCTCTGACGATTGAGTAGATTGGCGAAACGCGAGATCCACGGACAGCGCAAACCTGTTGGCCTTTGGCCCTGAGCCGGAAGGACGCACCGCATTGCGATCGAAGTGTCTCATCAGAACACAACGCAATAGCGCGCGGCGCGACAAGAATTGAAGGCTCGCGATCCCGTTTTCAGAGTCCGTCGTTCGTGGAACGACGGTCCGCGGGGCGCGACGGCCACAGTGCGCGATCGTCGCCCCAAGAATGGCCCACATGTCTTGTCGGGCGGCGGCCGCAGGCCGGCAGCACGGCCTTGGCGACGACCCAAGCCGTGCCAAGCGACGTCCTTGGCAACCTGCGCGTCCTACTCATGCAACCAGCCACACATCACCAACACCTGAGGTCCAGCGTCTTCGACAGAGCAGACGAGGCTCCTTTTTTCACAAGGCTCGGCACGCCTGGCCAATTTTCCTGCCAGCCGCCAACAGGGCATCCGCATCCCGCAGCTTGCCAACGAGTTGCTCCGGGCTGTGTCGTTTCTTCGGCATCCAGAGTCTCCTGCCACTCAGGGCTGCAAAGACTCTCATACCCCATGGATCCAATTTCGGGGAGCATGCCACTCCAATTTGCCGAGGGACGCGACAGACTCAATCGGGTTTGCAGACTGGCGTGCGGCGGCCGATGAATCAGGCCGGTTTCAATGCGTACACTCGCGCGCTGGCCGCATACTCGTTCACGTCGTAGCGTTGCAGCAGCGCGGCCAATCGGCGGTGCAAGTCTTCGTCGTCGGATCGAGTTGCCGAGCAGCAAGCCGTCGACACTACCGGCAACGCTGGCCCCGTTGTTGGAGAGCAGCAACAGGACTGGTTCTCGACCTTGGCATAGGCATTCAGATCGCATCCAGTGTCCATGATCTCCACATGAGCGAATCCGGCCGCCAGCAGTTGTCTGCGGTAATCCTCGATCGCAATGGCCCCGGCGATGCAACCGACGTAGGCCATCAGGTCGTTGCCAATTTCCGGCGGCAGCGGCTTCTTTAGCGCGATGTCGCTTGCGGCCAGTCGTCCACCGGGCTTCAGCACGCGAACGATCTCTCGAAACACGGCCGGCTTGTCCGTCGCCAGGTTGATGACGCAGTTGCTGATGACGCAATCGACCGAATTGTCCGCCAGAGGCAGCTTGTCGATCGTCGCCTGATGAAACTCAACGTTGGACAGCGGTTTGCCGTTGTCTGCTTTCGCGGCATTCTTTCGGGCCAGCGTCAACATCTCTGGGGTCATGTCGATGCCGATTGCCTTGCCCGTGGGACCGACCTTGGACGCCGCCAGAAAGACATCTAGACCGCCGCCGCAACCGAGATCCACGATCGTTTCGCCCGGCTTAAGACTGGCAAACGCCGTGGGGTTGCCACACGAAAGGCCCATGTTGGCTTCGGCCGGAATCGAAGCGAGTTGTTCCGGCGTGTAGCCAAATGCCTCGGCGACAGCGCGAACGCCAGAGTGACCGGTCGATAATCCACACTTGGCCACCGATGCATACTTGGCCTGGACGACTTGTTCAAGAGGTATTGCCATGCTCGATTTCTCCGTAGTCTGAGTCGCTCCAAATCATCGACACCCGTTATTTTGGACAGACGGCGTGAGGACCAAGGAACACGATGCCGCCGCTGCTTTCTCTTCGCCTAAGAGAACGTGACTGCCGGACCGCAACGTCCGTTTTCAGATTGCTTCGAACACGTAGGCCAGCGAGCAGTAGACACCGCCGAGGACGAACGCCCAGCCGGTGATCTGGCGGGCCCACCATTCGATCCGTGAGAGCATGTTGTACGCCTTGCCGACAGACCTGGCGCTGTAGGCCAATAGAAAGGCCACCAGCAAGACTGGCACGGCTGTTCCGACACCGTAGATGAGCGGCAAGACTACCGTGCCACCGGGCAGGGAAGCCGCAGGGAGGCTCACGCCAATCTTGGTCAGCAGCGCCGTGATGGCGCCGGCTTCGGAGCCCAGGATGAGGGCGACCAGGCCGAAGAACCACGCGGCCGACGTGGGACAAAAGGCGATGGCAAACAGGATGCCCAGCAACAGCGCGCCCCAAATGCCCATCGAGTCGATCCGCTTCTTCATTCCTTCGCCCATCATGGCTCCGCCGCCGCTCAAGGTGATCAGCCCGACCAGGAACATGCCCAGCAGGAGAAAAATGGGGCCAAGAACCAGATGCATGTACTTCTGGAGGAACAACGAGACAGCCGGGATCGACATCGCCGTGGTCGCCAGGAAAACGGCCAGCGCCAGATAAGCGATACAACGTCCCAGGGTATAGAGCAATCCGGCGGCCATCACCCAGCGCGAATCGCCCACGCGGCGGCCAACATAGGAGACGGCCGCGATGTTGGTTGCCAGCGGACACGGGCTGATCGACGTAAGCAGTCCCAAATAGAGAGCCGCTCCGGCGTAAAGCAAATAGGCCACCATCGATGAGCTCCTGGGAACCCCGATCCTGGAATGCTGCCTTGCACGGGGCGGCGTTACTCGACGCTCCTGGCCGATCTCGTCGCCTCCGGCTTGGTCGCAGCCTTCGGCGTGCCGTTCCGATACGCAGCGACATTGTCCCGCACGTATTTGAGAAACGCGGCCTTGTCGCCGTTCTTCTTCCAAATCTCCGTCAAGCTCTTATAGTGCTTCACCTTGTTGTCAACCACTTGCGCGACGATTAGCGTTGGGCCCGTGACGCCGTAACCCTCGCTCAACGCGGCATTCTTCTCATCCTGAAAGTCGATAAAATGAAACTCCACGGCGCCGTTCTTAACCTCGTCGTCGAAGCCTTTCAGAACGGCCTCCTCGGTGTAGCCGCCCATGCGCCGACAGGTTGGACAACGCTGCGTGCGATGGAAGTACATCACCACGACGCGGTCGGCCGGGGGCGTGCTCTTGGTTGTGGTCTCAGTTGACGCCTTGCCCTTGTCGGCGGAAGCGTCACTCTTGGTTGGGGCGGCCGCGAGCAGCACGGTCGCGCAGAGGGCTAGAACACTGAAAACAGCAATCGTAGCGGCGAAACGTCTCATCGCCTCGTTCTCCTTGGAAGATGGCTGAGGATCAACTTACTTGTTCGGGATAGGAATTGCAGGCGTTTCTTTCGCGCGAGCGTTCTTGGCGTCGGGCAAGGGAATCGCTAGCTCGGACTTCTTCGCAGCGGGAGGGGACGTCTGCTCTTCGGGAACCAGCATCCGCTGGATCTGGCTACGAACGAACTTTGCGAAGGCCGGCTTGTCACCTTCGATCGCCCACACCTCGTCCAATCGTTTCCAGTCCTTCACCTGACCGTCCTTGATTTGTGCCAGGACGACCACCGGCATTTGAATATCGAACTTGGTGGCCAGCGGCTTGGCCATGGGTTGCTCATAGTTGAGGATTTTCCAGACGATCTTGCCGCTGGCTAGTTGCGGGGCGAAGTACTTCTTCACCGCCTCATGGGACTGCGATTCAATGGACTGGCACGTGGGACACCGAATGTTGCCGTGGAAGTAGTAGACAATCAGCCCGTCGCTGATCGTCTCGGCCTTCGACGACGCGTCCGGCGTGGCGGCCGTACCACCCTGAGTGCGCAGTGCCCGAAGCTCTTCGACAATACTGGCCAACTGCGGTTCCAGCCGAGCCGCCGCCTGGGATTCGAGCGACCGGGCGATCAGGACGACCAGCGTCGCCGAGAACAGTGAAATCAGGCAGACAGCAAACGCATTCTTCATGTCCATGCACGAGCTCCTTTCACGCATCACCGCAATAGGCCCGGTAGGCCGTCACAAGCGCGTTCCGATATCCCGCTTCTTCGCTGGCCTCGATGCTGTGATAAATCTTGAGCGTCTTCAGCAGTGTCTCTCCGCAATCGTCGTTCGGTTCGAGATGCTTCTTCCGAAGGTGCTGAAAGATTAGCGGCAGGCCGGCGACGGCGACCGGCTTTCCTTGGACCTCCAGCTTGCCGTCTGGCGATGGCTTGCTGCAAGCACAACACGCGCCGTCGGACTGCGTGCCGCCGCTCGGTTTCGTACTTTCGACGGAACCGGCCAGGGCATCGACCTCGGCCGCAATGCGTTCGGCAACAAGCCACACGGCCTGCTCGTCCGCCGGATCGGCGTCGCGCGTCGAACGATGGCATCGCTTCGCCCGGTCGCCCAGGATGTCGCTCACGATCAGCGAGGCGCTCACCCGGCCGCTATACTTTTCCGTGCCTCGCTTCGCGCAGAGCTTCGAGCAACCGTCCACAGTAATCGTGGGATGCTCGCGGGCGAAACGACGCTCGCCTTCCTCGCCGGCCAAAAAGAGCGGCAAGCACAGAGTCACGGTCTGCTGGGGCCGCAGGGCTTCGAGCACACGGCGAACCGCCTGCCGAGCCACTGTGCCTTCTGGAATTTCCTCGCCGCTGCAGGAAATGATGCCGACTTTCGAGATTGCTTCCGCCATGACGTTCTCCTCACCCGGCGTCGGGGCGATCCAAGGTCTGAGCGACCTCGCCCGCCAGTTCTTCGGCAACGGTCCATCCGGCCGCGGTCAAGGTGGTTGCTGTGCCAAAGTCTTCCCCACGATGTCGTTTCATCACGTCGTAGACCCGTATCCCCCTGGCGATCTTGCCGCCCGCCAGCTCAACGTTCTTGTGCGAGCAGAGTTTGGGGCATCCATCCAAGGTGATGCAAGGGGTTTGCCGCACCTTGTCAACGGTCTCGGCATCGCCCGTGACCAACAGCGCCAGGCACACGGTGTCCACATGCCCTGGCGCCAGCTTATCGGTGACATGGTAGACCGCCTCGCGGCTAATCAGTCCATGCACTTTGCCGATCCCGCTGCATGGGATAACCAGGACCTTGGGTGATTCGCCATGATTCTTCATTACGTCTCCTTCCCGCTCCTGTTGAGAGCGAGGGGGGCGAGGGTCTGTTGCATCGGGTATCTTTCGTCGGCCGCCCTTGCCCCAGCGCTCTCCCAAAGGGAGAGGGAACCGATCGACTGCTTGCTCAAGCTGCCTTGGCTGCGGCGATCAACTTCTTAACTTCCTCGATGTTTGGCACGCGGCCAGCCACCTTCACTTCGCCGTCGATCACCAGCCCTGGGGTCATGAGAATCTCGAAGGCCATGATTTTCTCGATGTCTTCGACTTTCTCGACCTTGGCGTCAACGCCCACTTCGAGCACCGCTTTGTTCACAATCTCGTGCAGCGTCTTGCACCTTGCACATCCAGTTCCAAGCACTTGAATCAACATGTCAGTCACTCCTCGATGACGATTTCTGGTTCGATGACGATTTCCGACTTCACAGAGTTGGCGACGAGACTGTATTTCTGCGCCGATTGCATGGCACGTCGCACTCGCCCTTCGACGACTTCCAGATTCTCACCATCGGCTGCCACGCGGATTGACGGTCGGAACTGGAGCCGGGTGAAGATTTCCGTGCGGTCGAGTTCAATGAGCTTCGTGCCCTCGGTCCGGCACTCGTAGGCGAGCAGATGAAGCTTGAATCGCTCGGCGGCCCAAATGAACATCATCATGATGCAAGTGTTCGCGGCGGCCACGAAGGCGTCCTCGGGCGTGAAGACGCCAGCATGTCCGTGAGCGTCGGGCGGGGCCGAGAAATCCATCTCGGGACCATTGCCCATGGCCAAATGGCCCCAATGCTCGCCCTTCCACCGGACGGTCGTGCTGTAGGTTGAGGTTTGGCCCATTATCCGATCAACTCCTGCTCCGCTTGCGACCGCATCGCGGAAAGATAGGCCTGCGGGTCGAGCAGCTTTGCTCGATCGCTTTCCCAGTCGGCAGCCTCGATCACGGCCAGCCACCCCTTTTCGTAGGGCGACTCGTTGATGATCTCGGGGCCGCGATCCAGCTCCGTGTTGACCTCAACCACCGTTCCGCCGATTGGCGAAAACAGGCTCACGTTCGCCTTGACCGTCTCGATCTCGGCAAGCTCGTCGCCGGCCGCCAGCTTCGTGCCCACCGGCTTGACATGGGCAAACGCCACATCGCCGCTGCGCTGCTGGAGGTAGTCGGTCATCCCGACTCGAACGTTGCCGTCTTGGGCCTGCACCCAAACGCCCTCGGCGCCGTACAGGCGGTCTGCCGCGACACGGAAGACGAACTTGTCCACTGTCGTTTCCAGGTATTCAGACATGCTTTCTCCTCGTCATGGCTTCTCTCCTTCTGGGAGAGGGAAAGGCCGTGAGGACCCTTCTCTCAACAATGGTCCTTCGACTGCGTTGGAAGCCCCGAACCGCAACACGTGCCCGGCCGAGGGCCGACGTCGCGGGCCGCCGCCAATTGCTCGCCCACGGTTTTCAACATTTGCTCGGCGATCTGTTCTTTCACCTTCCGGGCCGTCACCACGGCCTGAGCCACGTCGCCGCGCGAGACGCCAAGATTGATCGCCTCACGAAAGTGCTGTTTGAAGCACGGCTCGCAGTTCGAGGCGATGGCCGCGCCAATGGCCACCAGTTCTTCGACGGCGGCCGAGTACAGACTCGCTGACTCTTCGCCCAAAGTCGACATGGGAATCTCCCTATGGTTGCCGTACCGCGCCGTTGCCAATCGCCGTCGCATCCTCAGCCTGGAAATAACGCCGGCGGAAATACAGGGCGACGTTCACCAGTCCGATCAGCGCCGGCACCTCGACCAACGGGCCGATGACCGCCGCGAAGGCGGCCCCCGAGTTGATGCCGAACACGGCTACCGCCACGGCGATGGCCAACTCGAAGTTGTTGCTGGCGGCCGTGAAGGAAAGCGTTGCGCTCTTGGCGTAGTTCGCCCCAACCTTCTTGCCCATGTAAAAACTCACGAGGAACATCGCCACGAAGTAAATCAACAGCGGCACGGCGATCATCACGACGGAAAGCGGCTGCTTCACGATCTTGTCGCCTTGCAAGCTGAACATCACGACGATGGTAAACAGCAGAGCGATCAGGGTAATCGGGCTGATTTTCGGAATGAAAACCTTCTCATACCAGACTTTTCCCTTGGTCTTGACCAGGACCAGCCGGGTGAGCATTCCGGCGATGAAAGGGATGCCCAGGTAGATGAAGACGCTGCGTGCGATGTTGCCCATCGTCACTTTGGACAGGTCGATGTCGCCCAGTTGGATGCCCAGGAGCGGCGGCAAGACTTTGATGAACAGCCAGGCAAAGACGCTGTAGAAGAGCACCTGAAAAATGCTATTGAACGCGACCAAGCCGGCGCAGTATTCCGTGTCGCCTTTGGCCAAGTCGTTCCACACGATGACCATTGCGATGCAGCGGGCCAAGCCGATCATGATCAGGCCGACCATGTATTCCGGATAGCCGCGCAAGAGCAGAATGGCAAGAACGAACATCAGGATCGGCCCGACAATCCAGTTCTGCACGAGCGACAGCCCGAGCACTTTCCAATCGCGGAATACGTCGCCCAATTCCTCGTACTTCACCTTGGCCAGCGGCGGATACATCATCAGAATGAGGCCCAGCGCGATCGGCAGGCTGGTCGTTGCGTCGATCTTGAAGCTGTCGATGAGCGCCGCCACGCCTGGAGCGAACCGCCCGAGACCAACACCGATGGCCATCGCCAGAAAGATCCAGACCGTCAAATAGCGATCCAGAAAGGACAATCGACCTCTGAGAGCGGTTGCTTGTTTCATCGAAGCTCCACGGCCTTGCTTGGTTCAGCGAAAACGGGGCCAGCGTTCGATCATCTGGCCGCGTCGTAATGTCTCAGCATCGGTATTGCTTCCTGCACAACTCGTCACGGTCCATCTTGAGGATTTGCCCGAGTCGCTTTGCGTCTTCTTGCCGGCGGGAATCGTCGGCCAGCAGTCGAGACACCAAGGAAGTCATCTCTCGGGCCTCGATTGGCACATCGTCTTCCGCAAGGCGATAGAACATCCAGCGTGCCTCCTTACGGCTCTCCACCAACCTGGCCTGTTTCAGGATGGCCATGTGTTTGGACACCGTGGACGGGGCCGAGCCGAGCAATTCGACGATTTGACACACGCAGAGTTCCCCGGAACCGAGCGCCATGAGGATTCGCACCCGACTCTCGTCGGCCAACGCCCTGGTTACCGCCATCAAGTCACGCACGCGAGGCCTCGTGAGTTGGTTGTATCGCCATATGACGAAATATATCGCTACCGCCCAAGGCCGTCAATCCCGATATCGTGAGGCCGTTCCCCGCAGCCTCGACCCGGCTGAAAGGCCAGCCAACCGGGTCTGGTGCAGCCCGACCCTGCAAGGCCGCGAAATCGTGCGACGCCCGTCCGCCCAGGTCTGTCATGCTGTGGCTTGAAGGGAATCGTCGCTCGGATACACTAGGCGGCATCAAGAAGGTCTCGGAGGAAAGGCTGTGGCTTGAAGGGAATCGTCGCTCGGATACACTCGTGCCGCCGGCCGCCGTCGTCACGATCGTGCTGTGGCTTGAAGGGAATCGTCGCTCGGATACACTTTCCGCTCCACTCCACACCAAACAATCCAAGCTGTGGCTTGAAGGGAATCGTCGCTCGGATACACTTCCCGCTCCGCCTCACTCAAATGAACACAATGCTGTGGCTTGAAGGGAATCGTCGCTCGGATACACTACTCCCCGACACACCCACCCCAGACCCCGGCTGTGGCTTGAAGGGAATCGTCGCTCGGATACACTGACGTCTTCGGGTTTGCTCGAATCGCCGCAGCTGTGGCTTGAAGGGAATCGTCGCTCGGATACACTTACGCGCTTTGGGTTGTAGCCCCGGTGGGCGCTGTGGCTTGAAGGGAATCGTCGCTCGGATACACTCCAACAGGTGACGCAGCAACCGCTTCTCGGCTGTGGCTTGAAGGGAATCGTCGCTCGGATACACTACCGGCCGGACAGAGCCATTTCTCACCCCTGCTGTGGCTTGAAGGGAATCGTCGCTCGGATACACTAAACAGCCCTTCGACTACCAACGTACCTTCTGCTGTGGCTTGAAGGGAATCGTCGCTCGGATACACTTCGCGGCCGACGGGAACGCCTCGCTGTCCCGCTGTGGCTTGAAGGGAATCGTCGCTCGGATACACTGCGGCCATTCGTCGCAGTCTCGGTAACGGTGCTGTGGCTTGAAGGGAATCGTCGCTCGGATACACTATGCCGCCGCTCGCACGAATCGCCATCGAGCTGTGGCTTGAAGGGAATCGTCGCTCGGATACACTCAAGAGACCGCTAAGGCGGACGAACTCGACGCTGTGGCTTGAAGGGAATCGTCGCTCGGATACACTCGAGCAGGTTTACACCTACACGCTCACTCCGCTGTGGCTTGAAGGGAATCGTCGCTCGGATACACTCGTAAGCCAGCGACCGCCACACGACGACCGGCTGTGGCTTGAAGGGAATCGTCGCTCGGATACACTCCCTGAGCGCATCGCCACCACCGCCGCACGGCTGTGGCTTGAAGGGAATCGTCGCTCGGATACACTGCCGTCTCGCACCATGAACACGTGGTTCGGGCTGTGGCTTGAAGGGAATCGTCGCTCGGATACACTCGCGCTCGTCAAGGTTGGCTGGTTGATCGAGCTGTGGCTTGAAGGGAATCGTCGCTCGGATACACTAAACACGATGATTGCCGTCAGCACGATGGGCTGTGGCTTGAAGGGAATCGTCGCTCGGATACACTAGTACGCCATCGTCAACACGGAAGCGAACCGCTGTGGCTTGAAGGGAATCGTCGCTCGGATACACTCGGCTATCACGCTCACCGGCGAAGCTGCGCGCTGTGGCTTGAAGGGAATCGTCGCTCGGATACACTAAATCCGGGCCTGCGCCATGCCGGCCTTCTGCTGTGGCTTGAAGGGAATCGTCGCTCGGATACACTGCCCCCGGCAATGAAGGCCGGCATCGCTGAGCTGTGGCTTGAAGGGAATCGTCGCTCGGATACACTAGGCCGAGAAAGAGGGCTTGTGCCGTGCGGCTGTGGCTTGAAGGGAATCGTCGCTCGGATACACTACCTGCGGCGCAAAATATTGCAAGAGAAGCCTTTAACGCCACACAGGGCCTAGAAAAGCGCAAGTTGAGGAGGTGCTTTTTCAAGAGAACGACTCATTTCTCCGATGTAACTCTCCATTTTGCCAAACTGGCGATCGGTCACCGCCAGCAGACGTACGTAGCCCTCGGGCGGGAGTTCCGCACGGATTCGGGCCCGGTAGGCAACGGCCATTTCCTCGTCGGCGCAATATCGCGCGTAGACCGAGTATTGCAGCATTGAGAAGCCTTGTTCGATCAGCAACTTGCGGAACTCGGCATACCGCTTCCGCGCCTTGGGGGTTGTCACCGGCAGATCGAACATTGCGAAGAGCCACATTCCACGATACCCGGAAAGAACGAGTTCTTTTCTCGGCATAGCGGCGTATCATGGCGCGGGCGTCCCGCCAGGACGAAGCGGCGGGGCACCCGCACCGGAATTGTTGTTCACCAGTCGGGCAGCTCCAATCGGTCGGCGTTGCCCAGGAAAACGTCAGCCAACGACGAGGCCAGGCGGCCGGCCACGTCGAACAGGGTTCGCTGTTGCCCATCTAAGTCGTAGCGGCCGGTTAGCTGGCCGATGATTTGCTGCTTGGCCGCGGCTTCGAGCTGGTATGGCTCGTCGTGCGTGCTCATGTATTCGACCACCGCACGATCGACCGTTGCGCGGAATGGCTCCATCAGGTCTTCGGCCAAGCAGAAGGCGTCGTAGCGGTTGTGGTGATGGATGCCCAAGGACGGGTGCAGGCCGGCGGCGCAGACGGCCCGGGCAACAATCGCCCGCAGCACGGCGTACCCATAGTTGAGCAGGATGTTCTGGTCTTCGTTGTCTCGATTTCGGCGAAATTGGAGGTCGGCGAAGACGTGGGGCCAATAGCGACGCGCGGCGTGGGCCTCGACGTTGCGAGGATCGCCCGAATGAACACGACTGGCCAGCGCCTTGAGGCCAAAATCCGCGCCGCGAAGCGCGACCAACAGCTCGGCCTGGGCGTTGATCTTCGCGCGCACGATTTGCTGCCAGAGCCGCTTTCGCACGGGCAGCGTCGCGCGGGCCTGGGCTGCGAACCGTTCGGCCTGGGCGTGATGGGCGGCCAGCGGCAGCATCATGCCGACGGGCAGGTTTTGCCGATCGCAGGCGACAAAGACACCGCCGGCCTCGGCCAGTCCGGAGAGCACGGCCTGGGTGTAGGTCACTTGGGGATGGGCGACGACGACGACGGCCAGGTCGGCCAGGGGCATCGAGATTTCGGCGTGATCCTCGCGAAGGACCACGAGTTGCGCCACCCGGACACGGAGCCGCGCCGGGGCCTCGGAAAAATCGAGGATGCGGTTAATCATTGGCCGGAAGGACGTTTCCCAAGGGGTCGATGACCACCTTCCGTGCTTTACATTGTCGCAGTTGCTCCGGGCTGCGAGTGACCCTGCCTTTAGGTGTTTTGGCTATTATTGTACCTGGGCGTGCATCGGTATGCAAACGAAATTCAACCCGCTCCTGCCAAACACTTACCGCACGAAATAGTGCAGGCTGCTTTTGCCCATTGTCCATCATCACATATTCGTTGATGGCCAAGGAAAACAGAAACTTCGTGTTCGGCCCGTGGTTGCGGCAAACCACCGGGTGGGCGTCTTTGGCGCGAAGATGCGATTGAAAGAGATTCACCGCCGAGCCACTCCATTCCGTCTCTCCACCGTCTTCGTCGAGAACGGCGTATATCTCCATATGGTGGTTTCTGCCTGGATCTGCACGTCGTTGGCGGCCATCACTTCCCACGGAAAGAACGACCTCTTTTTTCAATCGTATCCTCGCGCTATGGACTGGGACGAGCCGGCCGTCTCTCGCCTTCAGATCGGGATGGTTTGTTTCGTCGTTGAACATTCCCTTGCGAAAGCCGCCAAGGTCCTTCACTTTGTCTTGGACTAGCTTCCGGATGGTATCGTCGACGATATCGTCGATCATGCCTGGCGTCATCATCGCCAGTGGCTTGCGTACATGATAGACCTCTGTAATTTTTCCCTTTCTATCCTTGTAGGGCTTAGGTTTGCTGTAGTTGGTCTCCTCGTGCAGCGCGCCGGTGACGCGACGGTTCACACGGTAGGAGACGTTGATGGCGTCGATGGAGCGGCGCACGTCTTCGACAAACGTCGGCCATGGGGTCTCAATTTCGTCGAGCGCGAAGAGCCGCATTCCTCGCTGGGCCGCGACCTCGGCGGAGCGACTTAACATCGAGACGACCTGTGGCTCGGTGAGCGCGATTGCCACGGCGTCCACGGCGTGATGGCGATGGTCGTTTCGGTTTTTCTCGTCGTCGCCATCGGCCAAAATCGCGTTGAGCCCCCAGTCGTCGCGAAGATAGGCGGTGATCCGCCCGGCGCTCATTTGGACGCGGCGATGGCCAGCCGAGTCAATCTGCCCGCCGTGGAGCAGCCCGAGATACTCGGTTGCCAGGCGCGACATGTAGCGCGTGTCTTGGAGCATTCGCTGGGCCCAATCGTCGCCGAGGTCCTTCTGCTGGAACTTGCGGAGTTTTGCATCGGCGGCAGAGCCGTGGAAACGCTTGACCCGCGAGATGATCTCATGCCACCGCTCCTCGCTGCCGGAATAGGCCTCGTAGGGCGTTTGGTTCCGCTTCACATCGCGGTTTTCCTTGTGATCGCAGAGCGTCTTGTTCAAAAACGAATTGTCCAGGGATCGGCTGAACGGAATGATGTGCTCGATGTCGAACTGCGAGTGCGGGCCGACCAGGGCCTCGATGGCGATCGAGTTGCCCGTGTAGGGGCACCTCCAGCCGCATTCCTCGGCCAAGCGGACCTTCAGAATGTCCAAATTGCTCACGGCGTTCTCGTCGCAACCAAGCTGGTTCGCAATTTTCTTTCTGGCCGCATCGCGAGATTTCTCGTTCTCGCGGTTCTTCTTGGTCAGCTCCTCCCGCTGGGCGCGTGATTTCTTCAGGTCGCGAGCCAGCTCGATGCGAATCGTCCGCGGCTTGCCATGCTCGCGGATCAAGGCGTTGACCACCTTGCGAACCTCGGTGAGCCCACGGCAAACCACCGGGTTGCGCAAGCTGACAACATCCAGCACCGGCGGTAGAAGATCGTACGCCTCGGGCTTCTTCATGTTTGGGAACAGCTCACGACGCTCTGCATGGGTCATGGTGGCGATGCGGCGGCCGCTCTCCAACAGGGGCAGCAGCTTCCGCATGGCCTCGCGCGAAAGTGAAGCGTAGCCGTCCTCCAGGATCACGGCCGCGAGACGTGCGGCGACGGCCGGTGCAATCCCATACTTCTTGTGAAGGCGCTCGGCCAGCTTGTCTTCCTGCTCGTATTCGAGCAGGTCGTCGATGATGGCCGTGAGCTGTTCGGGCGGCAGTCCGTCGAAATCATCCCCGAGAGCCTTGCGGAGTTTGGCGGCGGTGGCGTTCCCATTGAGTTTCTTTTCACCGCCTGCTTCGAGGTTGAAACGATACTCGCCATCGGCCCCCCTGGGTTTCTTGAGGCCCAGCTTGGAACGCAAGCTCTTGAACTCGATCTGCACATGGTTGTCGAGCAGCTCGATTAGCTTCGCTCGCAGGTCGGCGTGCTCGGGATCAATCAGTCTCCAAATGTCGCCGTCGGGCGTCGAGATTTCGAGGTCGTTCACCTTTTGCAGGTAGCGAAATCGCTGGGCCTCCAACGATGCCCAAGGCGCGCGGCGGCAGTCGGGTTCCAGTTCGCACATGCCGACCAAGTGCTTTTGCGATTTCAGGGGGCGCTGGTGAAAGATCGCATCGCCAATTCGCTTCTTCCACGGAGCGCCGAGGTTCACGTGGCTCGACGCTTGGGCGTCCCAGATTTTGTCGAATTCGTCGACGTACATGTCGCGCGCCGTCCACCGCTTGCGGATGCGCTGCTCCTCGGGATCGAGACCGGCGAAATACTCGCCAAGCGTGCGGGCACCGGCCTCTTCCATTTTTCGCCGCAGGTCACTGATGCCGGCTTTCACGTCGCCGGACTCCTTGTCTTCCTTCGCCGAGGATTTGCGATTGCTGAGAAAACCGCGGCGCTGCGCGAGGTGAAACAGCGCGCGACCGAAGGCAAACGGCGGCAACGGCTGATCCAACGCGAGGCAGCGGAGCCGATAGGGCAGCAGATGCCCCGCCACGCGATCGTGCTCGGGCACATACTGCTTGGCCAATTCCAGGTCGAGCTTTTTGAGCAACTCGTGGCGCTGATCCGGCGTCCTGGCTTCGTCGGGCGGAAGAAGGCCCGCTTTCTGGAGGAGGAGAAAGACCTTCTTCAGCCGTCGCCCGCGACGCCAAAGCTGCCGACGTTGAAGCCTGGCTTGCCGCCGCTGGATGTTTTGCGACTCGTCCTTGCCGCTGGCGATTTCCGTCTCGCTGCCAACGCCGCTGTCGAAGCAGCGGACGCCAGTGCGTCGGATGCCGCAGGGACGGTCGTTGTCGTCGATGTCCAGCAGGGCCCAGCCGACCGATTGAACGCCCAGGTCCAGCCCCAAAATGTAAGGTTTCTTGGATTGTTGCATAAAACACGCCCTGCGTCTTGACGGGATGCGAATGGCCTGATAAGGTAACTCTTAGTGTATCCGAGCGACGATTGCCCGCAAGTCACAGTAAGTGGACTTTCGTCCGCGCGAGGCGCTGCTGAAGCGGTTTCGGCCGTGGAGCATCCTGGGACGCCCCTCCGGGGGCGTTCTTTTTTTGCGCGCCGGCGCAAAGCGGTTCGCGCGGCGCAACCGTTTGAAGGCCGCGATGGGAAGAAACGCGGCAAAGCAAAGGGCCTTGCTGACCGTGGCACAACCGCGCCGCGACAAAAGACTGGCAACCGACCGCTGACCGCCGGAAACGGCCCGAACCGTCAGACGCCTTTCGTGCCCAAGCCGTTGCGGTGAAGGAAATAGAGCGCCGCGAAGATTTTCGGGCTGATCAGCAGACCGTCGCGGCGTTTTGCCCCGAGCCAGTTGTGGAGCATGTCGAGCGGTACGGCGTGGACCTCGATCTCCTCGGTGGCGTCGCCGCCGCCTGGGCCGACGCATCGGACGTTTTGGGCGAGCATCATCGTGAAGACCTCGTTGCTGAGGCCCGAGGAACTGGGCCCTTCCAGGAGACGCTCGAACGTTTCGGCCTGATAGCCGGTTTCCTCGATCAACTCGCGGCGGGCCGCCTCGGCCAGCGCCTCGCCTTTGGTGTCGGCCAGGTCGCCAACCAAGCCGGCCGGCAACTCAATCACCCGTTTGCCCAGTGGGATTCGGTATTGCTCGACGAGCAGGAGTTGCCGCTGGTCGGTGACGGCCACGATGACGACGGCCGCAGAACAGGTGGTTCGCTCGACCCATTCCCAGCCGCGATGGCTCAGCACGCGGACAAATTTCCCTTCCGCGAGAAGGCGGGGCGATGGTTCGTTGGAAACGGCACGGCGTTGCGTCACAATCAGGCTCCTTGAAGATTCGCTGTCGGCAAGTCTCCGGACGCGATGACCATGACGCCCTCGGCCCGCATTTCCTCGATGGCGCATCGAATATCGCCGGCGCGAAGTTCGATGCCTCGGCAGGCGTCCTCGATCACGTACGTTTTGAAGCCGAGCCTCGCAGCGTCCAGAGCGGTGAACTTCACGCAGTAGTCGGTCGCCAATCCACAGACGAAGACATCGGTGACGCGCCGCTCGCGCAGATACTCGGCCAGACCCGTCGAACGACGGCGGCCATTGTCGAAGAAACCGCTGTAGCTGTCAACGTCCGGATCGGCGCCCTTGCGGAACGTTCGGTCGATCCGCGAGCGATCGAGCCTGGGGTGGAAATCGGCTCCAGGCGATCCGACGCAGTGCACGGGCCAGAGCGTTTGCGGCAGCCCGGCCAACTCGATCTGCTCGCCCGGCCGGCAGCCCGGATGACTGGCGGCGAAGCTGCCGTGGTTGGCCGGATGCCAGTCTTGCGTCGCCACGACTAGATCGAAGCAGGGCTGAATGCGGTTGATGACCTCGATGACGCGGTCTCCCTCGGGCACGGGCAATGCCCCGCCTGGACAAAAGTCGTTCTGTACGTCCGCGATCACCAGGGCGTTCACGTCGTCCTCCGATTACGCTCGACACAAACACTCTTCGGCCGATGGCCTCATGGCTCGAATCCACGCATCTTCAGGATCCATTGCGTCTTTCGCTCGTGCAAACCAAGTTCTAAGCCGACGGGGTACTTGTGCGGATGGACGAACCGCTTGATGCCTGCATGAAAGAGCTGCAATTGCTCCTGCAGGCGCTCGCGCGATTGTTCGAGGGAAGGCACCGTATCGACCGGCTTTCCGCGGCGGAAGATCGGCGTCAGCAGGTCTTCGCTCGTCGCATGGCTCGGCATCCGCTTGCGTCGCGTCTCGTCGAGCGGATCGACCATCACGCCGTCCTTCGGCGCGGCGTGCAGCTCGTCGAACAAGAGGTCACCGACGGCTTCGCCGCGATCGTAATACCTTCGCACTTGCAAGATGCCGGGGTTGGAAATCTTGATCGCCTGTTCGGACAGCTTCACTTTGTACTGCCAATCGCCTTGGCCGACGCGCACGGCCGACAGTTTATAGACGCCACCCAAGGCGGGCTGGTCGTAGGCCGTGATCAGCCGCGTTCCGACGCCCCAGACACCAATCCGCGAGCCCTGGTCCTTCAGGCTCGTGATAATCTGCTCGTCAAGATCGCTCGACGCGACGATGACCGCGTCCGGAAAACCGGCCTCGTCGAGCATCTGTCTCGCCTGGATGCTCAGCCATGCCAGGTCGCCCGAATCGAGTCGGATGCCGACCATTTCGTGTCCTTCGCGACGCATTTCGCGTCCGACTTCGATGGCGTGCCGAACACCATCGAGCGTGTTGTACGTGTCGACGAGGAACACGCAGTTGTTCGGCATCGCCTTGGCATAGGCACGGAACGATTCCAATTCATCATCGAAGCACATCACCCAACTGTGGGCATGCGTTCCGCGAACCGGGATGCCGAACAGTCGGCCGGCCAGAACGTTGGACGTTGCGGAACAGCCGCCCAGGTAAGCCGCGCGACTGGCGGCCAGCCCGCCGTCGATGCCCTGGGCGCGGCGCAATCCGAACTCGATCACTGGCTCGCCCTGGGCCGCCAGAACAATTCGGGCCGCCTTGGTCGCCATGAGCGTCTGGAAGTTGACGATATTCAGCAGGGCCGTTTCCAGCAGTTGGGCCTGCAAGAGCGGCCCGGTCACTCGCAACAGCGGCTCATGCGGGAACACGACGGTTCCCTCGGGAATGCCGTGGACATCGCAGACGAGCCGCATCTGCCGTAGATCATCGAGAAAGGCCGGCTCGAACAGTGGCCGCCCGTCGTTGCCGCGCAAGCTGGCCAGGTAGCTCAAGTCGTCCGAGTCAAAATGAAAACGCTCGATGTATTCGACGACCGTCGCCAGCCCGGCCGCAACGGTGAAACCGCCGCCGAACGGATTCTCGCGGAAGAACAGATGGAACACGGCGTCATGGTTCTGGCGGCCCGCCTTCCAATAGCCATAGGCCATCGTCAGCTGGTAGAGGTCGGTCAGCAAACCGAGCGAAGACCTGTAGAGGGCGTCCAGAGTCGTCATGCGTCACTCCCCGGGGCTGATGCGCATTCTACACACCAACGAGCACCTGGTCATGATGCCTGCCGCGTCACGAGCAAGCGAAGCCGCTCGGCCAACCCTGTCCGATCGCGGCTCTTTGCCCACTCTCTGCGGTCTATCCGATCTTGGCTTTTAGCTCGTTGAGCAGGCGGATGCCGTTGCCGATTTCCTCTTTTTGGCGAATCGGGTCTTGCGGGATTTCGCGCTCGATGGTCAGCGGGCCGGTGTAGCCCTGCTCGTTGAGCTCGCGGAGGAACGCCTCGATGCCGACATCGCCCTGGCCGAGCGGGACTTCGGCGCCCCAGTCGCGGCCGGGATGCGACGCCCACTTGGCGTCCTTGCAGTGAACGCTGCGAACGTAGGAGCCAACCTTGCGGAGGGCCTCGATCGGCTCGCCGCAGCCGTAGAGGATCATGTTGGCCGGGTCGAAATTGACGAACAAGTTTTCGCGGTCTACATCGCTAATGAATTCCAGCAGATCGTCGGCCGCCTCTTGGCCCGTTTCGAGATGTACGTTTTGGCTGTTGCCGAGACAGTGGTCGCACAGTTCTCGCGTAACGGCGACGACGCCGTGGTAACGGACGTCCTCGGTTTCGTGCGGGACAAAGCCCACGTGAAGCCCCACGGCATCGACGCCCAACAGACGGGCAAAATCGGCGATTTCCTTCATCTCGACCAGTCGGGCTTCTCGCGTCTCGATCGGCACGAGGCCCACCGTGCGGGCGACCGTCGGGATGTCCGCGTAGCTTTCGCCTTCAAAGCCGCCGAAGACGACAGTGATCCGGATTCCGAGCTGTTCGAGGCGTGCGAGAAACCGCCTAGCGTTGTCAGGCGTTCGGGTAGCGCGCTGCGGAGCATGAAGCTGGATTGTGGGAACGCCCAACTCGTGGGCCACTTCGAGTCGGACGCCCAAACCGGCGTCGATGCTGGCAAACACGCCCAACGGCCACTTTTCCATGAGTCTCTCCTAGATGGCATGACCAAACTGATGAGTCCGCGCGGCATACCCCTTCATGCGTGCAGCATCGACAACCGATGCCCGCGCTATTGGTATCGTGTCAGGTCGGGTTTGTCGCCCTCGGGCGTCTCGTCGCTGTGAATGTCGAACCACGACTCCTTGAACTCGATGCGGGCGCCTTGGCGAGCGGCCAAGTTGGTCGTCAAGGCGATGACGGCGTCGCCGAGCGCCACTTTGGGGTGGCAACGAGGTTGGTTCTCGGGCTCACGGTTGCGAATGCACCACGCCCAGTGCTCCAGCTCTTCGGCATAGCCGCGGTCGGCCGGCAGGGCGGCCAACTCTCCGACAGCGGCCGACTCGGGATCGCCAGCCTCATCCACCTGCAAGGCGGGGACGCGTGCTTTGCCGGTTGCCTTGGCCGCCACGACCTTGGTCTTGCTCGACGTTTCGTGCGTTCGATAGAGCATGGCCTCTTTTTCGAGGTCGAGGACGAGCGTGCCCTGGGTGCCGAAAACAGTTTCGCCGTAGCCGCCAAAGCCGTTGCCGTTGATCGAGGCGTATTGGACGCCGATCCGCTTCCGGACATTGTTCGGATCCTTGGGATCGTAGCCTGGCGCGGGGAACTCGATGATGCAGTGAACGTGGTCCTCGACGTCGCGATCGAACGGAAACAGCGGTCGGGCGCTGGATGCCGCGACGCTCAGCGGGTGTTGTTTTTTGCCGCCATGCGCGGCCGCGATGAAGATGCTGGCCGCATCGAGCTGATGGCTGCCTAACTCGGCCATCAGGCCCGCGCCGGTGCGGTCCCAAAGACGCCAACGGATCAACTCCTCGACGGCCGGACGGCGATAGACGATTTTGCCAGAGCCGTCGGTGAGATCGCGGTCTTGGTAACCGTACTTCTTCGCGTCCACCAGGTCATCGATTTGGGCGCGAATCTGGGCCAGCCGGTTCTCGCAATCCTTGCGAGTCTTGGCGTCGCCACGCTTGGCCCGTTCCATGGCGCCCAAGTAGTCCCCGAGTTTCTTGTCAAGCCGATCTGCCTGAAGATCGTCCGGCTTGGCGGCCCTGGGCATTGGCTGCTGCCAGCTATCGTTGCCGGGCAGGTTGCCGCGATGCCATTGAGCGCGAATGTGGTGCAACTGCCCCAACAGCCCCCGCCGGATTAGATCGACCGAATCGTCATAGAGAATGTTGTAGTGACGCTGGTGACCGACCGCCAGAAGCAGACGGGTCTGCTCGGCGACACGAGCCATCTCCTTGCACTCGCGGACGCTGTGGCCCATCAGCTTCTCGGTGAGGACGTGCAGTCCCGCTTTCATGGCGGCGATGGCCGCTGGGGCGTGCAGGTGCAGCGGCAGAGCAATGATGACCGCCTCGATGCCATCCTGCTTGGCATTGGCCAACAGGTCCTGGTACGCACCATACACCTTGACGTGCTTGCGGGCTTCGGACTCGGTGTCCCAGCCGTAGATCGCCGCGAGTCCCGGCCGGACCTTATGGGCCTCGGCGCTGTAGTAGTCGCCGTTGAACGCTCGCCAGACGTTGTAGGGACGGATGTCGGCGATCGACTGGACGGCGACATACTTCGGATTGATGGCGCCGATGAGAACGCTGCCCTCGTCGCCCGTGCCGATGACGCCGACGCGAATCGGTTCGGAGACCGACGCGCCATAGCCAAAGTAGAAGGAACCGAGCCCTTTCTTAGGAGCGACGCCGGCCTTGATTGCTCGTTTGAGGAAATCGCGGCGCACTGCCGGGCTGCCGATGGCGGCATGGAAGTTGTCGCGGCCAATCGCTCGTTCTTCGGAGCTTAAATACATGGGGTTTTCTCACCCGGACGGTTTCTGCTGTGTTAGGTGGCCATGCCGGCGAGCGCGACAGGTCGATCAGGCTGGCTTGGCGGGCAAAATGTTTTCGGGTGTTTCGTCACTGTGGATGTCGAACCACTCTTTTTTGAACTCGATACGGACGCCGTGCCGAGCAGCCATGTTCGTGGTCAGCGCGATGACGGCGTCGCCCAGGGCCACTTTGGGACCGCAACGCGGCTGGTTGCGCGGATCCGGGTGGCGAATGCACCACGCCCAGTGTTCGAGCTCCTCGCGGTAGCCTCGGCTGACCTTGACATCGCTGGTCTTGGCCTTGGCAGTGCCCACTGGCGCGCCGCTCGCCTGCGTGTCGAGGGTGGGACCGCTGTTGCCGCTGGAAACGCGAACAGAACTGGACGAAGACGGTCCCTGGATGATCGACAAGTCCTGTTCTTTCTCAAGAACAAGCGTTCCTTCGGTGCCGTAAACGATTTCGCCGTAGCCGCCGAAGCCGTTGCCGTTGAGCGACGTGTATTGCACGCCGATTTTTTTCCGGCTCGCCGCCGGGTCCCTCGCGTCGTAGCCGGGTGAGGGGAACTCGATGATGCAGTAGACATGGTCCTCGACATTGCGGTCGGGCGGGAAGAGCGAGCGGTCGGCCGACGCCGCGACGGAAATCGGGTGCGGCTTTTCGGCCTTCGGATCGTGGGTCCTGTGCATCGCGTGGATGAAGATGCTGGCCGCGTCGAGCTGGTGGCTGCCGAGTTCGGCCATCAGGCCCGCGCCCGTTCGGTCCCAGAGCCGCCATCGGATCAGCTCTTCGATGGGCGGGCCATCGTAGATCGGCTTGCCGGCGGCGTCGCGGATTTGCTGCAGTTGGTAACCGTACTGCTTCGCGTTGACAACGTGGTCGGCGATTTGGGCCGCGACCTGATCGAGGCGGGCCCGACAGACGTCGACGGCCGCGCCGCTGGCCGCGTTGAGTTGTTTCCTGCACTCGGCCAGCTTCTTCGCCAGCGTCTTGGCCTGAGGGTCGCGCGGCTTGACCGACTCGGGCATTGGCGGTTGCCAACTGTCGCCGCCCGGCAGGTTGCCGCGATGCCATTGGGCCCGAATGTAGTGCAGCTGGCCGAGCAGACCGCGTTGAATCGAGTCGGCCGCGCTGGCGTAGAGAACGTTGTAGTGACGCTGGTGGCCGACGGCCAGAAGTCGATTGGTCTTTGCCGCAACGCGAGCCATCTCCTTGCACTGGCCGACGCTGTGAGCCATCAGCTTTTCGGTGAGGACGTGCAGCCCGCGATTCATGGCCGCAACGGCCACCTCGCAATGCAGGTGGAGCGGCAGCGCGATGATGACGCCTTCGAGCCCGTCGGCCTTGGCGTTGTCGAGCAGTTCCTGCCAAGGACCGTATTTCCGCATGTTCCGCCAGGCGATATCCTCGGTCTTCCAATCGTACTTGGCCAACAGGCCGGGACGGGCGGCCAACGCCGTTTCGTTGGAATGGTCGCCGTGCAGGGCTCGCCAGATGTTGTAGGGGCGAATGTCGGCAATCGAGCGCACCTGGATGAACTCGGGGTTGAGCGCGCCGAGCAGGACGCTGCCCTCGTCACCCGTGCCGATCACGCCGACGCGAAGCGGAGAGCCGACGGCCCGATCGTAGCCAAAGTAGAACGCGCCGAGGCCGCCGCCGACGACCGCGCCGGTGGCCAGGGTTCCCTTGATGAAGTCGCGTCGCGACACGTCCTGGGCGGCGGGTGTTTTTCGGGCAGGCGAGTTGGCGGAGATTCGCGGATGCGAGTTCATGGGGGTCGATGCAGTGGCAACGTCCTGGGGTGGGGTGCGTTTGCCGCACAGTTTGAGCCGCCATGCCGGCGGCCGCTAAACTCCTCAACCGCCCGTGCCGGCGACTGCTTGCCGTCAAGCCGCCGTGCCGGCGGTTGCTAAACGTTTTTCGTGTCAGCAGGGACTTGTTGTCGGCGGGCGCGTCGGGCGGCGATCCAACGACAAGCAAAGTAGTCGAGTCCGGCCCAGCGGCCTGCCGCCGTCGTTGCAACGACAAGCAGCGACAGCATTTCGACAAAGTCTTTGTTGACCAACAGGGCGTGTCCGACGATAGGACTGTCAGGCGGGTAAATGCCGGGGAAACCGGGCTGGGTCATCACGACGAAACACATGAAGCCGGCGCCGCCCAACGCGGCAAGCGGCGTAACAAAACCAAGCATCAGGCAGACGCCGATCGCCGTCAGCCCGAACGTCACGGCAAAGTCAATCTGCTCCATGCGATCCCACAGAAAGGGATTCCAAGAGCCGGTGGGGCGGCCAAGCGTCTTTTGCTTGTCGTCCAGGTGGGCCCAGAGCGAGTTGACGTAAGCCTGCTCCTGGCTATCCAGGTCCTTGATCCACTTTTCGGCCTCGCGTCGCAGTTCCATCATTCGGTCCCAGCGGCGTTGCTGCTGGAACGGCGCGGTCTGGTTCCGTTCCGGATCGTTTTCAAACCGGTCCAGCGAGTCGAAATGGGCGGCAATGGCAGCCAGGTTGTTGTTCAGGTATTCATGGGCCGCCTTGCAGAACTGATCGCAGGTGGCCTCCGCTGCCGAAGCGAGCCGCTCATGGGATGTCGCGGCGTCACCGCCCTTCGACCGTGGTTTGTAATACGCCACAAACTCGTTGCGGATGCGTTTCCAGCGGGCGTCCAGCTCGGCGCTGTCGATGGCCTTTGGCCGGCCGGCCTTGTCGCGTTCGACGCGGAGTCGCTGGCGGCCGTCGATGTCCGGCACCATCGCGTAGAACAGGCTCGCGAGAGGGCCCTTGGCCTGGGTCAGGAATGGCTCGGCCGAGAACCGCTCGTGACGCTCGATATTCCAGCCGCCGGGCTCGTGGATGGCCGGGCCGCTCCAGGCCGAAGTCTCCCTGCGGTGGGTGATCTTCCAAACGCCTTCGTAGAGGAAGTGGCAACCGAGCCCTAGCCGCAATGCGACCAAGGCGACCACGGCCATCGTGCCAATCTGAAAGTTGCGACTGTTCAGGGGACGGCTCCTTACACGACCGTTTCAAGTAATCCACAGCCGACCATTATAAGTCGTCTCGGTGCCGTGAGCCAGTGGGCGGAGGTCGAGCGTTCCTTGCAGGGCCGCTTGATTTACGACGGCCTGGCGGGCAATAATGGCCCTGTGCCGAATGGCGGCCCCCGACGGAATGCCGGTGCGGAGCCAGTTGCCCACCACCCATCTCGAAAGACCAGCAGGATACCTCGATGCGCCCGATCCAATCACTGTTCGTGCTTGCGCTGTTGCTCGGTTTGACATGCACCGCATGCGGTCAGACGCCGCTACGGGAGATTATCGATCCGGCCGAGGCGGCCAAAGATCCGGACTTCAAGGTCCAGGGCGAATACGTTGGCAACGGGACTCTCGGCGGCAAGAAGACAAAGGTTGGCGGCCAGGTCATCGCCCTGAGCGGTGGCCGGTTCGACGTTCGGCTGACCCCCGGCGGCCTGCCCGGCGATGGATGGAAGCGCGGCGATCAAGTCATCTCTCTGGTCGGTCAACGCGAGGGCAACACGACCGCCCTTTCGTCCGCTGACGAAGCGTTTTCTGGAAAGATCGCCGACGGCGTGATGACCGTCGCCGCTCGCTCGGGAAAGACGCCGTTGGTGCTGAAACGGATCGAGCGTCGCAGTCCGACCGAAGGGGCGACACGGCCCAGCAAGTCTGTGGTGCTCTTCGACGGAACGACAGCTGACAAGTTTCCCGGCGCGACGATGTCGCCGGACAAAAACCTGATGTCGAACGCCGTTTCTGGCCAGAAGTTCGGCGACTACAGGCTGCACCTGGAATTCCGCCTTTCGTACATGCCCGAGGCCCGCGGGCAAGCCCGGAGCAACAGCGGCGTTTATCTGCACGACTGCTACGAGATTCAGGTGCTCGACTCGTTTGGCCTCGATGGGAAGAACAACGAGTGCGGCGGCTTTTATCAGATCCGCGAGCCCGACGTGAACATGTGCTATCCGCCGCTCCAGTGGCAGACCTACGATGTGGATTTCACCGCGCCGCGTTACAAGGACGGCAAAAAGATCTCCGACGCCCGGGTCATGGTGCGTCAAAACGGTGTGGTGATCCATCCCGAGATGCAACTGCCGCACGCAACGCCTGGCCGCGCGTCCGAGGGGCCCGCGCCGCGACCGATCTATCTGCAAGGTCACGGCAACAAGATCGAATACCGAAACATTTGGGTTGTCGAGAAGAAGTAGAAAGCGATCGGTGGTCATGTCCCCAGAACTCGTGTTTCTGACGACCACGGCCGCGGGCTTGGCCTTCTTGCATACGCTGGCGGGGCCCGACCATTACGTGCCGTTCATCGTGATGTCGCGGCTCGGAGAGTGGTCGATCCGAAAGACGGCTTGGATCACGCTGCTTTCGGGCATCGGGCACGTGCTAAGCTCGGTCGCGCTGGGCGTGGGCGGCATCGCCTTGGGCGTCGCGCTGGCGAAGCTTCAGGCGATCGAGTATTTCCGAGGCGATCTGGCTGCCAGGGCGTTGACGGCGTTCGGCCTGCTCTACTGCGTGTGGGGCATCCGTCGCGCGATTCGCGGTCGGCCGCACACGCATGGACACGGCCATCTCGATGGCCATCAGCATACGCACGAGCATGTGCACCTGGACGCCCACACGCATGTTCATGCGACCGACGCTGGCGCAAGGATGACGCCATGGGTGCTGTTTACGATCTTCGTTTTCGGTCCGTGCGAGGTGCTGATTCCGCTGGTGATGTACGCGGCTATTCGTGTCACTCCGGCTGGCGTCGCCCTGGTCACGGCCGTTTTTGGGACGGTCACCGTGGGCACGATGATGGGCTTCGTGCTGGCAGGAGCGTACAGCGGGCGAGCGATCCCCCTGGGCAAACTCGAACGATACAATCACGCCCTGGCCGGGGCCGCGCTGTTCGCCTGCGGCCTATCGATTCAGTGCCTCGGACTGTGATTGGCTCAAGCTACGAGAATGTATGTTCGCTGCCCGGGAACTTCCCCTCGCGGACCTCGTCGCGGTAACACCCAATCGCATCGACAACTGTCTTGCCGAGATCGGCGTACTGCTTCACGTGGCGCGGCGTGTGGCCTGGATTCAAGCCAAGCATGTCGTGAAAAACGAGGATCTGTCCGTCACAGCCGGCGCCGGCGCCAATGCCGATCGTGGGGATGTGGACCGCAGCCGTGATGCGTTCGGCCGTCTCCGCCGGAATGCACTCCAAGAGGAGTGCAAACGCTCCGGCTTGCTCGGCCGCTTGGGCGTCGGCCAGCAGTTGCCGTTCGTCGCGCTGGACGCGATAGCCGCCCAGTTGATGAATACTTTGCGGTCGGAGTCCGCAATGGGCCATGACCGGAATGCCAGCCGAGACAAGCCCGGCGATCACCTCGGCCTGCTCGGCGCCGCCTTCAAGTTTGACGGCCTGACAGCGCGTCTCCTTGAGGATTCGCCCGGCGTTCTCGACCGCCTTGTGGACGCCGAGATGGAAGCTCGGGAACGGCATGTCGACGACGACCAGGGCATGACGCACGGCGCGACCCACCAGTTCGGCGTGGTAAACCATCTCTTCGAGCGTCACCGGCAGCGTGTTCGGATGGCCCTGGATGACCATCGAGAGGCTGTCGCCGACCAAGATGCCTTCGACGCCGGCCGCATCGACCAACGCCGCGGTGGCGTAGTCGTAAGCCGTCAGCATCGTTATTTTCCGCCCGGCCGACTTCATTGCGGCGAACTGCGGGACCGTAATTTGTCGATCCGAGGGATTCATCGCTGTATTGGGGATTGCGGTGCCGTAGAATTGTACGTTCTGAACAAGGCCCCATTATAGAGTACTCGTCAGCCGCCGTGGAGACCGGCCGACGGGTGTCCCGCCGGTGGGTTTACGGAATCGCGCGAGGCCATTTTACGATTCTTCTGGCCCCGCCAGACTCTTGGCGGTATCCTATTGGTGGCTGTTCTTGGTGATTTTGAACCGGACCGGAAAGAGAGGTGCGTCATGTTGTCCCGTTTCGTTTTGGTCGCGGCGCTCGCGGTCGGCTTTGCCTCGCCCGTCGTTGCACAGTTAACGCCGACGCCGCGCAGCACGAACCGCGGCGTGCAGGCCACGAACGTCGAGGTGCAAGGCACCTTGGCCGGCGCAGGGCGCGGCAACCTCTACGTCCTGGACGATCAGAAGCAACGCTGGCAAATCTCCCTCCAGAACGCCACGACTGTCCACGTGACCGGTACTGTCTCGGCCAACGCTCTCCGGAACGGCATCGTCGTTCAGCTTGAGGCCGACGTGGACGCCCGCGGCGAGGTCCAGGCCAACGTGTCCGACCTGACGGTGACGACGATCACCAGGGACAAGGCGGTCGGGCTCTACCCGGCTGGCGGCAACGAGCCAGCCGACAACCCCAAGGATTCAAAACGCGCCAAACGCGGTTCGGCCAGCAGCAAGGCCATCAAGGCTGGCAAGTATCACATCATCGGCAACCTGACGGTCGGCCGCAATGGCAAGTATTCGGTGCATGCCGGTCGGACAGTCGTCTCCTTTCAATTGGCCGACGACGCGAAGATCACCGTCGACGCCAGCGATCTTAGCCTTGCCAAACGTGGCGACCGGATCACCGTACGCGGCATGATGTCGGCCGCCCGGCCAGGCGTGGCAATGGCCCGCGACGTGAAGATCCAAATTGGCGACGCCTCTGCGGACAATACGAAGAAGCCGACGTCGGAAGACGGCAAGCCGCGAAACTCGCGCCCAAGCAACGACCCGAGCGGCCGCAACTAGACACGTCTCGCAGCCGACCCGCTCGGGCAGGCCTGTCCGAGAGATCGCGGTGAAGCCGAGCGTTGCCGTTGTGGATGGTGCAAGCGTCTGGAAGGATGCTGGGCCCCGGGCTGCCAGCCCCGCTGTGCGGCCAGGAGGCCCTCCTATCCCGCAAACTTTGCGGCATCGGGTGTTCGATCCCAGAAATTTGCCGCAGTCGGCGTTCGATCGGCGTCCGCGTGGCTTGCAGCGGCCAAGCAAGACAGTAGAATAGAGAGCAGTCTGCCCTTGCTTTTCGGGCTGATGGAGAGGTGGCTGAGTGGTCGAAAGCGCCGGTTTGCTAAATCGGTGACCGGGAAACTGGTCCGCAGGTTCGAATCCTGTCCTCTCCGCTGATGATTTTTGCAGGTCGTGGCAAGTCATCGAAAGATTTCGCATAAGCCGTTGTTTCGCAACGGCTTGTGTCGTTTCTTGCGACCTCCTTCGAGTCGCTGCGGCAGGCTGCTGCACCGCGTTTTGCACCGGAATCATCACTAGACTGCACCGGATTTTGCACCGCTTTTTCGACCAGCCGACCCATCGCCTTTGAGAAGTCGGATTCCGTCGTCATCAGGTAATGCTTCATGGCAATCTTCGGCGTATTGCCGAGCCAGGCCGTGACGACGTGGACCGGGTATTCGGCCGCCAACTCAGTTTCCCTGGACGCCCGCAGGGCGTGAAACAGCCGGGGCCAAGGCTCCAAGCCGGCCCGTTTCAGAATCCGGCCAAACTGGGTCCGCAGATTGCAGTTCCTCCATCCACCAGGGGTGTTGGCCGCCTTCCGATAGGCATCATTGCCAACGACGTACACGGCTCCATCTTCCGCCGCCTCGAACGCCTCAGTGAGGATCGCCCGAAGTTCCGGGAACAACGGAACCATCCTGCTTGCCTTGCCAGGGTAATGCTCCGTTTTCGGTGAATGGGCGCGAAAGCGACCGCGATCCCAATCCACATCCACCCATTCCAGCGTCAGCACTTCGCTCGGGCACCGTAGCCCGCCGAATCGGCAGAGGCCAACGATCACCCGCCAGTCGATGTTTGGGCACGCTGCCAGCAGACGGTCGGTCTCTTCCCGAGTGATGAAACGCTCTCGATCGTCCTTCATCGTTGCCTTGGCCCCAACGTCGGCGAAGGGGTTGCTCGGAATGAGCTTCCGTTTGACGGCTGCCTTGAAGAACTGCCGTGCGAATTGCAGCCGCTTGGCCACCGTGGTCGAGGCAAGCCCCTGCTTGAGTAGAAACAGCTTGAAATCCTCGGCTGCCATCTCGTCGATCGTCCGAAGATCGCGCTGCGCACCGTAGCACTCCAGCAGGTTCCGTGTAACTTGCGACCAGACTTCCTTCGTTGCCGGCTTCACGTCCACTCGCCGGTTGATGTACTCCGTCAAAAATCCTCCCACAGTCGTCAACGGGTCCGGCTCGCGCTTCGGCACGAGGCCCACAGCAGCCAGCTTGGCAATCAGGCGACTATCCAGTTCAGCCAACCAGCGCCCAGTCTCATCGTCGATTGCATGGCAAGCCAGTTTGGCGGCAACGAGCAACTCGACACGCAGTTTAACAGTCTCAGCAATGCGTTGCGTCACTTTCCCGAGTCGGATGGATCGGCGTTTGCCGTCCGGTGCCATGAATTGGACGATCCGACGGCCGTTGGCTTGTCGAGAAATACTGGCCATTTCACTTCGCCTCCAGTAACGCTGGTTGTTTGTCATCTCCTTGTCGGCAGCAATCTACAAACGCCTCGATGTCGGTTGGCGCGTATAGAACCCGCCGACCGATCCTGATGCACGTCAAAACACCTTCTTGCGTCAACGTCCAAACCGTTCGCGGGCTGACGCCAAGCGTTCTAGCAGTCTGGGCTACAGTCAAGAGTGATTCCATCATTATAGCCACCCTTCCTCTGGTCTACCAGGCCCCCGCTAAAGATGCCGGTTGGCATGGTCCAGCAATGTGTTTCCGATAGTCGTGCGCGGGGTATCGTTCAGCGGATTTAGAATCAAGAAGACAAAGCCCTGGTAGCGCCCAACGGTGGAACAAGTGGTCGATGGAGGGAGCCTGCATGAAATGTAGTCGTTGGCCTCTTGATCTCTCAACAAAACGACGTATGTTCACAGTTCAATCCTCTTCTTGGACTAGGTTGCTTGGGTCAGACAAAAACCGTCATAGGTTACGCCCTTCTTCTTGACGTTCTGTCGTATAAGTTTGCCCTCGTTGACCAACATCTCAACGAAAGCTGATGCCTTCTTATCGTGTTTGACACCAGCGTTGGCCAAGATAACAGACATGGTTTCACCATTAGGAAAGTCAGGTACCGCTGCTAAAATGCGTTGCCGAAGTGAACCAGTTTTTTTCTCCTGGTATGCTTCGCTAGGTGTCGAAACGGTGACTTCCCAATGGCGTGGCAAACCGGCACCGCCCTCAGAGATGTCAAGTGCCCACAATGAACTATGGCCTGCCGCCGCTCCCGCACTAAGCCACAAGTGATGATCGCCGGAGCCGGGCACATAGTCCTCACGTCGTCCGACCAGCACCCATTGCCTCGTCCATTCACTAAAACCCGCCCACGCGATGTCGTCCAATTCCGGCGGTTTGTGCTTGCCTTGACGTTCCGATGTTCTTGTGGTGTGGTGCGCGAGAATAAGCCCAGCTTTGTTGCGTTCGCATAATCTGCTGATCCGTCCCAGTTTCTCTCCCTGAATAAACACATTACCAGCTTCACTACCACCCATTGCCAGATAAGCTGGATCGACAGCGACAACTTCGCAACTCGTGTCCTTTATAAGTTGTTCCAAGGCGTTCAAGTGATTGGTGTCGTCCAGTTGTGGTATGAAAGGAGACCAGATTAGATTTGTGATGTCAGCCAATTGGATATTCATTGAGCGGCAGATGCGGCGCGCTGTCTCTTGAATTACACTGAGACCGCTTTCTCCGCTCAGCACAATTACCCTGCAAGCACGCTTGACTGGAAAGTGACCAAGGAACGGTAGTCCTGTTGCCAGAGAAATTGCCATCGCAATCAAAATCGTCGTCTTCAGAGATTTTCGGGCACCTGCCAGAATAAATGGTTGCAGAGCGACCAATATGCCGTCGATAAGGTATTCCAATTCGTAGCTGCCGCTATCCAACTCCGCGCAAGAAAGATATGGAATTACGATTCGTCGCTTGATAATCTGTTCATCACATTTCGGATTCGTGTGAACATCAAAAACCTTGGACCACGCCAGCTGTCTGTTAATCCAACCATCTAACGGCTGGTCCCTTTCGCCCGGCTTTTTCGTAATGTGCATCACGAGCCGACCACTATAGGATTTGAGGCGCGCTTCATGGGACAACAGGGACTCCGGCAGGGTGATGTCTTGCCCGAGTACCTCGGCTGTCTTGATTGCATCGGCTACCGTTGCAAAAGCAAAACCGCGATAGTCAGGGTCTTCTTGGCCACCTACCGCCTTGGCGGCGGTGGCCAGATTAGGGCGGCAGTTGAAGTAGCAGTTCGTCCACCCCTCCCTGTCCTGGTTCCAGGTCTCGGCTTCCCGAACGCCGGGGGAAAAGCGGTAGACCCGGCAGCCGCCGTTCTCCAACGGGAACCAGAAGCAATTGGGCGTGCCGGGGTTTCGGCCTTGAGAGATCGTGCGGTAGATGCCCTTGTACTTCCCGCTCTCCATCAGCTTCTCCAGGGCCTTGGTGTGGGTCTGGCAGAGATGATGGTCGGACACCCAGATCGTCGTAAACCCTGAGTTGGAGAGTTCGTCAAGGATTTGCTTGTGAGTTTCATCCAGCGGCACTACCCTGCGGGCCGAGGTGAGCGCCTCGAACGGATCGAGGTATTCATTCTCCACTTGCACCCGGACCTTGGCCCGCCGCCGGGTGACCACTTCGATGTGATCGCGCCAATTGGCAGGCAAGTCCGAAATCGACAGTACCTTCTCGGCTGGCTTGATGAGTTTCAGCCCTTCGTTCTCGGGCGTCATCTTCCGGTGCCAGAACCACATATTCCCGCCGCAGGCGTCGATCTGTGAGGCGAAGTCGAAGCCGGTCTCGGAGGACATCATGCCCAGGATGCAACGGGCCAGGGCGGCGTGTTCCGTGTGGTTGGCGGTGGGAACGCCTTCGTCATCGAAATAGACATAAGGATGCAGGCCAGCACCGCCGGTGCTCTTGCGGACCTCGACGTAGGGGAGCGACATCGCGGCCTGTTTGATCCGCTCCAACTCCTCGTTGCTCACGCCGATGCCCTTGGCGTGGCCCGTGATGGCGTCGAAGTCAAAGCCGACTGCCCGGCTCCGGCGGGCTTGCCAGTCCCAGCCGGTCCATCCGATGCCTTCGACGTGCAGGTCCAAGGGCCAGCGGAGTTCATAGTCGCGGAATTCCGGTTCGCTGGCGGCGTTCTTCGGGATACGGACGTTGAACCATTCGTACTCGCCGTCGGTGTAAGTGCTCCGTTTTCCGTCCACCAGCTCGCCGTTGTCGGCGGCGACGTTGACCTGGATTTCCATAGCGCCGGGGTGGGCGAGGATGCGGTCGAGCAGATCGGGACCGTTGTGGGCAGTGCGACGGGCGCGGAGGAAATTCTGAATCGCTTCTGTGACTTTGGGCATGTATCGCTCCTGTTCCTTTCCTAGAGATAAGGTTGGGCCAAACAGGAAAAAACTCCCGCAGATAGGCGTCTTTGCGGGTGAATCTCTCGCCGAAGTGGTCCGGTTGTAACGCCGCGTCAATTCCAATTTTCTCTTGGAAAAAATTATTCGCGGGAGTTTTTTCCCTTTTGGCCCAACCTTACTTACAGGACGAGAGAGGGTTTCGCATGGACGACCAGAAGCATCTGTCGATCCACGTCCTGCGAGAACCCAAAGTCAGGCTGCGAGACGTTGACCGGCAATCTATTGATTACTGGGAACTGCGGGACAGCATCCGGGATCACGGCATTCTCCAGCCGTTGCTGGTAAGGCCCGTCGGCGATCTCTACGAGATCATCGAAGGATGTCACCGCTTCACCGCCGCCAAGGAGGCAGGACTTGAGACGCTCCCCTGCCTCATCCGGGAAACGACCGACGACGAAGCCCTCGTCCTGATGCTCCAGGCGAACGCAATCTCGCCGGAGACGAAGTTGGCGGAGTACGCCCAGCAGCTAAAGAGGCTGATGGCGCGGAACCCCGACATGACCCAAAGCGGGCTGGCTTGTCTCATCCGCAAGTCGCCCGTTTGGATCGGGAAGTGCCTCACGCTCACCAAACTCCTGAGAGAAGTCCAGGTGATGGTGGATCGAGGCGAGATTCCCATCGAGAACGCCTACATGCTGGCCAAGATTCCACGGTCCATGCAGATGGATTACGTGGATCATCGGAAACCTCACTAATACCCGGTAACGATACCGGAATCATTCTGTGTTGTTGCTCTGGAGAAAAGCTGTGCCTGTTGAAGCTGTACTTATTATTGGACCAGCAATCGACTTCGCCACGTTGCTGAGCCTAACACACGAAGCACTGGGTTACAACATCGCAGGTGCTGCCGATGCCAGCCCCAGAAAACTGTCAGACACAGAGAAGTTTCTGATATGTCTAGCAGCACTCAAAGACGAATCGACCGAACTCACCTTGAACCTGCTATCTCACGTTTCATTCAGTGTGCTCGTAATCGCCGACGAACGCGATCTGCTGGACATTCTCGAAAGAACGTCCGGGATATCGTTTGTGCGAGCCGCGACAACGGTTCCAAACGTAAACGTGGCTGTCTTGAGTGGAACTCTTTCTCAATGGCGTAATGCTGTAGCCGCTGGAACCAACGAGGACGCCTCCGTAACTACCCGTGCCTGTTACTCCAAAATCCTCCTGCTGTTCGATCGTGCTGGTTTGACCTCGGTGTGGGACGACTTTGAGCGGCGCACAGCGCCCGATCGCAGCGGTTTTCTGCTTGAGGACAAACGCAAGCCATGATCCGCCCGCACTTCGAGAAGGACGGCATCACGCTCTACCACGGCGACCTGCTCGACGTGTTGCCACAGTTGCCCGAAGCATCGGTGGATTGCGTAGTTACCGACTCCCCCTATGGAATCGGCTTCATGGAAAGGGACTGGGACCATGATGTGCCTGGCCCTGTCTATTGGCAGGCCGTCGCCCGCGTCTGCAAGCCGGGCGCATCGCTCCTGGCCTTCGGCGGAACGCGCACCTACCACCGCCTCGCCTGTGCGATTGAGGATGCTGGCTGGGGAATACGTGACTGTCTGATGTGGCTGTATAGCCAAGGCTTTCCAAAGTCGCTGGACATCTCAAAAGCCATCGACAAGGCGGCAGGATGGATTCCCCGTCTGCTCATCGTTCGCGCAACATGGAACCATCATTATACCCGACATGCAATAGCACTGTCTACCACAGCGATGCTGGGCATCGCGTTGTATCGCAATGCAAGGCATAGTTCGCCCTAGCGCAGCATGGCGTGGCCCGGCTCAACGCAGCCGAGCAGAGCATAGCGGGGCAACGCATTCCAATCCAAGGAGCTTTACTATGTTAATCGAGGTGACGCTTGAAGGCGTGACTCCACTTCTGTGCAACAAATTCACCGATGCCGCTGCTATGGCAGCTACCAACGGCACGCGAGGCAGTGCTGCGGCGAACGATAAGGGCACGCCGCGCGAGCAAGCAGAAGCTCGACTTTATCTTGGTCAGGATGGCAAGTACGTCATACCCCAGCCAAATATCTTTCGTGCGATCATCGACGGCGGCAGTTTCTTCAAGGCTGGAAAATCAAAGATTACAACACAAAAAACCAGTCTGATCCCAGCCTGTGTTTCCATTCCGTGTGTTGAGGTGCCAATCGAACATAAAGACCCGTGGGAAGTTGATACGCGAGCGGTGCGAATTCCGGCGACCGGCGGACGAATTCTTTGCCATCGGCCCTGCTTTCACGACTGGAAGCTCGCGTTCACGATCGACTTGGACACGGACATCATCAATGTCAGGTTACTCCGCGAAATCGTGGACGCCACGGGCAAACGGGTCGGGCTGGGTGACTTCCGCCCGGCGTGTAAAGGACCATTCGGCAAGTTCGTTGTGACTCATTGGGAAATTCAACCTGATACGACCTAACGAAGCCGTACAAGACTACGTTCGGTCTGAAATATCGCCAAAAGAGTTACGCTTTTCCCAGATAACGGCATCAGCAGCAACCACGAGAGCAATAGAGCTACGCTTCCCGTGAGAAGTGTAACTCTATCGCAACCCTTTTGGAGATCAACCATGAAGTCCGCCTCCATTCCAACCAACAAAGGCCGCAAACTGCCGCCCGAACCGCTCAATCCAGACGAAGCGAAAGCGCTCATCCGAGCCTGTTCGAAACGGGCAATTTCAGGCGTTCGTAACGCAGCCTTAGTCACCATTCTGTATCGGGCGGGCTTGCGCATCGGCGAGGCATTGGCGCTCATGCCCAAGGACTTGGACATTCAGGGTGGTATTGTCAGGATATTGCATGGCAAAAACAACAAATCCCGTGTGGTCGGCCTCGATATCGGTGCCTGGGCAATCCTTCAGCTTTGGTTGGATCGTCGGACAGCAGTCGGCATCAATGCTCGTGCCCCAGTGTTCTGTACACTCAAGGGCGGGCCGCTCAAATCAGCTTATGTCCGAGCGCTGCTGCCCCGGCTGGCACGAAAGGCAGGGATCGACAAGAGATGTCACCCACACGGGTTGAGGCACACACACGCTTTTGAGTTAGCCAATGAAGGAACGCCGCTGCACGTCATTCAATGCCAGCTAGGCCATTCAAGCGTAGCAACGACCGATAGGTACATCAGGCATCTAAACCCAACCGCCGTTGTTGAGGCAATCCGATCGCGTGAGTGGACATTGTGAGTCTCGATCTCGGCGAAC
Organism: Thermoguttaceae bacterium; assembly: GCA_039698035.1. Lineage (GTDB taxonomy): Bacteria > Planctomycetota > Planctomycetia > Pirellulales > Thermoguttaceae > JAJFUI01. The sequence goes on along the minus strand of JBDKSW010000007.1, from coordinate 38,684 downwards.
GCGGCCGAAAACCTCTTTGTCTACCTAGGGGCGTCGGGGCGGCACAAGTCTGCTTCAGAACTGGTCCAGATACCTACCTACCGCCCTTATAAGGGCGGTAGGTAGGTCAGTACCCACTTCCCCCAGCGGTACCTGCGGAAGCACCGCGTCAAATTGAAGCAGAACAAGATTGTCCGCCCGTGCTGTTCAGCTTGCCCGCGCCAACTATTTGCCACTCATTGGGCCTGCCGGTAGACCACCCAGTCCGGCGTCTGGTTGGTCGGGCACCACAGGTATCTCGGCGGATCGGCGGCCGTCCACGGCCCCAGCGCAGCAGCCGCTTTTTTCAAGTGGCGGGTGGTGAAGTCCACAATCTCCTGCCGATCGACGATCCCGACCCAGACGTGCATTTCCGGCAGGTTGCCCAGGGCCACCGACATCGCGTTCGCCGGACCCGAGGCCATTGCATCGACCCGGCCTGAACCACGGCGCGATTTTGATAGCCGTGCCGCCAGAGGACCGACAGAACGTGATGCGTGTAGTACAGGCACAGCCCCGGCCGTCGATCGACGACCGGAATTGAATCTCTGGATTCACAGCTTGGTCCTGCAACCCGACAGGCGGCAGCCGGCGTTGCTGCTGATTGGTCCGCAGTGTAGCGGCAAGACGACGTTCCGCCTGGCAATGGGACTCCTGCTGCCGCCACTGGCAGTGGTGCAATACCCCGACGAGGTGCGGCTGCTCCACTGGCAGACGCTTGACGATCGAACGACGGCATGGGAGGAGCGCCTTGGACAAGCGTGGTTGGCCGTGACTCAGGACGAACCCGCCAGATATGTCAAGCTGTTCCGGCATCCCGAAAGGCGAGACGGGCGGTATCTGAAGTGGTGCCTGACCCACACGCACAACGTTGATCCGTTGCCCAATGTGCAACGGTTCGATGTCGGCCTGCTGGCCACGATGGCTGGAGGACGGCGCAATTCGACGTTGGCCGCATCCACATTTGCGTCGGGAATGTCAGGGCATACGGTAAAACAACGCATTTTGAACCGGCCGCATACTGAGTTCAGCCACTTTTGGCCGGTCTGACGCGGATGTGACTGGAACCAGAACCGGCGCTGGGCGACACTTTTCGGCCGTCAAATTGACTGTTATCATAGGCACGAAGTGTTGAACATCGAACATGGCAAGTGGCCGGAGTGGATGCTATTCGGTAAGCATATTGCCGCCCGTGCAAGGCTCAGAAGTGTTATGACCGTATACGAACATGCCATGATCGGCATCAATGGCACTTTGGCGATTGGCCTTTACCGACGGCATGGCTGGCAGATTGTTGCCTTGGCCGGTGTTGCGGCTGAAATTCCCGATTTGGATGGACTGGCCATTGTCTTAGGACCGAGCCTGTACGCCGATGGGCACCGATATTGGGGGGCACAATCTTCTTGTCGCCGGGTTGGCCGCAATGGTCATATCCACTGTTGCCTATCAATGGAACGTACTCAACAGAATTCAAGGCTGGCTGGCGAAACATTGGAAGGCGTTGGCGGTTTGTGGCCAAGTAAAGACTCCACCACACCGGCGTTCAGAATTGTTTCTCTGGATCGTGATCGGCGTTTTGGCAGCCTACAGCCACTTGCTGATAGATGCTATGTTCTCGGTTGGAAAGAATCTGCCGATCTGGGGAGTTCACCTACTGTGGCCTTTTACGGGCACAATCTGGGCCTATCCGCTTGTGCCGTGGGGAAACATTGGAGTCACGGTAATCTTTGCCATGTCGATGTTTGCCATGCTTCGTTGGCCGGCATGGATTAGAGCGATAGCCGCCAGCAGCCTGATTGCGGTGGCAGGATATATGGCAATTTGTGGCATGTGCTGTCGGTCGGGTGGATAAGCGAGGTGCCACGATGAAGACCAACGCCATGCGTATTCTCGACACGCTCGGCATCCACTACGAGGTTCGGGAGTACGAGGTTGACCCGAATGACCTGAGCGCCGAGCGAGTTGCCCACGACATTGGGTTACCATCGGAACAGGTCTTCAAGACATTGGTGGCCCGAGGCGATCGTCAGGGCGTGTTGTTGGCGGTTGTTCCGGCCGATGCCGAAGTGGATTTCAAGGCCCTTGCTCGACTGTCGAATATCCGAGCCGTGGAACTGGTCTCGCTGAAGGAAGTGCAACCGCTTACTGGCTACATGCGTGGCGGTGTGACGGCTTTGGCGGGAAAGAAAGACTATCCCGTGTACGTTGACGAACAGATTCAGTTGTTTGACGTGATAGCGGTTTCGGCGGGCGTGCGAGGAAAACAAATGCTTCTGGCCCCTGACGACTACCTGCGCGCCACGAAAGCCACTGTTGGCTCAATCGTTCGGCCAAACGAAGAATAGATAGACTATGCCTCGAATCAGTGCAGGCTTGCTGATGTACCGAGTCAAGGATGGCGCTATTCAAGTCCTATTGGCCCATCCTGGTGGTCCATTTTTCGTCAATAAAGACAACGGGGCTTGGTCGATTCCCAAGGGTGAACCGGATGCCGACGAAGATTTGTTCGTCACCGCCCAACGGGAGTTTGAAGAAGAGACTGGCCTGAAGCCGACCGGCCCATTTATTCCACTGCAACCAATCACGCAGAAGGGTGGAAAGGTCGTTCACGCCTGGGCTTTTGAGGGCGACTGCGATTCCACAACCATCAAGAGCAACACCTTCACGATGGAGTGGCCACCACACTCAGGTCGAGAAATGGAGTTCCCCGAGATTGACCGGGCAGAGTTCTTTGATCTAGCGACGGCGCGGACGAAGATCAAGGCCGGCCAAGAAGCCCTGATTGAAGAACTCACCGGGATCGTCCTTGGCAAGTGCTAATCTGCCTTGTCTGACAAGTCCTCGATCACCTCTTGTCCAGCCATCGAGATCGTCTTGATTGCCTTGGCGTCGAGGCTCATCTTCTGCAAGTCAACCATGCGGATGCGGCTGTTGTCAAACGTCCGAAAATAATAGCGATGGTTCGTCAAGTCGGAGACGCTTGTCCATAGCGTGTAATCGGCAACCGGCCTGCCATTCTCTACGCCTCTTGCCGCACCTTTCGGGATGTCAAACTGATTCAGGATATGAAATGCCTGAAGAACTCCCTCGTGGGCCGTCGCCACAGGCAGCGCCGATTGGGAAAACGCCACGGCTCGGATGAAACGGGAAGGCGGCGTGAAATCGCCTGGCAGTCCCAACATTCCACTGCCCTGGCCGAAGCCGCCGAACTTGATCCCTGCAATGTCAACTGGCGGCACGTTGTTCACCGTCAGGTTGACGTAATTGCGAAGGTTTGTGACATGCCAGTCGAACGTCGGCGAGTTGGTTATCACGCCCAGGGGGTTGTCGTGAACCTTCAGTTCGCCGTCTACATATTCCAGCACGCGACACCGCCCACCGGCGTCGTGGACGATGTAATGGCACGGTGGACAATATCCCAAGTTGATCTGAACGACTTCACCGACACGGATGTTTCGCACGGCCCCAACCGCCTCGTCCACATTGGAACAAGTGCCGAGCAAGTATGTGGGAAGTTCCCACGGGGCAATCGCCTTGCCGACATCCGCTTCCTTGACTTCTTGGTACTTAGCGTAGCCAGGGAAATAGAAGATGGCGGCGGCCAGTCCCTTTTCGTTCAGCCCGTCCACAATAACCGACGCGCCGAACGCATTGGCACCCGCACATCCGTACTTCGATTTCCAGCGAAGACCGGGCTTGTAGCCAGGGGCCGTCCCGACAGACTCCATTGCTCTTGGAATTACAACGACGTTGGACTGAAGGTCGGCGGCGAACTCCATAGTGCGGGCCGCAATCACCGAACCGTCTTTCGGTTTGATGCGAATGCCGGTACAGGCATCAGCCGGTTGATTACTCGCAGCCAGCGAAGAGAGTATTGTAGCAAAGACAGTCAGGACGATGGCACGACGTTTCATCGGTAAGCCCCTTTTTTCCGGTGACAATGGAAATAGCATCAGGAAAGTATAGGTTGATAAATCACGCCTAATTTTCTGACGTTTTCCCCTGTTTGATGGATAGCATCTCTTCCAGAATCTCAGCGGCATCCCGCACGAACTTTGGACACGTCGTTGACACAAGCTGCTTCTCCTTGGCAGCTTCATACCCTTCGGGCGTGCTAATGTCGCAGGCCAACAAGTCCCGGCACAGAAGTGAACCGTTGCGTGTTTTGAAGCGGTCGGCAAACTTCCAGACCTTTGCATAGACCAATTCTTTTGCGGCCCGGTCTGGCAATGCGGCCCCGAATCTCAGTCCCAACACCATCATCGCCCCGGTGACTGTGCCGCAAGTTTCGGCCATTCGTCCCATGCCGCCGCCAAAGCCCGAGGCGATCTTCAAGGCGGTTTCCTCGTCGATCCCTTCGGCCTAGGCCGACAGCACGGCCTGACAACAGTTGAAGCCATCGGCAAAGCGGCTAAGGGCAAGTTCGATGTGGTTCATTTCTTCCTCATGGCTCGGTGACCGCCCGAGAACACTCCGATGTCGAACAAGACGGCAAGAACTAGCAAGACCAAGTATCCGCCTTGGATTTGGCCTCCGTTGTTAAAGTAGATGAACATCCACGCCAATGAAGTGTACGGAAGGAAGATGAAACCGAGGAACGCAACCAACCTCGAATCGAAGGCGACGTACCAATTCGTCATCAGCCACATGGCGATTAGAAACAGCCGTGGGCCTAGCAACAAGATCAGCACAGCGAGACAACAGCCGCCCATGTTCTGAGCCTCCATTTCAGCATCCGATGCGGTTTACAAGACGCCCCTCAGCATCTCACCCGTCGTCAGATAGTGGTAAAGTTGTCGCTGAACCATCCGGCACTTCCACGGCTCGATCCAGTCGTATTCCCGAGTGGGACAGAGAAGGGGAAACACCTTGTCGGGCGAGGCCAGCAAGTGCTGCTTGGCGGTCTTGATCGCCCGCAGGGCCGAGAATTCGTTGTTGCCGCTCATGAGTTATCCCGCTGAACAAGTACCGGCGAAATAGATCATATTCAATTGATGCGGAGTATTCCACTCCCCCTGCCTCCACATCAACCTATAATTTATTGCAGTGTGCATGGAGATTGCTACTCCATCGAAGAGGAATGAAAAGTGAGTTTTGCCGATCCTCCGAAACATCCCTGGCTCGCTTTGGTTGGGCTGGTGGTGGTCTGTTTTGGTGTGGCTGGGATCGGTGGGCTGGCAACCGCTCCCAACATTCCCACTTGGTACGCCGAACTGGTGAAACCGGCGTGGACGCCGCCCGGCTGGATTTTTGGCCCGGTGTGGTCGTTTCTTTACCTAAGCATGGCCGTGGCGGCGTGGCTGGTATGGCGACGAGGCAACGCACTCGTGCCGCTGACCCTCTTTGCCATCCAGTTGGCGTTCAATGCAGCATGGTCATGGCTTTTCTTTGGACTGCACAGCCCCGATGCCGCCTTCATTGACGTTGTTCTTCTTTGGGTGGCAATTTTGGCGACAATGCTGGCGTTTTGGTTCCGATCTGCGATGGCGGGACTTCTATTCGTGCCGTATCTGGCTTGGGTCAGTTTTGCTGCCGTATTGAACTTCACCATCTGGCAACTAAATTCTTAGAATGGTCTGAACCGACAACGAAGATACAAAGGTAGTCGAATGCTCCGCCTCGGCCTCTGCTGTATTTTTCGGGATCAACCGATCAAGTTCCGCACGACGAGTGCTACGGCCATCAAACGATTACCGCTCGACAAAGGCCGGAGGAAGTTGGCCGAACTATGTGCAGCCAATGCCTTGGCTTTAATGGAGGCACTGCAATTCTGTTCAAAACATGGCATCGGATGTTTCCGTGTCAACAGCCAGATTCTTCCGCTGAAGACCCATCCCGATGTGGGCTACGACCTGAAAGAACTGCCGGGTGGGCGACAGATCGTCAGCCAGTTTCGGAAATGCAAAGCCTTTGCAAAAAGTGCCGGGCTGCGAACGGTATTTCATCCCGACCAGTTCGTTGTCTTGAACTCATCACAGCCCGATGTCGTTGGCCAGTCGATTGCGGAGTTGGAGTACCAAACAGAGGTTGCTCAGTGGATCGGGGCCGATGTGGTGAACATCCACGGCGGTGGGGCTTATGGCGACAAGCTGCTGGCGTTGCAGGCGTTTGCGACAAATATCTCCCGATTGTCCGGGGTGGCCCGTGGGTTGGTGACGCTCGAAAACGACGACAGAGTTTTCACGCCCGTTGATTTGCTTCCGTTCTGCCGGGAACACGGTATTCCTTTCGTTTACGATGTTCACCACCATCGCTGCACACCTGACGGGATGACCGAAGAAGAAGCCACAAGACAGGCTTTGGCAACTTGGGATCGGGAGCCTCTGTTTCACATCTCCAGTCCGTTGGAAGGTTGGAACGGACCGAAGCCCTATCGGCACCACGATTACATCCAAATCCGTGACTTCCCGAAGTTCTGGCAGGGCCTTGATATGACCGTCGAGGTGGAAGCCAAAGCGAAGGAACTGGCAGTGAAGAAGTTGGCGAAGGCGTTAAAGCGGCGTAACCCCGCCAAGTAATGGCATCAGCCTTCGGAATTCCTGACCGCTAGGGCCTTTTGGATGGCCGCTGAGACTCCCATCGGACAGATGGAGAACACCTCCAGGGCTTTCTTATCCTGAACCACGGTGGGATTCTTCAATCCCTCGATCAAGTGTCGCCCGACCTCGAAGCTAGCTGGCGTCACCAGGGCCAGCCACAGGCCCGACAGATACGGCGTCAGCACGGGGACAGAAATCAACCAACGCCGCAGACCTCTTTGACGGGCGTACTCTCGGATCAAATCTCCGTAAGTCACGACATCCGTGCCGCCGATCTCGAAGATACGGCTCTCACCCGCAGGCAAGTCTTTCGCCGCCAAGAGATAGGCCAGCACGTCGTCCACGGCAATGGGCTGCGTCGGTGTCGTAAGCCAGCGTGGGCAGATCATGACCGGCAATCGGTCGGTCAGCGATTGTATCAACTGAAACGAAAGGCTCCCCGCCCCAATCACGATCGAGGCTCGGAACTCGATGGTCTCCACGCCGGAATCCCGCAGGATTCGTCCAACTTCATGGCGGCTACGCAAGTGTGGCGAAAGGTTGGCGTTGGTATCATCGCCAAGACCACCGAGATAGATGATCCGCCGAACTCCCGCCCGCTGTGCAGAACCAGCGAAGTTGACCGCCGCCTGCCGGTCTTGCTTCTCGAAATCCGTGGTTCCAGACATGAGATGGACGAGGTAGTATGCGGCATGGACGCCACGCATGGCCTCGTCGAGCGAGCGTATGTCGAGTATATCGCCACGGATAACCTGCGTGGACGGCTTGCAGTGTGAATGGAGTTTCTCTGGGTTCCTGACCAGGGAACGAACCACAAGCGGGCGTCGTTCGAGAAGTGGAAGCAAACGACCACCAACATAGCCCGTCGCTCCCGTTAGCAGGACAACGGGACGATGATCCTGGTCAGAAGCTTCAGGCTCGTGGAACGCCATCGGTCTTCACTCACAGTTCGGCGGGAAAACGACTTGCTTTACTGTTATTGTGAACTTTACTTTTATTATTGGGCATAGGCAAGGTGGAGGGTAAACATGCTGTCGTTACAAAAACCTTCTCCTGACACGATTCGCCGCTTTCTCACGGCCCAGGCGGCGTCTGAGTTTACTTATTCGGCGGTTGGTGCAACGGCGGGCCATCCCCCGACAGGCTTTCTTGTAGCTCATACCCGAACCAAGTTGGGTGAGGGGCAGAAAACCTTCCAGATCGCCAGGGCCGGGCTGGAACGGTGGGAGCAATTCAACCCCGGCTGGTTGGAGGCGTATTCGCCGGAAATGCGAATTCAAACAGGCGAAGTCATGGCTGTGTTAGCCCATGTCATCGGCCTGTGGTGGCTCAATGCCTGTCGGATCGTATATGTCGTCGATGAGGTGGAGCCGATCCAACGGTTTGGTTTTGCCTATGGCACCTTGCCCGATCATGCGACCATTGGCGAGGAACGTTTCTTGGTCGAATGGAACCAAACGGACAACTGCGTGTGGTACGACATCCTTTCGTTCTCACGAGCAAAGCACATTCTGACCCGACTTGGCTATCCGATGTTCCGCCGCAAGCAGATACAGTTTGGCCGGGAGTCGGCAGCGGCGATGCTGCGGCTTGCTCGTGCAGAAGGCCCATGACAACGGATTTTTCAAGGCACCGCCACTCGAATAGTCTCACCCTCCGGCCTTCTTCGCTCGATACCCCATTCCCTCAAGTTCTTGACAAATTCGATCTCGCTGATCGCCCTGAATCTCGATCCGCCCATCTTTGACCGTCCCGCCAGTTCCAAGTTTGTTTTTAAGTTTGGCGGCAAGTTCCGCTAAACCGCTTTCATCAAGCGGCAGATCGGAGATGATCGTCACGCCCTTGCCGCCACGACCCTTCGTCTCTCGGCCCACACGAACTACGGTGGACTTGTTTGGCACCTCGGGCTTGCAGGTGCAAGTCTTCTTGAGTTGATGGCACTTAGGGCAGAGCAGTTTTCGCCAGTCGTCGTTTCCCATTATGCGGCCCTTCCTCTATTCCAAGTCCAACGATTGCCAACAATACCAACTCGCTATTGATGAAAATGGTCGCCACGGTTCGGCGATTTCGAGGGCCGTTTCTTTATCCGGTAGGTCAGCAAGGCCATAGTTGTCCCGAATAGCCGACCTCACACCCAAATCGTCATGAGGGAAGACATCGAGTCTGCCCAATGAAAAAATCAGAAACATTTGGGCCGTCCATCGACCAATCCCCTTCACCTGAATCAGTTGGTCGATGACTTGTTCATCTCCTAACCGTCCGATCTGCCGAAGGTTGACCACTCCGTCATTAACCTTTGTGACCAGATCGGTGATATAGAACGCCTTTTGAGGCGACAAGCCGACCGACCTTAACTCTTCTATTGTAAAAAGAGCGAGGTTTGCCGCCGTCAATCCTGGCCCGACCATCTTCCTCAATCGGCTGAAAATGGATGCAGCGGCACTTCCTGAGATTTGTTGGGAAATGATCGAACACACCAGCATCCTAAAGCGATCCCGATCAAGAGATAGGGTGAACGGCCCAACGGCGTCGATCATGGCCTTCATAATGGGATCGGCTGTCCGAAGATGGCGGCGTGCTTTTCGGATGTCGGTTTGCTTGAACATCATCAACCCACCATGCCTAACCAAATGTTCCAGAATGAATTGTAATCAATTGAAAAGGAAAAGACGCCTGGGGGGACCAGGATGGCGATGGCTGCATAATTTCAATCAAAATCAAATCAAAAAAACTAAGTCATTCCACCACCCCCGTCTCCATCTCCGTTGCCATAGCATATTGTTCCAACAACCCAACCTCCCTTTCCACTGCCTTATCCAACCGGTCATGCCCGCCGAATGAGATGATGACCATCAAAATCCTCTCTGTCTGTAATCGAACCATTGCCCGCTCAGAATCGCTGGTGGTGCTTCCAACCGGCCCTAACTGATCGGCGAACACCGGTAGATTCTCAAGCTTTATGTCACCTCGCCCGATTCCTGAATAGCACTCATCAGGCTGGCCAATTCTAAATGTGATCGGCGGTTGAAGATGGTCGAAGTCGAACGTGCCAGCCGAATACAACGTTTCCAAAGTGACGAGGTTGTTGATGTTCACCACTACATTGACTGAATAGAGGTCTTTGCCCTGAGTGATTCTTCTGACAAGGGCCTCGTTAGATCCCCGATAGCGGGTTGGATCGTTGCCCAACTTCTTGTACGCATCCCGAAGGGCCTTGATGGGTGGAACCTTTCTAGCCTCCGTCATCGTCATCCCACGAAATCGGCTGGTGGCGGTCTCAATTTCATTCCAAAGGTCGCCGTTGTATTCGGTAACGGAGACAGAGGCGGTGAGCCAGCCAATGGCCACATTCGGCAGTTTGGATTTGAGGTCGGGGGAGATGGTGAGGGAAATCACGATGGTGCTGCCTTGTTTGTCCGACAGATAGCCTTTGCTTTCAGTGGAATTTATCGCCCCCCTGGCGACCCATTTGACACTCCAATGCCATACCCTATGGTTCTCTGGATAGTCTTTGGCTCATGACATCAAATCCCGGCCCCAACATGAAGCGGATATTGCTCTTGAATGCGGTCTTGCTTGTGTTTTTCTTCGCCGCTTGGTGCGTCCTGGACTATTTCACAGTTAAATCTCCCCGGTATCCCGAGAACTGCCATGACGGCGAGTGGACGTTCATCTTCATCCCGCTGGTCACTACAGTGGCAAATCTCGTCGCCCAACGAAAGCAGGGCCTCAAAAGATCACTGATAACAGCAATCGTTGCGTCGGTTGCCGTCTTCATATTGTTCCTTGCAATGTTGGTCTTTCCGGGAATGCCGTTTCATTGGACTATCGGTGGAACGTTGTGAGTGTCGGCATCCCTTCCCCGTTTTGGAACACGATCAATCATTATGGCGATCACGTTGCTGGGAGATAGCCGCCGCCTTCCTCAACGCCACAGACCCAAATCGTTCCCTAATCTGGTCGGTCGCCACATCTAAACCCGCCTGCTTCTTCCGCTCATCTTGGTCAAAAAGTTGGCCCTGGACAAACCCCGTCGTGTCAAAGCCGCTGACGCCCACTCCAATCAAACGAATTGGTTGACGATTGGGCGGCAGGCGATGACAAAGCATTTCGTCGGCTGTTTGCCACAATTCGTTGGTTATGTCAGTTGGGGAAGGCAAAGTCTGCGAACGAGTAATCAAGGAAAGGTCGGCGAAACGAACCTTTAACTGCACTGTGCGACCTTTCAGCCCATGTCGTCGAAGCCGCCAAGCCACTTGCTCTGTCAAATCGATCAGCCAAACCCTTACCACATCAAGATCATCGATGTCTTGCTCAAAAGTCGTTTCGTGAGAGATGGACTTTGCCTCTCGTTCGGCCACCACCGGGTCGTCATCGATTCCATGAGCCAACTGCCAAAGATGTTCACCCTGACTTCCAAAACGACTTCTTAATGTCTCGATAGGCCATTGGTGAAGCTGACCGATGGTGCGAATGCCGAGCTTCTCAAACACTTTACTCGACTGTTTCCCCACACCCCACAACCGTTCAACAGGCAGTGGGTCAAGAAACTCTTGGACACGTTCTGGCTCAACGACAAAAAAGCCGTCAGGCTTCTTGAAATCGCTGGCAATCTTGGCTAAGAACTTATTGGGAGCCACGCCGACTGAGACAACCAAGCCGGTCTCATCTTTGACGGCCATCTTGATTTTCAACCCGATTTTGGATGCTGAACCAAAAAGTTGTTCGCTGCCGGTTACATCCAAAAACGCCTCATCCAACGACAACGGCTCAACAAGTGGTGTGAACCGCTCGAAGATGTCCCGAATCTGTTTAGAGATTTCAGCATAATAGCTGATTCGAGGCGGCAAATAGACGCCATTGGGGCAGAGCCGATGAGCGACGACCGACGGCATCGCACTATGGACACCGTATCGTCTAGCCACATAATTAGCCGCCGACACCACCCCTCGTTTTTCAGGACTTCCTCCAACAATGACCGGTTTGCCGACCAATTCGGGGCGGTCTCGTTCCTCGACCGAGGCGTAAAAGGCGTCCATGTCGCAGTGGAGGATCATTAACAACCCACCGATTTGCGGTTTATGACTCTGTGGTCCGAAGTTCGTCGCAAAGCCGACCCTTTAAGAATGAAGCCAACCCCTCAGCATCGTCAGTTCCGACCTTCAGCACGGCACCGGACCTTAGCCAGAGGAGAACGCAATCAAATCCCCACACATTCCAAACATTCCCATGAATGCCCCAACCGTCCAGGAAAGTGGTTCGTCCTTTTTCAGCCTTAACGATGTCGTCGTAACGAATTCGTTTCCGAAATAATGGAAACGGCCCGAAACGCAAGGCAAGTTGGTCGCCCTCGTCCTCGACAGTCAGGTGTGCAAGGGACCATCCCACTACCAACACAATGACGCCGCTAATCAAGAAAACGATGCGGAGGGCGAATATTGGGTGGAAACAGGCTACAACGATAAAGGCGACAGCAGTGGCCGAGCAGGCCAACGCCGATGGGCCACGTTGCGTATGGTGGTACATGTAGACGGCCCCCCTTAGCTTCCCGAAGCTCGGTAGTGAACCGCCAACCAAACGGTCTTTCCCGTCAGACTGGTCGATGCCACCCGATGTCTCTTGTGGGCGGGGATGTTCAGATACGACCCTGGTTGAAGTTCAATCGGTTCAGCTTCGCCCTCACACTGGATGACGGCACTTCCCTTCAAGACGATCACCCATTCAGCCTCGTCTTGGTCATACCAAGACCCAGGTGGAGAGCTTTGGCCCTGCGATACAATCCGTTTGATTGTCAGGCCGTCGGCTTGGAGAAGTGTGACGAACAACTCCTCGGGCAAATCGTTGGGAATGCCATCGAATAGGTTGACAGCTTTCATCGGTCACCCTCTCCAATCCCAATCTTCTTCACCACTTGCTTATCCTCAACGAACTCCACCGCTCTGTAATTGCCTTTCGGGATGGAAACGACCAATGGACAAGCAAAGGTGGCCGACTCGCTTTTCTTCGAGGTTGTTGTGTAGTTGAGCTTGACCACACCGTTATCCAGTGTTACGCCAAGAACCTTGAACTCCCAAACTGCCTTCGCCCTCTTAACCACTGCCAAGACCATTTTCGACTTGAAGGCGTCGGTCGGCAGCCGGTGCGACTTGTCGCCCATGACCACCGCCAAACCAAATACCTTGTCGAACTGCTTCTGGTTGGTGCTGACCAGGAATGACTGAGCGGCATCTGGCTCGAACCGATTGGAGACGAAGTAGCCGGAGCAGGAGTCGAATGGGAGATTGGTTGGCTCGGTGGCTCCAGCAACGGATGGCCAGGTCAGGAGGAATAAGAATAGGGCGATTGTGAGGTGTTTCATGGGACTGGGTTCCTCTCACTGTTGTTCCGTTATCAAATGCAGAATCGTGTTGGCGAGAAAGGCCCAGTCAAAAAACGAAGCGATGTAGTGATGCCGGTCTCTCGTTTTTCTATTGTCACTTCTTCTCGCTGATCTTTGCCTCGGGATTGCCAACAACACATTGCTGAGTAAATCCATTGTCCTTCTTGATCCGAAAAACCTTTCCAAACCAGCCGAATGTAAAGAACGGCTGACTTCTAATGTTATGTACTGCTCTAAGCCGTTCCACTTCATCATCAATCCATCTTTGAAGAGACTTCACATGAATATCATACTGCTCTTCGCCAAGAAGTGGTTTCACGTTGCGTCGCATCGCCTTCATTCTTTTGATTGCGAACTCGGGACCATCCAGTTGGAGATGCCTAAACATGTGACTGCGAATCAGGTCCATTTCACGGTCTGTGACTAGGTCTATAGACGCCTCGGCCCGCTCATCAACGCCATTCCTCTTCATGTGGCGTTTTATAGCCGCCCACAGCTCTCTCTGCACAACATCAAACTCACGGTGCAATGAGTGAAATTCTTCATTTGGCAACTTTCGAGGACTAGACTCCATTGCTGCCGCCGCATTGTCTTTCCCTTGAGTATGCCCTCTCTCGTAGTGAGCCAGATCAGCTTTGATATCGTCAATGAAACTCCTGAGTTCTTGGGACTGGGTTTCATATATCGCTGCCTCGCTAAACGGGGCACCGCAGGAATTGCAGTATTCAATTTCGGGACTGGCTTTTTCACCACATGCGTTACACTTCCACCTTATTGATGTTCCACATTTGGGACATGCCTTAGTAAATGAATCAAGGTTGTCTCCGCAACCAGGGCAAGTGATACGAACTGGAGCGGAAAGCGAAGAGAGGCCATCCGACTGACCAGAATTGTCTTCAATACCAACACACTTTGGCTGTATTGATCGACGGACGTGGTCCTTCGGGCCGTCACATACAGCCACTTCCTCTACGTGAGGCCCGTTATCAGGCCGCTGTTCTCTGTGTGGCAACTGTGGCAGCATTGCCTTTGGGTCAAAAATATTAGGATTAAGTCCAATCTTCGGCAATATCCAATGCCGAAAGTCGGGAAACATCCATGCAGCGATCCCGACAAACAGCGACACTGCTGAGATTACAATGCCAACTATCCCAAGTGTATCCATATCAACAACTCGACTTGCCGTTTACTAGATCACCTGCCCAATGTCCTCTCCATTGCCCCCGTTCATATACCCCCTCCTCTTCCCCTCTGGAAACCTCTCAATCGCATACCGCAACATCGTCCGTGGCATCACCCGACAATGGTTGCCGAGGAACTCCTCCAACACCACCACGTCCCTCTTCCCGACCTCACGCAACATCCAGCCAACCGCCTTGTGGATCAGGTCTTCCTTGTCCTTCAATAGCATTTTAGCGATCCTGATCGTGTCGGCGAAGTCGCCCTCTCGAATGAAATGGAAGGTGGCCAGGATGCTGATCCGCCGCTCCCACAGGCTTTTTGATTTGGCCAGCCGTTCAAGCGGCTTGCGGCTTCTTGTCTCAAGGTAGCCACCGACGATCTGTGGAGCCGAAAGGTCAACCAAGTCCCAGTTGTTGATGTAGGAAGTGTTGGCGAGGTAGAGATCGTAAATCTGCTTTTTGATGGCATTGTCGCCCTTCTCGAACTGGCCGACCAGAATGACGAGGGCCAGCAACCGCTCCTCATGGATTTCAGAGTGCAGAAGGCATTCAATCTCGGTGAGGGGCAGGCTCGTGAACTCCTTGGCGACCTTTCTGGTTACTGGCACTTTGACACCGATGAACTTATCGCCTTCGCCGTACTGGCCGGGACCGGTCTTGAAGAATCGGGCAAGGATGGCAGCCTGCTCGGGATCGGCGAAGCTGCGGAGTCGCTGTTGGGCCTTTCTTGCGGTAGCTCCTGTTATACTACGTTCTTTTTGCTTCATTCTGGTTCATTACTTCCACTAGACTGGTCAGTTCATTCGAATTCTTCTTAATTCGATCCACGATGGCTTGAACAGAACGGCCTCCATCGCAATACACCCGCATCGTCTCGATCAAGTGAAGACCACGCCCGATCTCCCTTACCTTCTCAGAAAGGCTGGGCTGAATAGCATCGATGTTGTAGTAACTCACTCGGAGAAGCGTATCACCATACTGGGATGGTTCGCCCTGGAGGTCGTCAAGGCGACCTTGATTCATCATGTCTTGTGCCCGAGCGGCCAGCCCTGTCAGCTTTCGCTGGATCGTATTAACCGTACACTTGATTTCTGTCAGTGATTCCTCAGAAAGCGGCACATTATCGATTCGGCTTTGCTTGATGGCCGTTGCCTTATCATAAACTGTTTTGACAAGGCCCTGAAACTGGGGCCACGATCCGCTGTGCATTCGAAGGTTAGCTGCTTCATCAAGAACCGTTGCCAACTCCTCCAACTCAGTCGTCATCGACTGCCGAATGGCTGTATCAGATGCGGCCATGTGACGAAGACTATCCGCTGAAGTACCAAATTGGCTTCGTAACGACTCAAGCCAGGGATTGATTTGCCGTTGTTCAAGCTCATTGCACAGAATGATGACCGAGATCAGTTCTGAAGCCAGCGTCGATAATAATTGCTGGAGAGCTTCGGATTCCTCCTTGTCCGGGGCATGGAGGATACCGGCAATGTCTGCTTTGAGGATGCCGACCAGAGCGTTTCGTTGTTCTGCCTTCTCTTGACCATCAATGAGACTGAAAGCCCTTACCCGTCTTGACCGAATATCAAAGGGCAAGTTGTCAACGCCCCCAGTTGCCTGATTGAAGACACAAATGATCTTTTCCCAGCCAAGTCGCCCCGCTGCATAGCCCAATTCGACTAGAACGTTGGGGTTTGGAGTTTGGCGTCCTGTTGCCCCCTGGTTAATGAATGAAACGTCCCCAACGAAGATGTCCGCCGTCTTGATTTTGTCGAAAATCGTGGCAGCAATGTCGGGAGACCCCGGTACACCACTCGTGTCACGATCAATGCACGGGTCGAGTTTGAGTTCCTCGTCAGCACGAACGTCTTTGATAGCCCGTTGGAGACAGTCCTCGATGAATCCACGGTTGGTGGAATTCGGAAGGTCCGACTGCCATGAGTAGAAAATCGTTTGCATTGCCATGATCTATCTCCGCAACCATGCGTTCGCCACAACCTCTAATGGGGCGTCATTGCCTCAACATATCCATTTCCGTGGGAAACCAACCGTAGATGGCCATTTGTCTATACCTTTAACACTCCTTTTCGCCATCGGCACTTCTTGCTAAACAGTGGTTTGGCAAATAGAGCCGACTCCCAATGTCGGTACAATTCAAGAGAAACGCTTAGTCCACCAGTAAAGTCTGGTTCCAACGCAATCGTGATAGCTTTCAAGTTTCGCAGGATTAGCGGCATCCAGGACGTATTTGGAGACAGCATTGCCTCTATTTTCGTAGCAGAAAGTGCAGCAGTATACGACTGCCCAGAGACTTTTCTCCCATTGGTGAAAAAGTCCAGGTCAATATCCCAGATTACACCAGCCCCCGTGTGCGTTCGCTCAAAAGTCTTCGGAAAATGTTTTAGGGAGCGAAAATAGAAGATTTGATGTTCGTGTCCATAACGGTCTTTTAGTGTACGGTTCTCATAAAGGCAGTCTTGTTTCTGTTTTTGGACAATATAGACATTTCCTAAGGCGTTTAACCACACAGCAGGGAGAATCTGCCCGTCGTTCAACTGGCACAAACCGGCCCAGGAATAGAGTCCAACCTCTTGTTCGTCGGCTTGGTTAAGCACGGCGAGTCTTTCTTCCATGATGTCACTGTCGGCACCGCAATCGTCATGCCAATCCCATGTGACGAGATCAGGAGGCATAAACCGTTCATCGTCGATCAGTTCCTTTGTATGCCGATCCTTTTGGAGCGTCTGCTTGCACTTGATCCAATAGTGAAAAGCAAATCGATGCTCCATCATGAAGCCAACTTCGACACACTCCTTGTGCTGGTACAAGGGGTTGGGGTGTTCAATATACTCGTTGACGCAACCTGGCGGCTCGACGCTACCGATGTCCTCCATGAGTGATACAATTAGTTCGCTGTTCATTTCGAACCTGCTCCATTTGCGGCGTTGTACGTCACTCTCTCTACGATCACTGTACCGTCGAGACGACGGTGAAGATAGGAGAGAATTGTCAACGCATCCATCGCATCACAGAAATTGATTGCCCAGTGAAGTTTCGGAGCATGTGCCGTTACGTTTCGGAATGTGCCAAATGCACCTTTGAGCAAATTGGCAAACCCCTTCTGCTCTGATTGCTCTGACTCCGTTTGCAGCGTATTCAATGCCAAGAGAGGCGACTTAATGGAAAACGCTAAGTCAACAAGTGGTGCTCCATCAGCTTCGATGCCCGCCTTGTCCCGAATCTTCTGGGCGACGCTCTTGCTGGCTTCCAGAACACAGTGAAAGTAATTGTCCTGTAACAGTTCCTCCTTGCAGAACATCAGAACATCTTCATGCACATTGCGATGCAGAAGTTCGGCCCGGAGTGCGTTGGCTCGTTTGTGAGCTTCGGAGACCGTGGTTGCGGCTGAGACAGCCTGGGCCTGCCCCTTCTCGTTGATGGAGAGACCGTAGAACGATAACTGGTAATTGACCTTTACTCGAAACTCTTCAAAAGCCTCCTGACGATCACCAAATCGGGATGGGTGCAAAACAGCACACATAAAGGCGACTGCGTTGTTTCCACACTGGTCACGATTCTGGCGATGCACGAGGGCAAGAAGCATCCGTTCCCATTTGGGATTTCCCCCTTGCTCCTCAAGGCCGCATTGTGAGAGCAAGAGCGTCACTTCTTTGTGGGTGGCCGCATCTGCCAAACACCGGCAGATTACATCCAGTGAGCTTTCACTCAATCGTGGCAACAGAGTCATTGGTTTAAATCCTCGGCGGTCTCTTAGATTAAATCATCGGCAGCCTGCTTATCTGGGGCTGCTCGATGTTTCTTTTCGGCATTGGCCATGCTACTCAGCCCGCAAGTCCACTGCCGACTTGCTCGGAAGTGCAAGGACACACGTCGGCCATACCAGGCCGTAGTGTCTTAGCCAACCCTCAAATGCGTCTTCCAGATTACTCTTGTCTCCAACATCAATCGAGTCTAGTAATCTTTTCACATTATCAGCAAGTTCTCGAAAACCATTGAGGTCTATAATGTCTAAGCTTGGTGATGGATTGGTAAGATTTGACACTCGCAGTTCATGGCCGACAATTGAATGGTAGTTTGTGCGTCCTGGTAAGTTATCCCGCACCCATTGAGCGTGGATGTACGCTCTGCCGATGTCATCCTTGTCATATTCGGAAGTGGTCTCCTTTCCCGTCTTGAGATCAAATCCCCAAGCTTCAACCTCACCTTTACCACACCATAAGTTATCTGGACCTGTGCCTTTACCGGCGTCGGGGCGTGTTGATTCGAGGCCGAGCAACACTCCAAGCATCCTCATGGCTTCTTCAGCGGCAGCGGTGTTCGGACCATAGGCAAGATCGGACCGTACACGATCAATCGCCGACAGCACGTTGACTCGCTTGTCCCTGTAAAGCGAAGCAAGCTTTGTCGCCTGAAATCCAATACCGTCTGCTTTCGGCGGCTTGAACATCTTGTCTCGATGTTCAGATGGTCGGCCAAGCTCGAATCGTTGCAGAGATGCTGCTGTGAATGCTTGAAGAGCGGTAGCTTGATCTGACGCACAGAGATGGGCAACACCTTCAAGATGTTTGTACCAAGCCGCAAGTCGTCGATCCTTCGATTCCGCATCGTTTGCGAGATTGCTGAAAACGGTGATTGCTTCGCTGTGCTTGCCATCCCAAATAGCCGCATACCCTCGTCGTTCGGCAAGTAACGTCGGAGGATACCAATCATCCACGGAAGGACGAGTAGTCGTGGCGAACTGATTCACATATTCGTTGTAAATACCATCCCATACCACATCACCAGCCAGCACTCCGTCGAGTAGGTCGCCCCAAGTGACATCCTTTGCAGCTACCTTCTTCGAAAGCTCAATACCAAGGGCTACTTGCTGTTGCAGCAGGTTGGGCAAATAGGCACGATTCGTCGGGTTGCGAATCCAGTCCTGCAAATCTGTTCCGGTTAGAATGACAACACCATGATCCGTATTGCTGCGAAATATTCGCCCAATAGCCTGCACAATTCTTGTGGCAGCGTTTCCGATGCGAATGGCCCCAATGCGAACCCCTTCGTCAATAAATCGATCAAAGAGGGCCTCCCCCTTGGGCAGTCGGTCAAGGATCAACACATGGCAAGCGTCACCTGGAAGATCAATACCGTCATACCTTGCCACAAGTCCCATGAGTTGCGGCTCTTTCGATGCGGAAAACTTCTCAATTCCCTCGTGGCCGCTATCCTTATCAAAAACGATGGCCGGAGGCGTCCACTGTTCTGCTTTGGTCGCCGAGGGCGAGATGACACAAGCCTTTCGGCCAGCAACCAATTCCAACGCAGATTTCCGCTGTTCTTGGTCTGTTGTGCCAGAGGTGAAGATGAAGAGCCGCTGGGCATCGCCAGATTTGCCCCCAGGTCGAACAATCTCTGGCTTGTGAAGACCAAACGTTCGGGCAAAGGAAGCCTCGGAGGGCAATGTCGCCGTAAGATATACTCGACGAACGTTGGGGCTGAAATACGGAAGGGTATGGAGGGGAATTACTGGAGGACCAATTTCGATGCCGTTTCCTGAAATCAGTACGCAACAATGGGCGAGGTGATCGCCCAAATGATCCCATACAAATCTGGTGCTTGCCCCATCGGCATCAACACCGCCATCTATGAGAATCTTTCGAAGTTCTTGGGCGTGCTTCCACACGATGAACATCGGAACAAACAATAGCACTGTTGGGTTGCCCTTGCTGATATCTTCAAGTTTGGAAGCACCGAGGGCATTGACAAAATGCGGTCGATAGAGAGTTATGATTGCGTTGAACAAATCAGTTTTTGGGGCGATTCTTAGGGTGAATTGATCTCGAATTGTGCCTTCAGCCACATGGGCATCGTCGAAGATCAACCCGCCAATATCTTTGTCGCAGAACGTGGAGTAGCCGGTGAAGACGGCGGCGTAGTTGGTGATACAAAAGGTTTCTGCTGACTGAAACGCCTCTTGATTTCGCCACTGCCCCTTGTACCGTGTCGCAGGCTGAAGACCCAATTCGGCGGCTTTTGCCAGTGTTTGCTCAACCAATTGGTTATTTGGCACAACATAGAGAATACGACGATTCAGTTCGTTGAGCAGCGATTGAGCTGTTATCAAACCAACTAGTGTCTTACCGCCGCCAGTGTTCATTTGGACAACAACATCTGACGCATTTCTGACCCTATGCCACGCACGCAATGCCTCCGCTTGTGGCTCCCAAATATTTTCGATGGAACCACGAAGAGTAAGCTTATTGAAGATTTCCAGCGGGTCAGTTGGCTTTTTGCTTGGTGGAACTGATAGCGTGAATGGTTTTAGTGCCACGGGATTATCCTCTTTGTTTATCGTGTAGGTTGATTATTTTGTTCGGATCAAAACGGAATGTCATCGCAGGAAGGCATACTTTCAGAAGGGTTATCATTAAGATCATCTTGTTCAGTCTCGGGTGATGCACAAAACTGGATTTCTCCACGATTTGCCTCAATCACAAATGTGCCGATTCGCACGACCTCATCGTAAGTAATAACCTCCATGCGGTGTAGGTGCGAGTTGTACATTCGCAAAGCCTGACGTTTCGACTCCTCGTCTTCCTCGCCATCTTCGATATGCCCCATAATGACCTTAGCCTTCAACTTATAAAGGTCAACATGACGCCGCCGCAGCAAGTCTGAACGATTGGCTTCGATCTCCGAAATGTAGTGTGCTGCCTGATTCACAGCGTCGTTAACCTCAGCGGACACGATCCATTTGTGGTGGTCTGTTTTGAACAGCGATGCAGTGCTTCGCTTGAGTTCGATTATGTCGAAATACGAGTCTGCACTTCGTAAAAGCATATCTAGGGTTTCTTCGATAGTCCATTCTCGCCACGGGATTCGCTCCACATACTGCCCGCCCAATAGCCACCAGTTACCGTCCAGTAGCCGCTGGAAGTCGGACTCAGTAGCATCGGTTGCAATGAGGTGTTCAAGTGTGGCAAGTGCTTCAGAGCGATGTGCAGTTCGCAAAGCGGCTGCGACCATTCGGCTGGAGACCTCATCGCCAATTTGCGGAAGAGAAAAGAGTTCCTGTGTTCGCTTCGCCAGTCCTCGAACGACGCTGCTTAGCTGCGTGTTTAAGAGGCGTTGGAGGGCAGTTGCATCTTCGACTGGTAAAATTACGTGATCTCCACAGTCCAGTGGCGACTGGCAGGACTTAAGGAGTGTCGCTAACCGAGCGATTTCATCGTCGCAGAGATACAAATGCTTGGATGGCCCGCCGTCGAAGTCATAGCCGCCTCCAGTCTGACGTTGATAGATGTCGAGGGATAGCTGATGGTGCTTAATTGTCCCCGTTTCAGGACACTTGATGTGCGACAGCGTTGCCGCTTTATACACATCCCGGCCTTTTTTCAGTTCGGACCATTCCAATGTGATGTTCGGATTCTTGGTCTGTCGGGCCTTTATTACCTGACTGTACTGAGCTTGCGGAGGGATAGACTGATGTTTCTGTTGCATTGTTCGTACCTCCAAATCGAAGTCAGTGTCTATTCTCTCAACCCCTCCACCACCGCACTGAACTGTTCTAACGCCGTTTGCATGTCGTCTACAGTCTCTTGGGCCAACACGTCTGGGGCGGACACGTCGTTGGAATTTTCGAGACCATTGTCCTTGGACGCCGTGGCGGTATCGCTATGTTCCGACGCAGGTTTTCAATATCTTAATGACCAGCCGCCTTGTCGATGGCCGCACGGATTTTCTCGACGTACCGCTCCATGCTGTGATCGTCTACCCAAGGAAACGGTATCGCATAGTCACGAGGGCTGCTTGTCGCCCAAGGCTGAACATGCGGCTCCTTTTGTTCCCTTGTTTGTTGGTGTTTCTTCAAAAACTCTTGAAATTCCTTCTCGTTCATTTGCGGCAAGTGGTCGATGGGGACATATTCATTATCATCGGGCCTCCAATTGGGAGTGCTTTTCATGATTTTAGGGAAGTAATCTGACGATTTTCGCACCGTGCCGTGAAAGAACTGCAACGCAAGTCCAAAATGCGAGTAGCCAGGCGGCACTTGGGGCACAGCGTCCAGTTCGTTTATGAAGTGAGCGTAACGATCCCCCAGCTTTCCTTGAAGATAGGTTGTGAGGTTCGCTTTCCCGATCATCGGTTGACCAAAAGTAATGACGCCATCGATTTGGCATTCCTGGTAGACAGTCAGGTCGTAAGCACACACGAGAGCCATTGCTCCCCCAAGGCTATGCCCCGTTATCCAGATGTGCTTTGCTTTCGCCTTCTTGATCTCTTCCAAGACCTGGGTTCGCACCGTCCCATAGGCACAGGCGAACCCGCAGTGCAGACTTCCTTCAGCCATCTGGCGAGGGTATAGGTTCCCATTAAAGAACCAGTCCTCAGTGTCATCTGTACCTCGAAAGACGACAACCAAAACATCCTCACCGGAGGCGACGTAAGCACACTGTGAATGGAATGGAGAGCAAATCGAGGCCACCGACGTGAGGCCATATTGCTCGAACAGAGACTTGGCCTCGTTTTCGGGCAAGTAGGCGTTCTTGCTCATCTCCGCTAGCGGCAGCACAGCAGGCCACGCCTCAAACCGACCAAAGATATCCCACTTGGCCCGAAACGCATCGAGGCGTTTGTCGAAATGCGTGAGGTTGTCGATGGGAGTGTCTGGCTGCGGCTTTGTTCCCCCGCCACTCAACGAATGGTACGTGATCCAGGCCCAATACCCCAAGACGACAAGAACGCCGATAAGAACGGTCTGCCACAGGGGAATGCTGAGAACCCAAAGCCCTATCAATTTGATGTAGCTGAAAATGGTTTTCATTTGACTCCTCACGCCGCTCCCTTCTCACGCCTCTTGTACCGTTCAAACAACCAGTCCAAAAGACACTTTCCGAACGCTTCGTCATCCGTGATCTGTTTATAGAACTTGAAGTTCGTTTCAATCATCTCCTGAATCTTGTCGTTAGCAACGTGATCGAAGGTGAGCCGAGCGTTTTCCTCAACGTTGACCTTCACGCTCGCATCGAGTGCGGCGTCACCGGCGAGCTTCTCCTCAAGCTGTTGAATGAAGACCTTGTCCTCTTCGCTAAAGTCGGTGCCGAATCGCTCATTGAGGGCTTTGAGGATTTGCGACAACGCTTCGATCTCGTCCGGGGGCAGTTGGAAGATGTTGCCGCCGGTGATCGGCTCCAATTCCTTGGTGCCACGGTCTAGCTTGATTTGACCTGACGACGTTTGTTGGACCCGATACGAATCCATGTCGATGTTCTGCTGGATTTCGACGGGCAGTTGGTCTCGTTTCAACGGCAGTTTCCGCAGGAGCATTTTGCCATAGATATAGAGTTTCTCCAGGTCGGGATCGGTGAACGTGACCACTTGTGAGAGAAACGCATACAACCGCACGAAGTCGCCAAGGAGGCTGCGGAATTGCTTCTTGTCGTCCTCACCGACCGCTTCGTAGCGGTCTACGGCGGGTTGAAGGCACGAGTGCAGCTTCTCCTGCGTTGCCTTGGGGTCGAACCAGACGGCGGCAAAGGCGTCGATCTCCGAGCATGTGTAGATGTGAAAATCCCCTAGCTTGGTTTGCAAGTCGTAGAGCAGGTTAGGGTCGGTGCCTTCGCTCAACAACGTGCGGTCATAGTAGGGTGCGAATGCCTTCTGGATTTCGTCAGCCTCGTTGGCGAAGTCGAGAACCACCGTCTCTTCCTTGTTCGGGCAGTTGCGGTTCAACCGAGACAGCGTTTGAACCGCATTGACTCCACCGAGCTTCTTGTCCACGTACATCGTGTGCAAAAGGGGCTGGTCGAAGCCGGTTTGAAATTTATTGGCCACGATCAGGAAGCGATACTCGTCACGTTTGAAAGCGTCGGCGGTGTGGGTATCGCCAATCTTTTCTGCGGGCGTGCTGTTCATGCCAGTTTCCGTGTACTCAGCACCCTTGTACTTCACCGTGCCGGAAAAAGCGACTAGGGCCTTGAACGGCCAGCCCTTCGTTTTCAGGTAGGCATCGACCAACCGCTTATAGAGAACCGCCTGGGGGCGAGACCGACAAACAATCATTGCCTTGGACTTACCGCCGATCCGGTTCATCGACTGGTTCATGAAGTGATCGACCATGATCTTCACCTTCTTTCGAATGGTGGCTTCATGGTGATCGACGAACGACCGCAGCATGGCATACGCCTTCTTGCGTTCGTAGCGAGGATCGTCTTTGATCTTCTTTAGCAGCGACCAGTACGCCTTGTAAGTGGTGTAGTTTTGCAGCACGTCGAGGATGAATCGCTCCTCGATGGCCTGTCGCATGGTGTAGAGGCTGAACGGCTCGAACTTCCCGTCGTCCCGCTTCACGCCGAACAATTCCATCGTCTTGGGCTTCGGCGTAGCCGTAAAGGCGAATGTGCTGACGTTCGGCAAACGCCCACGCTTCTTGGCCTCTTCGTTGATCTTGTCTTCGAGGTCTTCGGCCTCTTCCTCGTCGCCCTCTTCCTTCTCCAGTGACTTCACCGACAGGACGGACTTCCATCCTTTGCTGGTCTCGCCCGACTGCGAGCTATGGGCCTCGTCGATGATGACGGCAAACCGTTTGCCCGGCATCTCGCCCATATCCTTCGAGATCACCGGGAACTTTTGCAGCGTCGTGACGATGATCGTCTTGCCATCTTCAAGGGCTTGCTTCAACTGGCGGCTCGTGGTGTCAATGTTTTCCACAATGCCGAGGGTTTGCTCGAAGGCCCGGACAGTACGTTGCAGTTGCCGGTCAAGAATACGGCGGTCGGTGATGACGATGATGCTGTCGAAGACCCGCTTCTCTTGGGCATCGTGAAGAGAGGAAAGTTGGTGGGCCAGCCACGCAATCGAATTGCTCTTACCGGACCCCGCCGAGTGCTGAATCAGGTAACGTAGGCCCGTTCCATTCTTTCGGCAATCGGCCACGATCCGGCGAACACAATCGAGTTGGTGATAGCGTGGGAAGATCAACGACAACTTGCCAGTCTTCTTCCCCTTGTCGTTCTCCTCCTCGACAACCTGAATGAAATTCTGAATCAAATCTAGTAGCCCATCCTTGCTCCAGGTTTGTTCCCAGAGATAGGCGGTAGCAAAGCCCAAGGCTGAGGGCGGATTTCCGGCACCACCGTTGCGTCCTTTGTTGTACGGCAAGAAGCGGGTCTTGACGCCTTGCAGGTGCGTCGTCATGTACACCAAGTCGGGATCGACGGCGAAATGAGCCAAGCACCGCCCAAATGCAAACAGCGTCTCACGAGGGTCACGGTCGTTACGATACTGGTTGATGGCGTTTTCAACCGTCTGGCCGGTCAACGGGTTCTTGAGTTCCGCCGTGATGATGGGGATGCCGTTGAGGAATAGCACCAAATCGAGACTCTGTTCGGTCTTCTCGCTGTAATGGAGTTGCCGAACGATGGAGAACTGATTGGCGGCGTAGAGTTTTTTGGTTTCCTCGTTCAATCCGCTCGCTGGCTTGAAGTAGGCCAACTGAAACTTGCAGCCGGAATCCTTGATGCCCTTTCGCAATACGTCCAACGTGCCACGCTTGGTGATCTCAGCGGCCAGCCTGTGCAAAAACTTCGCCTTCACGTCGGCCCCGTGCTGGGCTTTGAGTTTCTCCCATTCCTGTGGCTGCGTGGCGTAGATGAACTCCAGCACAACATCCGTGTCGAGGCAGAGGGACCGGTTGTAATCGGCGAGCGACCGCTTGCGGTAGCCGCCCGGCACGAAGATGGTCTCCACAGAGGGCGGCATCTTCTTGCCCTTGGACAAGCCGTTCAGCAATACTTGCTCAATGGTTGCTTCAAAATTCTTTTCAGAGATGTCCATCAATCAACCTCCTGTTGCACATCGATCTTGCCGGTGACGGCGGCGGAAATCAGGGCGGTGCGGTATTCACGGAGTTTTTCGATGGCTTCACGGACCTTGGCGATCAATCGCTCTGTCCGATCCGTGATGGCATCAATGTGTGCGATTATCTGCACCTGTTCTTCGGCTGGCGGGACGAGCGATGGCATTTCCTTGAATTGATCCCAGTAGAGACGATTCCGATCCTTGACGATGCCGTGAGAATACCGGTTAATCTCCGTCATGTAGAAGCCGGTGCGGAATAGTTGCTCGAAATATCGAGAGTGAACGCCTGGGCGTGGCCTACACACTTGATAGTCCGGGCTGACCAATCCATCGACAGGTGTGACGCCAACTGCACCTTGCCACATTCGCATCTTGTTGAAGGCCAGATCACCTGTCAGCGAACGCTTGTAGGTGGCGGGGTCTTCGGCCTGCTGTTCAACATGTTCACCAGAGAACTCACGAACTTTGACCCCGGTGTGAATCGAGACTTCCAAGATGGGCAAATCGGGGTAGCCCCGCTCGTCACGATCAGAAAACAGGAACCCGTTTCGCAACACTCGCCAGTGTGCTGGAATTTCCTGTACCCACTCAACTCTCGAATCCTTCATCGGCAGCGAGGGGGCAAGCCCCTTGGTGACGGCGTGGCTGATGAGGGCGGTGCGTTTCTCCTGAAGCAACCCGATCAGCCGTTCCTTCTTGGCGATCAAGGCGTCGATCTTGGCCATCTCCCGGTCGAGGAAGGCCACGATGCGGCGTTGCTCGTCAAGAGGCGGAATGGGAGCTTGCAGATTGACGACGAACTGAACCGATAGTCCAGGTTGGGCGGCTGACATCGAGTACCGACCGAGGTTCATGGCTCGCAGTAGTTCGCCATACCAGCGTTGGCATATCTCCTTTGACGGAGTAACAACGACAGCATGTTCTGAAGCCCAGAACTTGCCAGAAGCGTAGTTCACATTACCGCACAGTGCTCCCTGGCGACCTAAGAGAACAAAAGTCCCGTCGTGAGTGTACTTCGACGTGTACCCACGCAATCCGTTACCACCGTAGACGGGAAACTCACCTTCTGGTTCGATCTCCAATGAAGTGATACCATCGCCACTTTGAAAACGAGCAAACCGCTTTAGTGCAGCTACAGACCAATGGGATGGAACTTCACGGCACCAATCAAGGTCAATGGACTTGCGATCTTGATACCGCTTCCACTTCCGCACGCTTCCATTGAGGTTCGTGGAGGTCTTCATCCAGTAACCTCCTTCAGCATCGCCATAATGTCCTTTTCGATGGTCTTGATGTCGGCTTCGATCAGTTCCAGTTCACGAGGCGGCTGGTACTGATAAAAAAAGCGATTGAAATTGATCTCGTAGCCAACTTTGCCCGCAAGACCGTCCTTTTGATCCTTCACGCCGGTGTTGACCCAGGCGTCGGGGACGTGCGGCTTCACTTCACGTTCAAAATAGGCGTCAATATCTTCTTCGAGAGGCACATTCTCCGTGTCTCGCAGTTCGGAATCGGCCTCTGGCTTGCCATCGTCATCCGTGCAAATGTCAGCGGTTTCATCTCGCTCGGATAGGGCAGACAATAGCACCTTCCAAAACGTTGTCGGCGGCTTGATACCGCAGCCGATCAGACTGTCATAGACGCACTTCTTGAATGCCGCTCGATTCTTCCACACCCGCTTGGAGTCGAGATCGTCGAGTGCCAGAAGGATCGTTCGCTGCAATTCTTGCCCTGCGGCAATCTCTTTCTGCCCCTCCTTGCCTTTTTTCTTGCTGGTTGCCAGCTTGACGAAGCCATTCTCCGATTTCAGCCGTTCAATGCGTTCGGGGCTGGCCTGGAAGTTGAGCCGCAAAGGGCGTTCCACGGTAATCTTGCGGTAGCCGAAGTCGCTGGTTTTGAAGATACGGCACTGCGACGATTCCTTGAACGACTCGAACAACTTGGTGATTTCGACGATCTGATCGGGGCCGATCTCTCGCCGCTTGTCGCCCAAGCTCTTTCGCATCGGCGTCCAGATGGCCGTAGCGTCGATCAACTGCACCTTGTTCTTGCGGTTCTTCGGTTTTCGGTTGGTCAGCACCCAAATGTAGGTTGGAATGCCCGTGTTGTAGAAAAGCTGTTCGGGCATGGCGATGATGGCTTCGAGCCAATCGTTTTCCAAAACCCAACGACGGATTTCGCTCTCGCCGCCGCCTGCATCGCCTGTGAACAGCGGCGACCCGTTCATGACAATGGCGACCCGGCTGCCGCCTTCGCTCGGCTCCTTCATCCGGGACAGCAGATGTTGCAGAAAGAGAAGCTGGCCGTCGCTGATGCGTGGCAGTCCCGCACCGAACCGCCCTGCGTAACCCCGGCTCTGTTCGTCCTCAACCGCCTTCTGATCCATCTTCCACTCTTTACCGAATGGTGGATTGGTGAGCAGATAGTCGAACCGCTTATCGGCGTGTTGATCCTTGCCAAGTGTCGAGCCGAACATGATATTTTCGGCATCCCGTCCATCAGCCGACTTCATGAAGAGATCAGATTTGCAAACGGCGAACGTCTCGGGATTGACCTCCTGGCCGAACAGGTGAACGTCTCCGTTGGAGTTGATCTCCTGAATTCGGTCCTTGGCGATGGTCAACATGCCGCCCGACCCGCAGCAGCAATCGTAGACAGTACGAACGATGTGGTTCTTCGCCAAAACGTCTTTGTCTCGGGTCAGCAGCAGATTGACCATCAGGCGAATGACTTCACGAGGCGTAAAATGTTCGCCGGGGTTTTCGTCCATCGCCTCGTTGAACTTGCGGAGCAGTTCCTCGAAGACATAGCCCATCTCCAAATTGGAAACCTTGTCGGGGTGCAGATCGATGTTCTTGAACCGCTCGACAACCAGAAACAACAGGCCGGAGTCGTCAAGTTTGGCGATGGTATTTTGGAAGTCGAATCGCTCGACGACTTCCCGCATGTTGTCGGAGAAGGAGTTGATATACTTCTTCAGGTTGGCGGCAAGATGTTTGGCATCGCCACAAAGCGACTCGAAGGTATACGGCGAGGTGTTGTAGAACGAGAAGCCCGACGCCTTGCGAAGCTGCGGCCCAAGATTTTCGAGTTTCCCCTTGAGTTTACCGTGCGTGGTCAGTACCGCCTTCTTGGTCGGCTCCAATACGCAATCGATTCGCCGCAACACCGTGAACGGCAAGATCACGTCGGGATACTTGCTCCGCTTGAACGCATCTCGCAGGAGGTCGGCAACTCCCCAGATAAAAGTGACCTTTTCGCCAAAGTTGTCCATCACGAATCCTTATATGCCAGTGATTGTCGGGCCACGTTGTTCCATTGGTCGTGCAGCTTGGAGTGCGACGGAACGTGTCTCGACAAGATGTATTCGGTTTCTAAAAGCCTCTATTTTACCATTTTGGGGGGTGTGTGCAAGGCTTGGTCCGCCATAACTCTTGCCCTGCTAGAGAGTTATATTGCTGGCCAATCTAATATCTGGTCGCTTTTGGTAGTTGACTGTTTACTGCAACTATGTTAGCGTAATGCCATTAAATACACAACTAGGGATCGCAGCATGGTACAGCGTTTTGGGGAAAGAATCCGAGAACTTCGAAAAGCCAAGAATCTCGGTCAGCGTGCGTTGGCCGAATTGATCGGCGTTTCGCACACTTATGTCAGCAAAATTGAAAACGAGAAATTGGACTTCGGTGAGTATCCCAGTGAAGAATTGATTTGCGAAATCGCCAAAGCTCTAGGTGCAGATGCGGACGAGTTGCTAATGCTTGCCAAGAAGATACCAGAACAGATCAAGAACCGTGTCTTGCAGCGTCCCGACGCCTTCCGCAAGATTGCCGAACTCGACGACAAAACACTTAACGAATTGCTGAAAAAACTGGACGAAGGATGAGCAAACAGAGCCTCAAGTTCCTGCGAAACCAAGTCATCGAAGACATCACGGCCCAACGGATTCGAGAATACGAAGCCAAAGTTGGAGCCAAGGTGACGTTCCCGGTGCCGATTGAGGCAATTGTCGAGCAGGTCTTGGGGTTGGATTTCGATTGGGATGTGATTCAGGAACAACCGGGCGAACAAATCCTTGGCGGTTTGGACGCCGCTAACCGAAAAATCCTCATCAACGAAGCCCATAACGATCTTTTCAACTCGAAGCCCGGCCTACTTCGCAGCACCATTGGCCACGAGGCGGGACATTGGGAATTGGACGTTGATCGCTCGAAGGCGAATCAGCCGTTACTGCCGGGATGCGATCTCGGTTCGACTATCGTCAAACGACACGCATCCAAGTCGGATCGTCTAATCGAGGTTCTCTTCACCAGAGCTATGACAGACGGTCGGGCCTACCAACTCTACAAG
Source organism: Thermoguttaceae bacterium (assembly GCA_039698035.1). GTDB lineage: Bacteria > Planctomycetota > Planctomycetia > Pirellulales > Thermoguttaceae > JAJFUI01. Next base: position 8,358 of record JBDKSW010000007.1, on the reverse strand, counting down.
CAGTTGACCGATGGGCAAGATGCACCGGAAGTCCGAAGTGCAGTAGATCGCTATCAGTCGGCATTGCTGATGCCGAAGTGGCTGATTCAGGAGGCTGCGGAACAGTGCGATTTTACGAAATGGCCCAATCTCTATCGACTGGTCGAAAAAGCCGGGGTCAACATCACGAACCTGACCGTCCGGTTACAACGGCTCGGAATGATTTACTTGCGTGAAGGTGACAAGACGATCTACCGGAGCGAAGACGAGTTCACGGGACAAAAGAGCCTATTTTGACATGGGAGCATCGGATGCCACGAACGAAACCGCCTGACAAGGAATGGAAGATTGTGCTTGCCCGATCCGGGGGCGTATGTGCGTTTCCTGGATGCGGTGAGAGCCTGACTAAACCGGGGACTGACCAAGACGAAGCCGCCTTCATTGGTGAAGTCGCCCACATCGTATCCGACAGCCACCAAGGGCCAAGAGGCGATGTCGAGTTGTCTGATGAAGACCGGGATAAACACCACAACTTGGTTCTGTTCTGCCAGAACTGCCACGACCGTGTGGACAAACAGCAACGGACCTTCAGCGTCCCCGTGCTGAATAGGATCAAAGAGCAACACGAAAATCGAATCGCCACTTTGGCATCACCGGTTGACCCCGTGGACAGCGTGGACCTCAAGGAGGAGCGGATTCTCAGTACGCTCCTGCCAGTGACATACCTTCCACGAGCGGTTTTTGCTGCTCCGTGCGGCTATGGCGATCATCAGGATCAGATCATCAAGCAACACCTCAACTACCCGATCAATTCCGATCAGATCATCAGATTTCTGGTTCGGGAGAAGACACTCTTCTCGTTCCACGACCTCCGAGACCCTGACGGGCCATTCGCTCCCGTCATCGATCTCACGAAGGTCGAAAAGTATCGCTCAGCGAAGTTCTGGACGACGGCGGAAGGTCATCGCCGCTTCGTCACGCTGCTCAACCGAGCCATGTACAAGTACACCGACCGACTTGGCCTTCGCTTTGACCCAGCCCACGGGCGATTTTACTTCCCTGTGCGAAAACCTGGCGAAGATCGTCCGATAAAGTATCGCTCTTTGAATCGCCAGACTCAAACTCGCTTTGTTGCATGGGAGGAAAAGAAGAAAAAAACAGGCGAAGGAAAAGGATTCTGGTGGCATCTCGCTGCTGGGCTTCGCTTCCATCGAATGGCCGACGACCAGTGGTGCTTGAGCATTCGTCCCGAGCGTCATCTGACGACCAACGGTGAAATACCGCTACCGCCAGAGAAAATTGGGCGGAAGGTGACTCGCCTCAAGGCGAACATGTTCAATGATAAGTATCTTAGCGAAGTCAACTTTTGGCGTGATTTTTTGTCGAAAGGATCGCCTCGATTTGCCCTTGACTTTGGCAGCCAATCTCTTGTGATCTCAACCAATTTCCTTGCCTTTGACGTGTCCTCTCCGGGCATTCCTGGTGATGAAATGGAATTCAGGAACCAATACTATGAAGAAGACCTCTTCTCAATCGCAGCCCGTGACTCGTTCAAGGAAGGCGAGGAAGACCTCGACTGGGACGACGAAGACGACGCCGATGAAGAATCCGCCGACTTCGACGACACCGACTCTCGTGATCCCGACGAAGCTCTTGCCTCTTGAATTGGCCTCGCCCCAAACGGGTGCCGAGTGGCTGGATGAACCGGACCTCGTCTTCGCAAACGGAAACCTGTCTCCCGATCCCAAGGTAGGAATCCCTTTGTACGGCCCACGTTCGCTGGAAACGTCCCGCCATAGGAGTGAGATTCATATCGGCTTCATTGGCACAAGCGATACGGTCGCCAAAGCTAAGGCTCTGTACGAGCAGTGTAGCCGTGGCATCGATGGCAACGACAACTACGAACCGTTCCCAGCGTGCAACCCGAACGAAGGTTTTCGTTGTAATCTGACAACGGACTTGACCGAGATTATCAGGCAGCACGAATATGATCTGATTCTGGATGAGCGAAAGAAACGCCAGAAGTTTGAAACGTTGCTAGGCATCTTGCAGCAGAAGATGAACCTAATTACGGAGCGAGATCGCCCCCTCGACTACATTGTGGTAGCACTTCCTGACGAACTCTACAAGAAGTGCCGAAGCGTCGAGTACACCGAGACAGGGGTTGGCCGAGTCTATCGCAACCTTCGCCGTTCCTTCAAGGCGATGGCGATGCAGTTCGACAAGCCGACGCAAATTCTTCTTGAAAAGACCATCGACAACTTCGGAACAGACAAGACGACGGTTCACCCATCCCAAGTGGCGTGGAACCTTTTTACAGGCATGTATTTCAAGGTGGAGGGCTTGCCGTGGGGGCCGACTGGCTTGCAACCTGGCACCTGCTACATTGGGATCAGCTTCTATAGGCCACTCGGCGACTCGTCCTCGCTCCGAACTAGTGTCGTCCAGGCGTTCGACGAGAAAGGGGAGGGACTGGTATTGCGGGGCCACAAGTTCCATTGGGATGAGAAGAAGTATGGAAAGTCTCCTCACCTTCCTGCCGACCAAGCAAAGATTCTGATCGATATGGTGTTGGCACAATACCGGTACGAAAATGGGGACCGGTTGCCAAACCGGGTTGTTATCCACAAATCTTCCAGGTTTGAGTCAGATGAATATCAAGGCTTTCGGGAAGCCCTGCGTGAGGTCAGCGAAATTGATTTGGTTTCGTTGGCCCCCACCAGCGATGCTCGCCTATTGCGAACCGGCAAGTACCCGCCGCTTCGAGGAACCGTCTTTCACACGGGGGACATCTCCTACTGTTACACGAGCGGATACATCCGTGGAAAGGGCTATCCGCATGGCCACGTTCCTTCGCCCCTACAAATTGCCGACCACAAGGGCGGCGACACCTCTCATACAGAGTTGTTGCGTGAGGTGCTTGTCCTCACGAAGATGAACTGGAATTCGGCAAACATGTTTGGCCTGATGCCGATTACCCTCCGGTTCTCTCGCCTCGTGGGCGACATCCTGCGTGAGGTGCCGGAGAACGAAAAGCCAAGGTCCAAGTACAAGTTTTACATGTAGAGGGAGTGTGCCTTGCATGAGCAGGTTGTTCTCAAAACGTCACACGCCACCACCCGACCAATATCGGTATGATCTTCCCGACGATATTCGTTGGAGGATTGTGCATTCCATCGAGCAGTTGAACGAAGCTTTCGGTGAGCGTTTCGATATTGATCGAATGCTCCAGGAAGTCGGAGAGCGAATCTTGCGGGAATATGGTGGGTTGCTTCGTCCCGGCTATGATGCAGCACGAGTTAGCGACAACGCTGTTGTTCAGCACTTTTTTTCCTGCGATGACGAAATGGCACTCGATTTCATCGAAATGTCCTTTCAGGTATGGGGAAATTGTGGTAGGCAGAAGGGAGTTGATGCAATCAATGAAGTCTTTCGGGATGCAGCCATCGGCTATGAACTCACTCCTTTTGTGGAGATTCAGACGAACAAGCCGGGAAGCCTATATGGAAGGCCCTGTGGCACTATCGTTGAGTACCAATACCCGAAGTTCGTGAAGAAGAACGAACAGTTTAGTCACGAGGCTACCATCAGGCCATGCCTGGAGCTTCTTGCCGATCCGAGGTTTCAAACGGCAAATGCGGAGATGCTGAAAGCCCATGATGACTACCGCAAAGGTGAATATGCCGATGCCATCACTTCTTGTGGCTCCGCCTTTGAAAGTGTCTTAAAAACAATCTGCGACCACCACGGCTGGACTTACGATCCCGATAAAGATACATGCTCGAAGCTTGTCGGCATTTGCAGAGACAACGGCTTATTTCCTCCGTTCTACGCTCCGATTTTCGAGGCGACAGGAACCATTCGCAATAAGCTGGGGGATGCCCACGGACGTGGCCCGGCTCCGATGTATGCTGTTGGAAAGGAGCATATTGACCACATGATTCAAATGACATCGGCACATATTCTCTTGCTGGTGCAGCTTGCAAAGCTGTAGCATTGCAATGCTCATTTCAGCCGAAAACCCAACCCAACAAAGAATGGAACATGCCACTCCATTTCCCCCAATATGTTATGAAACGCCTTTGCGGTCTGTTCACAGGATGCGAGCAGGCAACCTCGTCAAGTTGTGGCACTTTTGCTATGCTGGTGGGAGCGGAGGGCAAAACCCCTGGTGTTCGTGCGTGAAGCTGATTTCGGATCGGAGAACCGCTAATGCTCCCTGACTTTCCTCACCTTAAGACGAAGCTTTCCAAGTTTCTGGACGCCCGCATGAAGTCCATCCACAACCGTGCAACGCCATTTTCGAGGGCGTCTGCCGTATGTATCCAGGAAGGTAACTGTACGAAGATGATTCGTGCTGATGGAACAGAAGAAACAATCGAAATGAAGCATCACCACACTGAGGTTCGTATCTCCGACGAAGAACTTGAAACCCTGTCTAGCGAGGAAATACAACGCAAGTTCGACGAGGCAGCTAGAGAAATGGCGAACCAAATGACGCAGACTTGCTTTGAGTCACTTAACAAGGCCATTTCGGAAGTTGGAAATGCTGTTCGTTACACGGGGATGCCGACAGTCGAAGACATATTCCGTATGTACGAGACCATTGACATCGATTTTGACGAGTGCGGCAAGCCCGAACTTCCAACGTTAATGTGCGGTAGGAAGATGATGGAGCATTTGCAGGCCCTCCACACTCAGATAGAGTCCGATCCAGAAACCAATAAACGGTTTGCCAATCTGATGATTAGAAAGAAGGAGGAGTGGCGTGATCGAGAGGCTAGTCGCAGGCTGGTTGGCTAACGCCACAGAACGGTCATTTCAGGCACCGTTTTGCCATACCCTTACGAGCAAGGGCATGACCGTTCTCCATTTAACCCGACATGGCGAGATGGAGATAGGTAAGGACGTGATCGCCGTTGACCGTCAGGGAACTCCCTATGCGTATCAACTAAAGACACCGAGCGGCCCACGGATCACAATGAGCGAGTGGCGAAACGGCATCGCCAGTCAGGTACATGACCTCGTAACAACTGCTGTCGTTCATCCGTCCTTGCCGAAGACCAAGCCCCACCGTTCCTTCTTGGTCACTAATAAGGGAATTGACGAGTCGGTCATTCGGGCCATCGGTGACATGAACCGTCGCTGGGAAGATGCCGGGCAAAGCTACTTGAAGCTCGAAACGATTGTCGGCGGAGAATTGCTTCGAGATGCCATCGACCTGGGAACGAACCTCTGGCCATCCGAGCTAAGCCAAAGCAGAGACATTTTGGAGTTGTTTTTGCAGGATGGCACCGGCCCCCTTCAAACGGCCAAGCTTTGCGGACTCCTGCAATCTACCCTCCAACTAGACGTTGGAAGCCGTCCAAGTCAGTCTTCCTGTCATCAGAGATTTTCAAGTGCCGGTTTGCTGACTGCTATTGCTGAAAGCGAACATGCGAGACAGCAATACCATGTTGCACAGATAGAAGCGTGGACGTTGTACTGCTGTCATGTCTTGGCCGTGGCGGAACGATGGAGCCTTTCTAAGTCCGTTTGGATGCCTGCCATCTCGGTTGCAAAATCTACGATATGGTCGCTTTTGGAAGACCTTGTTGCGGAATTGCGAGAACGGAAGAACATGATTGAGGGCGACCCGATAAATGACAATCTATTTCGCAGGGGCAGAATTACTCGACTTGTAGGTTTTGTGAGTCTCTTTGCGTTGTGGAAACGAGCCGACGGCGGGATCGGTGAAAACGATGAGTTCGCCAAGGAGTTCTGCGGCAAACATCGTGGCAGCCTATGGTTATGGGGGGAAGCGGCTGTGCCACTGCTTTTGGCGTTCTATTGGTTTTGGAGAAAGGTTGACGCAACCCCATCTATTGATAGCCTATTGTCCATGTTGATATCTGGAATCTGTGAAGCTAACGGACATCAGTGCCCCCCTGACAACGCCCTTCCCAATCCCTATTACTCGGAATCGGAGGTGCTCGCTGCACGCCTTGGAATCTCAGATGAGCCGATTGAGGAGGATTTTCGGAAGCACTCGTACACGCTGGAAAGCATCGTACATCTATTCGCTCGTCTAAACTGGAAAATGCAGATGACGACGCTGTGGCCATCGATTACCCATGTGTGGTTTAATAGGTTTGAACCAGCAGCTAAGTGGCAGTTCTTTCTGTGGCGTGCGGCTGAGGGTACGCACTGGGACGTGGCCCCACGCTACCCCAAGCAGTGGAGCGAATTGCGGGCGGAGGCGGAGGAGTGCAACGGCAACTCCGTGCCGGAAGTGGTAAGAAATGACCCCATTCTTCTTGCCTTGATCCTGTGCGTTTGCCCTCACCGTTTAACAGCCGATGTTGCCCGATGGCTCGACACTCAACTTGCAGACTTATGAAGTGAATGGCCCCCCATGAAAATTCTCTTCCTCCACGGCCTCGGTTCGACAGTCGGCGGCGTCAAGCCGACCTATCTGGCCCAACACGGTCATACGGTTCTCAATCCGAAGTTGCCCGACGACGATTTCGATGAGGCCGTCAAAATCGCCCAGGACGAGTTTGATCGGCATCATCCTGATGTCGTGGTCGGTTGGACGGGAAAGAAACGAGATCCTCTTTTGGCTATCGTTTTCAAAATTGACGATGGTTGTCCGATTCCTTCGGTTGATTATCGTTCCGGGTAAAATGTGCTGTGGTGGATTCCAAAAAATCGTCGCCGTTTTGTGACGACATGATCGTTGGGCATAGTCGAATTGATATAAGGAGCAATCAGACATGAGATTCGTTTCACTTGGCACCTGTCTTCTCGCATTCTGCACAACCAGCCTTCTTTGTGCCGTCGAACCCGAGATCGATTCCGTCGATTACGCACATCCAGACATCTACCGAGACTTTCCCGATTCGCTTGGTGATCGGGCAGCAATCCTTGCACAGGCGTCAAAGCTTAAGGGGAAGTCGGAACTGGAGACGATCCGCAATGTTTTGCACTGGATGGATAAGAATCTCAAGTATGACGGACGGATCGCCTATCAGTGGCGGAACTACGATGATGTGATGCGAGAGAAGAAATATGGAGGTTGTGCCGATCAAGGGATTGTCTGCGGCGTTCTCCTCAAGGGAGCCGGTATTCCTACAGTTTGGGTCAAAACGATGGACGTAGCTTGGATTTGGGCATTCAAGAAGGGGCGTCCATTCAGTTCCTGGTCAGGTCACGTTTTCCTGGAGGTGTTTGTCAACGGGAAATGGTCGCTCCTCGATCCAGGTGGTAAGACTCTTTACCAAAATTATTCTCCCAAAACGAAGATGCTTCCGGGGCAGCGGTTTGCGTACCACAAGGGCAACGATCCCAAAGTTATGGTGATGTCGTTGCAATGGGAGGAATGGAAGAAGCAAACCACCGCCTACTTTCGGCAATTGGATGAAACGCTTCTCCCGGTTGACGAAAAAGGCGGGACTTCTCTTGTACAGCAGGCTTACGTGATCGGCAACTCCCCGTATTATCGGGCGTTGACAGCGATGGCGGTTAAGTCCGGTCTCCGTGCAGGCCCCTCATTCAATTGTGACTACGATAAGTTTCTGCCAGAGGCAATTGGACATATTATCCTGATTGAGACGCACGAGGGAAAGCCTATTGTTCCTCAAGAGGTCTTGGAAAGGTATTACCCAAATGCTTTCGCTGGTTTATCCCAGCCTTCGACATCTATTCGGATCAAAGACACGCTGATCGTATTCGTCGATCCCTCGAAGCCCTCTCAGGAGGTCATTGAGAAAACCTTGACAGAATCCGCCCAGACCCGCTGAGGATTTTGACACCGGCGTGAGGATTACCCAGGACGAGTTTGACCGGCATCGCCCTGATGTTGTGGGCGGATCGAGTTGGGGTGGAACCGTTGCCATGAACATCAATGCGGGCAACACGCCCCTCGTCCTTCTCTGCCCCGCATGGAGGCGTTGGGGAACGGCGACGACGGTCAAACCAAACACCTTGATTCTGCACTCGAAGGCCGATGAGGTAGTGCCGTTTGCTGATTCGGTCGAGTTGATTAGGAACGGCCATTTGCCTTCAGAATTGCTGATTGATGTTGGGACAGAGCATCGGTTGGCTGACGAGGATTCGTTGAGGAGGATGTTGGAGATGGTGGAGAAGGTGAGGGTCGGTATGATGACCATTGCACCGGAGCCTATTCTCAAGGCTGCCCTTGTTACCATTCATTGGGCGACTGTCTTCGCTCGCAACTGGACATGTCGCCCCGACGTTCCAGTGAAGATGGTGAACGACCTGATGGAGGCAATCCATGAAGTGCCGAGTATTTTGATACACTGGAACGATGAGAATTCTCTCGACATGCTTATTATGCACTTGTCGTGGTTTGATGAGAAATCTTGGAATCAGCAGGTG
>JBDKSW010000006.1:0-28480 GCA_039698035.1 Thermoguttaceae bacterium | reverse complement strand
AACACTCAACATTACCAACGGCGGCTCTGTTTCGGCCACTGGCACGACCTATGTCGGTTCTGGCAGTGGCACCGGCGTCATCAACTTTGGCTCAAACGGTGGAACGCTCACCACTCGATGTCTCTGGACGGCGTCTTCTCAACTGACGGGCACCGGAACAGTCAATGCCCGTGGGCTGGTGACCGACATCGACCTTGTCTTCGATGCGACACACGGTTTGAGCCAGACGACGGTTCTCAACAGCTTGGCCAACCAGAACATCGCGATCAACCTTGACATGTCCACGGCCGCCAACAACGGAGATTTGGGCTTGGGCTACGAAGTCGCCGGCTCGCTCATGATCAAGGACGGGATCGCGGTGACATCCGTCAATGGTTTTCTCGGCTATCAGAGCGGTTCGACCGGCACGGCGTCGGTCGACGGCTCCGGGTCGAAGTGGACCAACAGCAGCACTCTCTACGTGGGCAACTATGGCAGCGGCTCGCTCGCGATCACGGGTGGCGGCTCCGTCAGTGATACCAGGGGCTACATCGGCCGCTACAGTAGCTCGACGAGCAGTGTGACGGTCGGCGGCTCCGGTTCGACTTGGACCAATAGCGACAATCTCTACGTTGGCTATTCGGGCAGCGGAACGCTTACGATCACGGGCGGCGGCTCTGTCAGCAGCGACAGCTACGGCAGCTACATCGGCTACAATAGCGGCTCGACGGGGACGGCAACGGTCGATGGCGCCGGCTCGATGTGGACCAACAGCAGCGATCTCTGCGTCGGCCTCTCCGGCGGCGGAACGATTAACATCACCAACGGCGGCTCTGTCTCGGTCGCTGGCACAACCTACGTTGGCAAGAACGGCGGTACAGGCGTCATCAACTTTGGCTCGAATGGCGGAACGCTCGCGACCCGAGGCCTCTTGGCGGCGTCTTCTCGACTGACGGGCACCGGAACAGTCAATGCCCGTGGGCTGGTGACCGACATCGACCTTGTCTTCGATGCGACACACGGCTTGAGCCAAACGACGGTTCTCAACAGCTTGGCCAACCAGAATATCACCATCAACCTTGACATGTCTACGGCCGCCAATAACGGAGCTTTGGGCGTTGGCTACGAAGGCGCCGGTTCGCTCATGATCAAGGATGGCATCGCGGTGACATCCGTCGATGGTTATCTCGGCTATCAGAGCGGTTCGACGGGCACGGCAACGGTCGATGGCTCCGGCTCGAAGTGGACCAACAGCGGCAGTCTCTACGTTGGCTATTCCGGGAGCGGCTCGCTCGCGATCACGGGCGGCGGCTCCGTCAGCAATGGCGTCGGCACCATCGGCTACTACAACGGCTCGACAAGCACGGTGACGGTCGATGGCTCTGGTTCGACCTGGACCAACGGTGTGCTCTACGTTGGCTATTGGGGCAGCGGCTCGCTCGCGATCACCGGCGGCGGCTCCGTCAGCAGTACCACGGGCCACATCGGCTACAGCTTGGGTAGGACGGGTAAGGTAATCGTTGGCGGTTCCGGTTCGACCTGGACCAACAGCGGCAGCCTCTATGTTGGCTATTCGGGCACGGGGACGCTCCGAATCTACGGCGGTGGAACCGTGACGGCATGGAATGTCTCAAACGGCAGCGCATCGCTCTTGGCTATCGACGTCGGTTGCGGCAGCTCGCTTTCCGTCAACAGCGGAGGCGGCACGATGACCAACAATGGCACGATCCGCCTCCTGGCCGGCGCGGGCGCGACGGCCGGCACAAGCTATTCGCCCATTGCGGCGAAAACATGGGGCGGCACCGGAACGTACCAAGCCCTGGGCGGAACGTGGAACACGACCACGCACCAGTTCACCGCCTCGTCCGTGCAAGCGACGACGTCGGGCTCGGCCGCCTCGCTTGATCTGACGAGCATTCAACGCGCACTCGTGAGCGACAGCACGACCGGCTGGGAGGTCGGCGCAAGCTTCTTGGCCACGACCAGCTCGACGCCAATCACGTTCACGGCGACGGCCATCACCGGCAGCACGCTCACGTCGCTGGAGAGCGAGTTGACGACGTTCGGCGAGACGGTTCGTTCCGGCTGGACATTCTCGACCAGCAATTACACCGTCAGTTCCGCCAAGCCGGTTTACGTTTCGCTGGCGGTCGGGTCAGGCTTTTTGGTGGACGACCTGAATCTGTGGCACTACGATGGCAGCGTGTGGACGAGCTACACGGCCGACGACTTGGCGTACGATGGCACGTACGCGAGCTTCACGGTGACCAGCTTCAACGGCTACGCCGTGTCGGCCGTTCCTGAGCCCGGCACGCTGATGCTCCTCGTGGCGGGCCTGTTCGGCGTGGCCGCCTACGCCTGGCGTTGCCGCAATCGCCGCCCTGCCTAACGACAGGCCAAGACCGTGGCCGGTTCCTTGCACAATCCCGCCAGGATTGTGGAGCGTGGACAATTTGCATTGGGCCGGCTATGTTGGGGAGACGTTGACAAAACTTAGCCCCGGCCTTTCTTCAGGATTCGGCAGCCTCATGAACATCGCCGTCCAGGAGTCGTTTTCGCCCGATTATCGCCATTTGCTACAGGTGCTTCGCAACCAGCGGCCCCAGCGGTTGCCGCTTTACGAGCATCACATCGACTTGCCCTTTATCTGCAAGGCGTTGGGACGCAACATCGCTCTGGAGGGCAAACGGCACGAGGATTTCGTCGCCTTTTACCGCCAGGTGATCGCGTTTTGGCGGGACATGACGTATGACGGGTTCGATTACGAGGCGGCGATTTGCGAGATCTTCCCAGGCCACGGTGCGATCCTTGGCGGCGCGGGGCCCATCCAAAGCCGCGACGATTTCAACCGCTATCCATTCGATGAACTCCCAACGATCTTTTGGGACACCTATCGGCCGCACCTCGACGCGATCCGCGAGGCGCTACCGCCAGGCATGAAAGCCTTTGGCGGTTGCGGCTACGGCATCTTTGAATCCAGCGAGGATCTGGTCGGGTTCGAGCCGTTGTGCATCATGCAGTACGAGGATCCCGAGCTGTTCGCCGATCTATTCCGCAAGATCGGTGATTTGTACGTGACGCTGTGGTCCCGCATGATTCAGGATTACGGCGACATCTTCGTCTTCTTCCGCATGGGAGACGACCTGGGACACAAGACGTCGACCATGCTGTCGCCGCGCACCATCCGGCAACACATCTTGCCTCAGTACAAGCGGGTTATCGACCTCGTGCATCAGTCAGGCAAGAGCTTCCTCCTCCACAGTTGCGGCTGCATCTTCGACGTGATGGAGGATCTCGTGGCCTTGGGGATTGACGCAAAACATTCCAACGAGGACCAGATTGCGCCTTTTGACCGCTGGATTGCCGATTACGGCGACCGCATCGGCCTATTGGGAGGCATCGATGTGAACACGCTTTGCCTGAAAAAGCCCGACGAGGTCTACCGCGAAACGTTGGAAAAAGGCATGCGATTCCGGGCCCAGGCCAAAGGCTACGGCTTGGGCTCCGGCAACTCCATTCCCGAGTATATACCGGTCGAGGGATTTCTGGCCATGGTCGAGGCGGCGAAGACCATTCGCAACCGAGACATCGTCTGAGCCCAGGAGCCAGTGGGCGCGGTCCTCGGCATTTCTCGGTGCATGGCGAATCGCTGATCGCAGACAACAGCGCGCTGCCTCCGCCCCGGCCCCTATCTCGCTTGTCCGGTGAGAGAAGCTGCATGCATGGTCGCCGCTTGTCGCTGTTTTAGAAACCGTACTTGAGCACCAGTTCGGTGCGGACGGCATCGCCTGGCAGTTGGCCGACGTAAAGCGTGTTCCACGAGCTGACTTCGAGGCCCACCAAGATCGTCTTGCTGAAGTCGTAAATCAGGTTGCCGTAGTAGAACTGGTTGTAGCTTCGCTCGCCAACCGTGTGCAGGTCGTGATCGTTCGGGTTGTCCACCGAGTAACCGATGTGACTGTGCAGCTTGGGCGTCCACAGGTACCAGACTTCAAACCAGCCGCCGGCGTCGCGGATCGTGTTGTAACTGGTGTAGTCGAGACCTTGGCCGATGCCGCCGAAGAACGAGTCGAGGTTCTCGCCGACGTAGAGTTCGCCTTGAACTCCGAGTCGGTCGGTCAACGGCACGCGGATGTCGGCGTTGCCAGACCAGGTGCGCCGACGGTTGTCCTGGCCGGCGCCGATGATGTCATACTCTTCTTCGCCGATGTGGCCGGAAACGCCGACGACGATAGGATGGGAGCCAGGCGTTCGCGGTCCGATGGTCCAGCCGAGGCGGCCCTCGACGATGGGCCAGTTCGACGTTTCGCCTTTCACCGAGGTGGCAGAGTCTGCGAAGACGTTTTGGTTGGCCGACAGCTGAGCCGTTACGAGCGACGTGTCGGAAACGTGAAAAAACCGCTCGCCGCGAAGTTGGGCGCGGCGGTAGCCGATGTTGCCGCTGTCCCAGCCGACGGAGAATAGCAGTGTGGAGGGGTTCAGCGGCGAGATCACATCCCAAGTCTGGCCGGCGACCAGCCTGAAGTTGTCGTCCTTGACCTCGGCGTAGGCGTGACGCAGCATGACGCTGGCTTTGTTCTCGGTTGAGATCAGGCTTTGCTGGAAATCGATCTCGACCTTGCCGCCGCTTTGAGCGTCATTGAAGAAGGGGATTCTTGGGCCGAGGACATCGGTGCCGAGCCGCGTGTTTCGGGCGTCGACGATGTACTCGCCTTCCTGGCCCGAACTCTCGGAGAGGACATATAAGGTGTACGAACCCGGATAGGTGCGTTCGGTCGAGCCGACCATGTTGGCCCAGAGGCAGCCGTAGGGAATGATGGCGAAATCGCCCTTCTTCCAGGCCAACTTTTTGATTTCGGCGTCCACCTCGCCCAGGGTCATGCCGGAGGATGGGGCCCCCGGGCCGCTCACCGGCGAGATGGCCGTGACATCGGTTGGCGCGGTGGCTGCCGTTGCGTCCACGGGCGGCAGCCGGACCGGCTGCTGGTGGAGTCGTTCGACCTCCGCCCGCAACGCTTGGGTCTCGGCCTCAAGCTGCTGCAACCGCTGGGTGATTTCGTCTGAACCGCTGGCCATCGGGGTTGGGTTTTGCGCGACACATACGACCGCATGGCACAATAGGAACATGGCCAAAAGAAATGCGAGCGTCTTCATAAGCGTCACATCCTGGTGATGTCCGCAAATCACGATATCTCGTCAAAATCCGTATCGTCCGATGAAAGCGCAATCTTGATAGACCGTGCAGAATAGGGGGCAATTTCGCATCGGCGGCCTATACTTCAGCGGGAGAACTTGTGGGACTTCGCTAAGCCACCATGCCAGATCAGCACACAATCCATCAGTACCGCTCGTTCTTGGGGGTTTGGTATCGGCTGGCCGACGCGGTCTGCATTGCCATTGGGCTGCTGTTGTCGGTCCATCGGGGGTTGACCGCAACGCCTGATCGCTATGTGATCGTCGGGGCCCTGGCCGTCATTGTCTATAGCCTGCTGGCCGAGATGGGCCAGATGTATCGCAGTTGGCGGGGCGTGTCGGTTCATCGGGAAGTCCTGGGGACGCTCGTCTGCTGGGCAGTCACCCTGATGACGCTTCTTACGTTGGGCTTTCTGACGAAACACACGGCTGAGTTCTCACGCATCTCGACCGTGTCTTGGTTTGTGGTAACGCCGGCGCTGATGCTTCTCGGTCGGATCGCGACGCGAGCCGTGCAACGCACCTTGTTGTCCTGGGGCTACAACGCACGACGTTTCGCCATCGTCGGCGTCAACGAATTGGGTTTTCAGCTCGCGCAAAATGTTCAGCGGTCGCCCGAAATGGGATTGTTGTTCGCCGGCTTTTTCGACGATCGCGCCGACGAACGCAGCCCCGATATCCCGGACGACCTGGGACGCCGCATCGGAACCATCCAGGACCTCGTGGAGCAGGCGCGAGCGGGCACCGTCGATCGCATCTATATTACGTTTCCGATGCGGGCGGAGGATCGCATCCGCGGCGTGCTCGATCGCTTGGGCGACACGACGGCCTCGGTCTTCATTGTGCCCGACTTCTTCGTCTTCCAATTGCTGCACTCCCGCTGGACCGACATCCAGGGGCTGCCGGTCGTCAGCGTTTTTGACAGTCCCTTGTATGGCATCGACGGCATGGCCAAACGGATTTGCGACGTCGTGCTGGGCTGCGGTCTGCTGCTGGCTGCCGCGTTGCCAATGGCGGCCATCGCCGTGGGGATCAAGTTGACCTCGCCCGGCCCGGCCTTCTTCCGGCAGCGGCGGTACGGTCTCGACGGTCGAGAAATCCGCGTCTGGAAGTTTCGCACGATGACCGTTTGCCAGGACGGCCCGCGGGCGGTTCAGGCCGTGCGCAACGATCCGCGTGTGACGCGGTTTGGGGCCGTTTTACGGAAGACGTCGATGGACGAGTTGCCGCAACTGTTCAACGTGCTGGAAGGGAGCATGTCGCTGGTCGGCCCGCGGCCGCATCCCAATGCGCTCAACGAGGAGTTCCGCACGCAGATCGACGGGTACATGCTGCGGCACAAAGTGAAGCCTGGCATTACCGGCCTCGCGCAGGTCAACGGATGGCGCGGCGAAACGGACGTGCCAGAGAAAATGCAGAAGCGGATCGAGTTCGACCACCGCTATATTCGCGAATGGTCGCTCGGGCTTGACCTCCAGATTCTCGCCAAGACGGTGCTCGTGGTGTTTTCCAGAAAGAATGCGTATTGAAGAAGGGATGAGACTTGCCGGCCCGATCCCCCGTCCCCTAGCCCGTAGCCTTCCGTGCTTCCGACCGATAACCTGTTGCATCCGACGCTCGCGCCGATGCCGGTGGTTTTGCCGCCGGCCGTGGTCGCTTTGCCGACAGCCGCCGAGACGGTTCAGGTCCTGCACCTGATCAATGGCGAACACTACGCCGGTGCGGAACGAGTGCAGGACTTGTTGGCGCTGCATCTTCCGGAGCATGGCTTTCGCGTGGGCTTTGCCTGCCTGAAGCCGAAAACGTTCGACGCCCTGCGCGAGTCACGTGCCGTGCCGTTGTGGAACGTGCCGATGGTTGCGAGGTTCGATCTGCGGGCAGCGTGGCGCATCGCGGCACTCGTTCGAAAGCACGGCTATCGGCTGCTCCACGCGCACACGGCGCGCACGGCCATGATCGGCGCCATGGCGGCCGCGATGACCGGCTCGCCACTGGTCTATCACGCTCACAGCCCCACGGTTCGCAACAACACGGGCGGCTATCGCGACCGCTTCAACAGCTTCGTCGAACGGTGGAGCTTGCGGCGCGTCGAACGAGTGATTGCCGTTTCGCAAGCCATGGCCCAGTTCATGGCGAGCCAGGGTTTCGATCCGGCGCGGATCACGGTCGTGCCGAACGGCGTGCCGCGGGCGGCGTCGCTGCCGGCGCGGTCTCGGCCCGATGGCTGTTGGAACATGGGCGCCGTGGCCCTGTTCCGTCCGCGCAAGGGGATCGAAGTGCTTCTGGAGGCGATGGCCATCTTGCGGCAGCACGGCGTTTCCGTGCGGCTGCGGGCGGTTGGCCGTTTCGAGTCGCCTGCCTACGAGGCCCAGATCAAGGCCCGAGTCCGCGAGCTCGACCTCGATCCGTGCATCGACTGGGTTGGCTTTGCCCAGGACGTGACGTCGGAACTTCGGCGGATGGACCTCATGGTTCTGCCAAGTCTGTTCGGCGAGGGGTTGCCGATGGTCGTGCTCGAGGCCATGGCGGCCGGCGTGCCGGTCGTTGCCACCGACGTGCCGGGTGTGCCCGAGGCCATTCGTCACGGTCTCGACGGCGTGTTGGCGGCTGCTGGCGATGCGCGCGAGCTGGCGCAGGCCATCGCGGACGTGATCAGGGGTCGCTACGACTGGTCGGCCCTTCGTGCGAGCGCCTGGGCTCGGCAAGGCCGCCTGTTCTCGGACCAAAGCATGGCGGCCGGTGTTGCGGCCGTATATAATACGCTTCTTACCGCCGCGCCCGTTGTCGATAGACAATAGCTAGGGCCGACTGTCGCCTGTGTCCACACGTTCCGGGGGTGCGTCCCCATTCTCGAAAGAAGTGCGATGGAAAAATCGTTAGATCGCAAGCTGGCTCGTATTTTGGCGAACCCCTCGTGCCGCGACTTCATCTTGGCCGACGCCAAGGACGCCGACATGGCCCACGGCTTGGCCGCGCCCGGTCGCAGTCCCGAGAGCCACGGCGGCGAGGCCCGCTTCCGCACCCTCGGGGAATACCGGCAGCAGATCCGGGACATCGTCGCCCAGGGGCTGGTCGACATCATGCTGATGAGCGCCAGCTCGAACGAGGTGTTGACGATCAACGAGCGGCTCTTCGAGCGCAATGCCATGACCCCGGCAGTCCGCGCCAACGACACGACGGACATCTGGTTGGCCACGGGCACGGGCCGCTATGCCCAACAGCCGTCCCGTCCGTTCCGCTCGGCCACGATTGACCACATCCAGTGCGGCAAGGCCGAGTGTTCGCCTGACGAGCGGCGGCTCGGCGCCGATCTGGGACTTTATTCGGTGACGTTCAACAACGACGTCGCACTGGATCTGCCGACGCTCGAAGCCTACAAGTCGTTCCGCATCGAGGCCGAGCGGAAGGGCTTCCGCCACTTCCTCGAGGTGTTCGATCCGAACGCGGCCGAACATCCGCCCGCGGACCTCGCCCGCTTCATCAACGACCACATCGCCCGCACCCTGGCCGGCGTCACCGAGGCCGGCCGGCCCGTTTTCTTGAAGATCGCCTATCATGGCCCCGCGGCGATGGAGGCCCTCGCCCGATACGATCGGTCGCTGGTCGTTGGCATCTTGGGCGGTTCGGCCGGCACGACCTTCGACGCCTTCCACATGCTTTGGGAGGCGAAGAAATATGGCGCCCGGGTCGCGCTCTACGGTCGCAAGATCAACAATGCCGAGCACCAACTGAGCTTCGTCGAGTTGCTCCGCGCGGTGGCCGACGACCAGATCGAGCCGGTCGAGGCCGTGAAGGCCTACCACGGCAAGCTTCAGAACCTGGGCATTCGCCCGCATCGGAGCCTGGCCGACGACTTGCAGCGGACCGAGACCGTTTCGAGCTATAGCGGCAAGCCGTCTTCGGGCCCGAAGCGGCGTCCGACGGCCTTCGCGAATGCGTCGGGTGCGAAGCAGGCTGTTGCCGCCAACGGTTCCTCCGACGAGCCCGACTTCAGCAAGATGTCCCAGGCCGAGAAGGTCCAGTGGAACCTGGACCGCTGGAAGCGAATCGTGGGCTGAGAGGCCGCTTTGCCAGCCCGGACAGCGGGTCCCTCAGAGCGATGTCCTGGGACGAGGTGCGTCCGGATCTGGCGGCAGGCGAGGCCGCCTACATCACGGCGAAGTAGTTCTCGACGGCCCGGTCGAAATGGTCATTGGTCATCTCGGCCGGACAGTCGTGATATTTGCAGTAGTTGCGAATCTGCAAGAGGAGATCGCGCGGGTGGCAATAGCGGAACGGCCGGTGGGCCCGGCGGTAGTGCGCGGCGATCAGGTAGTCGATTGCTTCGGCCCGACAGGCGACGCCAAGCCGCTCGCCCATCAGCTCGAACAGTCGGCGGAACTCTTCCTCGCTGGGATCGTGGATCTCGATCTTATAGGGGATCCGCCGCAAAAAGGCCTCGTCGACCAGTTCTCGCGGTTCGAGATTCGTCGAGAACACGACCAACTGGTCGAACGGAACCATGATCTTCTTGCCGTTCGGAAGGCTCAGAAAGTCCTGACGCTTCTCGAGCGGAACGATCCAGCGGTTCAGCAGTTCGTCAATCCGCATCCGCTGGCGTCCGAAGTCGTCGATCACCAGCGTGCCGCAGTTGCTCTTCAGTTGCAACGGCGCCTCGCTGATGCCGGTTGACGTGTTGATCGTCACCTCGAGTTGCGACATGCTGAGTTCGCCGCCGGCGATGACGGTGGGCCGCCGAATGCGGACCCAGCGGGCGTCGATCTGGCGGCGGTCCAACAGCCCGGCGCCCGTCGGCAACGGCATCTCCGCGTGATTGACCGGATCGAACAGCCGGACGATTTCGCCGTCGACGCCCACGGCTCTGGGAATCCAGATCTCTTGGCCGAAGGCGGCCGTGATGCGTTCGGCGATGCTTGTCTTGCCGTTGCCGGAGGGTCCGAACAGGAACAGGCCGCGCCCCGAGTTGATTGCCGGGCCAAGCCGGTCGAACATGGCCTTGCTCAGCAGCAGATCGCCGAAGGCCCGACGTAGATCGTCGGCCGTCGGTTGCTGTCTGTTCACGGATTGGGCCTCGACGCTTGCGATGTAATCGCTCAGCGCAACCGGCGCGGCGCCGAAATACGTGCAGTGCTGCGCGTAACGCCGCCCACGCTCACGGCCGAGGTCGCTCAGTTGATACAGGAAGTCGTTCATCGGGGCCGATCCGCGATGCACGACCAACTGGTTCTGCTTCAGCTCGCGGAGCAAGTCATCCACCAGCGCGAAGGGAAGTTTCACTTGGTCTGCAATGTCGCGGCCCGTCGCGTCACCCCGGGCCAGCAGGTACTTTAACGCCAGGGCCTCGACTTCGCTGTCCGCCAGGCCGGCCGCATGAAACGATCCGGGTTCGACGGGCGTGAACACGTCATGCACGGCCACGGCATCGGTTAGCGGTTGGCTGGAGTCGGCTGCTCCATCGTCCGCCTGCGCGGCGAGTCGGTTGATGCGTTCAATCGCCGCGGCCATGACGGCGTCCGTGTCGGTCGCTGATTCCGTGCCAGGTGTTTCCATAGAAAATGCCTTGCGTGTTGCAACGTCGAAAGTCTAGCTTTTCCATCCGCGGCGAGTCAAAAAGCGGCTTGAATCGGATTTGTCGAATGCGCCGACGCGACTGTCAGCCTTGCCTCGGTGGTGTATAATGGCCCCGACGTTTGACAGGAGCTGCGATGAGCGGGAAGAGGCTGGATCTGGCGGAAGACGGCGTTCGCATCGGGGCCGTGACCTATCTGAACGCGAAGCCCTTGGTGGTGGCCCTCGAAGAGGCGGCCCCGACCTGTAAGGTGTTCTTGGACTATCCGAGCCGGCTTGCCGACGCGATGGCCGCCGGTCGGCTTGACGTGGCGATGATCCCGTCGGTCGAGTACGCCCGAGGACGCGACTACCGCGTCATTTCCGACGCTTGCATTGCCTGCGACGGGCCCGTGCTTAGCGTGAAGCTGTTCAGCCGCGTTCCGGTCGAACGGATTCGCACGTTGGCGCTCGATGAAGGCTCGCGCACCAGCGCGGCGCTGGTTCGCATCTTGCTGCAGCAGCGATGTGGTGTCACGCCGACGACGGTCCCGATGCCGATTGGGGCCTCGCTGGTCGACTTGTCGGCCGACGCCGTGCTGCTGATCGGCGACCGCTGCATGACGGCCACGGACGCCGGCTTCGAGTTTGTTTGGGATCTGGGGGCCGAGTGGCTCGGCTGGACCGGGCTGCCGTTTGTCTTCGCGCTGTGGATCGCGCGGCCGGGCGTCGATCTGACCGGAGTGGCCGAACGATTGGCCGCGGCTCGGGACAAAGGGCTGGAGCGGTTGGCCGAAATCGCGCGGCGCGAGTCGCCGCGAGTCGGCGTTCCCGAAGCGGATTGTCTCGTCTATCTCCGCGATCACCTGACGTATCGGTTTGGCGAGCGACAGCAGCAAGGTCTCGAACGATTCTACGCGTTGGCTGGCGAGCAAGGGCTCGCCCCGCAAGGCGTGAAGCTGGCGTTTTACGGCGAGTCCTGACCCATGAACGCACCCGTCCCCGCGAACGACATGGTGGTTGATGGCATGGCGACACGGCTTGCCGAGCGGCTGGAAAAAGCGATTGCGGGCGAGCGTCTGACGCCCGCCGAGGGGCTTGCGCTCCTGGAATCGCATGACTTGGCGTCGCTCGGTCGGGCGGCCGACGCCGTGACGCGCCGTCGCCATCCCGAGCCGTTCCGCACGTACAACGTCGATCGCAACATCAACTACACGAACATTTGCACGAGCGGTTGTCGGTTCTGTGCGTTCTCGCGCAAGCCGGAGGATGCCGGCGGGAGCGTCCTTTCGCGCGACGAACTGCATCGGAAGATCGCCGAGACGGTCGAGTTGGGCGGCAGCCAGATTTTGTTGCAGGGCGGACTGCACCCCGATCTGCGCATCGAGTGGTATGAGACGTTGCTCGAGGACATCAAACAGCGTTTCCCGCAAATCAACGTTCACGGTTTCAGCCCGCCCGAGATTGACTACATCGCGACGCTCTCGGGCGTGACAGTGCGGCAGACGCTCGAGCGATTGAAGGCGGCCGGCCTGGGTTCGCTGCCTGGCGGCGGGGCTGAAATCCTCGTCGATCGCGTTCGGTCGGAGTTGAGTCCCGGCAAAGCGACGGCCGAACGCTGGCTTGAAGTTTGCCGCCAGTGGCATGCCTTGGGCGGCCGCGGCTCGGCCACGATGATGTTCGGCCACATCGAGACGCTGGCCGAGCGGATCGAGCATCTTGAACGGCTTCGCCAGCTTCAGGACGAAACGCACGGTTTCACCGCCTTCATCTGCTGGACGTTTCAGCCCGGCAATACGGCGCTGGAAAGTCTGTCGAAGGCGGGCGCGTTCGATTATTTGAGGACGCTCGCCGTCAGCCGGCTGTATCTCGACAACTTCGCCAATCTCCAGGCCAGTTGGGTGACACAGGGACTGGCCGTCGGCCAGCTTGCCTTGCGGTTCGGCGCCAACGATCTCGGCAGCGTGATGATCGAGGAAAACGTGGTGGCGGCCGCCGGGACCAGTTTCCGGGCGACCGAGGCGCAACTGGGCCGTCTCATCTCGGAGGCCGGCTATGCGCCACGTCGGCGGAACGTTTTCTACGAATTGCTCGACGACGGCCATCGCTGATCCGCGCGGTCTCGATCTCCGCGTGTCGCAACCGTTACAGTCGCTACGGTCGCACGTTGTCTCGATTTTGCGAGGTTGTGGCCCCGCAACAAGGTACAATAGCGAAAAGGCTCTGTTCTCGGTTATAGCTTGCCAAGCATGATGATCCACGTCCACGAGCTGGCCAAACGCTATTTCGACCTCCGGCGCGGCCAGTTCGAGGCGCTCCGCGCGATCAGCTTTGACGCGCGACCGGGCCAAATCTACGGTCTGCTGGGGCCGAACGGAGCCGGCAAGACGACGGCCCTGCGGATTCTCAGCACGGTGTTGCGGCCAACCGGCGGCCATGCGACGATCAACGGCTTTGACGTGGTCTTGCAGGCGCCGGATGTGCGCCGCCAGATCGGCTTCATGTCGGCCAACACGGCCGTCTACGACCGCATGACCGGCTGGGAGATGGTCGGCTACTTTGGTCGCCTCCACGGCATTCCGAAAGACGAGCTGACGGATCGCATGGAGTCGCTCTTTACGCGGCTGAAGATGAACGACACCCGCGACGTGCTTGGCGCGAAGATGTCGACGGGCATGAAGCAGAAGGTGTCCATCGCGAGGACCCTGATTCACGATCCGCCCGTGCTGATCTTCGACGAGGCAACGCTGGGCTTGGACGTGCTCGTGGCCCGGGCGCTGATCCGCACGGTGGCCGAGCTCCGCGATCAAGGCAAGTGCGTGATTTTCTCGACGCACATCATGCGCGAAGCCGAAAAGCTGTGCGACCGGGTGGCCATCCTGCATCGCGGCAGCGTCTTGGCTGAGGGCACGCTGGAGGATCTCCGCAACCAGTACGGCGAGTCGGACCTCGAAGAGCTGTTCTTTCAACTGATTTTGCGGCATGACGAGGTCGCCTGCTGATGAAGCTTTCCAACATCAAGTTGATTTTCACGCGCGAAGTCCGCGATCAAATGCGCGACCGCCGCACGCTGTTCATCATTGCCGTGCTGCCGGTGGTGCTGTATCCGTTGCTCGGCATGAGTCTGTTTCAGATCGCGCAGTTCACGCAGGAACACAAAGCCCGCGTGTTGATCGTCGGCGCGGAGAAGCAGGCGATCTCGCCGCCGTTGTTCCGGCATCGGCAATTTCTGGCGACGCTCTTCGTGGACCCGAGGACGGCCAATCTGATCGAGCTGCACTTCGCTCCACAAGAGCCAAAGGACGGATCGGCTTCGTTTGACGCCCGCGAGGATGCACGCGCTCAAGTGCAACTGGGCGCCTACGACGCGGCGCTCTATTTTCCGCCTGACTTCGCCGCGCGACTCGAAGCGTTCCGCAAGTCGATCGCGGACCGGTCGGCCGAGCCAATCGATAAGACTAGAAAGCCCAAGGGGGGCGGCCAACGACCGCCGGCCGCACGGCGCGCGGCGCTCTATGCGGGCGTTCCAAGCCCGGAAATCATTTACAGCACGGCCAGCGACAAGTCGCAGATCGCTTGCATTCGGATCTCCGAGGTGCTGAACCGTTGGACACGCCGCATCGGCGAAGAGAACCTCGAACTGAGCGGCGTGCCCAAGGCCGCCGCCCAGCCGTTCTCGGTCGGGGCGGCCGACGTGGCTAGCCCGCGCCACCGCGAAGGGGCCATGTGGTCCAAAGTCCTCCCCGTCTTGCTTTTGCTCTGGGCGCTCACGGGCGCGTTCTACCCGGCCATCGATCTTTGCGCCGGCGAGAAGGAACGCGGGACCTTGGAGACCCTGCTCAGCAGTCCGGCCGCGCGGAGCGAAATCGTTCTGGGAAAGCTCGCCACGGTCATGCTCTTCAGCGCGATCACGGCGATCCTGAACCTGGTGAGCGTCGGGCTGACGGGCTGGACCATCCTTGCCACGCTGCCCGGCTTCGGGCTTCCGCCGGCCGCGGCGATTGTCGCGCTAGCCGTCGCGATGCCGCCGGTCTGTGCCCTGTTTAGCGCGCTGTGCCTGGCGTTGGCCGCCTTCGCTCGTAGCACGAAAGAAGGCCAGTACTACCTGATGCCGCTGTTGTTCATCACGATGCCGCTGGTGATCCTGCCGATGTCGCCCGGCGTGCAACTGACGCTGGGCAACAGTCTGATTCCAGTGACCGGCGTCGTCTTGGCGCTGCGATGTCTGCTGGAGGGCGACTACATGCCCGTGCTGCACTTCGGGCCAACAGTCGCCGCGGTGACCGTGGCCGCTTCCCTGTTGTCGATCCGCTGGGCCGTCGAGCAGTTCAACTCCGAGACCGTGCTGTTCCGCGAAAGCGAGCGACTGGACCTGCGTCTTTGGCTGCGACATCTTTATCGGGACAGAAAACCAACGCCGACGGTGTCGGCCGCGCTGTGCTGCGGCGTTGGGATTTTGCTGGTTCGGTTTTTTGCCAGCACGTGGTTCACGGCGCCCAAGGACTCGAGCGGATTTGCCCTGGCGAACGTCGTGATGCAACTCGCGGTCATCGGTGCGCCGGCGCTGCTGATGGCGTTCCTGTTGACCAGTGCCCCGCGGCAGACGCTGTTATTGCAGTGGCCCGCCTGGTGGACCGTTCCGGCCGCGGCCTTGCTGGCCATCGCGCTGCACCCGGCGGCCTGGGTGCTGAAATCGCTCGTCGAGCGGCTCTATCCAATGAGCGACAGCATGCGCCGGGCGCTCGAGGACATGGGCTTCGAGGCCATGTTCCAGCACACCAACTTTTGGCTGCTGCTCCTGGTCATTGCGGTGACGCCGGCCGTCTGCGAGGAACTCGCGTTTCGCGGATTCATCCTTTCGGGTTTTCGGCATCTGGGGCACAAGTGGCGGGCCATCATCCTCAGCGCGCTGTTGTTCGGACTGACGCACGGCATCCTCCAACAGTCGCTCAGCGCCTCGCTGATCGGCGTGCTGATCGGCTATCTGGCTGTTCAGACGGGCAGCATTCTGCCGGGAATGGTCTTTCACCTGTTCCACAACGGGCTGCTGCTGGTGAACGTCTCGGTGACGCCCGACTGGTTGGCGGCCCGTGGCCTGCCGCGGTCGCTCGTCGCGCCCGTCGCTGGCGGCGGTTGCCAATTCGAATGGCCGGTGGTCGTTGCGGGCGTGCTCGTGGGCGTTCTGCTGCTTGGTCGTTTCAGCCGACTTCCCTGTCGCAAATCGGCCGAGGAGTGCTTGACCGACGCGGTTGGCCACAAGAAACTGGGGTCGGACACGGTCGTCAGTGTAGAAAGCACCGTGGTCGGAGGTTGAAGACCTTCGCGACGTCGATACATTCCGGCAGTTTTCGCTGCCGGCTGCTGCAAGTATGACACGGCCAACCAATCTTCGTGCCCGTTACGTCTTCCCCGTTGCCGGCGAACCGATTGCGGACGGGCTGGTCAGCTTTGTGGACGGGCGGATCGTCGCGGTGGGCCGCCGCCGAGCCGGCGCAACGGCCGCATCTTGCGAAGACCTGGGCAACGTGGCCATCCTGCCGGGACTGGTCAACGCGCACGCTCACCTGGATTTCAGCGACCTGCCGGCGCCGCTCGGGCAGCGCGGCATCGTCCTGGCTGATTGGATTCGGCGGGTTATGGCCTATCGGCGCGAAGCGGCCGAGCGGCTGCCGTCCGCGGTGAATGCCGGGCTGCGCGAGTCGGCTCGGCGCGGCGTCACGACGCTGGCCGACATGGTTCAACCCCGTCAGCCGGGCCCGACCGACGCGCCATTGAGCGTGACGGCCTTCGTCGAGCTGATCGCCCCGACGCGGGATCGGGTGGCCGACGCGATGGCGCTGGCCCGCGAGCATCTCGATGGGTGTCACACGCGCCAAGCGGCGTCATCATTGCTCAGCGAAAGGTCGCCGGGGCTCTGCCCCCACGCGCCGTACAGCGTCCACCCGGAATTGCTGGCGGCCATCGTCGGGCTGTCTTCGACCGAGCGGGCGCCCGTGGCCATGCACTTGGCCGAGTCGCTCGACGAACTCCAACTGCTGCAAACCGGGAGCGGTCCGTTTCGAGAGTTTCTCGACGAACTCGATGCGGCCGCCGGCCGAAGATCGGCGACGTACGGCGGCGGGCTGCGACCGATGGACTTTCTGCGAACGCTGGCCGCCGCGCATCGGGCGTTGATTGTTCACGGCAATTATCTGACCGACGACGAAATCGCATTCCTCGGCGCGCAGGCCGCGCGGATGGCTGTGGTTTATTGCCCTCGCTCGCACGATTGGTTCGCGCATCGCGACTACCCGCTGGCAAAGATGCTCGCGGCGGGCGTCCGAGTGGCCCTAGGAACGGATGGCCGCTGCTCGACGCCCGATCTGGATATGCTGGCCGAAATGCGGTTCGCCGCTCGGCGCCATCCGGGAGTTGGTTTCGAGCAGATCCTAGAAATGGGGACGATCCAGGGCGCGGCGGCCTTGGCGAAAGACGGCGTTCGCGGCTCGCTGGTCGTTGGCAAGCGGGCCGATCTGGCCGTGGTTGCGTTGCCGGATCGCGATGCGGCCGATCCGCACGCGTTGCTGTTCGATTCGGATCGGCCGGTCGTCGGCTGCTATGTCGGCGGCCAGCGAGTCATCCTTGGCGATTGAGAGCTGTGTTGCCATCCATGCCGTTCGACTTTCATGACTGCTGGTTTCTGACGGGGCCGACCGCATCGGGCAAGTCGGCGGTCGCCATTGAGCTGGCCAAGCGCATCGGCGCCGAGATTGTGTCGATGGACTCGATGGCCTTGTACGTCGGCATGGACATTGGCACCGCGAAGCCGACCGTGGCCGAGCGTCGTGAAATCCCGCATCATCTGATCGACGTGCTCGATCCGCGCGAGGAGTTCAGCGTAGCTCAGTACGTCGACGCGGCCGAACGCTCGGCGACGGGCATCGTCGGGCGCGGGCGGCAGGTGCTTTTTGTCGGCGGCACGCCGCTCTATCTCAAGGCGTTGCTGCGGGGAATGTTCGAGGGACCGCCGGCCGACTGGCAGCTGCGTCATCAGCTGGCCAATGAGGCCGCGCGTTGCGACGCGGGGTGGCTGCATCGGCGACTTGCCGAGGTCGATCCGGCGGCCGCCGCCCGACTGCACGCCAACGACCAACGGCGCATCATTCGCGCCTTGGAAGTCTTCGAGAAAACCGGGAGGCCTATCAGCCAGTGGCAGCGGCAATTTGAAATCGGCCGGCCGGCTGCCGAGTGCCGCGTCTTCGCGCTCGACTGGCCCAAGGCCGAGCTGCACGCCCGCATGGATTGTCGCGTCGAGGAGATGTTCGCCGCCGGACTAGTCGAGGAAGTTCGCGGTTTGCTGTTGGTCGGTCCCAATGCAATTTCCGCGAGGGCCGATGAGACGGAACGAAACGCCTCGCGTTTAGAAACCGAAAAGGTTCCGCTCAGCCGGACCGCTCGCCAAGCCGTCGGTTATCGTGAGGTGATCGAGCATCTTGAGGGCCGGCACACGCTGGCGAAGACCATCGAGCTGGTCCAGCTTCATACGCGGCAGTTGGCCAAGCGTCAGATGACCTGGTTTCGCAGCCTCAGCGAGTGCCGTTTCATGCCCGTCGCAGGTCCGTTCGATCCTCGAACGGTCGCCGAGCGGCTCCGAGGAACTGCGAAATAACGAGGGCCCTGGCCGCCTTTCGGTTCCATCGTAGAAACCACGTTGCGGGCACCGTGAATGCCGGTTGTGCCGCGTGCTATGCTTGTGTGGTGGATTGCCACCCCAAATGACCCATCCCGACTTTGCCCACCGAGTGTCGCGCATCCGATGGCCTCCAAACATCGCGGTTTCAACCGACGAACCACCTACCGGTTCCCCGTCACCGAGCCATGGCTTACGGAACTGGTGGTCGGCGACTGCTGGCACACGGTCCAGGTTCTCGACGAATCGACCGGCGGACTGGGCGTGTCTTCGTCCGAGCCGTTGGAGCTCAAGCAGGGCGACTTGGCCAAGCTGCGTACGCGCGACGGCTGGTTCGAGGTTCGCGCGGTGCGCGTGGAGGTTGCCGACGGCGTCACGTTGCTCGGCCTGCAACGGCTCGACGAGATTTCGATGACGATTGATCCTGGCCCAAGTGTCTTCCGTCGTTTGCTTGGCCCCCTGCTCCACTCGATGCAAGTGGGACAAATGATCCCACTCGTGTTGGGCATTTTGCTGGCGGCGGCCGTGGTCGCCGTGCCGGTGCTTTTGAGAAACTGGGATGGCGGTCTCAGGCCGGATGTTCGATTTCCCGAGGGGTTGCCCACGGCCAAGGGCGCGGCGTCCGGTTTTCCAGGTCAGTTGGGTCGCCAGACAGCGAAGGCCATCAACTTGACCGGGGACCTGATGGCCGACGGCGGCAAACTTCTGGTCGAGACGCTTGATGTACGTCATTTGCTCGATTCGCGGACGATTCGGCGGCTGGCCATCTCACCCGAGCAGGAGCGCAATATTCGCGCCCTGGTTGCTTCGTTGGAGGGCGCTGGCGCGCCGATTGAGGCTGGCCACCGATCGGCCGTTCCGCTGGTGGATGGCCTGCGCGAAATTCTGACCGAGCGGCAGCAGTTACTGTTGCACATCAAGCCTTCGCCCAAGGATTTGCCAAACGCCGAAGAGGCCGGGAGTAAGCCGGCCGAGGGCCGCCGGGAACTGAACGCCCTTCGCGCTGGGCATTGATGAAAGTAGAATTATGCGGCTCGATTTCTGCAACTGACCCTTCTCGATGGGGATACTGACTTGCTACGTTCTCATACCTGCGGCGAACTCCGTTTGGACCACGTCGGCCGCGAAGTGACTCTGTGCGGCTGGGTGGACACCTACCGCGATCACAGTGGCGTGCTATTCATTGACCTCCGCGACCGTTATGGCAAGACCCAGGTTGTTTTTGCCCCCGAGGCCGGCGCGGCGTTGGTCGAGGCGGCCCGGGCATTGCGATCCGAGTTCGTCGTGTTGGTTCGTGGCGCTGTGGCGCCGCGGCCCGAAGGCACCGTCAATCCGAAGCTCGGCACGGGCGCCGTCGAGGTTCGCGCCCGGCAGTTGGAGATTCTCAACAAAAGTCTGACGCCGCCGTTTCAGCCGACGTCCCCGGAATTGCCCGGCGAGGACCTGCGGCTGAAGCACCGGTACATCGACCTTCGTCGGCCCGACATGCAGCGGACCGTGCTGCTGCGGCATCGCATGATCAAGACGATGCGCGATTACTTCGATACGCTTGGGTTTGTCGAGGTCGAGACGCCCATGCTCGGCCGCAGCACGCCCGAGGGCGCTCGCGACTACCTGGTTCCGAGTCGGGTGCAGCCGGGGATGTTCTACGCCTTGCCCCAGTCGCCGCAGCTCTACAAGCAGATCCTGATGGTCGCCGGCTACGATCGTTATATCCAGGTCGCCCGCTGCTTCCGCGACGAAGACCTGCGGGCGGATCGGCAGCCCGAGTTCACGCAGATGGACGTCGAGATGTCGTTCATCGACGCCGAGGACATCATCGGCGTGATCGACAGTCTGGTGGCTCGGTTGGCGAAAGAGATCCTGGGCATCGAAGTCAAGCTGCCGCTGCCTCGGATGTGTTACGACGAAGCGATGGAACGTTTCGGCCACGATGCGCCCGACCTGCGTTTCGGCATGGAACTGATCGACGTGAGCGACCTGGCCGCCAAGGCCGAGTTCAAGGTCTTCCGCGGCGCCGTCGAGGCCGGCGGGCGCGTGCGCGGCATCAATGCCAAAGGGGCCGCCGATCGCTACTCACGCAAGGGCATCGACGAACTGACCGCGTATATCGTCGAGAACTTCGCGGCCAAGGGGCTCGTGTTCTTCAAGGTCGAGGCCGACGGCCGGCTGGCCTCCCCCAGCGCGAAGAACTTCGCGCCCGAGCTGCTGGCCGAAATCGGCCAGCGGATGGGCGCCGCGCCCGGCGACCTGCTGCTGTTCGTGGCCGACCAGTTCGAGACGACGTGCAAGGCGCTTTACGGCCTGCGAAAGCGGCTTGGCGCCGAGCTGAAGCTTTACGACCCGAAGACGATGAACTTCTCGTGGATCGTTCAGTTTCCGATGTTCGCGCCTGACACCGAGGAGGGCGGGTGGACGGCCATGCATCACCCGTTCACCGCGCCCCGCTTGCAGGATCAAGACAAGCTCGAAACGAATCCCGAGGCTTGCCGCGCCCAGGCCTACGACTTGGTGATCAACGGCTACGAGGCGGGCGGCGGCACCATTCGTATCCACGACCAAGAGCTTCAGCAGCGGGTCTTCCGCCTGTTGGGCATCGAGGCCGCTGCGGCCCGCGAGCGGTTCGGCTTCCTGTTGGACGCCTTGCAGTACGGCGCGCCGCCGCACGGCGGCATCGCCCTGGGCGTCGACCGCCTGGTGATGCTGTTCGCCGGCCTCGACAGCATTCGCGACTGCATCGCCTTCCCGAAGACCCAGCGCGCGACCGATCTGATGACCGGCGCTCCGGGCAGCGTCGACGAGAAGCAATTGCGGGAGTTGGGACTGAAACTGCCCCCGAGCAACACCTAGGCGAATCTATGGAACGCGAGGTCGTGATGATCAGTGATGGGCCGGGCCAACTGCGCGTCGCCATGGCGCAGATCGCCCCGGCGCTGGGCGACGTGCCTCGCAATCTGACGCTGCACTTGGAGCAGATCGAGGCCGCACGCCGTCAGCAGGCCGATTTGATCGTCTTCCCCGAGCTGTCGTTGACCGGCTACTTCGTCCGCGACATGGTGCCCGACTTGGCGCTGTCGCCCGACGGCCCCGAAATTCGCCAGTTGCTCGACGCGGCCGGCCCGATGGCGATGGTCCTGGGGCTGATCGAGGAGTCGCCGCGGCATCGCTTCTACAACGTCGCGCTTTGGGCCGAGGGCGGCCGGGTCGTCCACGCGCATCGCAAGGTCTACTTGCCCACTTACGGACTGTTCGACGAGCAGCGGTATTTCGCCGCCGGCGAGCGGATCGTGGCGTTCGACACGGCCCGCTTCGGTCGCGTCGGCATTCTGATCTGCGAGGATTTCTGGCACCTCTCGGCCGCCGCCGTCATGCAGGCCGAGGAGATCGATCTGCTGGTGTGCCCGTCGAATTCGCCCGTCCGTGGCGTTGAAGGTCCGAAGGTTCGCATCGCGGAGACGTACGAGCAGCTCGGCCGAGCGTTCGCCCAACTGCTGGGCGCGGCCGTGATCGTCGTCAACCGCGTCGGCTTCGAGGATGGCCTCTGCTTCTGGGGTGGCAGCATCGCCATCGGTCCCGACGGTCGCGCGATCGCCCAGGCCCCGATGCTCGATCCGGCCCTGGAGCTGGCCGCCTTCGATCCGCTCGAATTGCGACGCCAGCGGCTCATCACGCCCTTGGGCCGCGACGAACGCCTGCTGGTGACGATTGAGGAGTTCAACCGGATCCGCCGCCGACGCTATGAATAACGCGAGAATCGTCGCGGAGCCCCGAGGATGACAGACGCCAGTCCAACCGGATCCGCCGCCGACGCCATGAAGAACGCATCGACCGACGACTATTTGAAGATCCATCCCCAATTGGTCACCGACATTCTCTGCGGGTTCATTCGCGCGGAGATCCATCGGGCCAAGTTCGAGCGGGCCGTCGTCGGCCTCTCCGGCGGGCTCGATTCGAGCGTCGTGACGTTCCTCTGCGCCCGGGCGCTTGGCCCCGAAAATGTTCTGGCCGTGACGCTGCCCTACAAGACCAGCAGCGAATCGACACGGCGGGACAGTCGGGCTGTCGTCGAGCAGTCCGGCGTTCGCACGATCGACCTGCCGATTACCGACCAGATCGACGCCTACTTCGCCAGGGCCGGCCAGGCGACGCAACTTCGGCTGGCCAACAAGTGCGCTCGCGAGCGGATGACCGTCCTCTACGACCAGAGCGCCGCGTTCGGGGCGCTGGTCGTCGGCACGAGCAACAAGAGCGAGTTGCTCCTTGGCTACGGCACCCAGTTCGGCGACATGGCCTCGGCCATCAACCCGATTGGTGATCTCTACAAGACCCAGCTTCGCCCCTTGGCCGAACACCTGGGCGTGCCGGCGCAGATCTTGGCCAAGGCGCCCACGGGCGACCTTTGGGTTGGCCAGACCGACGAGGGCGAGCTGGGGTTCAGCTACGCGGCCGCCGACCGCCTCATGGTCTTGCTCGTTGATCGCCGCTGGCGTCGTGCGGAACTGGTCAAGGCCGGCTTTGCCGCCGAGTTTGTCGATCGCGTGGCCATGCTCATTCGCCGCAACCACTACAAACGCCGGATGCCCGTGATCGCCAAGCTCTCGATGCGCACGATGGACCGCGACTTCCGCTACGCCCGCGATTGGGGAACGTAGGAAGACGGGTGAGCGTTTCCGGGGCTCTAGAAATTTCGAGCCGCTCGCCATTGGCCCGAGTCGAGCCGGGTGAGAATGGCCGCCAACTGTCCGTCGGGATCGACGGCGGCCATTTCGACGCAGGACCGGTTCTCAACCTGTCGGACGAAGTCAACCAGATCGCCAATCCGTTCCGCGTCGATTGCTTGGCCGTTGCGAATGCGTTTCGCCTCGTCGGCCGAGAGTTGCACGCGAGGAAGTTGCTCGACGGCGCGGAGCGGCGATTCGAGCCGTTCGAGCCAGTGGGCGGCGTCGAGCTGCCCGGGCTCGACGGCCTCTTCGATGTGGAAGCCGCCGATGGCCGTTCGCACCAGGGCCGACATGACGGCGGCCGTGCCGAGCGACTCGCCCAGGTCGCGGCCCAGCGAGCGGATGTAGGTGCCGCTGCCGCAGGCTACGTCCAAGATCAGTTCGGGATAGTCGTAGGTGATGACCTCGATCGAGAAAACGTCGATGGGTCTCGGCGCAAGTTCGGGCGCCCGACCGGCTCGGGCGAGGTCGTACGCCCGGCGTCCTCCGACCTTCAACGCCGAGAAGGCCGGCGGCCGCTGAAGGATTCGGCCCACGAACTGCCGGGCCGCTTCGCAGATCTGGTCTTGCGTGGGAATCGGCGGGCTGGCCAGCTCGACAACGTCCCCTTCGATGTCCTCGGTCGTGCTGGATCGCCCGAGCAGGAACGTGCCGCGATAACGCTTGGGCATCCGCTGCACGTACTCGATCAACCGCGTGGCGGCTCCGACGCAGACGACCAGCACGCCGCTGGCCAGCGGGTCGAGCGTGCCGGCATGGCCCGCCTTGGCCGGTCGAGCCAGCCGCTGGACCACGTCGACCGCACGGCGGGAAGTCATGCCGGACGGTTTGTTCAGATTCAGGAGTCCGATGGGTAGCATCGGGCCATTATAGCGGGCAGGCGTCGGACGCGCGAGGGGTTGCGCATGGGGTGCAATAGAAAGTGGCTGCTAGCAGCTCTTCGGGCCTCGTGTTACACTGACCAACGGCTTTTGAGTCGTTCTGGAATCGCGGGCGTTGCCAGTCCTCCAAACCCTAACCAATTCCCAAGCCTTCCTCCCATGCTCGTACCGCCGGCCCCTGAAATCGAACGTCTTGGCCCCTACCGCGTGGTCGGCAAGCTGGGCCGTGGCGGCATGGGCACCGTCTACGAGGCGGTGCATGAGGAGACGGGCGATGCGGCCGCCGTGAAGCTATTGTCGGCCGCCCTGGCCCAGGAAGAGGGCTTCCGAAGCCGGTTCGAGGCCGAGATCGAGACCCTCCGCAAGCTGAACCATCCGAACATCGTCCGGTTGTTCGGTTTCGGCCAGCAAGAGGGGCACTTGTTCTACGCGATGGAACTGGTCGATGGGAACAGCTTGGAAGAGGAGCTGCGCCGTGGCCGGCAATTCGATTGGCGCGAGGTGGCGCGCGTCGGAATCGAGACGTGCCGGGCGCTGCGACACGCCCACGACCGGGGAGTGATCCACCGCGACATCAAGCCGGGCAACCTGCTGCTGAGAACCGACGGTCACGTCAAACTGTCCGACTTTGGCATCGCCCGGCTGTTCGGCAACACCAAACTGACCGGGGCAGGCAGCGTGCTGGGGACGGCCGAGTACATGGCGCCCGAGCAGGCCGAGGGCCGGCCGGTGGACAATCGCGCGGACCTGTACAGCCTGGGTGCGTTGTTGTACGCGCTGCTGGCCCGCCGCGCGGTGTTTCGCGCCAAGTCGCTGCCCGACATGCTCTACAAACAGCGGTTCGAGCAGCCCGAGCCGGTGCGCAAGTTCGCGCCCGAGACGCCCGCCGAGCTCGAGGAAATCCTTACCCAGTTGCTCGAAAAGGATCCGGCCAAGCGGGTGGTCAATGCGGACCTGTTGGCCCGCCGCCTGGAGGCCATGCTGCACGCGTTGAGCGTCGAGCCGGAGACCGTGGACGCCGGCCAGAGTTGGTTCTTCTCCGAACCGCTGGCCGCGCCCCTCGACGGGGCTGCTCCTTCCGCGTCGCCCGCGCAGCCGACGATTGCGGCCGACGACCTGCCAATCACGCAGGCGTTGGATCCGGCGTTGCCCATGGCGAAGACGCCCTCGGGGACGCCTCCAGCGATTTCCGCGTCCACCGGGCCCTCGGCTTCTTCGTCACCGTCGCCGACTCCAACGAGCCACTTCATTGCAGTGACCGAAGCGGACCTCGATCGGCCCGAGGAAGAGGAAACGCGGGCCTGGTTCTCTTGGCAAACCGGCGCGCTGGTTCTGGCCCTCTTGTTGCTCGGGTTGGGCGCCCGCTGGGCGCTGAAGCCGCCGACGGCCGACGCGCTCTACGGCCGAATTGCCGCTGCGGCCGCCGAGAAATCCCTGATCGAGGCCGACGACGACATCCGCAACTTCTTGAGCCGCTATTCCGACGACCGGCGGGCCAAGGAAGTTCGCGAATACCAACGCGAAATCGAACTTCGCAGGCTCGAAGCCAGGTTTAACCGACGTGTGAAGGGGTTGGCCGTCACCGACAGCCTCGAACCGATCGACCGGGCCTATCTCGAAGCGATCAACTACATCCAGTTGAACCCCGAGATCGGCCTCAGGAAACTCGAAGCGATCGTGAATCTCTACGATCGGCCGGGCGCCGAAAACCAGCCGACCGGCCAATGCCTGACGTTGGTCCGACGCCGACTGGCCGACCTGCGGCAGGAGCTTGCCAAGCAATCGGCCCAACAGCTCGAAACGCTGGGCGACCGCCTGACCGCCGCCGACGCACTTCGGACCAAAGATCCCGCGCGGGCGCGGAAAATGTACGAAGCGGTGATCGAGCTGTATGGCGAAAAGGCCTGGGCCGAGCCGGCCGTCCGCCGCGCGCGCGAGGCGCTGACGAAGCTCCCCTAGGGTGCGCGAAACGACGGCGGACCAACACGGCCTGCGCAAGGCGCGTTGCCAGCGCCCGGCCATTTCTTGACCTCGACGCTCCGTCACCCGATTTCCGGCAACTCATACCCTTTGCGCCGCGGTCGGGATAGGAACTGGTTGGCCCCATCGCAGTTCGTGAAGCGTTCGGCGACCGAATCCCATTGGAGCTTCTGGCCGACGCAGCCAATCTCGCGGACGATGTTCACCAGGTAGCAGAGCGTGCTGGCCCGCTGCCCGATCTCGATGTCGGCGTTGCACGGCTTGCGGCTCTTGATGCAATCGAGCCAGTTTTCGATGTGGTAAGCCGTTTCGTGCCGCTTGTTGGAGCCGGGGTTTTCGGGTGACTTTACCAATTCCTTCGGGTTACTGGCGATCTTGTTCCGTCCGATCTCGATCTTCCCCTTCTCGCAGACGAAAATCGCGCCGAGGCCCGGACCGCGGTCGCCGTCGAGGTGCAGTTGCAACTCGGTCCCGCTGGCAAATCGCATCGACACCTTGGCCCGGGGTCCGGTGATCTTCGCCAGGCGATGGAACTCCTTGCCAGTATCTTCGTCGCCGATGAGGCCTGGGGAACGGACCTGGGGGGCGAACTTGCCCGTTTCCCGGACGGCCACCGGCTCTTCGAGCCAGATTTCCGCCGGCCCCGTGGCATCCGTGCCCAACGCTCGATTGATCTGGTCGTAGGAGTGGGTGCCCCAGCCGGTGACGCCGAACCCGCGTCCGCCCCCGTCATAGTCCCACCAGCGGTCCCAGCCAAAATGGAGCAGCGGGTGGTAGGGCCGCAGCTCGGCCTGATTAGTCCAAATATCCCACCAGTTGTCTTGGCCGCCGTTCGGCATGGGCTGGGCCGGTTGGCACGTCCATCGGTCGGGCCCGACAAAGTTCGGCGCAATGACCCGGAGCACCTTGCCCAACGAACCGTTCTTCACTAGGTCGCTGGCCCAGTTGTTGATGGGCATCGAACGCTGTTGCGTGCCGACCTGCGTGACGCGTTGGTACTTGCGCGCGGCGCGGACCATCTCGCGACCCTCGGCGATGGTCAGACACATGGGCTTCTCGATGTACGTGTCCATGCCGGCCTGCATGGCCTGGATGGCGATCCACGCCCGGGCGTGGGTGGTCGTCTCGATCATCACCGCGTCGAGCTTCTCGCGCTCGATCATCGTTCGGAAATCGGCGTAGGGTTTCGCTTTGCCGGCCAGCGACTCTTTCGAGAAGGTCTTGGCTCTCGGCTGAAAGCAATCGCAGACCGCGGCGACGTGAAATCCCTTGACCGTGGCGCCTTCGGCCACGACCTGCTGGGCGCGAGCGCCACAGCCGATGACGCCGATTCGGACCGTCTCGTTGGCGCTCGCACGTTGGGGGCCGCCGAGCACGCTGGAAGGAATCAGGGTTGGCAGTGCAAGGCCAGCTGCCGCGACGGTCGCCGACGTTCGCAGAAAATCACGCCGATTCGTGTAGGTTGATTTCATGGAAGAAGCTCCAGGGGTAGGAATGTCAAAGTGCGCGACCGTCGGCAAGGCGGCACGGTTAAGCCGCTTGGTCGGCGGTCGCTCTACGGCCTCGCGCGACCGCTGGTTCACTCCAGCTTGATACGGAGGTCCTTGAACTGGACCTTCATCGGTGGGCCGGGATGCACTTGGAGGGTAATCAGCCCCGAGCGGGCCGCTTTGCCTTTTTCATGGTCGATGACGTGGGTCATCAGGACGTTGTTGA
The DNA here is from genome assembly GCA_039698035.1 of Thermoguttaceae bacterium. Lineage (GTDB taxonomy): Bacteria > Planctomycetota > Planctomycetia > Pirellulales > Thermoguttaceae > JAJFUI01. The sequence goes on along the minus strand of JBDKSW010000006.1, from coordinate 794 downwards.
TTCGGATTTGGATGTCCGGGCCTCGGGCGGTGATTTCACATTGATTCCAGTCGTGCGGCTTGATGCGCTTCAACAGTTCGGCGCCGTCGCCCAACGGCGTGACTTCCCGCTTGCCGTCCTCGGCGATAACGACTTTCTGTCCGCGCCGCGAGACGATCTCCCGCTGGTTGCACTCGTAGAGGCCGCCCGTCCAGTTGGGCCCGGTTTCCAGGTCGGCCTGATAGCCTTGAACATCGCCGCCGGGCAGTTCCCGGGTGCGAAAATTGATGCCCGAATTTCCCTCGGGGGCGACGAAGCGAAAGCTGGCACGCAGCACGAAATCGCCAGGCTTGCCGCCGCGCCAGACGAGATACATTGCCCGTTTCAGCGGCTTTTCGGCCGTCGCGACGCCCGTAATAGCGCCGTCCTCGACCGACCAGTGGTCCTGCGCGCCTTCCCAGCCGGTCAGATCCTTGCCGTTGAAGATCGGCGTGAAACGCTTTTCGGCATCGGCGCCAAAAGCGAACGCGGAAAATAGCAACAACACACTCGACAGAAATGCGGTTACCGTCGGTCGCCACAGGGCTCTTGGCATGAGGAGTGACCTCCTGAGCACGGGGTGGGGGGGCGTTCACCGAGAACGATGGCAGTCTAGCAGGCTCCGCCGGCGTTCGCAAGAAGCTCGCGACCTGACTCATCCCCAGTTTCCGGCGGCTAAAAAGAAAAGTGGCGGTTCCCCGTAAAGCGTTTTTGGGTAAAAGGTTTGCGCTCACAGACCTGCAAACCCACAAACGTACGGAGAAACCGCCATGAAT
>JBDKSW010000005.1:0-90923 GCA_039698035.1 Thermoguttaceae bacterium | reverse complement strand
CAAACCCCCGTCCCCAGTGGGCCGCATTGTAAAGCTGGCGGATCTTAGTTGTCTGCGCAATCATCCGGCAGAGTTCTCCCAAACAACGCCGTCGGAATAATCGGCAGAGTCACACGGCAGACTTTGCCGCTTCTTGGAAACAATCGTGGTGGCTCTGCAGCCGTAGTAAAATGGGCCGTGGTGGTAGTGTGGGGTGTCGTGGGTGACAAACCGAGCTGCAGCCGTTTTTTTTGAGACGATGGGGTCTTTCAAGTGTTATAATTCGAGAGTTGTTTGCGTCGAGATGGTCCCCATTTTTAGAGGAGTCTTCCGTGGCTAAGTCTGACGATACCCCTACGCCTCCCGCCCTCGATAGCGGCGAGCCCGCAGGCCAAGCTGCTCCGCAGCAGCGCGTCCAGGTCGAGATCGACGATTCCAAGGTGATGGCCCTGTACGCCAATTTCTGCCGCGTCACGGGCACCCCCGAAGAGCTGATCATCGATTTCGGATTGAATCCGCAGCCATTTGGCGTGCCGACGCACCCGATTCCGGTGACGCAGCGGATCATCACGAACTTCTACACGGCGAAACGCATGCTCCACGCCCTGGGCCTGACCATTCAGCGCCATGAAGCGACGTTCGGCGTGCTCGAGACCGACGTGCAGAAGCGCGTTCGGCCCGGCGCGCAGCAGCCGCCCCGCTAGAGCGATTTGCGAAAATCAAGGATACCGGTTGCCATGCCCACGCTTGCCGTGGGCATGTTTTTTTGGTGGACTGCCCACGTGGCCGCTCAAACGCGGCCGTGTCGCCGGCATCGCTTCTGCCAAATCGGCAGCTATATTTGAATCGCGTGCCAGTGTCACCGAGTCTGGACGTTGGTGGCGAATTCGCGTAACATCCATCAAGCCAGAGTGTTAGCGGGCAAGATCCGTTCGTGTTAGCCGACCGCTGGCGACGGCATGGCAGTTGCACACCGACCGCTTAGGCACTCTCGCCAGCCAGGCGTTGAACCCATGGTCACTGAATCGCCCTCACTGCTGATCACCGACGACGATCCCGGATTCCGGGAGACGCTTCAGGTGGTGTTCGAGCCCAAGGGCATGCGGACGCTGCTGGCCAGCGATGGCGAGGAAGCGCTGCGGATCGTCCATCGCGAAAAGGTGCATGTCGTCCTGCTCGACGTCCACATGCCACGACTGACCGGTCTCGAAACGTTGCGCCGTCTGAAACAGTTCAGGGCCATGCTCCCTTGTATCCTGTTGTCCGGCCAATTGGACGATGCCATCGTCGAGGAAGCCAGGAATGCCAACGCTTTCTCGGTGTTGTCCAAGACGGTCACAATTCGGCAAATTACCGCGGCCGTGTGTCAGGCGTTGCAGGGGACGTACGCCTGGCGCGGCCATTGGGAAACGCCGGCCGAGGAAATTGCCGACCGGGGCCAGCGGTTCAAGACCCGAATACCGAATGACGAATGAGAAGGACGTTTGAAGTTCGTCGCAATGTCGGACGCACGTGTCGGTTTGCTTCGGGCGGACACCAGTGATTCCCTTCGTGAGTCTCCCAAGTCTCAAGTCTTGCGGTGTTTGGCGATGGCCAACGTTCTTGTCACCGGCGGCAGCGGATTTGTCGGACAGCACCTCGTCCCCGCGCTACTCGCCAGGGGCGATGCGGTGACATGCCTGGTGCGCAAAAGTTCCCGAGTGGGTTGGCTGCGGGAATCGGGCGTCCGGTTGGTCTTTGGCGATGTCACCGATTGGGAGAGCGTTCAGGCCGCGGTTCCAGGCCATGACGTTGTCTACCACGCGGCCGGCTCGACACAAGCCTTAACGCCGCGGCAATTCTACCGGGTCAACCAGCACGGCGTGGCGAACGTGACCAGGGGCTGCGCAGGGCAACTGAGCCCGCCGGTGCTGGTCGTCGTTTCCTCGCTGGCGGCGGCGGGGCCTGCCCTCGACGGCCGTCTGAAAACCGAGGCCGACCGCGCCTCGCCCGTCTCTCACTATGGCCACAGCAAGCGGGCGGGCGAGCGGGCCGCCGAGGCCTTCGCCGATCGTGTCCCCATTACCATCGTGCGGCCGCCAATCGTGCTCGGCCAAGGCGATCGCATGGGGTTCCCCCTGTTCCAGTCCATTGCCCGTTTTGGCGTCCACATGGTCCCCGGGCTCCACGCAAGGCGATTTTCGCTGATTCATGCCGACGATCTGGTGCAACTGATCATCTTGGCCGCCGAGCGTGGACAGCGCCTGCCGTCGCGGGACCGACCAGAGTCGCACGGCCCGCAAGGCTACTACTTCGCCGCGTGCGAAGACCATCCGACCTATGCCGACCTGGGGCGATTGGTCGCCGAAGCGATGGGACGCCATCTGGTGTTCATCGTGCCGACCACCAAGCCCCTGCTGTGGATGGTCGCTTGGGCCGGCGAGGCCATCTCCCAGATACGCCACAATCCGCTCTTCATGAACCTCGACAAGGCTCGCGAGATCAACGCCGGAGACTGGATCTGTTCGGCCCAGGCCGCCAACGATCAGTTGGGCTTTGCCGTCGGGGCGCCGCTGTTGGAACGGCTCCGTCAGACCGCCGAGTGGTATCGGGCCGAAGGCTGGCTCTAGGCCGGCGCTCGTCTCACCCCCAATGGCTCGCAACGCTCACGCCGTTGGCCACCCTGTTGGTCCCCGGCCTGCGCGAATCATTGTCGCGAAGATTAAGAGCATGTAAATCAGACGTGGCTTGTGAAGCAAATTGCTTATACGGATTCCGCTTTTCGGCGGTACGCCAATCTTGCGACAACGCGCCCATTTGAAATAGATATGGTATGATAAGGCCCGTGGCCCGGTTGGGCCCAACGGTGCCGCCCCTCGCCAACGGGCCGGCCGCTAGTCTGGTTCGCTGCCGACCCTCGAACGAGGTCGCCGAAGAAGGCGACGGCGCTTGTTTTTTGGGCGTTTGCGAGTCGTTCGTCCCGCGACGCGATGCAACGTTTCCACGGCGGAAAACGCCAAAATCTCGCTTGCACGCTTGCATCCGCCGAGCGGAGCGTACCCCGAAGTCTCGCTAAGTCCGCTGGGGAGTAAGTTGCCACGGCGCGTCGCCGCGGCAAATGATTGCCTACGCATAAGCGGAGATAACGACCATGGATTACGAGCAGCACGACACGACGGGCCAGCCGGCGTCGGCGGCGCCGCCAGCGGCGTCGAAAGCCCTATTTTCCAGGGGTGCAGAGTCCTCGCACGGCGGCGCGACCGCCACAGTTTCCGTCATTTCACGGGATGCCGCGATTAAAGATCGTCGCGACCTTTGCGGCGTATGCACCTATGCGGCCCAATGCAAGGAGTGCACGCCGGGTTACGTCGCGCGACGACAATGCGAGCTGTTCGACGTGGATGTCCAAGCCTTCGCGGCCGCGGCGGAACGCCCTGAAAAAAGCGACTAAAACGACATCGCTCTGGGCGCGTGCGTCGGACTCTGTTACACTTGCCAGAACCGCAGGGATTTGTGCTATCCGGATGCGGGAGCGAGCTGTCTGGCATTGTGAGGAGTATTGCTAATACTATGGTACCAACAACTGAATCAAACTGCGTTGACGGAATCTTGCAGACCGCGCTGTGGAACGTCCAACAGACGGCCGCACGCCTCGGCTTGAACGAGGACATCACTCGGCGGATCGTTGAGCCGGCGGAACAAATCCGATCGGTCATCCATCCGCAAGTTCCCAATGGCCAAATGTTGCACGCGCACGTCTTCCTCGTGCGGCACAACGACGTCCTCGGTCCTTCCAAGGGCGGCATTCGTATGACCGCCGGCGTGACGCTGAACGAAGTCACCGGTCTGGCCATGGAGATGACTTGGAAGACGTCGTTGATCGGAGTTCCGTTCGGCGGTGGCAAGGCCGGCATTCGCTACGATCCAGCGTTGCTCAAGCCGACCGAAAAGGAAATCCTCATCCGCGCCTTCACACGCGGCGTGCGCCGGCACATCGGTCCCGAAGTCTACGTCCCGGCCCCGGACATGGGAACCAATGACAGCGATATGGGCCACATTCGCGACTGCGTCTCCTACAGCGACGGCAAGTCCATTCCGGCCGGCTGCTTCGTGACCGGCAAGCCGGTCGTGTTGGGCGGCATCGTCGGTCGCCGCGAAGCGACCGGCAACGGCGTCGTGGCCACCGTGGCCGCCGCCTGCCAGCGGTTGAACATGCGACTGTCCAACGCTCGGGTCGCCGTGCAGGGCTTCGGCAACGTCGGTTCCGTCTCGGCCTTGGCCATTGCCGAGCAAGGCGCCACGGTCGTCGCCGCGTCCGACATCACCGGCGGCACCTTCTGCGCCAATGGCTTGGACATGGTCAAGCTCGCCGACCACGTGTCCAAGACCGGCGGCGTCAAGGGCTTTGCCGGCGGCAAGGACGTCTCGAACGAGGACGTGCTCGAGGCCGATTGCGACATCTTGATCCCGGCCGCTGGCGGCTCGGTCATCACCGAGGACAACGCCGGCCGCATCCGCGCCAAGATCATCGCCGAGGGCGCCAATGCCCCGGTGACCCCGAAGGCCGACGAAATCCTCAACTCGCGCGGCGTCTTCACGATCCCCGACATCCTCTGCAACGCCGGTGGCGTGTTCGTTTCCTACCTCGAATACACCCAGGAAACCCAACGCGACCAGATGACCCGCGAGGAAGTCCAACAGCGGCTCATCCAACGCATGACGACGACCTTCGATCGCGTCTACGAGCGGGCCGACCAGAAACGCTTGCCGATGCGTCACTCGGCCATGGACATCGCCGTCAGCCGTGTCGTCGACGGTATCATGTCCCGTGGATTGTTGCCGTAAGCCGTCCCGACGGGACGTTTGCTTCCGTGAAACCAAGCCTCGGCATTGCGGTCGGTTCGGCCGACGCCTTGCCGAGGCTTTTTTCGTTCTTGCGCGAACGCGACAGCCCGCGTCGCGCCTTTACACCGACAGCCGGTCTGCGACAATGGCGGGATGGTTGGAACCCTCGATTTCGATGTTCTGGTGATCGGCGGCGGACACGCCGGCGTCGAGGCCTCGCTGGCCGCCGCTCGCATGGGCGCCAACGTGGCCCTGTTGACCAGCGCGGTCGACACGATTGCCTTGATGAGCTGCAATCCGGCCATCGGCGGCGTCGGCAAGGGACAAATCGTCCGAGAGATCGACGCCCTCGGCGGCGCCATGGGCCTGGCCATCGATCGGACGGGCATCCAGTTCCGCATGTTGAACCGAAGCAAGGGGCCGGCCATGCACGGGCCCCGTGCCCAAGCCGACAAACTCGCCTATCAGCAGGAAATCCAGCGAATCCTCCTCGCACAGCCCAGGCTTTCGATCCTGCAAGAGACGGTCGAACAGCTTTTGGTCGAGGGAATGCCCGGCGCCTCGCAAACCGCGTCCCAGATCGTCGGCGTGCGCACGGCCGCCGGCGCCGAGTATCGCGCCCGCTCGGTTGTCCTCTGCGCCGGCACCTTCCTGCGCGGCCTGCTCCACTTCGGCGACTCGACGCAGCCGGGCGGTCGCATCGGCGAGCCAACCTCCGCCGGCCTCAGTCGGTCGCTCGAAAGCCTTGGATTCACCCTCGGGCGCTTCAAGACGGGCACGCCGGCGCGGCTCGACCGGCGCACCATCGACTACGAACGCACGACGCCGCAGCCCGGCGACGAATGCCCCACGCCCTTCTCGTTCCTCACCGATCGAATCGACACCGAACAAGTCCCTTGCTGGATCACCCACACCACGCCCGCCGTTCACCAGTTGATCCGCGAGAATCTCGACCGGGCGCCGATGTATAGCGGGCAGATCCAATCGACCGGGCCGCGCTACTGCCCGTCGATCGAGACCAAGATCATTCGCTTCGCCGACAAATTGCAGCACCAGCTTTTCCTCGAACCAGAAGGGCGACAGACCAACGAGGTCTACGTCAACGGCCTCTCGACCAGTCTGCCACGCGACGTGCAGGACGCCATGCTGCGGTTGATTCCCGGGCTAGAGAATGCGGCCGTCCTGCGCTACGGTTATGCCATCGAGTACGACTACCTTCCGCCTGTCCAATTGCGGCCGTCGCTCGAAACGAAGCGGGTCGCGGGACTTTTCTGCGCCGGCCAAATCAACGGCACGACCGGCTACGAAGAGGCCGCCGCCCAGGGGCTCATCGCAGGCGCCAACGCCGTGCTGCGGCCACGTGGCCAGGAACCCCTGGTCCTTGACCGCAACCAGGCGTACCTCGGCGTCATGATCGACGACCTGGTCACCCGCGGCGCGGACGAGCCCTACCGCATGTTCACCAGCCGAGCCGAATATCGGCTCCTGTTGCGGGCCGACAACGCCGACCGCCGCTTGACTCGCTTGGCCCATTCGCTGGGACTGGCTGACGCCGCGCGGCTGCGACGCCTCGAAACCAAGCAAGCGGAGATCGACCGCGTTGTGAGGTTGTTGGAAACCAAACACTGCGGGGCCAGTTCACTCTTGAAAATGCTGCGACGGCCGGAGATCCAGTGGTCCGAGTTGATCGACCGCCTGCCCGAGCTGGCCCAAGTGTCGGAAGCGGCGGCCCTTCAGGTCACGTACGACGCGAAGTACTCGGGCTATGTCGCGCGTCAGCAGCAGGATGTCGCGCGCCAGCAGCGGCTTGCGTCGCACCGCATTCCGCCGGGATTGAACTACGAGGCCGTGCCGCACCTGAGGGCCGAGGCACGCGAAAAGCTTGCTCGCGTCGCCCCGGTCGATCTGGCGCAGGCCGCCCGCATCAGCGGCATCACGCCGGCCGACCTCACCGTCCTGCTGATTCATTTGCGCGGACCGCGGTCGGCAAATGCCGATCCGGCAGCCTGGAAATCTTGACCGCCTCGAGGGTAAAATACTCACATGGCCGAAATGCAGCCCGTTCGTTATTCGTCGCTGATCGACGGCGCCAGGCAAGGCAACGCCGAGTGTCGCGACCGGCTTTTCGAGCTGTGTCGATCGTACTTGGGTTTCGTGGCCCGCTCCCAGATCGAGACGTGGCTGCGACGCAAGGTTGATGCGTCGGATCTCGTGCAGGAGACAATGCTCGAAGCGTGCCGCGATTTTGACCGCTTCCAGGGCCATAGCGAACAGGAGTGGCTTGCCTGGCTGCGGAAGATCCTGAACCACAATGCGGCCGACTTTGTGCGTCGCTATCGCGGCACGGCCAAGCGGGCAGCCAGCCGCGAGGTCCCCTTCCGCGACCCCGACGACAGCCTCGCACGCGGAGCGCCCGAGCCAGTCGCCGACGGGCCGACGCCCAGCCAGGAGTTCTTGCAACTCGACACGGAGCTGCGCGTCACGGCCGCCCTCAGCCAGTTGACGCCCGACCATCAAGAGGTGATTCTCCTTCGGAATCTCCAACGGTTGTCCTTCAACGAAGTCGCCGAGCGGATGGAACGCTCGCGTCCGGCCGTGCAGATGCTTTGGATGCGAGCGATCCGAAAGTTGCAGGAATCGCTGGAAACCGAGGCCACGTAAAGCAACCAAGTCGGGGCGACACGCGCCGCGTGGCCGGCCGCTTCCGCACGGAAAAGCAATGTCGATCGATCGATTACGTCGTCGCGTGGCGTTCGAGGCGGCGAGGCTCCTCTTCACCCGCGAGGAGACCCAGTACGCCAAGGCCAAAATGAAGGCCGTTCAGCAATTCAGCGCCGGCCACATCAAGCCGGACGACCTGCCCTGCAACCGCGAAATCCGCGGCCACCTGAAGGCGTTTGATCGCGCGGCCCTCGCCGAACAGCGGCAGTTGGCGGCCGGCTCCGTGCCGAACGAAGGCGACGTCTTCGCCGTCTCCGATCGATTCCGGTTGTACGAATTGCTCCTATTGCCGCTCGAATTCATCCCCCAGCGCCCCGAGGATCATCCCGAGGGTGACGTTCTCTACCATAGCTTGCAGGTGTTCGAGCTGGCACGCCAGTCCCGGCCCTACGACGAAGAGTTACTCCTGGCCGCGCTGCTGCACGACGTGGGCAAGGCGATTGACCGCCGGGAGCACGTCGCCGCCGGCTTGGCGGCCCTGGGCGACACGATCAGCCCTCGCACGGCTTGGCTGATCGAGCATCACGTCGAGGCCCTGGCACTCCGTGAAGGCACGCTTGGCGCTCGACACCGCCGCCGCCTCGAGGCATCCGAGGACTTCGACGATCTGATGACGCTGTGCGACTGCGACCGTCGCGGCCGTGCTGTCGGCATGGCGGTTCCCGACGTGCAGGACGCGCTCGGTGCGATTCGCCAACTGGCGGCCGAGTGCGACGACGCTTCGCTGTAAGGTCGTTGCAGCTCCCCGCCGAGGATTTTTCCGGAAGGCACGCCGTCTGGGACAGAATGTCCCTCGGGACTTTTTTCAGTTCAAACCGGTTCGCGTGTCACGGCGCTCTGGCCGACGGTTCGGCGACCGCGAATTCTTTGGCCCCGTGTGGATATTGCCTCGGACCCGTTGTTGATCGGCGCTTGGCGTGACACAATGCGGGGTAAGGGCGCTTTGGGAAAAGTTGTTGGCGGCCCGCTGGCTGCCGTCTCAGGGCTCGCCGCGGTCGCCGACCGCGCATTAGGAAAGCGGCAACGGCTGGTCGGCTTATTCAAGCGGCTTCTGAAAAAAAAGCGCCGTGAATGTGCAAATTTGGGGGCTCCAAGGCACTGGTGCATGGAATAATTGCGGGACGACACGTATCATAGTGCTGGAGCAAGCAGGTGGTGCCTGCTGCGTGTCACCGACAATGTAGTCTAGGAAAGGTAAAACCATGAAGAAGCTAGTAGCTTTTCTGCTGGTTGTGAGCCTCGGCGTGTTTTTCGCTATCGGTTGCAATAGACCGACGGAGCCGAAGAAGCCACTCCCCACCAAGGTGCAGAAGACGCCCGACGCGAAGACACCGGATGCCACGAAGACGCCGGACGCGAAGAAGACCGACACCAAGCTTGACGCTCCGAAGGATGGCCCGGTAATGCCTGAGCAAAAGACCGAGCCGAAGACAGACGCGGGAAAGACTGACGCGCCGAAAACGACGCCACCGCCTGCAAAAGCCGAGCCCAAGAAGTAGCAGCACTTCGAGGGAACGGCCGATTCAGTTCTCAAGGGGAAGGGATCATGGGGCCCTTCCCCTTGACGTTTTCTTGGGACTCGACGCGCGCATCCGGATGCCGCCTACTTCTTCTTTCCACGCGCGGCGCGACGATCTTGTTTGAAATGCTGCCGTCGCTCCTGACGTGTGGCGTGGTGAACTTCGGCCTCGGCCAGCGGCCTGCCCAACTGCCCACGCATCTGGGTGATCCGATCCCTGAGGGCGGCCGCTCGTTCAAACTCGAGCTCCTCGGCCGCGGCCAGCATCTCGGTCTCCAGCTCGGCCAGATACTCTTCGGTGATGTACTGCGTCTCTTCGCCGCGCCCCACGGCGGCGTACGACTGCGCATGGGCGGCCGTCTCGGCCTCGATGCCCGCGCGAATCTCCTTGCGAATCGTCTCGGGCGTGATGCCGTGCTTGGTGTTGTACTCGTGTTGGAGCTGGCGTCGACGCCGTGTCTCTTCAATCGCCCGCTGCATCGAGTCGGTCACTTTGTCGGCATACAGAATCACCTTGGCGTCGACGTTTCTGGCCGAACGACCGATGGTCTGCATCAACGACGTTTCGCTGCGAAGAAAGCCCTCTTTGTCGGCGTCGAGGATCGCCACCAGCGAGACCTCGGGCAGGTCGAGCCCTTCGCGCAGCAGATTGACGCCGACCAACACGTCGAAATGGCCCAAACGGAGGTCGCGCAGCAGTTCAACGCGCTCGAAGGCGTCGAGATCGCTGTGCAGCCACTTGCAGCGAACGTCCTGCTTGGTGAAATACGCGGCCAGGTCCTCGGCCAGCCGCTTGGTCAGCGTTGTCGCCAAGACGCGCTGCCCTGCGGCCGCCCGTTGGCGAATTTCCTCGAGCAAGTGCGGCACCTGATTGTGGGCCGGAGCCACTTCGATCTCGGGGTCCAACAGTCCGGTCGGGCGGATGATCTGCTCGACGTAGTCCCCGCCCGTCTTCTCCAACTCGTACGGCCCAGGCGTCGCCGAGACGTAAACCACCTGCTTGATCCGCTGCTCCCACTCCTCAAAGCGAAGCGGTCGATTGTCAAGCGCACTGGGCAACCGAAAACCGTGTTCGACCAGCGTCACCTTGCGGTTGTGGTCGCCAAAGTACATGCCCCGAACCTGCGGCACGCTCACGTGCGACTCGTCGACGAACAGCAAAAAGTCGTCGGGAAAGAAGCTGAAAAGCGTGTCGGGCGGCGAATCGGCCGGCCGGCCCGACAGCGGCCGGCTGTAGTTCTCGATCCCGGGACAGTAACCAACCTCCTGAAGCATCTCGATGTCGAAACGGGTTCGGGCGCTAAGCCGCTGGGCCTCGAGCAGCTTGCCCTGATCCTTGAATTGGGCAAGCCGCTCTTTCAATTCCCGCTTGATCTCGGCCACGGCCCCTTCGATTCGCTCCTCGGGCAGCACGAAATGCTTGCAAGGAAAAATGTAGAGCTGCTCACGCCGCTCGATCACCTCGCCGCTGGTCGGATTGATGACCGAAAGCTGCTCGATCTCGTCTCCCCAGAACTCGACGCGATAGGCCGTCTCTTCGTGAGTCGGCCAGATTTCGACGCAATCGCCGCGAACGCGAAACTTGCCCGCCTGAAATTCGATGTCGTTCCGCTCGTACTGAATATCGACCAGCTTGGCCAGCACCTGATCGCGGTCGATGGTCTGCCCCCGTTCCAGGCTGACCATCATCGCTCGGTAGTCTTCCGGCGAACCGAGACCGTAGATGCACGAGACGCTGGCCACGACGATCACGTCCGGCCGGCTGACCAGCGCGCTGGTGGCCGCCAGCCGCAGCCGTTCGATCTGCTGGTTGATCGCGGCGTCCTTCTCGATGTAGATGTCTCGCTGGGGGATGTAGGCCTCGGGCTGGTAGTAGTCGTAGTAGCTGACAAAGTAATGGACCGCGTTGTGCGGAAAGAACTCCTTGAACTCCGAGTACAACTGGGCGGCCAGCGTCTTGTTGTGCGACATGACCAGCGTCGGCCGCTGCACGGCCTGAATCACGTTGGCCATCGTGAACGTCTTGCCCGAGCCGGTCACCCCCATCAGCACCTGGTGCTTCTTCTCTTCGCGCAGCCCACGGACCAGGGCCTCGATGGCTTCGGGCTGATCGCCGGCCGGCTCAAAGGGGGCGCTAAGTTGGAACATGCTTCTGGCGACTTCGGTGTGTGGGGCATGGCGATCGACCACCCCTGATTCTATCCGCACCCACCCCAAATCCGCAAAGGGCGTGCCGAGCGCGTTCCGGCCCACCCGCTTGACGAGGCCAAGCCGCACTGCTATAAGGCACTAACGTTTGTGCATCATGTTTCCAGGCCTCATCACAAACCCAATATGACCCATCGCCAGTCGATCACCCTCAAGCAAATCGCCGATCAGTTGGGCCTGTCCGTCACGACCGTCTCCCGGGCCCTGAGCGGCCAGGCGCGGCGCTACCGAATCGGGCGAGAAACGGAACAGCGCGTGCAACAGTTGGCCAAGTCGCTGGGCTTTGCTCCCAACCGCTTGGCCCTCGGCCTCCGCCTCAAGAGAAGCTCCACCATTGGCGTCGTCATTCCCGACATCTCCAACCCGTTCTTTGCGGGAATCGTGCGCCAAGTCGCCTTGCGGGCCAGAGACTCCCACTATTCCATCATCGTCTGCGACAGCCAGGACAGCCAGGACATCGAGATCGAGTCGCTGGCCTTGCTGCGAAGCCACGGCGTCGAGGGGATCGTGCTTTGCCCGGTAGGCCAATCGGCGGATCACCTCGTCCAGTTCGAGGGCGGCGATCTTCCGATGGTGTTGGCCGACCGATACTTCCCCGGCCTGCAGTTGCCCTACGTGGCATCGGACAATTTCCACGGCGCGCTCGAGGCGACCAGCTATCTGATCGCCAACGGGCATCGCCGAATCGCCTGCCTCCGAGGATTGGCCGGAACCTCGCCCAACGAGGACCGATTGCACGGCTACCAAGAAGGGCTCACGCGGCATGGCATTCCGATCGACAATGGCCTGATCGCCGGAGACTCGTTTCTTCAGCAGAACGGTTACCTGACGACCAAGCTGCTGTTGAAGTCCGCTCGCCCGTTCACGGCCATCCTTGCGATGAGCAACCTCATTGCGCTGGGCGCCTTGCGTGCGCTGTCCGAAGAGGGCTTTCGGACGCCAGAGGACATGTCGATCATTTCTTTCGACGATCAGCCGTACCTGCCCCATTTGGCCGCGCCGATGACGGTCGTGTCGCAGCCCTCGGTCGAAATCGGGCAACTCGCCTTCAAGATGTTGCTGGACCGCATCCATCAGCCCGACGGCGTCCTTCAGGGCGGCGTCCTGCTGCCCACGACGCTGATCGTTCGCGGTTCGGTGCGCAACTTGGCGGAGCCTTCTTCTGAAAGGACCCAGCGTCATGTTTGTGGTTGAAAGCCATGCGACGGCCCTGGTCTTCTGCATCGTCACCATGCTGTGTTGGGGGTCTTGGGCCAATACGCAGAAAGCCGTCGGCCGACGCTGGCGTTTCGAGCTGTTCTACTGGGACTACGTGTTCGGCGTCGTCCTGGCCGCCCTCGTCTTCGCTGCGACGATGGGCAGCCTCGGCCCCGTGGGCCGAAGCTTCTTAGCCGACCTGCGCCAAGCCGACTTGGCGTCGCTCGGCTCGGCCCTGCTCGGAGGCGTCGTCTTCAACGCGGCGAACATCTTGCTCGTGGCCGCCATCGCGCTGTCCGGCATGGCCGTCGCCTTTCCGGTCGGCATCGGGTTGGCCCTGGTGCTCGGCGTGCTCATCAATTACTTCGGCGGCGACCGTTCGGCCAACGCCTCGCTGCTGTTCCTGGGGGTCGCCTTGGTCATGGCGGCCATCCTCCTAGACGCTCTGGCCTATCGCAAGCTGAGCGGCGGCCGGTCGGCCGGCAGCGCCAAGGGGCTCGTCCTCGCGATCCTTTGCGGCGTCCTGATGTCACTGTTCTACTTTCTGGTCGCTCGGGCCATTGGAAAAGTCGAAGTTCTCACCGCCGCCGGCAGCCTGCTGAAAGACGTGAACATCGAGAACCTCCACGCCGGCGCCATTCAGGCGGGAAAACTCACGGCCTACACGGCCAACGTCGTCTTCGCCTTCGGCATCCTGCTGAGCAGCTTCGCCTTCAACACGGCGATTATGGTCAGACCGTTTGTCGGCGAGCCTGTGCCCCTTGCCGATTATTTCACGAAGGGCCGCTTCGCCGATCATCTCTGGGGCATCCTCGGCGGCATGATTTGGGCCGTCGGCATGACGCTGAACGTCGTGGCCTCGGCCAAGGCAAGCCCGGCCGTCGCCTACGGCTTGGGCCAGGGCGCGACGCTCGTCGCCGCGCTCTGGGGGGTGTTCGTCTGGCGCGAATTCCGCGATGCGCCGCGAGGCACCACCCGGTTGCTCGTCCTGATGTTCGTCGGATATGTGGCCGGACTGGCCTTGGTGATTCTTTCCAAGGTCGGGTAGGCCGTCACGAGGAGTCTCCCCATGCTGGTCCCACGGATTGTCGTCGTTGGCAGCGTCAACGTGGACATGGTCGTCAAAGGTCGTCGGTTGCCAGGACCAGGCGAAACCGTGACGGGTGGGCAATTCGTCATGGCGGCCGGCGGCAAAGGCGCCAACCAGGCCGTGGCTGCCGCGAGGCTCGGCGCCCAAGTGACGCTCGTCGCCAGGGTGGGCGCGGACGTCTTCGGCGATCAGTCGCTTGAAAACTTTCGCCGCGAGAATATTGCGACCGATTTCATCCTTCGCGATTCACGCCGTGCAACGGGCGTGGCCCTGATCCTGGTCGACGAGGCCGGCGAAAACTCGATCTCGGTGGCTGCCGGAGCGAACGCAGCCCTGACGCCGGCCGACGTGGACATGGCGGCCGCCGCCATTCGCCAGGCCGACGTGCTGATGCTCCAGCTAGAGATTCCGATGGACACGGTCTGCCATGCGGCTCGAATCGCGGCCGAGGCCGCAGTGCCGGTGATTCTGGATCCGGCCCCCGCTGTCCCCTTGCCCGAGTCGCTGTGGAAAAATGTCGCCTATGTCACGCCGAACGAGACCGAGGCCGAGCTGCTCGTCGGGATTCGGGTGCGGGACGAGGCGACGGCTCGCGAGGCGGCCGCGCGGCTCACGGCTCACGGCGCTCAACATGCGATGATCACGCTCGGCGCACGCGGCGCGCTGGTGGCCGACGCCGACGGTATGACCCTTGTGCCCAGTCGGCCCGTGGATGCGGTCGACACGACGGCCGCCGGCGACGCTTTCAACGGCGGGCTGGCCTGGGCGCTCGGCACGGGGCTCTCGCTCCGTGAGGCCGTCCGGCGCGCGTGCCTCGTCGGCGCCCTTTCGGCCACGCGGCTCGGCGCGCAGCCCTCGCTGCCAACGCATGAAGAGTTGGCCCAGTTCAGCCAGCGATGAATGCCGCTGTCGGGAACGCCCGGCCGCATCAGTCGCGGTGCAAGTAAATCGCGATCCCGTCCAGCGTTCGGCCCAGCCGGTACGATGCATCGAGCGCCTTGTAGACATCCCGTTGCTCGGCGCTGTCCGGGCCCGGATACAGATCGTCCATCCAGTAGCCGCCGATCACGACGGCCTTTGGCGCCCGGTTCCTGATGGCCGTCAGAACGTCCTCCCGGCTGGCGATCTTGTAGGCCGCACGCTGTGTGGCCGACAATCGGGCCGAGACGGCCAAACCAAAATCGTCCTCCAAGCCAGGAAAGAACCGCCGGCCGCTTTCATAAACGTAGCCGGGCCAGAACGACAGAACGATGTCCCCGGGCTGCGTCACCGTTCGGACGTATTGCGCGACCGCCTTGAACGAGGCCAGGCTCTTCTCGCTTCGGACGACGCCAACGTCGGAAACCGGCCGGCCAGCCGTCACCGCAGGGCCCGGCTGACCGGCGTCGACCAGATCCCGCAGACGCTCCTGGGCCTTGGCCAGGAACGGACTGCCAAGAAGCAGCAAGACGCCGGACGCCACGACGGCGGCGGCGGTCAACGCGGCCGTGCGTCGGCCGATCGTGGCGATGCCCAGCGCAGCGGCCGGCACGAGAAACGTGGCGAGCGTGCCCGTGAAATAATGGGCGTTCAGTGGATACGGTGTCGCCGTTCCAAGAGCGAACACGGCCGCCAGGATCACGGTCAGACGGAGGAAGCCGCTGCGATCGGCCGCTTGCTTCGAGCAGAAGCCGACCAGCGCCAGCGCCAATCCCAGCACAAGATAAGGGTCGCAGACGTTGACCGTCAGAAACTTGACGACGTAGACGGCCCGTTCCGGCCAACCGGGCGGTGCGGCCCTCAGTGCGTGGTAGCCAAAGTTGCCAAAATAGACCGCTTGCGGGTCGGAAAGGAAAATGGCCAAGAACGGGAGGCCGCCAAGCGTCAGTCCGGCCGCATAGGCAAGGGCCGGCACAAACCGCTGTCGGTCGTTCGGCTCACGATGGCGAATCGCTTTCAGAAGCAGCCAGCCGAGCAGCACCGGGGCAATCGGCGCATAGAGCAGCCGCACGGAAATCAGTGCGGCGGAACAAAGCCCGCTGACAGCGTAGCCCAGCTTCCGGCCATGTTCCACGGCGAAATAGAGCGATACGAGCGCGGCGGTCAGCAGCAGATTGCCAAGGCCGAACGTCTTGACCGTCACGTTCCAATACGCAAGGTGCGGATCGAGCGCAAGCAACAGCAGCGCAAGGAACGCGACCCGCGGCGCATCGCGGTGGCGATCGACCAGGTAAACGCTCCACAGCAAGACCATCAGGATGCTGGTCGCCGCGGAAACCAAGCGAAGCGAGGCCAGGTTGCCGCCAGCCCGATCGGCCAGGGCATACACGTAAGGCACGCCCGGCGCCTGAGGGTAGAAGAAGTCGCGGTAGACCGTCTTCCCCTCGGCCACGAGACGCACGGCGGCCGCGTAATAGCCTTCGTCGCGATCCAGCGAGCGGCACTGACTGAAAACGACGATCCCCAGACCGTAGAGCGTCAGGATCGCGGCCAGCAGGAATCGGTGTCGAGGCTGCATCCGTTGATCCTTGCCGAGCGACCGCACGTTTCCAAGCACCGTGCAGAGACTTGCTTGTAGCCGGACAGGCCGGTCGTGGACCCTAAAAATTGATCTTTCGCATCACCAGACGCGGCAGATTTCGGATAACGCACATGACGCCGCGCCACTGCCAGGGGACATAGACTTCGGGGCGGCCTCGGTCGATCGCCCTCAGGACGCGCGCCGCGACGGTCTCCGCAGTGCCCGCGAAAGGCGGCGGCTTCAGACCGGCCGTCATGCCCGTCTTGACGAAGCCCGGCTTCACGCAGACCGTTCGCAGCCCGCCGGCACGAAACTTGTGGTCCAAGCCCTCGATGTAGTGGGACAGTCCGGCCTTGGCCGCGCCGTAAAGGATCACCGGCTTCCGGCCCCGTTCGCCGGCGACCGAACTGAACACGCACAGCGTCCCGCCGCCCCGGGCCAGCAGGCGTTTCCGAGCTTCCTCGCAAAACAGCACCGTGTTCGTGAAATCGGCAGCCAGCAGTCGGGCGGTCGATTGCGGGTCGTCTTCCAAGGCCTCCTGCGCGGCAAACAGACCGGCCGTGACGATCACCGTGTCGAAACCGTCAAGCTGTTGCTCGGCACGCTCCAACGCTGGGCCAAAACTGTCCGGCTGCAAAAGGTCGCAGTAGGCCGTGCCGACCGATCCCGACGCGCCGCGAACCTCGAGATCGCGGGCCGAGTGTTCGAGATCGTCGGGGGTGCGCCCCAGCAAGAACAGTCGGTCCCCTCGGCTCGCCAGCAGCCGTGCCAACGCTCGCCCCATCCCTCGGCTCGCCCCCAACAAAACGGCTTTCATGCGGGATCTCCCAAGAGGCGAACGGACTGCGCGCTGCGAATCCGGGCGTCCGGGTCCCAGCGACGGCGGACGGCGTTGAACGCGTCGAGCCGCGGCTCCATCGCCCGATAGTGCTCGGCCCGAGTGAACGTGTCTTTGGACAGGTAAATGCGACCGCCCTCGCGGATCACCAGCTCGTTGAGCCGGTCGATCAGCACGGGCGTCTTCTTGCGATGAATCGGAAAATCCATCGCGATGGACATGCCAGGCCGTGGGAAAGAGAGCATTCCCTTGCCCTGGGGCCCGCAGTCCTTGATGACGCACAGGAAGCCCATTCCGCCGGCCGACACGAATAGCTCGAGAAATCGCCGGGCCGGACCGTTGTCGTCCGCGTGAGGCAGCACGCACTGGTACTGCGTAAAGCCTCGCCGGCCGTAGATCAAGTTCCAGTTGTCCAGGGCGTCCAGCGGGTAGAAGAAGGCGTCGGGATGCACGATGCCGTTGCGAACCGACTGAAAGTGCTTCCAGTAGTACGCCAGGTTGAACGCCTTCATGCTCGGCCGGCACAACGCCAGACTCGGAAACTGGAACGGCACGCGAAAGCGCCGCTTCACGCCTGGCGACTTCCCCGGCGATTCGTCCGGCCGCGCCCAACGCCCTTTCATCAGGATGCCGCGACCAAGGCGGGCGCCCCGCGCCAGACAATCGACCCAGCCGACCGTCATCGGCCAATCGCGGGCGGCCGTCTTAAGCCCCGCCACCATCCGATCCAGATCGCTGATGCGTTCGCTCTCGCCCCAAATCCACGGCGACGGGATCTGACGCATCGAAAATTCGACTTCGAGGATGTGGCCCGTCAGACCCATGCCCCCGATGGTGGCGCGGAACAGTTCGGGCTCCGTGGTCTCCGAGCACTCGATGATCCGACCGTCCGCGACACGCAGCTTGATGCTGCGAACGTGCTCGCCAAAACAGCCGTCGACGTGATGGTTCTTGCCGTGGACATCCGAGGCGACCATGCCGCCTACGGTCACGAACTGCGTGCCGGGCGAAACCGGCACGAACCAACCCCGGCGAAGAAAGAGACGGTTCAGCTCCAACAGCGACATGCCCGACTCGCTTCGCAGCAGACCCGACTCGGTGCAAAAACCCAACAGTCGGTCGGCCAAGGTGGTGTCCGCCACGGGAAGGTCCGGACGCGCCGGCAGCGACGAGTCGCCATACGAGCGGCCCAGCCCGCGCGACAGCGTGGCCTTTTCCGTAAGCGTTGCGGGGTTCTCGCAACGGAAGACGAGCCCATCGACGACGGGAAAACGGCCCCAACCGGCGATTTTGGACCGAAACGGTTCTTGCGGCATGAGAACCTCCTCAGGCCGAGTAGGGTAGCCGTCCCAGCCGGTGGTTGTCAAGGTCGATGCCAAGCCATGACCACTTGCGAAACGGCCCGTATTGAGACAAAATGCCGACTCCTACCCCGCAATCCAAGGAGTTTGACGATGTCGCGACCCGTGACTCTCTTTACCGGCCAGTGGGCCGATCTGCCTGTCGCCGAGTTGGCCCGCAAGTGCAGCGAATTCGGCTACGATGGTCTCGAACTGGCCTGCTGGGGCGACCACTTCGATGTCCAGAAGGCCCTCGCCGAGGACGACTATTGCGCCAAGAAGCGGGCCCTCCTCGAAAAATACAACATGCAGGTGTTCGCCATCAGCGGGCACTTGGTCGGCCAGGCCGTCTTGGACAACATCGACGCTCGGCATCAGGCCATCCTGCCAGCCTACATCTGGGGCGACGGCAATCCGGCAGGCGTCAACGACCGGGCCGCCGAGGAACTGAAGAACACGGCCCGCGCGGCTCAGAAGCTCGGCGTGAGCGTCGTCAACGGCTTCACCGGTTCAAGCATCTGGCATCTCCTCTACTCGTTCCCCCCGGCGTCGGCCGAGATGATCGACGAGGGCTTCGCCCTGCTGGCCGAGCGATTCAATCCGATCTTGGACGTCTTCGGCGAGTGCGGCGTCAAGTTCGCGCTGGAAGTCCACCCGACGGAAATCGCCTTTGACCTCTACACGGCCGAGCGGGCCTTGGAAGCGCTGAATTACCGCGAGGAGTTCGGCTTCAACTTCGATCCGAGCCATCTGATTTGGCAAGGCGTCGATCCGGTTGAATTCATCCGCGCGTTCCCCGGTCGCATCTACCACGTCCACATGAAGGACGCGATCGTCACGCTGAACGGTCGGAGCGGCATCCTCGGCAGTCATCTGAACTTTGGCGATCCCCGTCGCGGTTGGGATTTCCGCTCGCTGGGCCGCGGCGGCGTCAACTTCGAGGAGATCATCCGCGCGCTGAATGCAGCCGGCTACAACGGCCCGCTCTCCGTCGAATGGGAAGACAGCGGCATGGACCGCGACCGCGGGGCCAAGGAAGCGGCCGACTTCGTTCGCCGCCTCGATTTCGAGCCCAGCCGCGTGGCCTTCGACGCCGCCTTCGACAAGGAAGAGCAGGCCAAGTAAGCGGGGAGAGTCCAAAGTCGAGAGAAACAACCCCCGAGCCGCGCGGTATAATGCCTGGGTGGAGGAATCGCCATGCTGAAATCCGTCGAGGGAATCTACCGGGACGGGAAGGTCGAGTTTTTCGAGCCGCCGCCGGCCGGGGCATCAGGCCGCGTAATTGTCACGTTCGTCGCTTCGCCAGTCGAATTGGCTGAGCGTGGCGTGAGCCGAGAGCAAGCTGCGGATTTGCGCCGGCGGCTGACCACGTTTTCGGAAGACTGGGACTTGCCTGAAATGGATGCCTACGATGCCCTATAGCCGTGGCGACGTCGTGCTGGTGCTGTTTCCAGACTCCAACCTGGTCACGGCCAAACGGCGGCCTGCATTGGTCGTGCAAGCCGATAGTCTACAAACCGGGCTGCCGCAAACGATTGTGGCGATGATTACCAGCAATCTCGCTCGATCCGGTCATGCAAGCCGCGTGACGGTACGGCGAATGCAGCAAGGCCAGGCAATGGGCCTGCTCTCGGACTCCGTCATCATGACCGACAACCTCGCGACCGTCCGCGAGACCGAGATCGACCGCGCGATCGGCCATTGCGACAATATGCACCTAGTGGATGCCGCACTGCGGAATACCTTGGCCTTGGCGTGACGTCCAGGCGATCATCGTGAGTGCCGGCCCGTTGCCGTGCTGGTTTTCGGGCCGACCACTGCCCGCTGGTCTGCCGGCAATGGTCCCATTATACTGGTTGGAATGAGCAGCGACGCCACCGAAGTGCAGGGCGACCAGGAGCGGCGGCGGGCCGCCGAAATGAGCCTCAAACGGGGCTATCCGCCCACCCAGGTCCCAGGCTATGAGCCCGAGCGGTTCCTCGGAATCGGGGCCTACGGCGAGGTCTGGGTCGCTCGCGAAAAGAACACGGGTCGCCGCGTTGCCATCAAATTCTACGCCCACTGCGGCGGGCTCGACTGGTCGTTGCTGAGCCGCGAGGTCGAGAAGCTCGCCTTTCTGTTCGCCGATCGCTACGTAGTGCAGTTGGTCGGAGTCGGCTGGGACGCCAATCCGCCGTACTACATCATGGAGTATCTCGAGAAAGGGTCGTTGGCCGACCGGATCGCCCAGGGGCCGTTGCGTGCCGACGAGGCCGTGGTCCTGTTGCGCGACGTGGCCATCGGCCTGGTCCATGCCCACGGCAAGGGCGTGCTCCATTGCGACCTGAAGCCGGCCAACGTGCTCTTGGATCAGGACGGCAAGCCTCGGCTGGCCGATTTCGGTCAGTCGCGGCTGTCCACCGAGCAAGCGCCCGCCTTGGGCACCATGTTCTACATGGCCCCCGAGCAGGCCGACTTGGAAGCGATGCCCGACGCCCGCTGGGACGTCTACGCCCTCGGGGCCTTGCTCTATTGCATGTTGACCGGCGAGCCGCCCCATCGCAGCGGTGCGACCGTCAACATGTTCGAGCGAACGCCCGATCTGGCCGAGCGGCTGCTGCACTATCGGCAGGCCATCGAGCAGTCCGCGCCCGCGATGGGCCGTCGACGCCGGCGCGGCGTCGACAAAATGCTGGCCGCCATCGTCGATCGCTGCCTAGCGCCCAATCCAAACGACCGCTATCCCAACGTCCAGGCCGTCTTGGACGCGCTCGACGATCGGGCCGCGAGGCGGGCTCGGCGGCCGACGATGATCCTCGGCGCGGTGGGGCCGGCCCTGCTCCTGGCCGTCGTCTCGTGGTTCGCCTGGCAAGGATTTCATGCGGCCGTCCGGCAGTCCGACGCCGCGCTGACGGCCGAGGCCCTGAAAAGCAATGGGTTTGCCGCGCAGTTTGCCGCCCGCAACGTCGGTTACGAACTTGAACGGCGTTTTCAGCTCGTTGAGCAGGTCGCCAGGTCCGAGCCGTTCCGCAAGCGACTGGCCGAGGTGCTCGCCAGGCCCGGACTGCGAGAATTGCTCGCTTCCTTGGGCAACCGAAAACTGAACGAGGCCGACTTGGCTCCGCTTCGCAAGCAATTGCGCGAAAACGCCGACCGGCTGACGCTGCAAAAGGACTTCGCGGCCATGATTTCGCCCGCCATGCGGTCGTTCGGGCAGGACGAGGTCGCCAGTTGGTTCTTCTGCGACTCCCAGGGCGTATCGACGGTTCGCGTGCCCGATAGCCAGACCATCGGCATGGACTTCGCCTGGCGAAGCTACTTCCATGGCGGGCCCGTCGATATGGAAGAAAACTGGCGGCCAAAGCGGGGCGAGCATCTGACGGCCACGACGCTCTCCGACGTATTTCCATCCACCGATACGTCCTTGTGGATCGTTTCGGTCAGCGCGCCCGTGTATGACATGTCGTCGCCGCCAAAGTTCCTCGGCGCCGTCGGCATGTCGGTCGAAGTCGGCCGGTTCATCGACTTTCCAGGCAACAACACTCGGTTCGCCGTGCTCGTCGATAACCGCGACGGAGAACACAAGGGCGTCGTGATCGACCATCCGCTGTTCGACCAGTTGCACATTCGGCAGGGCACCTTGCCCGACCGTTTCAAGGATTACCGCATCCATTCCGACGATTTGCCGACCAAGCGGCGCCGCCAGGCGGACTACCGCGACCCCTTGGCCAAAGATGTCGAGGGCGCGGCCTACAAGGGCCGATGGCTCGCACGCATGGAACCAGTCAAGGTCCGAGGCCACAACACGGGCTGGGACGTCATCGTTCAGAACGACTATGAAACGGCCATCGGCGGCACCTTGGACCAACTGAAGCTGAGCCTTTTGCTCGCCGGCCTGATTGCCCTTGCCTTGGTGGCCATGGTCATGGCCGGGCTGTGGGGAATGGCCAAGAAGATGAGCGCTACGGACCGAAGCTAGCAGCAAAACCGTCGTTTTCAAGCCTCCAAGCCCGAACCCGAGCCGCTTTCCCCATGCCCGACCTGATTGCCCAAGGAGTGGACGCGCAACACAGGTGGCGACGCACCTTGATCGCCGGCGAGCCGGTCGTGCTAGGCCGACTGGTCAGCGGTTGGGCCGTCCCCTGGGACTCGCAGGTCTCACGCCGCCATGCCAGCCTCCTCTGGACCGGCGAGCGATTGGAGGTCGCCAAGCTGCCCGATGCGCGGAATCCCCTCTTTCTTCGCGGGGCCCCGACAGACCGCTTTGCAATCGTGCCCGGCGACCACTTTGTCATCGGGCAAACGACGTTCACGCTGGCCGACCAACAGGTCAGCATGACGGCCGACGCGCCGGCCCCAGTCCAGCAAGAATCGTTCAGCACGCAGTACCTCAAGCAGGTCCAATTCCGCAATCCCGACTATCGCATCGAGGTGCTCAGCCGGCTGCCGGATGTCATTGCCAGCGCCGTGGGCGACGACGAGCTTTTCATGCGGCTGGTCGCAATGCTCTTGGCCGGTGTCCCGAGGGCCGACGCGGCGGCAGTCGTCGAGATTGCGGCGGAAAAAGGCGAGCGGTGGGAAGGCCAAAATGCGATGCCCAGCGATGGGGCTCTTAATGCCGCGCCAAACAGCGACGCACAGGAAACGGCCAAGCCTCTTCCCTTGCCGCCGTCCGCTCTCCACGCCGCTCGCGTGCTCCACTGGGATCAGCGGCTGGCGATTGCTTCCGACTTCCGCCCCAGCCAGAGTCTCATCTTAGAATCGATCCGCCAAGGGCAAAGCGTGCTCCATGTGTGGCGCGGCATGGCCGCCGCCACGCCCGAGTCGTACACCGTCAGCGATGCGTACGATTGGGCATTCTGCACGCCCGTCACGGGCAAGGCCTGTCGCGGCTGGGCCCTGTACGTCGCAGGCCGATTCAACGTCGAGCATCCGGGCCGGACGCCTTCCACCGAACCGAGCGACCTGCGCGAGGACGTCAAGTTCACCGAACTGGTCTCTGGCATGTTGGGTTCGCTCAGGCAGATGCGGCTCCTAGAACGCCGCCACGCCACGCTGAGCCAGTTCTTCTCGCCCGTCGTGCTCGAAACGTTGGCAGACGAAGACCCCGAGGTCGTCCTTGCACCCCGCGAGACCGAGGTCTCCGTCATGTTCTGCGACCTGCGAGGCTTTTCGCGGGAATCGGAACGCAAGGCGGGCGACCTGCTCGGCCTGTTGCAGCAAGTGAGCACGGCTCTGGGCGTCATGACGCACCACATCCGCCAGCAGGGCGGCGTCGTGGGCGACTTCCAAGGCGATGCGGCGATGGGCTTCTGGGGCTGGCCGCTCTCCCAAGCCGACGCGGTCGAACGGACATGCCGCGCCGCCTTGGCCGTCCGTGCCGAGTTCGAGGCCAACACAGGACTCGGGGCCGGCATCGGCGTGGCCACCGGCCGGGCCGTGGCTGGCAAGATCGGCACCGTCGATCAAGTCAAAGTCACCGTCTTCGGCCCCGTCGTGAACTTGGCTTCACGCCTGGAGGGCATGACCAAGCTCATGCAGGCCCCGATTCTGCTGGATCAGGCGACCGCGCGCGTCGTGCGCCGAATGGTGTCGCGCGACGTGGCCCGGGTGCGACGCCTTGCCGTCGTGCGACCCTATGGGCTCGAGTCGCCCCTGGAAGTGAGCGAGTTGCTGCCGCCCGCTTCGCAAAACGCCAGCCTGAGCGACGAACACTTGGCGACCTACGAAGCGGCCCTCGATGCGTTTCTCGCGGGCTCATGGTCTCGTGCCTTCGAGCTCTTGCATCACATTCCGGCCGAAGACCAAGTGAAGGATTTCCTGGTCGTCTTCATCGCCCAGCACAACCGCCGCCCGCCAGCCGGTTGGGACGGCGTGATTCCGCTCGCGAGCAAGTGAAAGCAGAGACGCGATTCCGAACGGAGGGCCGACAAAGCGTGCCTCATCGCCCCACGCCGGCGACCGTTATTCCAGCCCCAGGCTGTGCCGATAAGCCGCTTTTTGCCGATCTCGGCCAAGACGGTCGGTGATCTGTCGCCACTTGGCATCGGCTTCCAAGAGAGCCTCGATCGCCGGTTTGTCGCCGCGAATGGCCGAAGCCACCGCCTCGTCCAACGCGGCCAAATATTCCGCCCGGCCGGGCAACCGCAGCGCGCCAAGCCATTGCTCGTGGCGGAAGGCCGCCTCGGCCATGTCGCCGTACTTGACCGCGGCTGGCGCGGACACGGGCTTCTCCACCCATCGGCTCGGCGCTTTCAGATTCGACTCGCGAAAAAGCGTCGTGGCCGCACTGGCCGCGCTCACCTGCGGGCTGTTCCGCTCGTCCGACAGCCAGAGGAGCAACTGGAACGCGGCGATCGGATTCGACGCCTTGGCGCTGACGACGCCTAGCCGACCGGACGCGGCCAACAGCGGCACGCGCGTGTCGTCGTCCTCGCCGCGAACGTCCCAAGTGTGAGCGATCAGGTTGAAGGCGCGATGCGAACCTGGAAGCTCGACAAACCCAACCCGGATCTTCGGATCGAGGGTGGTCGGAATGGTTGCGGACGGCTTGGATCGTGAAGTCTTGTCGCCACGGACCACTGCATCCGTTCTTCCAGCGGCGGTTGGCCAAGTGATGGCCATCGCGCACTCGCCTCGCCAGAAGGCCGCGCGAACGGCCGACGGATCGTAGCTGAGCGGCTCGGCGGGGCCCAGCTTCGCGGCCGCGACAAGCTCCTCCAAAGCCTCGATCATGGGCGGCCCCGAAATCAGCGGTTCCATCGTCTCGATGTTGAACAGGGCCGAATAGTTGTCGCGGTGCTTGATCGACGGCGCCGCGCGGGCCAACAGGGCCAGACCCGCCCAGCCCGGCGCCAACGGCTCGATCGCGCCGCACCAGGGGCCTTTCAGTCCGGCCGGCTTCTCATGGGCCAGCAGCGCGGCCAGCTCTTGGTACTCGGCCCACGTTCGCGGCGGTCGCCGTCCGACCGCTTCGAGCACGTCCGCCCGATAGTAACAGCAGAAGACGGGCGAGCCAAACGGAATGGCCAGCGTTTGGCGACCCCAGGCCGCCTCGCGGAGCTTCAGCAGCTCAAACACGCCACGCCACTGCTTGCTCCGCTGGATGTCGCCAGACACCGGCATCACACGTCCGCTCTCGGCCAAGTCGGCCAGCATATGCGAAGGGCACAGCACGGCGTCCGCCGGCAGCGCGTCGGCTCGAAGCACGTCCCGCTCGCTCGAAGCCACCACGTCAAGGTTGGCTCCCGTCTGGGCGTTCCATTCGCCCCGGAGACGGATGACCGCCGCGGCCAACGCCGGATCGTCCACGACCGCCAGCCGCAACGTCACCCCTTCGAGCGGCCGCGTCGCCGCCAACGGTTTCTTGTCGGACTCCGACCTGGTGCAGCCGGCCAAGAGCAAGCCGGCAGCGAGCAAACAGAGTGTCGTGGTCCGTGGGCGGTGGGCAGTGTGTGTCATGGCATCCTCGACTGGCCGAAAGTATCTCCAGGTTACGTCAAACCCCGACCGCCGACAATGGACCCGTTGCGGGGAATCCGTCCGACCAGCTACAATCGTTTTCGCGGAATAGCGGTGAATCCGCCTCCTTACCTCAACGCGAGTTGTTCGCAGACCACGCCGGAGCACACCATGGGCGTCTATCTCGGGATTGACATCGGCACCTCGGGCACGAAAACGCTGGCCATCGACGCCGGCGGTGCCATTCTGGCCTCGGCCATGGAAACCTACCCCTGCTACTTCCCAAAGCCGCTCTGGAGCGAACAAGACCCTGAGGACTGGTGGCAGGCGACGATTCGCTCGGTCGGCAAGGTCATGGCCAAAGCGCGGCTGAAGCCGGCCGACGTCAAAGCGATCGGCCTGAGCGGTCAGATGCATGGCTCGGTCTTCCTTGACCGCAACGACAAGGTCATCCGTCGCGCCATCCTCTGGAACGACCAACGGACGGCGGCCGAGTGCGCCGAGATCGAACAACGCGTCGGCGGCCGGGCGAACCTGATCAAGCTCGTGGCCAACCCGGCGCTGACCGGCTTCACCGCGCCGAAAATCCTCTGGTTGCGAAACCACGAGCCACGCCACTTCGAGAAACTGCGCAAGGTCCTCTTGCCGAAGGATGAAATCCGCCGCCGTTTGACCGGCGAGTATGCCACCGAGGTGAGCGACGCCAGCGGCATGTTGCTCTTGGACGTGGCCCACCGCTGCTGGTCCAAGAAGTTGCTCTCGGCCTTAGAGCTCGACATCGATCTGTTGGGCCGCTGCCACGAATCCGAGGAGGTGACCGGCCGCCTGACGCCGCAGGCCGCTAGCCTGCTGGGCCTGACGACCGATTGCGTCGTCGTGGGCGGGGCGGGCGACTGCGCCGCGGGGGCCGTCGGCAACGGCATCGTCACACGCGGCGTCCTCTCGACTTCGATCGGCACTTCCGGCGTCATGTTCGTCCACTCCGACGAAGTGAAAATCGATCCGCAGGGCCGCGTTCACACCTTCTGTCACGCCGTCCGTGGCCGCTGGCATATGATGGGGGTCAACCTCTGCGCCGGCGGCTCGCTGCAATGGTTCCGCAACGAGTTGTGCAAGGCCGACGTGGCCGCGGCAAAACGCGCCAAACGCGAGGTCTACGAACTGCTGCTCGAAGAGGCCGCCACCGCCCCGGTCGGCAGCGACGGCTTGTTCTTTCTCCCCTACCTGTCTGGCGAGCGCACGCCCCATGCCGATCCCGACGCTCGCGGTTGTTTCGTCGGCTTGACCGTCGCCCACACCCGGGCACACCTGATCCGGGCAATTCTCGAAGGCGTCACCTACTCGATGCGGGACAGCCTTGAGATTTTCGAGACGTTGGGCGTGCCAATCCGCGAAATCCGGGCGTCCGGCGGCGGCTCACGCAGTCCCCTGTGGCGCCAAATCCAGGCCGATGTCTTCGGCCGCAAGGTGGTCACCACGGGCAGCGAGGAAGGGCCGGCCTATGGCGTCGCGCTGCTCGCGGCCGTCGGCGCCGGCGCGCACAAGAACATCGAGGAAGCCTGTGCGACCGCCATCCGCGTGGTTCAACGCACGGCCGTCCATCGCCCCGCGAAAAACCGTCACGACCGCGCGTTTCCCGTCTATCAACAGCTATACAAGTCGCTCAAGGCGGATTTCAAGAGCATCGCCGCCTTGGAAAAATAGCCGGTGCAAGTCTCTTGAAAACGGCGGCTCGGCCTGCAACCATGCGGGTCGAGGCCTCGGGGACTGATGAATGAAAAGAAGGAAGCAGAAGCAGGAAACGCTTGCTGCCGGGGGCGAATTGCCGGGGGCCCTTTCCCTCCAGCAAAACGCCACGCCGACAATGGAAGACAACCTCACGGCCTCGCTGTTGGCCATCGCCGCCACGTCGCTCGGCCTCGGAATTCACGACGCCGAGGGCCGCTTCTCAACCATGGCGATCGGGTGTCTCACAACGACCGTGATCGTCATCGGCCTGTCGATCGCCTCGATCTACGCGCCGCGCTGGTTCAAATCGCTGCCGCTGATTGGGCCCGTCTTGCTCATTTGCATGTGCGCGCAGGCCGCCGCGCTGATTGGCGGGCCCATCAACTACTGCGCAGTTGTGGAAGGCGCCAGCCAGCGGGCGTTTTTCGCCGCAATCTGGCTTCTGCCATGCCTGGCCGTCGTCTTGGGAAGCAGCCTCTGCTCGAATCGCTCTTGGTTCGGAGCGTGGACGTTCCCGATCCTCATTGTCGTCCAGGTGGCTCTCGGACTAATCATCATCAACTGGCTCAGGATGCCGGGCATCGACGTCCTGGCCTTCCAAGACACATCGTGCCGTGCCTTTCTCAAAGGGTATAACCCGTACAGCATCATGTTCCGCGACGCCTACCCGCCCGACATTTCGGCGAAGCTGTACGGGCCGGGCCTCAGCGTGAACGGCATCTTGCAGTTTGGCTATTTGTACATGCCTCTGACATTGCTGATGGCGCTGCCAGGCTACGCGCTGGGCGACGTTCGCTACGCCGGATTGGCCTGCATCGCTGCCGCGGCCGTCCTGATCGCCTACACCCGGCGCGGCAGTGTGTCCAAGGTCGCCGGCGCGTTGCTGGCCTTCTCGCCCATCGTGCCGCTGTTCATCTACTTCGCGTGGACCGAGAGCTACGTGATCTTCCTGTTGGCGCTGACCGTGTTCTGCCACTATCGAAAGCCAAAGTGGATGCCCTACGCCCTCGGGCTTCTGCTGGTCTCGAAACAGTACATGCTGGGCCTCACGCCGCTGGCGCTGCTGCTGATCCCTCGCCCTTGGACTCGCGAGAAGCTCCTGCCGGTGGCGCTGAAAGCCGCCGCCACGGGCGCAATCGTCACGCTGCCGTTCGTCTTGTGGAATCCGGCCGCGTTTTGGCACAGCGCCGTCACGCTCCAGATGCACCAACCATTCCGGCTGGACGCACTCAGCTTCCTGGTTTGGGCCATGCCGACGCATCCGGAAAACTGGCTGTGGATTCCCTTCGTCCTATTCCTCGTCATGCTGGGCGTCAGCCTGATTGTCGGCGCTCGCCGGGCGATGCCGTTCAGCATGGCCCTGGTGGTCACCTTGCTGCTGTTCTTTGCCTCGAACAAGCAGGCGTTTGCCAACTACTATTACCTGCTGATCGCCGCGCTCTGGTGCTCGGTGGCTATCATGGGTCGTGGCCCGGCGCCCGATGGAAACCTGCCGGCGGAGCGCGCGTGCGGCGGGCCATGAAAGGGCGCGTCACCGATGCAACGTCCCATCGGCGTCCTAGCATTCACCAATTCCTCGGGTGTTGCCATGAATGACGAGCTTCCAAAACTGTCGCCCCGGAATGACGACGCCCACAAGGGCGACTTCGGCTTGGCCCTGATCGTCGGCGGCTCACGCGGCATGGCCGGCGCGGCCGCGCTGGCCGGCATGGCCGCGCTGCGGGGCGGCGCCGGCCTCGTGCGCATGGCCGTCCCCGAACCATGCCTGGAGACGGTCGCCAGCTTCGAGCCGTCGTACGTGACGATTCCCCTGCCGGCCGACGCCGAGGGGCGGATCGCGCCGGCCGCGTTCGATCGGATCGCGGAACTGGCCCAACAGGCGACCGTCTTGGCTTGCGGGCCCGGCCTCGGCCGGTCGCTCGGACTGGATTCGCTGGTCGTCCGGCTCTACCAGGAGATCCCCAAGCCGATGGTGTTCGACGCCGACGCGCTGAACGCCTTGGCCGCCGAATCCGAGTCGTTGACCCAGCCCGGCGGCCCCCGCGTGTTGACGCCGCACCCCGGCGAGTTCGCACGGTTGGTCGGCCGCAAGTTGGACGGCGACGCCCGCCATCAGGCGGCCATCCAGATGGCGGCCCGCTGCGGCATCGTGGTTGTGCTGAAGGGCCATCGCACGCTCGTGACCGACGGCCGTCGGCATTCCCTGAACGCCACCGGCAACCCGGGCATGGCCACCGGCGGCATGGGCGACGTGCTGACCGGTCTGATCGCGGCCCTGGCGTGCCAAGGCCTCGGCCCGTTCGAGGCCGCTCGACTCGGCGTCCATCTCCACGGCCTGGCCGGCGATCGGTGCGCCGAGGACCTCGGCCAAGTGGCCATGATCGCCAGCGACATGATCGACTACCTGCCCGAGGCGTTTCAAGAATATTCGGCGTCGGACGCCTGAACCGTGCGGATCGTGGGCTCACGTTGCCCCCGTGGTTCCTCGACGAAAACCATGGCAAAACAACCAACGCTCGAAACGGTTCGACTCGTGTTGCGCCCGTTTCGCACGGCCGACGCCGATCGCGTGCAACGCTTGGCCGGCGATCGGGCGGTGGCCGACACGACGCTCAACATCCCGTATCCTTACGAAGACGGCTTGGCGGAAAAGTGGATCTCGAACCACCGCGATTGGCTCGAGCAAAACGAGCAGGCCGTCTTCGCCGTCACGCTCCGAGCCGACGGCCTGTTGATCGGCGCCGTGGGACTGCGGATCGATCGCGAGGACGATCGGGCCGAGCTGGGCTACTGGCTCGGCCGCCCCTACTGGGGCCACGGCTATTGCACCGAGGCCGTCCAATCGCTGATCGCCTTCGGTTTCGGGCCGTTGGCGCTCAACCGGATCGAAGCGCACCATTTTGTCCGTAATCCGGCGTCCGGCCGCGTGATGCAGAAGGTCGGCATGACCCGTGAAGGCCGCCTCCGGCAGTTCGCAAAGAAGTGGGACGCCTACGAAGACGTCGATCTCTACGCCATCCTCCGGTCGGACCACCGGCCATCGCGCTAGCCCGCCGTCCAGCCCCGCTCACTCGTAGCGGAGCGCCTCGATCGGATCGAGCCGCGAGGCCTTCCACGCCGGGTAAAAACCGAAGACGACGCCAACGCCCACCGAAACGGCCACGGCGGCGACAATCGTGGCCACCGACGCCTGCGTGGGCCACTGGGCGAGCCATCGCACAAGGAGCGAGGCTCCGCGGCCCATCAGAATGCCGATCGCGCCGCCGACGAGGCACAGAACCACCGCCTCGACCAGAAACTGCCGCAGAATGTGGTGGCTGCGCGCTCCGACCGCCATCCGAAGACCGATTTCCCGCGTGCGTTCGGTGACCGAAACCAGCATGATGTTCATGATCCCAACGCCGCCGACGACCAGCGAAATCATGGCCACGACCAGCAGCAAGCCGCTCATCAACTGCGTGGAGGACGACATCATCTTGGTCATCTCGGCCATGTCGCGCACGCTGAAGTCGTCTTCGTCCCCCTTTTTGATCCGGTGCCGCTCGCGCAACAAGCTCGACATTTGCGACATGGCCCGATCGATTTTACGTTCCGACGCGGCCTTGACCACGATTTGATCGACGTTGGCGAAACGGACCAGTTGCGGCGTGTCGGCCTCCTGAGTCGACGTTCGCGACAGGTACAGCGACGTGGCGTCGGGATATCGACTGCTCAGGCTGTTGACCGTGTCGCTGGTCGACGACGAACTGCTGCTGGCGCTGCTGCTTTGGTTGGTGTTCGTCAGCATGCTGCCGCTGACGCGATATTTGACCGTCGTCCAAGGAGCCAAGACGATGTTGTCCTGATCCATGCCGACCATGTTCGCGCCTTTGCGACTCAAAACGCCGACGACCCGAAAGGCGACGTTGTTGATGCGAATTTCCTTTCCGAGCGGTGAACTCTTGGGGAACAGAGTCTGCTTGATCGTCATGCCGATGACGCACACCTTGTTGCTGCTGCGAACGTCCCGATCGGTGAACATCCGGCCCGCCGCCATCTTCTTCCACTCGCGAACGTCAAGATAGGCGGGCGTCGTTCCATAAACGTTTTCAGGCACGCAATTGCGGTTGCCGTAAACAATCTGCGACCGGGCGCGGACCAACGGCGCCACGCACCGAACGGCCGGACACTGCCGGGCGATCTCCTCGGCGTCCTGCGGCGTCAGCGTCACGGCCGTGCCGCTTCCCTTGCTGACGCCGCTGCTGTTCGTCGAGCCAGAAAAAACCATGATCGTGTTCGCGCCCATGCTCGCGATGCTCTTTTGGAGCGTCGCCTTCGAGCCTTGGCCAATCTCCGTCATGGCGATGACGGCCGCCACTGCGATGATGACGCCCAGGGCCGAAAGCCCCGCCCGCATCTTGTTCCGCCGAAGC
The DNA here is from genome assembly GCA_039698035.1 of Thermoguttaceae bacterium. Classification (GTDB taxonomy): domain Bacteria; phylum Planctomycetota; class Planctomycetia; order Pirellulales; family Thermoguttaceae; genus JAJFUI01. The sequence continues at coordinate 59,127 of JBDKSW010000005.1, read as the reverse complement.
GCCGCCAATGCCGTACGCCAGGTCGGGGGCAGTGCCGGCAGCGGCAACCGCCGCTTCGGTTCGGCGACCTCGTCGTCGGCCGGACTCTCGTCCATCGCCGCCGTTTGATTCAGAGCCGCGACGGTCACGGTCGAAGGCGCGTCGTGGGGGAGGGACGCCGCCGTGTCGCTATCGCGGCTTGGTTCGCCAGATTCCGCGTTGTTCGGCCCGCCGCCGTCGGCGGTGGCTCCAGTCGCAACCACGGCCCCGCGCGCCGCATCGCCACATTCCTCGTCGGCTTCGATCATCCCGTCGACGATGCGAATCGTCCGATGCGCATACGTGGCCACCTTCGGGTCGTGCGTCACCAAAACGACCGTAATCCCTTCGGCGTTGAGCCGTTGAAACATCCGCAGAATGTCGACGCTCGTGTGCGAGTCCAGGTTCCCCGTGGGCTCGTCGGCCAGCAGCAACGCGGGGCTATTGACCAACGCGCGGCTGATGGCCACGCGCTGCTGCTGCCCGCCCGACATCTGCGAGGGAACGTGATGAACCCGGCTGCTGAGGCCGACCCGCGACAAAAGATCCAAGGCCAGACGGCGCGTCGCTCGGCCGGACGTTCGACGCAGCGAGTAATCCAGCGGCATGATGACGTTCTGGACCGCCGTGGTGCGCGACAGCAGATTGAAACTCTGAAAAACGAATCCGAGCTTGTCGGCGCGCACCAACGCTCGCTCGTTCGGCGAGAGTTTGCTCATTTCACGGCCGTCGAGCCAGTACTCGCCCGACGTCGCGTGGTCCAGACAGCCGAGGATGTTCATCAGCGTGCTCTTGCCCGAGCCCGAAGCGCCCATCAGCGCCACCATCTCGCCCTTCCGGATCGAAAGCGAGATGCCGCGAAGCACGGGGACTTCGACTTCACCCAGGTAGTACGTCTTGCAGACGTTGACCAACCGGATCAGTTCCATCGGAAACTCCTCGAAACGGCCTTGCGTGATCCTGGGGCGCAGCCGCCGCGGCTGCTATCCTGGGGCAAGACGCTCAAGACTTTCCCCGCTGGACATCCCCCAGGACCACGCAAGACCGTCCACCGATCATTACATGGGGCCAGGCGGCGGTTTGCTGCCCTTCGGCATCTTGGGCAGGAACGGATTGCTCGTCTTGTCTTCGTTGGCCGAGGTCGTTTGCGTCGATTGGGCTTCGATCTCTTCGGCTTCTTGGTCGCCCGTCACGATCTGCATGCCCGCGCGGAGATCGTTGCCGCTAACCTCGGTCATCGTGCCATCGGTCGCGCCGACCGCCACATCGATCGGCCGCACCAGGTTTCGGTCGCCAACCAGCCAAAGCCGTCCGCGGCCCGCGACTTCCGTCGCATCGGCGGCAAGCGTCTTTTGATCCACCGACGGATCGAGCTGATTGCTTTCCGGCGTCCATCGCAAGGCCGCGTTGGGCGCCAGCAGGACATTCGTCCGTTTTTCCACCTCAAACTGGACGTTGGCCGTCAAATACGGCAGCAGCTTGCCCTTCGTGTTGTCGGTGGTGACGATCACCGTGTACGTCACGACGTTGCTGGTCATCTGCGCGTTCATGCGTATCTGGGTGACGGCGCCGATAAACGTCTCGTCGGGGTGCGCGTCCACCGTGAATCGCACGGGCATGTTGAGGCGAATCCGTCCGATGTCCGCCTCGTTGACCGACGCCCACACTTGCATCTTCGTCAGGTCCTTGGCAATCAGGAACAGACTGGGCGCGTTGAGGCTCGCAACGACCGTCTGCCCAATGTTGACGCGACGTTCGACGACCGTTCCATGAACGGGCGAGTTGATCGTGCAGTAGCCAAGGTTGATCCGGGCCGTCTCGACCGACGCCTTGTTTTGGCGGATGGTTGCGACGCCCGCCGCCACAGCGGCCTCGGCTGACTCGTAATTGGACAAGGCCGTGTCATAGTCCGTGTCGGCAATGGCATTCTTGGGATGCAACGACTGGGCCCGCTTCCACTCGCGTTGCGTTTGTCGAAGTTTGGCTCGCAGTTGCATCAGGTCGGCCTCCGACTTTTGCAGCGTCGCCTCGGCCTGCTCGAGCGCCGCCTTGTAACACGTCGGATCGATCTTCGCCAGCAAATCGCCCTTCTCGACGACCGAGCAAAAATCGACCGGCTTGCTGGGGGCTTTCCGATCGGGGCCAAACTCGACGATCAACCCTGCCACCTGGGCGCCGATGTTGACCACCTCTTCGGCCTCGATCGTGCCCGTCGCGCTGATAGTCGAAACCAGATCGCCTCGCTGCACGGCCACGGTTCCGAGAATCGTCGTGGACTTGGTCGGTCTGCTGTAAGCGTAGTACGCCGCGCCGCTTCCCAGGATGGCAACTGAGATGATGGTTAGGAATACAGTCCTCATCGAAAATCCTCCGAACCCTCTACGAAAGAGCTAAGCGTGCCTCGGCGTTGTCGGTCGGCTCGCGCCCCCGTCCTGCTCCGCGCCGAGCCGCTGCAACGCTTCTTCCTTCATGCCCATTCCACGCAAGGAAAACCAAGTGATCTGCTCCACCAACTCGTCCCGCGAGACGCCATAGTTGATCACTTCCTTGCTGGGCAACGAATGCACCATAAACCCGGAAATCAACTGATGCACGATCCACCCGGCGAACGCCGGATCCACGGTCGCGTCCTGCATGTCGCCAGCCGCTCGGGCGGCGACGATACACTGCTCGACCTTGGTGACCCAGTGAGTCGGGCCCCCTTGGATCGCCAGCCGCGTAAAGGCCCCCTCGTCCATGAGGCTCCGAAGCACCAACCGGAAAAAAACCTGCGCGTCCGCCTCCGGCTCGGCCCCAAGCACGTGCGAAATCAGGTCGCGGACGAGAAACACGAGGCCGGCCGTCGAGGGCTCGACGGCTTCAAGCCGCTCGGCCACCTTGGCCCCCTCTTCGTTGAAACACGACCGTTGAATCGCCGAGTACAGCGCATCCTTGTTCGGAAAGTGTTTGAACAGCAGGGCTTCGGAAACATGCGCCGCCTTGGCCAGCTCCCGGGTCGTCGTCCTGTAGAACCCCTTTTCAATGAACACGTCCCGGGCGGCACGGATAATGGCGGTCCGGCGATCCGCACCCGACATTTTCGACGCTGTTGACATGATCTCACCCCTTGTCTGCTAGTAAGTATATACTCACTTACAAGGCAGGTCAACCGTGTTGCTCGACAAATACGGGGGATCCGGCCCGCCAACGAGACATCTGGCGGGTCGCTCAGACGCGGGCATCGGCGACAATCATGGGGCGATGGCAGCCAGCCAGGGCCGCTTTGCTCGCCACGCCCCCCTTTTTGTTTCAGCCCTGGGGGATGACTGTTCCAGCCATCGCACGGACTGCCATGCCCATGGTAGGGGGGCGGCCGCAGAGCCACAGGCGGCGGCATCGACGTCCGCCGTCCGTATCCTAAAGGCCGATCCCACGCCCTGTTCGCCGACGCCGGGGCGAAGCCCGGCGCGACGTATTGCTACCGAGTTTGCACGGTTGACGCCGGCCAAACGGGACCTGCGCCCATCGATGCGCCTGTAAAGACGCAGCGGCCCGTCACGTCACCTTGATTTCGATCCGCTTGGTCTCGGCTTGCGGAGTCTTCGGCAAGCGAAGCGTCAAGACGCCCTGCGAATACTGAGCGTCAACGTTTTCGGCGTCCACTCCCTCGGGCAGCGGAATCGTCCGGCGGAACGAGCCGTAGCGCGTCTCGCTGTGATAAACGCCCTTTTCCTTGGTCTCGGTTGATTCCTTCTTTTCGCCGCTCAGAACGATCTGGTTGCCAACGACCGAAACGTCGAGGTCCTTGGGGTCGATGCCTGGCAACTCGGCGCGAACAGTGAATTCCTTGTCGGTCTCGGCCACATCGACTGCCGGCGACCAGCGGCCGTCGCCCCAGCTTGGCCACTCGATGGCTCCAAGCGGTTCGCGGACGAACGAATCGAACAGCCGATCGACCTCGTTGCGGAGCGCCACCATGGGCGACAACTCCCCCCCCTCCGACTCGCGTTTTCCTCTCCAGGGAAGCAAACTCATACCAGTTCTCCTTCGTTGAAAGTTCTCGGTGCGGCTGCGCACCGACTTCGTCTTGTATCTTACCTGCCCCGGTCAACCCGCGCTGACCGAGATCTTCCGCGGCTTCAGGGCTTCCGCCTTTGGCAGACGCAGCGTCAGGACGCCGTCGGCGTACTTGGCCGAAATCTTCGCGGCGTCAATCGCCTCGCTGACCTGGAACGTGCGGTAGTAGTCGCCGACCGCATATTCTCGCAATAGGAAGTCGCCGTACTCAGCGTGACGCGGAGGCGCCACGGCGTGAATTTCGAGCGTCCCGTCTTCAAACTTCACGTCGATCGAGTCGCTCGTGGCGCCTGGCACGTCGGCCACGACCAGCAATTCGTCTTCCCGCTCCAAGATGTCGACGTTGGGGCGGAACGAGCGGCCAGCCCAAGTGCGTTCGGCCGCCGCTTCCTCCGCCGACGGTTTCGCAATCGTGTTCTCATTCGTCATGGTTTTCGCTCCTTCCAGCGTGTGTTCAAATAGTCTCGGATGTGCGCCCGTGCCTCGCCGAACTAGCCCACCGTCACGTTGACCTTGCGTGGCTTGGCGCTCTCGGCCTTCGGCAGGGTGATCGTCAGGACGCCGTTCGTGATTTGCGCCTCGACCCGGTTCGAGTCCACCTCGACCGGCAACCGGAGTACCCGTGCCATGGGGCCAACCGGCCGTTCGCGGCGATGGTAAATGACTCCTTCGTCCGGGCCGTCCGGTCGCTCGACGCGAATCGTCAGCTCGTTGCCGACCACGGAGAGATCAAGCTGGTCGCTCTTGACCCCAGGCACTTCCATTTCAACCAGCAAGGCGTCGGGGCGCTCCCAGACGTTCACGGCCGGCTGGCCGGACGCCCCCGGCAGCGGTCCGTTCGTTGCCGGGCCCAAAAAACCCATGAGCAGACGGTCCATTTCGTCGCGAAGTTGGTGCAGCGGGTAACGTTGGGGCCGATACGTCAGAACCATGATGAACCCTCCTCGTCGTGACTGTTTTCGATGCCTGCAAAAAGCCGCATTTTCTGGGCCAGAGACATTTGCCCAGCGCGGCCTCGGAACTCGCGTCTCACGCGACTGTTCCACGACGGCCAGACCCATTTTGCAAACCTCGTGCCGACGATCAACGCATGACGTAAGCCATTGCAAACAGAAGACTTGTGGACATCACAGCACACTGCAAATCAGACCCGTTGCTGCCAAAATGGCAGTTTTGCCAGGCAGGTGTTGTGGACCAATACCCCGATGGATATACTAAGGGGCTTGTGTTTTCCTGCGTAACCCGCGTCCGACCAGTCCGACACGTCCCCAATTGCCATGCGATTCTCGCTGATTGACCGCATCATCGAGCTAGATCCTGGCCAGCGCATCAAGGCGATAAAAACCCTGAGCTTGGCCGAGGAGTACCTGGCGGATCACTTTCCCAACTTCCCGGTCATGCCGGGCGTGCTGATGCTCGAGAGCCTGACCCAGGCCAGCGCTTGGCTCGTTCGCGCCACAGAGAATTTCGCCCACAGCATTGTCGTGCTCAAGCAGGTCAGCAATGTGAAGTACGCCCAATTCGTCGAGCCCGGCCAGATGCTCACCGTGACGGCGGAGCTTCAAGGACTCGCCGACGGAGAAGCAAAGCTGAAGGCCTCGGGCACGGTCGATGGTCGCCTGACCGTCAGCGCACGGCTCATCCTGGCTCGCTACAACCTGGCCGACACGGCCCCTCAGTACGCGGCCACCGACGAAGCGACGCGACGTGACCTGCGCGACCAGCTGGCATTGCTCTATCACCCCCAAGAAACGTCGGAAACCCCTACCGCTTAACCACCAGCCGCCGGTCAGGGCCGGCCCCAAGCTCCATGCGATTTGAAGGCAAAACGGCAATCATCACGGGCGGAAGCCGCGGCATCGGTCGCGCCTGCGTGGCTCGCTTGGCCGCCGAGGGCGCAAAGGTCGCCTTCCTCTATCAGAGCAACCAGCAGGCCGCCGACGCCCTCCTGGCCGAGCTCGGGCTGCCGGCCGACCAGGTCTCGGCGCATCAGGCCGACGTCCGCGATCTGAAGCGGGCGCACGAGATCGTCGATTCCCTGTTCGACCTCTGGGGACAGATCGACGTGCTGATCAACTCGGCCGGCATTGTTCAAGACGGTCTCCTCGGCGCCATGACCGAAGAGCAGTGGCGCGATGTGATCGACACCAACCTGGGCGGCACATTCAACTACTGTCACGCCGTCACGCAGCCCATGATGATGAAACGTCGCGGCAGCATCGTCAACCTGTCGAGCACGGCCGCCGAGTTCGCCGCCCGCGGACAAGTCAACTACGCCGCCAGCAAGGGCGGTATCAACGGTCTCAGCCGGGCCCTCGCAAAGGAATTGGCCCCACGCGGCGTCCGCGTCAACGCCATTGCCCCAGGCATGATCGAGACCGATATGAGCCAGGTCGTTCGCGGAATCGCCGGCGACCAAATTCAGAAAATCATCCCGCTCCGCCGCATCGGCCGGCCCGAGGAAATCGCGGCCGCCGCGGCCTTCTTGGCCAGCGACGAGGCCTCGTACGTCACGGGCCAGGTCCTTCGCGTCGATGGCGGTTTGAGCCTAGGCAGTCACTAACGGAAAAATTGGTCGGGTGCGACAATCGCACCTTGGGTTTTTGAGGTGCGTGAAACGCACGGTTGTCTCAGGTGGCGGTGCGTTTCACGCACCCTACGATAGTCTTTCATCAGTTTGGGAGGTCCATCCGCTCATGCCAACAAAGGAAGAAGTTTTCGAAAAGATCCGCACCGCCCTGGTCGAGGCCCTTGGCGTCGATGAGGAAGACGTGACCCCGCAGGCCACGCTGGTCGGAGACCTTGGGGCCGAGTCCATCGACTTCCTCGACATCGTCTTCCGCCTCGAAAAGGCCTTCGGCATCAAAATTCCTCGCGGCGAGCTGTTCCCTGAGGACATCCTCACCGACGCCACCTATGTTCAGGACGGCAAGGTCACCGAGGTCGGTATCGCCGAACTCCGTAAGCGGATGCCGTTTGCCAACCTCGACCAGTTCGCAAAGAACCCGGCCGTCCAAGAGTTCGCAAATCTGCTTACCGTCGCCGACATGTGCCGCTTCGTCGAAGGCAAAGTGGAAGTCGCCGACTAGACGGTCGCACGCGGTCGGCTTGCATTGGCCGACCGCCGACGGTTGATGGCCAAAAGTCGAAAGTAGGTTGCCCAAAAGGACGTTGTCCATGCGCTGGTATTGGATTGATCGGTTCATCGAGTTTCGTAGCGGGCAGTACGCCAAGGCCGTGAAGAACATCTCGCTGTCCGAAGATCATCTCCACGACCACTTCGCCACCTTCCCGATGCTCCCCAACTCCTTGATTCTCGAGGGGATGGCGCAGACGGGTGGGCTCCTGGTCAGCGAATTCAACCAGTTCCGCGAAAAGGTCGTGCTGGCCAAGGTCCCCAAGGCCACCTTCCATTGCGCCGCCACGCCAGGCGACCAGCTCGTCTACACGGCCAAAATCGAGTACGTCCGGCCCGAAGGCGCGATGGTCACCACGACAAGCTACAAGGGCGAGGTGCTCCATGCCGAAGCCGAGGTCGTCTTCGCCCACCTGAACCATCCCAAGTTGGGCAGCCTTTTCGACCCCGAGACGTTTCTGCGCATGATGCGGCTCCTTGGCGCGTTCGACATCGGCGTCGCGGCCGACGGCAGCCCGCTTCAGCCGCCGGCCCAGCTCGTCGAGGCGGCGGAAGGTCGCAAGTGATCGCGCCGACGCCGCCCGCGATGGCTATTTCCCGCCATTGCCCGTATAATGCGGGCTCGTGCCGCCGCGCACGGAGACGACCGTATTGTGGCAAAGGGTGAGCAGCTATGAGACGACGCGTTGTGATTACCGGCATCGGTTGCGTTACGCCGCTTGGAACCGACGTTGAGACCCTTTGGCGATGCCTCCAGGCCGCCGAGTCCGGCGTGGGCTACATCAGCCTGTTCGACGCCAGCGAATTTCCCACGAAAATCGCCGCCGAAGTCCGCGACTGGGACGTCTCGGCCGTCGGCGAAAATCCCGAGGATTGGAAGTTTCAGGGCCGGCACACGCACTTCGCCGTCGGCGCCGCCAAGCAAGCAATGGCCGATGCGGGTCTCAATTTCCTGGCCGACGGCGGCCCCTACGCGCCGACCCGCTTCGGCGTCTACATGGGCAGCGGCGAAGGCCAACAAGACTTCCAGCGTTTCACCAGCATGATGATGGCTGGCCTCGGCGACGGCGACCGCCTCGACGTCGCCAAGTTCATTCGCTGCGGCATGGAAACGCTGCACCCAATCACCGAATTGGAGCAAGAGCCGAACATGCCCGCCGGCCACCTGGCGAGCCTCTTCGGCGCCCAAGGCCCCAACCTGAACTGCTTGACCGCGTGCGCCGCCAGCAGCCAGGCCATCGGCGAGGCCGTCGAAATCATCCGCCGCGGCGAGGCCGACGTCATGCTCTCCGGCGGCGCTCACTCGATGATCCATCCGTTCGGCGTCACGGGCTTCAACCTGCTCACCGCCCTGAGCACTCGGAACGACGCCCCGACCAAGGCGTCGCGCCCATTCGACCGCGATCGCGACGGCTTTGTCCTGGGCGAAGGCTCTGGGATGCTCGTCCTCGAATCGCTCGAAGGCGCCAAGGCGCGCGGAGCGAAAATCTATGGCGAGGTTGTTGGCTACGGCTCGACGGCCGACGCCTTCCGCATCACCGACACGCACCCCGAAGGCCGCGGCGCGATCAGTTGCATCAAGATGGCCCTGTCGGATGCCGGCTTGGGGCTCGAAGATGTCGATTACATCAACGCCCACGGAACCAGCACGTCCGTCAACGACCGCGTCGAGAGCCTTGCAATCAAACAGGTGTTTGGCCAGCAGGCGTACAAAATTCCCGTGTCGAGCACCAAGAGCATGATGGGCCACCTCATCGCCGCCGCCGGCGCGACCGAGCTCATCATCTGTCTCTTGGCGATCCGCGACAACGTGGTCCCGCCGACGACGAACTACGAAAACGTCGATCCCGACTGCGATCTCGACTACATCCCCAACGAGGCCCGCCAGCACCCTTGCGATGTGGCCCTGAACAACAGCTTCGGGTTCGGCGGCCAAAACATCTCGCTGGCGGTCAGCCGTTTCACCGGCTAGCTGGCGATCCTCCCCCCAAATCGTCGATCGGCGGTCGCCAACAGTGGCCGTCTCGTGGCGACCGCTTGCCGCGCGCCCTGCGGAAATCCCGGATGCGCTCGTCGGGGGATGCCATGAGCCCGTCGCCAGCAGACTCTTGATTTGCGGGGTGGAAGGAACGGATATACTCACTAAAGGATCCGCCTGTTGATGCCCTGGCCAAGGGGACATCCGTGAAAACGATTCTGTTCGTCGACGACGATCGAAGTTTCCGCGAGCTTTGCAAGCGAGTGTTTCAAGAGGAAGGCTACGGCATTGTCCTTGCCGAAGACGGCCCCGAGGCGATTCACGCTGCCAAGGTCGAGCGGCTCGACGCCGTGGTGCTTGATGTGCGGATGCCCGGCATGTGCGGATTCGAGGTGGCCGAGCAACTGCATGACATCGCGCCGCAGTTGCCGGTGATTCTCTACACGGCGAACGACGACATGTGCACGGCCGATTGTCGTGCCCACTATGCAGCCGCCTGCGTCGACAAGAACACGGGCTTCACCGAGCTGGCGATGGCCATCGTCCGCGTGCTTTCGCCCGCCGGGCGCGGCGATGCCTTTCGGATTGGTCTGCCGCCCCGCTCGGCGGCCATCGCGGTCTGAACGCTATTTGCGCCGCGCGAACTTCATCACAACGTCCGACTTCGCCGACAAACGCTCGTCCGCGCGCCGCGTTAGGCAGCGGCTGATTTCGTCGGGCGCGGCCGTCATCGACGGCAGCTCGCAAGCGGCCCCGGATTGCCTTTCGAGCTACCGCATGGCCACGGTCTTTTGCACCTTCGCCTTGGCCGGTTCAAACTCGGTGCGGCTTGGCGTCTTGAACAGAATGGCGAAGACCAGCGCCCCGGCCAGCGTAATGACCAGCGGCACGCTCCAGATCTTGGCCCACTGGAACTTCCCGCCTACCGAGTTCTTTTGCATCGTGAAGCCGGCAAGCTGCGTGCCCAGGAACAGACCAATGCCGTTCGTCGCGATGGCCAATAGTGACATCGCGGAGCCCTGAATGTCCTGGGGTGCCATGGCCCCCACAAACTTCTGGCCGGCAATCATGAAGAAGACGTATGCGAGACCGTGAAATCCCTGACTTAGCGTAATGCCAAGGCTTCGCTTGCTCAGAACGTAGGTTGCAAATAACGCTGTCCAGCAAAGCGAGCCGATGGCAAACGTCCATCCGTATCCGCCATGATCGACGATCCTCTGCAACAGGAGGATCGTCGCCGCTGCCTGAACCGCCTGTGCCATTCCCATCGCCGCAGACACATTTTTGCCCTTAATGCCGCGATCTTGCATGAATTGGCCGGTGCCGAGAAAGTAGAACTGCATCATCCCAGAGACCACCAACTGGGCGAGCATGAAGATCAGGTAATTCGAGTTCTCCAGCATGCGGACCGCTGCGACCATCGGATTGCTGGCGACGGTCGCGGCTGATGTTGTCGCAACCTGCTCTGGCAGCGTCGCTGGCTGAATTAGACAGATCAGAGCCGTTGCAATGGACAAAATGGACGCTAAGTACAGACTATCCGCGCCATCGCCGCCGACCTTTCGCACCTGTCTCATTCCAGTAAGGAAATAGCCTGTCAACGCCCACGCGACTGGGGCCCATAACCAGATCCAAGCATCGACCCTTGCAGCATCGTCGTGACCGTAAAGGATCTTATTTACGAGCGGAATCGTCGCCGTGTAAAAGACCGAGTAGAGCAACATGGTCCAAAACATGCCCCAAAACTTGGTCTGCTTGGCGGCAATGAACATGAGGATCGCTCCGGCAATGTGCGCTGCCATGATGATCCATTCCGCATTGAAGCACTTGTCGGCCAAGTAGCCTGAAACAAGGGGAGAAAAAATACTTGCCAGCGGGAACGTCGCATAGATCCAGCCGGTCTGTTTGCCGTTGAGCTTCAGTGGGCCCAAAAGCCGCAACGCAAGCACCGGCATCCAAGCGCCCCACACGGCGAACTCGAGAAACATCAAGGCGCTGACTCGCAAATACGTATCCCAGTTCATGGACGATACTCCTGAGCCCGTGGGGTGAGAGAGAGCCGGCCGTCACAAGCCTACGAAGAAAGCCGCGACCAAAGGTCCCGCCCCGGCTGACCGGCGCGACCACCGATCGCGGCTCATATGCGACGCTCTAAAGAGAATGTGAATGTGGAGGATAGGGGGCTCGAACCCCTGACCTTCTGGATGCCATCCAGACGCTCTCCCAACTGAGCTAATCCCCCAGTCGCCTGTCGAGTCCGACAGGGTGAACTCGTAGCGTACCGAACTACCGCGACCGCGTCAAGCCGGGGGGCGGGCAACTTGGTCGGTTTTCGTCGATTGACCTGGCCCGAGGGATCCCGCCAGCCCACACCTCCACGCTAGCGGGGAGGCCGCCGCACGCTTTCCAGCCTTTACAGGGGGCCGGGCTCTGGGTATCCTTTGCCGCCCTAATCGCTGCCGGGCTGGCGACTCCGCCGACGGCACGGCGACCCTTTTCCCTTTTCTGGCTAGAACCCGTCACTGGAACTCATCGCGATGTGCCACGTCTTTACGCTCGTCGTTTTGGCTGCCCTCGGCGCTTCGCCAGCGGCCGATCAGTCCGCGGCCGCTGCTGGCGACGACTTTCGCGTTGAAAACACGGTCTTCGCCGTCGATCAGAGGGAGCCGCCCTGCGAAAGCACGACGATCTTTCACCAGGGCGTCGTGTACGACTGCATGAAGACGCCTGCCGAGACGATCGTCCTCGACGCGCCTGCCGGCCGGTTCGTTCTCCTCAACCCGACACGGAAGTCCCGCGCCGAGTTGCCCACCTCCGAGTTGGCCGCGTTCACCGACCAGTTGCAGCGCGTCGCGCTCAAAAGCAAGGAACCGCTGGTGAAGTTTCTGGCCGCTCCAAAGTTTGACGTCCGTTTCGACCGCGTCGGAAACGAACTGTCGCTCGGCAGCGCGTGGGCCAACTACCGCCTGACGGTCGTGGCCGAAAGCCAGGCCGTTGCGGACCGATACCGCCAATTCTCAGATTCGTACGCGCGGCTCAATGCACTCCTCAACCCAGGCTCGTGCCCGCCGTTCGGTCGGCTCGCCGTCAACGCCGAGTTGGCCGAGCGAAACGTGATCCCTTCGGAGGTCGTGCTGACGGTTTCCTCGCTGAAGCAGTCGTCCGGCAGCCATCGCGTCACAATTCGCAGCCAGCATCGCCTGGTGCGACCGCTGGACGCCTCGGACATGAGCCGGGTCGCGGACGCTCGGCAACAGATGAAGAACTTCAAGGTCGTCACGTTCGACGAATACCGCAAAAGCGATCTTCGCTGACCGTGCGTCTGCTGGTTGCCTTCGCCCGCTGCCCATGCGCCTCCTGCGCGGCAGCATCGCGAGGCAATTGCAGGGGAGCCGCCGGTCGCTTACGATGGACAGGAAATGAGCCCGCCCAGGAGCTTGCCCATGGCCTGCCGCTTCCTCTGCCCGATCCTCGCCATCGCCGCCTTCTGCGGCTGCCTTCACGCCGGCACGGCGGCCGAAATTACCGCCGAGCGATCTGACGGCGGCGCCATCGTCAAGATCGACGGGCAGCTCTTTACCGAGTACCTGATTCATTCGGGCACCAAGCCCGTGCTCTGGCCGATCATCGGACCGACCGGCAAGACCGTGACACGCGACTATCCAATGGCCGAGCGGGCCGGCGAGAAAACCGACCATCCCCATCATCGGTCCCTGTGGTTTAGCCACGGGCGCGTCGGCGGCGCCGACTTTTGGCTCGAAGCGGGCACTCATGGCACGATCAAACACCTAGAGTTCACACGCATCGCCGGCGGCAACCCCGCGGTGGTCGCCACGAAAAACGCCTGGCTCGCGCCAAATGGCAAAAAAGTCTGCGAGGATCAGCGAACGTTGCGATTCGGCGCGGACAACAAGGCCCGATGGATCGACTTCGACATCACCTTGAAGGCCGGCGATCAGCCGCTCACCTTCGGCGACACCAAAGAGGGCGCGTTCGGCATCCGCGTCGCCGAGTCGATTAGCGTCGATGCCAAGCAAGGCGGCAAGATGGTCAACAGCCGTGGCCAAGTCAACGACGCCGCCTGGGGACAGCCGGCCGAGTGGATCGATTACCACGGGCCCCTCGAAGGCAAGACAGTCGGCATCGCCGTCCTCAACCATCCGTCAAGCTTTCGCTATCCCACCCGATGGCACGCCCGACCCTACGGGCTGCTCGCCGCCAATCCGTTCTGCCTGCGAGAATTCACCGGCAACCAATCGGCCGACGGCGCCGCGACGCTGAAGGCGGGCGACCGGATCACGCTGCGTTACCGCGTCCTGCTGCACGGCGGCGATGAACGCGAAGGCCGCGTAGCCGAGGCGTTCTCGGCCTATTCCAAAGAGCGGCCCTAGCCAATCGCTTGGCCGTACCAGCGGGTTGCCACATCGGGCGGCTCTGCGCGCGTATCGCAGCATGGCGACGCTTTGCGCTCCTGCGATCCGCTCCCCCCCTATCCTTGCCGCCGCAACACTCAAAACGCCACAAAGCTGGTCGCAAAAACCAGCCATCGTCGGCCTGAGCGGTCTTTCAAACGACGGCCGAACTTCTCGACGCAATCTGCCGATACTGTCCATTATCAGCATCTATCGCATATTATCCATCTCGTGCATGGCACCAACATTATTCGCCAGGCACGTCCATCCAGGAGCACCAAGACACGATGTCGCACCGCCATCAACCGATTGCGAGCGTTCACGATCTTCGAGACTACGTCAACAAAACCATTTGCAGCCGCTTTGAACTGAGAGAGGGAGCTTTCACACTGTCGCAACGCGTCCTAATGCGAGGCAACAAGCCGTGTGGCATGTACTTCTGCCTGCACGGCCCCAGGGCGACGAAGTTCATCGCCATCTGGGAGACCGATCGCAACCAAGTGCTCTTTTACGGCACGCGAGGCGAGCGGGTGTTGAAGACGCAGTTGCTCGACGTGCCCTCGCTCGACACGGCGGCCGCCTAGAGAAAAGACACCGGGCCCAAACGGGCGCGACCCAGGAAAACAGTTCAAGCCATCATCCAAGACAGCAAGGAGGTTGTTCCAATGTTGGTCCTATCCAGACGGCAAAGTGAGCGCATTACCCTAGGCGATTCGATCGTGGTCACCGTGGTGAAGGTGGCCGGCGACCGCGTTCGTCTAGGAATCGAAGCCCCGGCAGATGTTCTCGTACTGCGCGGGGAACTCGAACGGTGCCACACAGAAATGGCGCCGCTTGTGCCAGTGTCGGCATGATCCCGGGCAAAACCCCGGGCAAGGCCTCACGCGCGAGGCCGAACCGCTCCGGTCAAACCACTGTAGTCGGAACGATCACTCGGGTGCCACAGGGGCTGACCCCGCATCACCCGCTCGGCCAACACGTCGATCTTCGCACGTGAGCCAGCGGGTGCGTCGGTGCCGCCAAATTCATCGTTCTCGGCGGGCAGAAAGTCCTCGTCATGCCCGCACTCCAAAATCGCATCGAACACATTTCGCATGGACAAACAACTCCGTGACTGGCCTCGACTAGCTGCGCCAGGAAACCTCGCCCAACCTGGCCAAAACACTCGATTATCGCTGAAAAAACCCGCTAGTCAAGCATTTTGTTTGGGAAATTCTCATCGGGGGGCGGGCTTCACGTTCTCTCTGCGTCTCATTCGCGGACGCAGCTTCCGATGAGCGCAACACGGTCGTCCGGGCGGGGCATTCACTCGCCCACGCGCGACAGCTACATTGTACACGACAAATTTGGCTCCGGCAAAAATACTTCGCGCTCGGAACGCCAGAAGGTAAACTGGGCAGAACGTGCCGGCCAGTCGCCACGGAGAACCGCCAGTTGAGTTGGCTTCAACGGGAAATCCTGCTGCCAGAGTTTCGTCGCGGTTGTCACGGCATCACCCACTTCGTGGTGGAAGCCCTGCCCGAGATCACGCGGATCCGCGTCGGGTTGCTGCATGTCTTTCTGAGGCACACGTCGGCCTCATTGTCGATCAACGAGAACGCCGACCCGGACGTGCTCACCGATTTGGACCGTGTCCTCGACTCGGTCGCTCCCGACGACTTCCCCTACCGACACACGGACGAGGGGGCGGACGACATGCCGGGCCACGTCAAGTCCGCACTGCTGGGGTGCTCGTTGACGGTGCCCATCCGCGACGGCCAGCTCTGTCTCGGCACGTGGCAGGGAATCTGCTTGGGCGAGCATCGTCGTCACGGCGGCCGCCGCAAGCTCGTCTTGACCGTCTGCGGTGACGCCATGACCGATGGCTGATCGTTGACGCCTTCGATCACGCCCGCGCCAGGTCATCCACCCAGCACTCGATGAGCGTGGCCTGGTTGGCGTTTCGATCGATTTCAGCCGTCGCATCGAGACACCGGTCCAGTCTTGCGAGAGCCGCTTCCGTGTTGGTCTGACCGTGCTCCAACGCTTGCACGACGCGCTGCTGCAATTCCTCATCCATCGAGGCGCCGCCGCCCGATTGGGCCAGCATGAGTTGCCGATAGAAGTCGGCGGCAAACGCGATGACCTGTCGCAGTCGAACACGCCGGGCCGAAGCCTCTTTGCCGGCGCCGTCGACAAAGGCGGCCACGTGCTGCGCGAGCCGGACGCTGTCGAGCCTGGGCTGCCCAAGACCCTCCCAGAGCGCGCTGCGAAACGCCCATAAACCTTGGTCGGCAAGCTCCAACGCCCGCTGAATGCTTCCGCCGCTGTAGGGGGCAAGTCGCTCGGCGTCGGCCAGGCTGCTCACAAGCCCCTTGGCCGCCAATAGCTTGCTGACAATTTCCGGCGCGAGCGGCTGAAACCGGATCAGTTGGCACCGCGAACGGATCGTCGGCAACTGTTTGGCGGGCGTGGTTCCGATCAGGATGAGCACCGACCGCGGCGGCGGTTCTTCGAGCGTCTTCAGCAGCGCGTTGGCCGCCTCGGCGTTCAGATAGTCGGCGTCGTCGATCAGGGCGATTTTTCGGCCGCCCAGATACGGCTTCAAACCGATGCGATGGCACAGCCCTTCGCGGCGTCGGTGCTCCCGGTCGCCCAAAAACAGCTCGAGCGGAATGAACGACTTGTCGGCCGGCTTGGCCACCACTTCGATGTCGGGATGGACGCCGGCGGCCGCCTGAACGCATGATGGGCACGACTCGCAAGGGTCCAACGCCGTCTCGGGCCGCGTCTGGCAGAGCATCGCCTGCGCCAACTTGGCGGCGAACGCCCGCTTGCCGATGCCGGCCGGTCCGGCGAACAGAAAACTGCTCGCCAGTCGCCCGCGGGCGAGCGCCCGGCGGAACTGCTCGACAATCGCGTCGTGTCCTTCGATGCCGTGCCAGGACAAGCTCACCCCCGATCGATCAGGATTTTCTGAATCGCCCGTTGCACGTCGTCGATGCGACCGCTGGCGTCGACCACCGCGATCCGCTCTGGCGCTCGGGCCGCTTCCGTGAGAAAGCCCTGCCGGACTCGGGCATGGAAGGCGTCGCCCTGACGCTCCATGCGGTCCAGCGGTCGGTCCATCCGGACGGCGGCCACCTCGGCCGGAACGTCAAGCACGATCGTCAGGTCGGGCATCAGTCCGCCTGTAGCAATTTGACCGACCTCCCAGAGCGTCGCCACGTCGAGCCCGCCGGCGTGTCCCTGGTAGACCACGTTGGCCAACAGGTACCGGTCGCTGATGACCGTCTTGCCCTGGTCAAGGGCCGGTCGGATCACTTCCTCGACCATCTGCGCCCGCGCGGCCATGTAGAGAAGCATCTCGCTGCAGCGATGAATCCGCAAGTCGTGCCGGTCGAGGAGCAGCCCACGCACCGACTCGCCCAACGGCGTGCTGCCCGGGTCGCGGCAGACCAACACGTCGTGGCCGCGGCCGCGAAGCCAGTCGGCCAGGAGCTCGACCTGGGTCGATTTACCGGTGCCGTCGCTGCCGTCGAGGGAAAGAAACATGGAGCGAAGTCGGGGCCTGGAGACAGTGTCCAACGTTGGCTTGGCCAGCGGACCGCTGGATTTCCAGCGAGGCGGCCTTGGTCAGCAACTTGCGAAATTTCCAATTCTGACATCGCCGCCCAGACTTGCCGAGGCTTGGGCAAACCGTGTCACCGACCATGATGCGCTCGGCCGGGCCGTTTGTCCAGGGCAACGAACGCCCCGCTTCAGAGTCCGTCGAAATGCTCGCGCGGCCATGCCACGCCATGCTTGGGCAAGCGTGCCCCCAGGCCGACCGTGGCCCTGGCGACGTCCCACGCGATGCACGGCTTCATCAAACGGCCGCTAATCCCTCATGCCGGCACCGACCATCTCGAATTCGACGGGGCCTTCGAGACTCTCGGCCAGCTTGCCGAGGGCTTCCGTCTCGATCTGGCGGACACGCTCGCGGGTCAGGCCAAGGCTTTCGCCGATCTCCTTCAGCGTGCGAGGCTCGTTGTCATCGAGACCAAAACGCATCCGCAAGACGGTCGCCTCGCGCGGGTCCATCGTCTGCAACTGCCGCATGACGTGCGTCAAGTTGTCGCTCTCGACCAGCTCCTCATCGGGAGAGCGCGCCCGGTCGTCCATGACCATCTCGCCCAGCGACCAACCAGCCTCGGCCTGATCGGTCTGCGGCGTCAGATTGTAAATGCGGATCGCCTTCTTGATGATCGGCAGCTTTTTGCGCGGCAAACCGAGGACGCGGGCTGTCTCCTCGGGCGTTGGCGTGCGGCCCATCTCTTCGGCCAACCGCGAACTCGCACGACGCCACTTCGACAGCAGCTCGACCATGTAGGCCGGAATGCGGATCGTCTTGGCCGTGTTGATCAGGGCTCGCTTGATCGACTGCTTGATCCAGTAGCTGGCGTAGGTGGAGAACCGGGTGCCAATGGCCGGGTCGAAACCTTCGACCGCTCGCAGCAGTCCCAGGTTGCCTTCTTCGATCAAGTCCTGAAGGCTGAGGCCCTTGCCCGTGTAGCCTCGGGCGATGTTGACGACCAGACGAAGGTTGGCGCGGACCATGCGGTCGCGGGCCTGACCGTCGCCGTTGCCGATGGCCACGGCCAGATCGTGCTCGTCCTTGGCCGAAAGCAACGACGTCTCGTTGATCTCGCGGAGATACGTCTCCAACGGCGACTGGACGGAGGGCGAAACGCGGCGGCGGGTGGTTTTGGTCATTATGCTTACTCGTCGCACCGCGCGAAGCGGCTTCCTCGCCCTGGGGCAAGGCGCGATTGGGGGCTGTGGAGAGTCAGATCGAGTTTAGCTCGCTTGGTACACCTCACTATCGGCGCAGACTGCGGGGTTTCTGCAAGGAAGCAGTGATGCGCCGAACTGGGACGAATGTAGCGTTGGTTCCGAGTGTGCAGAAAAAAAGAGCCCCCGAATCGCAATTCGGAGGCTCTCGTGCAAATTCACTTCGGTCCGCTCGTCCGGTCGCTCGCACACTGGCGGGCGACCGTCCGGCGGGCTACCCGTTGGCTTCGGGTTCTGCCGATTCTTCCGGCTTTTCGGTCGATTCGAGCTTGAACAGCGGGCCGGCCCCGTCGCCAACACCACCCTTGAGTTCGGCCGACGGTGTCTGCGGACGCGCGGCGCCCGCGGCGCCGGGCGTTGCTTCGGCCGCGGCGACCTCTTCCTCGGCCCACTCGACGCGCTTCCGCGACAGGCCGATCTTCCGCTCGTCGGGATCAACACGCAAAACCTTGACCTCGATGATCTCGCCGACCTTGACGACTTCCTCGGGATCCTCGACCTTGTGGTCGGCCAGCTCGGAGATGTGGAGCAGACCTTCCAGGCCGTTTTCGAGGCCGACGAAGACGCCGAAGTTGGTGATCTTGGTCACGGGACCCTTGACGATCTGGCCCGGCTGATACTTCGACGGGATGTCCGTGGCCCACGGGTCTTCGGCCATCTGCTTCAGCCCCAACGCGATGCGGCGGCGGTCCTGATCGACCGACAGCACGCGGCATTCCAGCTCCTGGCCCTTCTCGACCATTTCGTTGGGATGGCTGATCTTGCGGGTCCAAGACATGTCGCTGACGTGCAAGAGACCGTCGATGCCTTCCTCGATCTCGATGAAAGCGCCGTAGTTGGTCAGGTTGCGGACGGTGCCCTTGACCATGCTGCCGATCGGGTAGCGATCCCCGACGCGATCCCACGGGTTCTCCTGGGTCTGCTTGATGCCCAGCGAGATCTCTTGTTTCTCTTTGTTGATGCCAAGGACGACGACTTCGATCTCGTCGTCGGGCTGGACCAACTCGCTCGGATGGCTGATACGCCGGGTCCACGACATCTCGCTGATGTGAACCAGGCCCTCGATGCCCTCTTCGAGCTTCACGAAAGCGCCGTAGGTCATCACGTTGACGACCTTGCCCTTGATGCGCGAGCCGACGGTGTACTTCTGCTCGACCGTTTCCCACGGGCTCGGCGTCCGTTGCTTCAGGCCCAGAGCGATCTTTTCCTTCTCGTGATCGATGTGCAGAATTTGCACTTCGATTTCCTGGTCGATCGAGACCATCTCGGAAGGATGATTGATCCGTCCCCAGCTCATGTCGGTGATGTGCAGAAGGCCGTCGATGCCGCCGAGGTCGACGAACGCGCCAAATTCGGCGATGTTCTTGACGATGCCCTTGCGGCGCTGACCCACTTCGAGCTCGGCCAGGAGTTGGGCCTTCTTCTCGGCCCGCTCCGACTCGATCAACGCACGACGGCTGACGACGATGTTCCGCCGGGCTTCGTCGATCTTCAGCACGAGGCACTGAATCGTGCGGCCCAGATAGTCGCCAATGTCGGCCGGACGACGCACGTCAACTTGGCTGGCGGGCAGAAACACGTTGACGCCGATGTCGACCAGCAATCCGCCCTTGATCTTCTTGGTGGCGATGCCCGTGACGATATCGCCTTCATGGACCGTTTCCATCACCTTCAGCCAGGCCTCGATCTTCTCGGCCTTGCGCTTGCTGAGGGTAATCATGCCGCGCGAGTCGTCGACCAGACCCTGGATGTCCTCGACGTCCTCAATCAGGACTTTGACCTTGGTGCCCGGCTCGGGCAGCGGCTCGCCTTCTTCCCACTCGTTCCGGAAGATGATGCCTTCGCTCTTGTACCCGACATCGACCAGCACCACATCGCCTTCGACCCGCAGGACGCGGCCTTCGACGATCTTGTTCAATTCCATCTCCTGGGTCGTCCAGGCGATCTCTTCAGCCGGCACGCCCTGGAGCGCGGAATCGAGCTCCTCTTGCCATTCTTGTTCGGTAAGGTCCAGTCCTCGAATTAGGTTACGGTTGACCATGAAGCAGACTGCTTTCCAAGCATGGGCACCGCATGCAGTTCTGACAACAGCCGTCCCGATCTGCCGAACCAAGCCGACGCGCCGTCGGCCGCTCAACGGACAAGCTCTCGATACTGCAAACAGTCCCGACGCACGCACACACCCACTGCCCCGTTCGCCCGGTCCCTTGACGCCAAGGGACTCTCCGCGGGCCATCGGGGAGAACCCAACATTGTAACGAGTCCGGCAATAGGCAACAATGGCGGGTCGTTGGCATTCACCACCACTCCGCAGCGGCCATCCTCCATCTGCAGTGGGGTGGCCCGAACGCGGCCGCGCCAACCCCGGCGGACCCCTGAAAGGCCGGCGCCCCTCAGCACCCCAACGCCTTGGCCGTGACCAGCCAGTGGAGTTCGCCGACGCCCAGCCCCGGGGGACCGTCAAACTCGATCGACGCGATCGTCCCCTTGGCGAATCGGATCAGCGCGTCGGGGCCGCCAATCATCGCCGCGCAAAGCCGATCCACGTCCGGCGCGTGGCCCACCCAGGCGATTCGTTCGTATTCCCGGGCCTGTTTCATGGTCCATCGCAAGAGCGACGCCACGTTGCAGCCCGGCCGCAGTTCGTCGAGCCGAACGATCTTGGGGTTCTTCGCCACGCCCGCAGCCAACAGCTCGGCCGTCTCTTGGCATCGCGCCAGCGGGCTGGTGGCGATCAACTGCGGCGCCAGACCACGCAACGCCAACGCCTTGACCATGTTGGCAAACCGCTCGCGGCCCTCGGCGGTCAGCGGCCGCAAGTCCTCGGGCCACCGCCCGTCGTCGCGATCATATGCCCAAGCGTGGCGAACAATGGAGAGGTTCATCTTTGCCGCCAAAGGATTCGGTCGTGGATGTTTAGTTGCCGCTGTTGGTGGGCGATGTCGGCCCGGAACCGTTTGGCGTCCAGCGGATAGCCGGCCGTCGGTTCCAGGTCGGGCACGCGTGCGGCCCAAAAACGATTGAATGCCCGCATGGCCAACTCGCGGAGATATTTGGACGCCATCGACGCCAGCGCGACCGGCAGGCAGGCTTCCGCCCGCACGCGGAAGCAAAACTCGACGCGGCGCTCCGGTCGGCCAAAACGGTACGTGCTTCGTGGCCCGGCCTCGCCGTGAATCTGAATGAACTCGTCTGGAAAGTGCTCGGCGAGCAGGTCGGCATAGCGGTTGCGGCCGCCGTGCTTGTCGCAGATCACCGAGATCGGGCCCGATGGGAGCGACTCGATCATTTGGGCCGCGAGTCCCAAAGTCTCATGCGATAGGGCCGCCCCCTTCGAGCCGTACCGGTCAATCAGCTCGTTGAGTTGGTGCGCGAAAACGGCCCTGCCGCGAATGGCGACCAGTCGTATGTCGGCCGAGGCCAGCCCCGCGCGAAGCGGCTCGATGGGCCCCGCCAGGTCCACGCCGTCGCACGCCGTCGGCGCGGGCTCGTCGTAGCCGAGGTACCACGGAACCGTCTCCATTTCGTCCAACGCCTCGGGCGCCGCGACACGCCACACGTCGCGCCACGTTCGCGGGCAATATCCAAGCAGTCCCCAGGTGGCCCAAAGCGCACGTTCGAGATTTCGCAGCCCCTTCTCCGGCGAATAGAGCGACTTCGAGTCGGCAATGACAATGGGCGTCGGCTCGCCGTCCCTTCCACGCGGGCCCGAGCGACGGCCACCGCCCTGCGGCCGCTCTGAAATCACATGGGCGAGCCGCTCGAACAGATCTTGGCCCGCGAGGTCGTCCGGCGCTTCCCAAACCGTGGCCGAAATAAGCAGCGGCCCAAGGTTCGGCCCCAGCCCCGCTTCATCGGTCCCAAGAAGAAATCCCATGCCTGGCAGCCTAGCAGCCAGCCGGCGAATCGGCAAGCGGTTGCCAGCGCTTCCTGAACGGCTAAAATAGGCAGTCTGCCAATGCTTCAAGTTATCCAACTCACCCCGCCGGGACGCGGGGCTGTCGCGACGCTCCGGGTCCAAGGGCCCGACGCGCTGGCCGCCCTGCAAACGCACTTCCACACTCGAAGTGGGCAGGCCCTCGACGCATACCCCGCGGACCGAATCGTCGTCGGCCATTTCGGCGGCCCCGACGGCGAGCAAGTCGTTCTGCGCCGGCATGGACGCGATACGGTCGATCTGCACTGCCACGGAGGTCTGGCCGCCGTCGCCCAGATCGAGCAGACGCTCGTGAAGTGCGGCTGTCAGGCCGTCCGTTGGCGCGACTGGGCAGCCAACGAGTCCGACCCGATTGCGGCCGCCGCGCTGCTGGCGTTGGCCGATGCCCGAACCGAGCGGACGGCTGCCATCCTGCTGGACCAATACCAGGGCGCGCTGCGGCGGGCCATCGACGACGTGCGGCGAGCGGCCGACCGCGGGGACACGGACGCTGCTAGGCGGCAAATCGACCTTTTGTTGTCGCGGGCCGTGCTCGGGCGACATCTGGTCCGCCCGTGGACGGTCGTGCTTGCCGGCCGCCCCAACGCCGGCAAAAGCAGCCTGATGAACGCCCTGGCCGGCCATGAAAGGTCCATCGTGCATCACGCGCCTGGAACGACGCGCGATGCCGTGACCCTCGACACGGCCATCGACGGCTGGCCCGTGCAGCTTTGCGATACGGCCGGACTGCGCGAGGTTTCCGACCCGTTGGAATCGGCCGGCATCGCGATGGCCCGTCGGCGGCTCGGCCAGGCCGACCTGGTCGTTCTGGTGGGCGACTTGAGCAGGCCGTGGTCCGAGGAAGACCAGAAACTACGGGACCAATGGCCCGAGGCCCTGCTCGTGCACAACAAGTCGGACTTGGGCATCCCGCCGAGCGGTCGGCCAGCCGGTTTGCCGGTCAGCGCGTTGCGCGACGATGGGATCGACATGCTCTTGGAGGCGATTGCACGGCGCTTGATGCCCGAATCGCCGCCTCCCGGCGCTGCAGTGCCGTTTACGACCGAGCAGGAGAAACAGATCCGAACGCTGGCCGAAGGTTTCGGAGTCGGCCCCTGAAGCGTTGGCTAATCCGCTTCGCTGGGGGTCGGTTTGGCAAGGAAGGCCTGGCAGATGAGCAGGCCGGCTCCGCAGACCAGGCCCGCGTCCGCCAGGTTGTAGTTGGGCCAATGCCACTCGCCGACCTGGAACATGACGATAAAGTCGCGCACAGCGTGGGCCGGCGTGCCGTCAACCCAAGTGAGGCGGTGCAGTGCCAGGCGGTCATAGAGATTGCCCAGGATGCCGCCGGTCACAAGGCCGAGCGCGATGGTCCTCAGCCAGTCGTTGGCCGCGCGGAAGGCGAACAGCCAGACGACGATGCCGGCGGCTGCCACGACGGACATGGCCGCGAAGACGAGCCAGAAGCCTTGGCCCAGGCCAAACAGAGCCCCCCGGTTGAGGCTTGTCTGGAACCCGAAGACGCCCTCCCAGGCCCACCAGATGCCGCCGCTCGGGCCGCCGAGCCATCGGAAAACCCAGCTCTTGCTGGCCAAATCGGCCGCGCAAACGCCAACCGCCAAGGCGGTGAACGTCAGGTAGCGGCTTAGCGGGACCGCTGGTTTCAAGACGGTGCTTCCTGCTGCGCGGGCCTTCGCAGCCATCGCAACATCTTTTCCTGTAAGATGTTGCGACGCCGCTGCTACTTCAGCTGTTCCTGCTGTCCGGCGCAACGCACGCAGAGCGTTGCGTAGGGAATCGCGTTCAGCCGGCTCTTGGGGATCTTCAAGCCGCACTCTTCACACAGCCCGTAGGTGCCGTCGTTGATGCGTTCGAGCGACGCCTCGATCTGGGCCAGCGTGCCGCCGTCGTTCTCCATCAGACTGAGCGTGAACTCCTGCTCGAAGTTGTCGCTGCCAATGTCGGCCATGTGGATCGGCATGCTGGAAAGGTCGCCGTTGGCCTCGCTGCGGCTCTTTCTCAGGGCGGCATCCGCCATCTTGTTCACATCGCCTCGCAGCCTCGCTCGCAGGAGCAGAAGCTGATCCTTGTAGGCCTGCAATTCGGGCTTGTTCATTGCGTCTTCTCCGCGTGGGGCGCCTGAGCTGCTCTCTGTTTGGCCGATTTTCGATCCTGACAGACTTGTGATTGTAAACCGGCCGCTGGCTATTGTCAAACCAGCCGCCAATGGGGTGGTCGCCAAGGGAGTGGGTCGTCGTGGCCCGACATACTCCCAACCACAGATGCCGCCCGCTTCACGCCGCCCCGCGCACACCGCCAAGTGTCTGAGGTGTCTGGACTTCCGGCTACCGCAACCCGGACGCATCGGTGGCGTGCGAAGGGCGCACCTCGCCGAGAGCTGTCTTGATACCGGCCCAATCTGTCGAGTATGATCCCCGCAGCGATATGCCGTCGGTGACGCCAGAGACAATTGTTCGACGCAGATAGCCCAGTTTGTCACGCGAGTCAAAAAATGCCGAACGCCTTCCAGCGATGTATCGTTCCGGGCTGCGGAGCCACCTATCCGATTGACGACGTTCGCGTTGCGTGCGAGCGGTGCGGCAACCTTCTGGATGTCGCGTACGCCTGGGACAAGCTCCCGACGCCTCGGTCCCTGGCCGATTTCGAGCGCAAATGGGCACGCCGCAACGATCCCCACTGCTTTAGTGGCGTTTGGCGGTTCCACGAACTGCTGCCATTCGCGCCGTTGCACCACTGCGCCACGATCGGCGAGGGCCAGACCCTGCTGCTCGGCTCCGAGGGCGTGGCCGCCTACATCGGCCTCAAGCCGCGTCGCCTTCACCTGCAATACGAGGGCATGAACCCGTCAGGCAGCTTCAAGGACAACGGCATGTCGGCCGCCTTCAGCCACGCACGGCTCGTCGGCGCCAACCGCGCGGCGTGCGCCTCGACCGGCAACACGAGCGCGTCGCTGGCCCTCTACTGCTCGGCCCTCCGGCTGATGAAAGCCATCATCTTCATCGGCTCCGGCAAGATCGCCTACGGCAAGCTCTCGCAGGCCTTGGACTACGGCGCGTTGACACTGCAAATCGCCGGTGATTTCGACGACGCGATGGCGCGCGTTCAGGAGGTCTGCCGCCAAGAACGCATTTATCTGGTCAACAGTCTCAATCCATTCCGCCTGGAAGGCCAGAAGACAATCATGTTCCGCGTCTTGGAGGGCCTCGGCTGGCAAGTGCCCGACTGGATCGTCGTGCCGGGCGGAAACCTCGGCAACTCGAGTGCCTTCGGCAAGGCGTTCCACGAACTCCGTGAGCTCGGCCTCATCGACCGCGTGCCCAGGCTGGCCGTCATCAACTCGGCTGGCGCCAATACGCTGTACGAGCTGTTCGAAAAACGCGGCCTGCGTTGGAACGACGGTCGCCCCGCGATGGAGATCGCCGAGCGGTTCTACGGCGAGATGGACGCCCAAAACCGTCGGGCGTCAACGATCGCCAGCGCCATCGAGATCAACCGGCCCGTCAATCTGACAAAGTGCCTCCGCGCGCTGCAGTGGTGCGACGGACTGGTCCGCGAAGTGACCGACCAAGAGATCTTGGACGCAAAAGCCCAGGTCGGCGCAAGCGGGCTCGGCTGCGAGCCGGCCAGCGCGGCCACCGTCGCCGGCGCGAAACGGCTGGTCGCCGAGGGCGCGATCGGTCCGGACGAGCGGGTCGTCTGCATCCTGACCGGCCACCAACTCAAAGACCCGACGGCCACGGTCGCCTATCATAGCGCCGACCAGACGAAGTTCAACGAGGTGCTCGGCAGCCGCGGCGTCCGAACGGCCGCCTTCGCCAATCGGGCCGTCGCCGTGCCGAACGACCTCGACCAGATTCTGAAAGCCATCAAACAAAACTCCTAGCTCTCCACAACCTATCGCCTTGCGACTCGGCATTTTTGGCGGCACCTTTGATCCGGTCCACTGCGGGCACTTGCTTCTGGCCGAGTGCTGCCGGGAACAGTGCGCGCTCGACGCCGTCTGGTTCCTGCCGGCTGCCACCGCCCCGCACAAGCAAGAACGAGAGCCCACCCCAGCGTCCGATCGCGTCGCAATGCTCGAACTGGCGGTGGCCGGCAACGCGGCGTTCTCGATTTGCCGTTACGAGACCGATCGCGGTGGCGTGAACTACACGGTCGAAACGCTCGCCCACTTCCGGCAGCAGGAGCCCGACCGGGAGCTGTTCTTCTTGGTCGGCGCCGATATGCTGCTTGACCTGCCTCACTGGCGCGACGCCAAGCGGGTCTGCGAGCTGGCCACTCCCGTCGCGGTGCGCCGCGCGGGCTGCGGACCAATCGACTTCGATTGCCTCGCGGAAATCGCCAACGCAGAGCGGATTGCGACGATCCGTCGGCACGCCGTCGAAATGCCCGAGATCGGCATCAGCGCAACCGACCTGCGCCAATCCGTGTCGCGCGGCCAAAGCATCCGCTACCGCGTTCCTCGGGCGGTCGAAGAGTACATCGCCACCCACGGGCTCTATCGGCCGTCGGCGTCCAAGCCGAAAGCCGAGCGCTGACCGCTCACTTCAGCAACTCGGCCAGTTCCGCCGACACGGGCAGTTCGCCGACGCTCGGCTCCGAACGCAACGTGGCGAGTACTTGCTCCAACTGCTCATCCGGCCCCAGGTCGAGGTCGAGGAAGAACAGCTTGCGGCCCTTCAGTTCGCAGCCGCCGCCACGGCCCCCCAGACAGTCTTGCCGAATCGTGTAACCCAGGCGACTGACCAAGGCGAGGGCCTCTTCGAGCCTTTCCACCGTGTGCATTTGGGTTGCCCTCTGCGTGCCACGCCGTGCCAAAGCGGCCCTCGCCGTCCACGATCTTGGTCGGCAACGCCACCGCCGGGTCCCAGGTCGCCGTATTTTGCCCCACGGCGGACCCGGCAAGATACCCCGTCTGCATCGACACGCCGATTATAACGGCTTCCGTTACAGTCGACGAGTCGAGTTCGACGATACGCCAAACGGGTAACTGCCTTGCCGGGCTGGACTTAGAAGACACGTAAGCTCGGCAGATACGCGAGTGTGTTGATTCTGGGGCAAACAAAGAGCCGCCGTGTTTCGGGCAAAACTGGCCGCGACCATGTCGAGGGGGGACCGATTGTTATGAGCAGCAACGCCGGTGATCCGCTGGAACTTCAGCAACAAATCGAAATCCTCAAACAGCAACTTGCCCAGGCCCAACGCCTGACGGCCCTCGGCGAGCTCGTCGGCACGACCACCCACGAGTTCAACAATGTGCTGATGACCATCCTCAACTATGCGAAGATGGGCACGCGGCACAAGGACGCCCCCACACGCGACAAGTGCTTCGAGAAGATCTTGGCCTCGGCCAACCGCGCCGCGACGATTACGAACACCGTGCTGGGCATGGCCAGAAACCGTGCGGCCGGCCAAGAACCGACCGACCTGACCAAGCTCGTCGACGACACGTTGCTGCTGCTCGAACGCGAAATGAACAAGTACCGCGTTGTGGTCGAGCGAAACTACCAGCCCATTCCACCGGCCAATATCAACGGCAACCAGATTCAACAGGTGCTGCTCAATTTGCTCATCAACGCCCGGCAAGCGATGCCCAACGGCGGGCGTCTCTGGATCAAGCTCCTCGACGACGCCGCGAACGGCATGGTCGATCTCGTCGTCCGCGACAGCGGCTGCGGCATTCCGGCCGACAAGCTGCCGCGAATCTTCGAGTCGTTCTACACGACCAAGAAAGGCCCCGACGCCAGCGGAAAAGGCGGCACCGGTCTTGGCCTCTCGATGTGCCGCGACATGATCGAGGCCCATCACGGGCGAATTCGCGTCGAAAGCACCGTTGGCAAAGGCACGGCCTTCACGCTCAAACTGCCGGCCGCCGCCAAGCCGGCCGCAAAAGTCCCGCCCGCCGCGACCTTCTCGCCGGTCGTGGCCGTCCCGTTCGCGCAGCAGACGGCCAGCGCCGCGGGCAACTGATCGACGGCGGAACGCTGAAGACGGAACGACAAAAACCGACCGCCCTCTTTCTCACTTGTCCTGCGCGCGCATGACGCCAGGCGAGCCCGTTTGGCCGCAGCGGTCCAGCAGGTGGGCAATCATGTACTGCTCGAGCGATGCGTCGCGGCCCCGCGCAATCCAGCCCTTGGTGATCTGCTCGTCATTGACCGGGTTCACGATGCCCACCATCGAGCTGTCGTATCGGAACGTGGCCGCGCCGGCCGTCGAGTGCTCGGGCCGTTTCAGGTCCTCAAGCTCTTTGAAGACGGCCACATCGACCCAGTGGCCTCCCTGAGCCGGGATCACGCGGACGACCGCTCGGCGTCGCATCGTCTGCAGCGTGTTCTCCATGCGCTGGTCCGGGTCGGCCGTGTCGTGCCGCCAAGGCTCGAAGATCGTTGGGCTGACCTCGGCGACCGTCTCGATGCGGCCCTCGATAACCGTGTCGCCAATGCGTCGCACCGGTTCCTCGCGGCCAATCCGAAAATAGTTTTGGACCACTTCGACGGTGGTTTCCCATGCACATTGAGAGTCCGGCATGGCGATGAACACGGGATTGGCGTACCCGCCGACGACCGGCTGGCTGGGCCCCGCCGCCTGCTGCCCCTGGTAGTCCGGCGCGGTCGTGTATTCCGGCCCCATGCCGCAGCCCGGCGCCAGCAACGCAACGATCATGGCCGCAACGGCATTGCGCATGGCGGTTCGCATCGCAGGACAGACTCCCAGCCTAGGTCTGACGTCGCGTTCCTGGGCCGCTGGCCCACGGCACGCCCGCGAGCGTCCAGATTTGGGCCGGAAGTGTCGCAGGATTGGCCCGACGGGGCAAGAGCAAAGCGGATCGACCGTAGCTTACGGATCCTGCGTCCGATTCCTAGCTTATCGTGCCAGGAGTTGCCGCCGGAACGGCATCTGTCTCTTCACCGTGCCGTTGAGGCCGAGCACTCGTTGGGCTTTCGTCAGGTCGTTGACCTTGACGACGGCCACGGCCGCGCTTTGCCGCCCACCGGCAAGCGAGCAGTAGGCGTAGTCAATGTTCAAGTGTTCGGCGGCCAGCCGTTCGCAAACGTGGCGAAACCCACCCGATTGGCTCGTGATTTCCACAAGCAGCACGTCGGCCAGCTCGTAGCGGACGTTCATCTTGTCCAGCACGGCGACGGCCGCCTCGACATCGTCCGGCACGAAGCGAAACCCACCCCGGTCACCGATCTCCGAGACCACCAACGCCCTGAGATTCACCTTTTCCTTGGCGAGCGCGACCAGCATGTTGGCGAGTCGCCCTGGCTTATTGACCAACGACACCGAGAGTTGCTTGGCCGTTTGCATGTTGTGCGTCCTTTCATGGAATCGGCGGACAGAAACCCGCCTAAGCCTGAGGAGGGGGCAAGATTGGCGGGCCAGGCACAGCGGCTCGCCGCGCCCCTCTTGAAATGCCGCCCCGCGGCAAGAAAATCAGCCAAATTAGCTGTTCTGAGAAGCATCTACGGGAATCATAGCGACCGCGCAAGCAGGGTCAACCAACTTGGACAGACGCTTTGCAGTCCCCAGGCCCGCAACGGGGCCGTGCGGAACGCCGCGGCTAGCACGTCACGTGCATCAGCGCGGCCTTGCGCAGCTTCGACCGGTTGTAGGCGTCCGCCGCTTTCGCCGTCGGCAGCATCTCGCAATGGATGGCCCGCTGGGCGAGAAACCGCTGCGCGTCGTCGGCCAGCTCGACGCGGCCTGACATCCCGGACCCGATGAAAAGCACCTCGGGCCCCCCTTGGCACACCAGTTCCAACTCCTTCGGGCCGACTCGGTGGGCCGACCCGTAGGTCTCGCGAGCCAGCTTCTTCTTACGCCGCTTCACGCGGCCGCCGACCAGGATGTAGATGTCGCGGTCGAACGTCTTCTTGCCCACCGAAATCTCGCCGAACGCGACACGGCCAATGTCCCGATAGGTCGGCTCGACCTGGAACTTCTTTTTGAACGGACTGCGCCGCACCAGCTTTCTCGCGGCGGCCACGGCCCCCAAAACCACGGCGTCATCGCCGAGCGCGCTGAGCAGCACGCGGCCCCCTTCGCGGGCGCCGGGCAGCGGGTCCGTGCCGACGATGTTCTCGATGATCGGCATGATGAAATCGCTGCAGGCCTCGATAACGCCGCCGCCGAGCACGATCGCCGCGGGGTCGATCAGATGGCGGACGCTCACGCACGCATAGCCGATCACTTCGGCCGCGCGTCGCACCACTTCGGTGACAAGCTCGTCTTCGCCGTCGAGGGCCTTGCGGATCATGCCGCTGCGAATGACCGACAGGTTGCCGCCGGCCAACTCGGTCAGCACGCTCTTGCGCCCGGCGGCAATGGCGTCTCTCAGATCGCGCTCGATGGCCGTGCGACTGGCCAACGCCTCCAGGCAGCCGCGATTGCCGCAGCCGCATTTCGGGCCGCCGATGTGCATGATCATGTGGCCGATTTCCCCGGCCGACTCGCGGTCGCCTCGCCAGAGCCGCCCGCGTTGCACGAAACCGCTGCCAATCCCCGTCCCGATGCACAGGTACAGCGCACTGCTGGCCTTTCGGGCGGAGCCCAGCCACGTTTCGCCCAAAGCCCCAAAATTGCCGTCGTTGCCAAGGATGATCGGCGTTCTGAACCGCGCTTTCAGCAGAGCGCCCAGGGCGACGCCGGTGAGCCGCATGTTTGGCGTCAGAACGACGAGACCCTGGTCGGGGTCAACCACGCCCGGCACGGCGACACCGATGGCTGCCAGGTTGTTCGCCGCGATGCCGCCTTTGTGAAGCGCGTCGGCAATACATTTTTCCAACGCGGCGACGACCCGCTCGGGCCCACCCTTGCGAGGCGTCGGCGCCCGTTCGCGGACCAGGATCTCGCCCGACTCGCGGACAAGGGCCGCCATGACCTTGGTGCCGCCGATGTCGACGCCCAGGTAGAGACGACGCGAGGCATCGCTGTTCTTCTTCATCACAGAAGACCCTTGCCAGGAAGGCTGCGGTTGCGCAGTGGGCCGCACCGACGACTCACAGGGGAAGTATAGCGTCTTTCCAGGTGGCGGGCCCGGGGGGGCCGGAAAGCGGCTTCGCCCGGACGAGGTCCCTTTATTGCCGTTGCCTCGTTGGACCGGGTTTCAGTATACTTGGAACCCCTAACAGGTCGTATCTCTTGGTGGCATAAGGCGGCGGCACGAGCATGGAGGCTCGCGTGACCGGATACTTCTCAGAAATCTGGCGCCTGCGGCATTTTTGGTTGGCCCTGGTTCGCATCGACTTGCGAAATCGGTATCGGCGGTCCATGATCGGCATCGGCTGGTCGCTCCTGCACCCGATCGCCATGACGGTCGTTTTGTGCGTGGTTTTCAGCCGACTTTTCGGCCAAGACGTTCGCACGTTCGCACCCTTCCTGCTGACCGGACTCACCCTGTGGGGCTTTATCACGGCGGTCGTCATGCAAGGCTGTCAGTGCTTCTTTCAGGGCGAGTCGTACATCCGACAACAGCCCGCCCCGTTGGCCATCTATCCCCTGCGCACGACCTTGGGCGCGGGCTTTCACTTCCTGCTCGGGCTGGGCATCGCGGCCGTGCTGGTCTGGTGCGTCAACGGCTTTGGAAACTTGCCGGCTCTGCTGAGCTTGGTGCCGACCTTCGCCCTGCTGTTCGTCGTGGGCTGGTCCCTGGCCATTTGTGCGGGCTTGGTCAACGTGATGTTCCAGGACTCGCAGCACTTGATCGAAGTCCTGATGCAAGTGCTGTTCTACGTGACGCCCATCATCTACCGGCCCGAGATGCTCCTCAAACGGAACCTCATGTCCTGGTTCGTTCGGCTGAACCCGTTTGCCGCGCTGCTGGAACTCATTCGCCAACCCCTGCTCGAGGGCACGCTGCCGTCGTCTTGGGCGGTCGGCGTAGGACTGCTGACCGGCTTTGTCATGGTCGCCGTGGCGGCCCTGGCTCTGCGATGCTTTGAAAAACGTATCATCTTCTATCTCTGACGCCCCCCATGAACGTGATTCAACTGGACGACGTCGGGTTGCGGTTTCAAGTGCGCCGGTTCGGCCGCGTCAGCCTGAAGGAATACCTGCTGCACGGGCTCTTTCGTCGTTCAAAGAAGGCGACCTTCGAGGTCCAGGCACTGGAAAACATCAACCTGGCCGTGGGCGAAGGGAACCGCCTTGGAATCATCGGACACAACGGAGCCGGCAAAAGCACCCTGCTGAAACTGCTCGCCGGCGTCTATCCGCCCACCAGCGGACGGCGCCAGGTCTCGGGCCGCGTCAGCTCGCTGTTCGAGATCGCCCTCGGATTCGAGCACGACGCGAGCGGTTGGGAGAACATCAGTTATCGCGGCTATCTCCAGGGCGAGACGCCCCGGTCAATCCGCTCGAAAATGCGGGATATCGCCGAGTTCAGCGAGTTGGGCGATTTCCTCAACATGCCCATCCGCTATTACTCGTCCGGCATGATGGTCCGTCTGGCGTTTTCGATCGCCACGGCCATCGAACCGGAAATCCTGGTCGTCGACGAGGTGCTTTCGGCCGGCGACATGGCTTTTCAGGCGAAGGCCCGTCAGCGGATGCGAGAGCTGATGTCCATCGCGCGCGCCGTGATTGTCGTCAGCCACGATCTGCCCACGCTGGCCCTGATGTGCGACCAGGTGCTGTGGCTCGATCACGGCCACGTGCGTCAGATCGGCCCGGCCCAGGAAATGATCGACGCCTACAAGCGAGAAATGAGCGGCGCCCCACAACTCCACGCGGCATGACACCCATGCGATGGATCACCGCAGTCGTCCTATTGCTCGGTCTGCCCGTTGGCTTGGGGTGTGAGATGATCGCCAATTCGCTGTTTGACAGCCTTGCGAGAGACCATTACACCAACGCGGGGACGCCGGCCGAGCGAGAAGCCCAGTTTCACGCAGACCTGGAACGATCTCGGGAAAGCAATTGACTGATCGCAGGGTGCGACCGGTGTGATGCCTGCGCGTGGCGCGAACTCAGAGGGGGATCGCATGACTTGGTTGCGACATCGGCTGGCCCCGCCAGGAAGTCGCCGCGAGGCGCTCGGACGGAAAATCGTCCAGGGCGCCGTGCTCCGAACGCGACGCCAATGCCGTATCGCCTGGCAGCGCGTGTTGCAGGCGAACCGTCTGTCGCTCGCGCCATCCTTGCCCGCGATCGATGCGCCCCAGCCGTGTGACGGCCCCTACGACATCGTTTGTCTCCCCATCATTCGATGGCCCTTTCGCTTTCAGCGTCCGCAGCAATTGATGCGGCAATTCGCCCGGCATGGCCATCGCGTCTTCTACCTGTCCGACGAGTTCCTGCTGGCCCGACCCGTGGCCGTTGCACCGATCGAGCCCAACGTCTACGGCTTGAGCGTGTCGGCCAATGCCGCGATCAGACCGTATGAGGGCCGGCTGTCGGCGGCCGACGTTTGGAGCATGGCCGATGGCGTGGCACGTCTGCGCGCGTTGGACCCGATGCGGCCGACCAGGGTCCTCGTGCAGCATCCCTGGTGGGCCCCATTGGCCGAAGAGCTGCGCACGCGGTTCGGTTGGCCGATCGTCTATGACTGCATGGACGATCATGCCGGGCTGGGTGTCGGCCGTCGGGCCGCATCGAAGCGATTGGACGCGGAAGATCGGCTGCTGCGCACCGCCGACTTGACGGTCGTCACCTCAGAGTGGCTCCTGGACCGCGGCCGCGCGTTGGCACGACGCACGGCCTTGGTGCGCAACGGCGTCGATTACGAACACTTTGCCAGCGTCAGCCGGCCGGCGCCACCCGGCGAGGTTGTCGTTGGCTACTACGGGGCCATCGCCCACTGGTTCGACGCGCGGCTTGTGGCCGACCTGGCCAAGCTGCGGCCCGATTGGCGATTCGAGTTGGTGGGCAACACCTTCAGTGCCGATCTGACGCCGCTGGCGGGCTTGCCCAACGTTCGCTTGCTGGGCGAGATGCCCTATGCCGCCGTGCCCGAACAGTTGGCCCGCTGGCAGTGCTGTGTCATCCCTTTTGTGCGCAACGACTTGACCGAGGCGACCAACCCGGTCAAAGTCTACGAGATGCTGGCGGCCGGAATGCCGGTCGTGGCCGTCAACCTGCCGGAACTCCGGCCCATTGCGGCGGCCGGGCTGATCGAGTTGGCCGACGACGCCCAGGGCTTTGCCAAGAAGATCGACCGGCTGCTGGAAAACCAATCGCCCGAGCTGGTTGCGGCCCGGCGCGCGTTTGCGCGAAAAAATACGTGGCACGATCGCTATTGCGAGCTGGCGGCCGCAATGACGCCGCTCGATCGTGCGGACAAGTTGCCCGAGGCGGCCTGACGATGAAAATCTCCGTGGCGCTGGCCACCTACAACGGAGCCGAGTTCCTTGCCGAGCAGTTGCAGAGCCTCGTCGCCCAGCGACGGTTGCCCGACGAGCTCGTGGTCTGCGACGATGCCTCGACCGACCAGACCGCCGCCATCCTTCGCCGGTTTGCCGAGGCCTGCCCCTTCGAAGTGCGGATCGAGATCAATCCGCAAACGCTCGGCTCGGCGGCCAATTTCGCCCGGGCCGTGGCCCTTTGCCGCGGAGAGGTGATTGCCCTGGCGGATCAGGACGACCTCTGGCTGCCAGAAAAGCTGGGTACGATCGAGCGGGCGATGGCCGACGAGCCGCGGCTTGGCATGGTCTTCAGCGACGCACGGCTCATCGACGCCTCGGGCCGCCGGCTGTCGCAACGTCTTTGGCAAGCAATTGGTTTCGATGGGCCGCTCCAGCGGCGATTTGCTGGCCGTGCGGCGCAAGTGCTCGTCAAGCGAAACGTCGTGACGGGCGCGACGATGGCCTTTCGTGCGGCCCATCGCGACCTGCTGTTGCCGGTGGCTGGCCACTGGTTCCACGACGGCTGGTTCGCCTTGCTCTTGGCGGCCGTGGCCCCGTGCCGTGCGATTGCCGAGCCGTTGATGGAATATCGCCAACACGCCGAGCAGCAGATCGGCGCGTTGAAGGGCTCGCTCCCTCGCCGGCTGGATCGCGCAATCCAAGAGGGACAGCAGCGGCTGGAAACGGCCGCCGCAGACTACGACCTCGCCGGCCAGCGCTTGGCCGCGTTTCGTACGCGGCTAACTGACGAACGTCTGCTGACGTGGTTGACCGAAAAGGCCGAGCATCTGCGAACGCGGGCGCAAATCCGCCAATCGCTCGTCGGCCGGTTGCCGCGCATCGTCGGCGAGTTGGTCCACGGCCGTTACGCCAAGTACAGCGAAAACGGCCGGGCCATCTTGCAAGACCTCTTGCTATGAGCAGGCCGCGACCAGACGGTCGATCTCTTCCTTGGTGCGCTTTTCGGTCACGGCGACCAACAGGCAGTCGGACAGCTTGGGATACCAGCGGCCCAACGGGACGCCGGCGAAAACGTTCTGCTTCCGAGCCTTTTCGATCAGGTCATCCACCGAACGGCCTTGCACGCGGACGACAAACTCCTTGAACGTCGGCCGGTCGAACGCCAGCCCGAGCGACGGCACGCCGGCCAGCCGCTCGGCCGCGTAGTGCGCCTTTTGCAGACACAATTCGGCGA
This sequence comes from Thermoguttaceae bacterium, assembly GCA_039698035.1. Taxonomy (GTDB): domain Bacteria; phylum Planctomycetota; class Planctomycetia; order Pirellulales; family Thermoguttaceae; genus JAJFUI01. The sequence continues at coordinate 23,236 of JBDKSW010000005.1, read as the reverse complement.
CGCTTCGCATTCCGGCCGGGCCCATCAGCGACAGGTAAACCGTCGCACGCAGGGCGTAGAGACCTTCGTTCGAGCAGATGTTGCTCGTGGCTTTCTCCCGACGGATGTGCTGCTCGCGGGTTTGCAACGTCAGCACCCAGCAACGGCGGCCGTCGCGATCGACCGTTTGCCCAACCAACCGGCCGGGCATGCGGCGCAGGTGCTCTTCGCGGCAGGCCATGATGCCCAGGTACGGACCGCCAAACGCCATCGGATTGCCGAGCGATTGACCTTCGGCCACGACAATGTCAGCGCCGTAGTCGCCAGGCCGCTTCAACAGACCGAGGCTGATGGGATCGACCGAGACGACGAACAGCGCGCCGGCTTTCTTGGCGATCTCGGCCGCCCGCTCGACGTCCTCCAGGCAGCCGAAAAAGTTTGGATGCTGCACGAGGACGCAGGCCGTCTGGTCGTTCACCGCGGCGGCCAGCTCGGCAACCGAGATCGCGCCGTCCGGCGTTTCAAGCGTGACAACTTCGACGCCCAGGTTGGCCAAGTACGTGCCGAGCACCTGGCGATACTCGGGATGGACGCTCTCGGCCGTGACGACGCGGGTGCGGCCCGTGGCGTGCATGGCCATGAGCACGGCCTCGGCCACGGCGCTGCCGCCGTCGTAAAGGCTCGCGTTGCTGACGTCCATGCCCGTCAATTGCGCCGTGAGCGTCTGGTACTCGAAGATCGCCTGGAGGGTTCCCTGGCTGGCCTCGGCCTGGTAGGGCGTATAGGCCGTGTAGAATTCGCTCCGGGACGAAATCGTGTCGACGACCGCCGGGATGAAGTGGTCGTAGCTGCCGGCGCCGAGGAACGAGGCCGTGGCCGCGGCCGGCGTGTTTTGGGCCGCAAGCTCGTTCAGGTGAGCCGTCAGTTCCAGCTCGCCCAAGCCCGGCTGCACACAGAGATCGCGCCCCAGCCGCAGCTCCGGCGGAATCATTGCGAACAGTTCGTCGGTCGACTTGGCGCCAATGGCCGCCAACATGGCTCGGCGGTCCGCCTCGGTATTGGGAAAGTACGGCATTGCTCAGACCTCTCGGCGAGACAGGATGGCTCGCTTCCACGCCAAAGCATGAAAACGAGCGGTGAATTTTCTAGTGCTGCTCTTCTTCACACTGCTTCTTGTACGCCGCCTCATCGAGCAAGTTGGCCAATCCGGCCTCGTTGCCGAGCTTGATCTTGATGAACCAGCCGGCGCCGTACGGGTCCTCGGCCAGATGCTCAAGATTGCCGGCCAACGCCGCGTTCACCTCGACGACTTCGCCATCGACCGGGCTGTACAGGTCGCTAACGGCCTTGACCGATTCGATCTCGCCGAACGGCTGACCCGCGCTCACCTGCTTGCCGACGGACGGCAGATCGACGTGAACCAGGTCGGTGAGCATTTCGAGGGCGAACGCCGTCAGTCCGACCGTGGCGATCTGATCCTCGACGCGGACCCACTCGTGGGTCTTGTTGTAACGCAGATTTTGGGACATGGGTGCGATAATCCTTTCTGACTTGGGGGACGCGGCCCGCGGGTCGCCGCGCTATTTCTTCTTCTTACGCTGATAAAACGGAAGCTCCACGACCTTGGCCGGCTCGATGCGGCCGCGAATGTCGATCTGCAACTGGCGGCCCGCCTCGGCAAACTCGGCCGGCACGTAGGCCATCGCCACCGGGTAGCCAAGCGTGGGCGCGTGGGTGCCGCTGGTGACTTCGCCGATCGGGCGTCCCTCGGCCAGAACGGGGCACCCTTGCCGAGCGGCTCGGCTCCCTGGCGCCATTTCCAGGCCGATGCGAACCGTCTTCAGCGGCTCCGCCTGAATCTTCAGCAGGGCATCCCGGCCCGGGAAGTCGTAGCCGACCAAGTGGCAGGCGAAACCGAGCCCCGCCTGGAACGGGTTGATCTCTTCGGACAGCTCGTGACCGTAAAGCGGCATTCCGGCTTCGAGCCGCAGCGTGTCGCGAGCGCCCAGTCCGGCCGGAACGACCCCGAGCGGTTTCCCCAGCTCCATGAGCGCTTCCCAGAACCCCGTGGCGATGCCCGCGCCCAGGCTCACTTCAAAGCCGTCTTCGCCCGTGTAGCCGGTGCGGCTGATGATGCAGCCCTGACGCTCGGCCGCCGGGTGCAAAATCAGCGCCTGGGCCCCGCGGTAGTAACGCATCGAGCGGAGGTCCACATCGACCAGCGGTTGCAGCAGCTCGACGGAACGCGGCCCCTGGATGGCGAACATGGCCCAAAGGCGGCTGACGTCGTTCCAGATGATCTCTTGGCCGGGCCGCTGAGCGCGCTCCTCGGACAGATGCGCCTTGATCCACTCGACGATCTTCGCCCGATTGCTGGCGTTGACCACCAGCATGAAGAACGGCTGGCCGTGCGAATTGTGGTAATAGCCAACCAGCACGTCGTCCAGAATTCCGCCCGCGTCGTTGGTGACCAACGAGTACCGAACCTGGCCCAGTTCCATGTCGGCCACGCGACGGGTCAGCAGTTCGGCCAAAAAGACGGCCGCTCCAGGACCCTCGAATCGCAGCCGGCCCATGTGCGAGATGTCGGCCAGCCCAACGGCCGACCGGATGGCCACGTGCTCTTCGATGATCGAGGAATATTGAACGGGCATGGACCAGCCGGCGAAGGGGACCATGCGGCCGCCGTGGGAGGCGTGCCAGTCGTACAGAGGGGTTCGCAGAAGCGGTGCGTCCATTTCGGCTCTTCGGTTTCTGGGCCTGCGGCGGCCACCGGCGCGAAGCGAGCCGGGTGGCCAACGCGAAAACCGCTTATTTTAGCAGGCGGCGGTGCGGATGGTAGTGGGGGGATTCCGCTAGCGACGACGGTCCTTTGGCGGTTTCCGTCGCGGCTTCGCGGCCGGCCTGCCTCGTGTCTTGCCCCCGGCGACCACGCGGAAGTCGATTTCGCGGCGCTCCAGATCGACCTTGGCGACGGCTACACGCAGCAGGTCGCCAAGGCGGAAGCTGTTGCCTGCCCGATAGCCAGACAGCGTGTGCGACGCGCGGTCAAAATGGTAGGTGTCGTCCCGGAGACTCTCGACGCGAACGAGCCCTTGGGCCGGCAGTTCGACGCCTTCGACGAAAATGCCATAGCTTTCGACGCCCGTGACGACGGCGTCCATCTCCTCGTCGATTCGCGTGCTGAGGTAGCCCAGCAGCTTCAGCTTCGTGAGCTCGCGCTCCGCCGCGTCGGCCCGTTGCTCGCGGTCCGAACAGTGGCGGCCCAGAACGACCAGTTCGTCGTAATTGTTTCTCGGCTTGACCTTCGTCAGCAGGGCATCGACGAGCCGATGGACCGTCAGGTCGGGGTACCGGCGTATCGGCGACGTGAAGTGGCAGTAACAGTCGCTGGCCAACGCGTAATGGCCCTCTTCCATCGGACTGTAGATCGCTCGTTGCATCGATCGCAACACAGCGAAGTGGACGGCGTGGCGGTCGGGCCGGCCGGCCGAGGTGTCGAGCAGTTTTTGCAGCGCAAAGCGATCTTGCAGGCTGCCCGTCTTGTAGCCCAGTTCGGCGATGAACTCGGTGAGGGCCTGCAACTTCTGCAAGCTAGGCGACTGATGGACCCGACGCAGAAAGTGCCAGGCCCGGTCGCGAAGCCGTTCCGCCACGGCCTCGTTGGCCGCAAGCATGAACTCTTCGATGACCTGGTGGCTCTCGGTGTCCTCGACGGCATGGGCCCCGACGACCGCGCCCTGCTTGTCGAGCTCGATCTTGACCTCCGGCATCGTCAGTTCCAGGGCCCCGTGGGCCAGTCGTCGCTTGCGAAGCGTCATGGCCAGCGTGTGCATCCGGCTCAGCAGGTCGGCAACCTTCGCCCCCAGCTTGCGACGCCAGCCCTCCGGGTCTTGCAGGAACCCGTCCACCTGTTCATACGTCAGTCGCTTGCTGCTGCGAATCGCGGCCGAATGCAACTCGGTCGATGTCCGAAGCCCCTCGGCCGTGAATTCCAGGATGGCCGATTTCGTGAATCGAACCTTGCCCGGCTGGAGGCTGGCCAAGCCGTTCGAAATCACCTCGGGCAGCATCGGCAGCACGCGGTCGGGCAGGTAGACGCTCGTCGCCCGATTGGCCGCCTCGCGGTCCAGCGGGCTGTCGGGTCGCACAAAATGCGACACGTCGGCAATGTGAACGCCGAGACGCCAGCCGCCGTCGTCGAGACGCTCCAAGGAAATCGCGTCGTCAAAGTCCCGGGCGTCCACCGGATCGATCGTCACGATCGTTTCGCCCGTGAAGTCGCTGCGCCCGTCGACCGATTCGGCGAACTTGTCTGCCTGGGCGTGGGCGTCGTCGAGCACGTCCCGCGGAAATGCGTCCGGCAGACTGAACTCACGAATGATCGACGCCGTGTCAACGCCCGGTTGGCCCCGCGCCCCAAGCACCTCGAGGATGACGCCTTCGCCGTCGCGAAGCGGCGACGGGAACCGAAGCATCTCGATCACGACCTTGTCGTCCGGCTGAGCGTTCTTCGCGCCGGGATCGCCGACGTAAATCGGCCGAGCGAACAGCGGGCCGTCGATCCGCACGAAGGCCGCCCCCTCAGATTCCAGGTACGTCCCGACAAACTGCTGCGTCTGCCGTTCCACCACCTCGACGATCTCGCCGCGGGGCCCAGGCTGACCGCGACGGCTTTTGGACACTTGCACGAGAACCAGATCGCCGGTCGCCGCATCGCGGCTCGATTCGGCCGGGATGTAAACGTCTTTCAGTTCGGCCGCCTTGTCCTCGCGTTGCAGCCGCACGAAACCGAAACCCTTTTGAGTGCGTTGGAAGACGCCCAGCAGGCGGTTGCCGCTCGACGTTGGACGGCCGGCCGGCGGCGACCGACGCGGCTTTTCGGCGACACGCCTCGGTGCGGTCGGCTTCCGACCGACTGGCTTTGGCGATGAAACGGGCGTGACCAGATGGTTTGCCCCGTAGGCGACCAGGCCGTCGCGGACCAGGCGCTTGACCGCTCGGCGGACGGCCGCCGCTTCGTCCTGGGGCAGCTTGAGTTGCTTGGTGATCACGCGCGGCTTGACGGGGTGATAGCCCGACGCATTGACGATTTTCAGGATGGACTCTTCGAGGGAAGGCATGGAATATGGCCATTGGCAAGAGAAGCGTCGTTCGGGACCGGCCGAAGAGCTTCGCGGACAAAACTCTTCGCTCCGTGCCGAATGACCGAAGCAAAAAACACCAGACGCAAGCAGCCGCTAATTGATCGTTGGGTCGGCTGGCAAGTCTTTCATGTGAATCATCGACCGCAGCAGCGACTGGCCAAACTGGCGGAAGACCGTCTCCCAAAGATCCTCGGCGGTCGAGAAGATCAGTTCGGGCGTGGCCGGCGTGGCTCGCCAGGCGCCTTCACGCATTTCGTTTTCGAGCTGACCCGCCCCCCAACCAGCATGGCCGATGAACACTTTGTAAGACGGCTCTTCGCTGAGAACCAGTTGGTCGAGATGCTGTTTCTTCGCGGCGAAATAGACGCCGGGAAGCGGCTCAGACTCGGCCAGCTCGGGCGTCGCGTGAAGCGACATGAGCGGCCCAGGCACGGGCCCGCCCAGATAGACCGGCTGCCGGCTGTGACACGGCGCGCTGCCAACCTCACGCCACAATTCCTGAAGGCTCTTGCCCACCGGCCGGTTGACGATCATCCCGAACGCCCCGGCTTGGTTGTGCTCGATGAGGAACACGAGGCTACGGGCGAAATTTTCATCCGCTAGTTGCGGCGCGGCGATCAGCAGGTGGCCTTCCAACGTTTCCATGCGGAATCGACCTTCGCCAATGGGTCGCGCAGTTCGTTTCGCACAACGCAGACACGCTAAGAGCGAGTCAGGTCGGCGGCCTGGCGGCGGAACCGGCCCGCTTGCCACTTGAACGTGTTCTTCTTCGCCGCGCTGCCGGCCACGGCGGCCCGCCGCTCGCACTTCTCCGCCAACGCGATCTTCACCTGGGCCAACTTGGCTTTCGACTCTGTCTTGGTCATGCTTTTTCTCGGATCAAATAGCAAACGGTGATGGGAACCGGGCACGGCAGGTCCGCGTCGCAGTGAAACGCCTCGCGACAGTCCCCTGCCGTCCCGATGGATTGCAACCGTGATACGTCGGCAATCTTCATGCCAACGAATGACGCAATTATACCACCTTGGCGGGTGTTGCCCAAGGGGGAGATACGCCAATTTAACCCGCCTCGGAACCCGGCCGCAACTCAGGGGGTGCGACCGAGCCGCTTGCCGGCTTCCGTCGCCAGCGGCGACTTCGGGTACGTTTTGACGATTCGCCGGTAAAGCTCGGCGGCCTCTTTCTTTTCACCAAGCTGCTCGTGGCATTTTGCGGCCTCGAACAGCGCCGCAGCCTGCCACGAAGGGTAGGCATACAGAATCTCGACCTTCAGATACTCACGCAATGCGGCCTGATACTTCTTTTGGTGGTAAAAGCTCTCGCCGATCAGCCACTGGGCACGCGCGGCCGTCTCGCTCTTTGCCCCGCTGGCCGAGTGGATCGCCTTCTGGTAGGCTCGGCGCGCGCCCTCGAAGTTGGCCTGCATCGCCAAACATTGGCCCAGCAGACAGTCGGCGTCGTGCTGCTGCTCGAATCGCGGATAGTCCTTCTCGATCTTCTCGGCAATCGCGGCCGCCTCGCTCCATTGGCCGCGCTTCGCAAGAATTTGGGCTCGCCGCAACTGAATCAGCCCCATCCACGGCTCATGCTGCCCCTTGATCTCGTCGGCGAGCCGGTCGAGCCGCGCGTCGGCCGGAATCAGGTCGTCTTGCTGATAATCGGCTTCGGCGATTCCGGCCTCCGCCGCCAGCCGGCGGTTGGCCGTCGGAAACTCTCGGACAAGCTCGCCGAACGACTCGCGGACGCCGTTCCAATCGCGCCGAGCCATCGCCATCTGACCACGCAAGTACAGAACGCACTTGCGAATTTCGGGCTCGGTCTTTTCAGGCAATGCGCCGATCAACCGCGTCGCCCGATCATAGTCTCTGGCGTCAAACGCTCGCTGGGCCATGCGGCACGTCGCGTCGGCCCAGTAGCGGCTCTTGGGATACTCCTTGTGCAACGTCTCGAACGCGCGGTTGGCCTCCTCCGTCTTGCCCAGCCCGAGCAGGGCCCACGCCCGCTCGTAAAGCACGCCGTCAGCGTCCACGACGCCGGGATGCTCTTGGCTCAGGCGGTCGCAGAGCGCGATGGCCTCCGACCAGTGCTTCAGACCGTTCTGCAATCGGGCGGCGGCCAGCAGGGCCTCGGCATATTGCGGGCTGCTCGGGTGCTTCTGGATCACCAGCTCGTACATGGCCAACGCCGCGCGGCCGCGGTCAAGCTGCTCAAGGATGTGGCCGCGAATCAGCGCCGCTTCAACCTCCATCGCGACGGGCGGGCTTTGCTTCAGCACCGCGGCGAACGTGTCGGCCGCCTCGGCCAGCTTGCCGGCTTTGTACTGGCTCCAGCCAAGGTTCAACTTCCCCTTCAGTTGGTATTCGGCCGAGGGGTGGCTCGCAGCCAACCGATTGGCCAGTTCGGCCGACCAGACCGCGTCGTTGGCCTGATAGGCGGCCTCGGCCAGTTGTTCGGTGGTCGAAGCGATCAGCGGGCTTTTGCCGTGTTTTGCGAGCAGTTCGGCGTACGTGCGCTTGGCCCGATCGAGCTGTCCGGCCCTGGCCCGGCAGATCGCCAACGCCGCCAGTGCCTTGGCCTCCGACTCGCCGCTCGGCTTGCTGGCCAGGAAGACCTCCAAGGGGCCGATGGCGTCGGCATACCGCTTCAAGGCCAACAGAATGACGCCGTGCTCGATCTGGGCGTCGCTTTTCAGGTCCCCCGTGGCGCCGCCGACCACCGCCACAATCGCGGCCAGGGCCTCGGCGTGCCGACTCATCGCCTCGTAGCTCACGGCCAACAGATAGCGGCTTTCATGGTCCTGCAAACCGGCGGGACGCGCCACGAGAGATTCCAGCAACGTTGCCGCCCGAGCATATTGCTTGCGCTCGATCAGCGAGCGGGCGACCAGTCGCCGGACGTCGTCACCCAGGCGACCGTTGGCGAAACGCTTCTCGAACTCGGCCGCTTGGCGGTCCAGGGCCTCGTAGTCCTTCCGTTGCAGCGACGCTTGGACCTTGCCTCGCAGGGCACGCTGCACGAGTGCTTCGGCAGCGCCGGGCGTGGCCAACACGGCGTCGAACTGCTTCGCGGCTTCGGCCGGTTGGTTCAGTTTAAGCAGTGCCAGGCCACGGCCAAGCTGCGCATTCGGACGCCACGCGCTTCGGACGAATCGGGTCTCGAAGGCCGCGAAGGCCTCGACCGCCTCGGCATGGCGTCCGGCCTCGAACCGCATGGCCCCAAGGTGAAACTGTGCGGCGTCGGCCTGAGAACTGCTGGCCTTCTTGGCCACGGTCAGATAAAGCCGCTCGGCCTCGTCACGCTGACCTTGCATCTCCAGGGCGCGCGCGAGCCCAACGCGCAGGCTGTCTTCTAAACGCCCGTGGGGGAATCGCTTCAGTGCGTCACGATACGCGCCATCGGCCGCCACGGCGTCGTTCCGCGCCAGGGCGATCTCGCCCAGGTAGTTGAGGGCCGTCTCGTTCCAGCGGTCGCTGGGATACTCTTTGAGGAACCGTTCGAGATCGGGCTTCGCGGCGGCCAATTTCCCCGCGAGAAATGCACACTGGCCCAGTCGCAGCAGCGAGTCTTTGGCATACGCGCCTGCCGGCTCGCGGGCAAGATAATCCCGAAAATACTCCCGCGCTTCGTCGAATCGTCCCAATTGCGTCAGTGACTCGCCAAGACAAAACGCCGAGAGCGCCTGGCGATGATCTTGGGGAAACGCCTGCCGAAACTTCTGGAACTCTTCAAAGGCTAGCTTCCATTGCCCACGCTGATAGTGGCCGACCGCCACGGCGTACTGGTCGTCCGCCTCATCGGCCCGCGATGAAACGGGCAAAGAAAATGCGGTCGCGGCGGCAACCAGAAGGATCACACAAGGACGTGCGGCAGTGATCATCATGCTTCCCATGGTATCCGCCGCGGTGGAAAAGCAACAGGTGGCAGACGCCATCCCGGCGCCGCGCAACCGCACGGCCCACTTGAGAGCCGCGCCACCGTGCGGTACTTTGGGTGATGTACGCAGGCAACAACAAGGCGGCCCCCATGACTTCACACCGATTGCTACGTCGAACAACCGTGTTGGCCACGCTCCTGTCACTCATCTTCGTCGCCCGCGGCGCGTGCGACGAACCGTCGCCTGAAAGCTGGAGTCGCCTTTCAGAGGCGCAACTGCGTCGCGGTTGGACGCTCGATGCCGTGGCGCCCGGCGTTTGGCGTCTTCGGATCGGCCAACCGGAAACGGCCACGCCCCTCCGATTCCAGGACACGCCCCCTCGGCTCGACGCCATGAACCAATTGGGCGAAGCGAACGCGCTTCCAATCAGGCCCAGCGACGTTCGCTCGACGGTCACCGCGCGCGGCATGGCGCTCGAGCTGCCGATGCTGCCCAACGAGCAGTTCTACGGTCTCGGGATGAATCTCAAAACCTTCCGATTGTCGGGCGCCAAAAAAACGGTCCGCGTTAGCGACGATCAGACGACGCTCCTTGGCGATTCGCATGCGCCGACGCCCTTCTACGTTTCGACGCGCGGCTATGGAGTCTACGTGGACACGGCCAGGTATGCCAGCTTCTACTTCGGCAATCTCGACGCCAAGGACGAAACGCCCGCTGCGTCGGCGGCGAACGCGGGCGGACCGGCCACCAGCACGGCCGAGCTGTATCAACCTCGCAAACCGGGCTCGCCCTTTGTCGGCGTGGACATTCCCACGGCGCGCGGCATCGACCTGTACTTCATCGCCGGTCCCGACATGCGCAAGGCCGTCCAACGCTACAACCTGCTGAGCGGCGGCGGCTGCCTTCCGCCCATGTGGGGCTTGGGCGTCTGGTACCGCGGCGCGACCGATCTCGACCAGCGAGCGATCGAAACCTTGATGCGGCAGTTCCGCGAGCGGCACATCCCGTGCGACGTGATGGGCCTCGAGCCGGGCTGGCACTCCCATTCCTACTCATGCTCGTTCGTCTGGAGCAAGCATTATCCGAATCCGGAGGAGCTGCTCCGGACGGCCGCCGGGCTCGGCTACAAGCTCAACCTCTGGGAACACGCCTTCACGCATCCCTCCTCGCCGCTTTACAAACCGCTGCTTCCGTGGAGCGGCAACTATCGGGTGTGGAGCGGGCTGACGCCCGATTTCGCCACGCCCGAAGCGCGACGAATCTTCGCCGACTACCATGCCAAGCACTTGGCCGACAAAGGCGTCAGCGGCTTCAAACTCGACGAGTGCGACCATCAGCCGTTGAGCCCGACGCCCTGGTCGTTTCCCGAGCACAGCCGCTTTCCCTCGGGCCTCGACGGCGAGCAGATGCACCGACTGATCGGACCCCTCTATCAACGCACGATGGCCGGCGTCTATCGGGATCGGCATCAGCGAACACTTGGACTCGTCCGAGCGTCGGGCGCGCTGGCGGCCCCCCTGCCGTTCGCTCTCTACAGCGACGCCTACGATCATCGGGACTATGTCCGGGCGATCGCCACCTCCGGCTTCGCCGGAACGCTCTGGTGCCCCGAAGTGCGCGAGGCCCAATCGCTCGAAGAGTTCTATCGACGCCTCGAAACGTGCGTCTTCTCGGCCGTTACGCAGGTCGATTGCTGGTATCTCAAAAACCCGCCGTGGAAACAGATCGACAAAGACCGAAACAATCGCGGCCAGTTCATGGCCGATTGGGAAAAGACCGAGACCGTCAGTCGCAACCTGCTTCAATGGCGCATGCGCTTGCTGCCATACCTTTATGCGGCATTTGCCGATTACCGGCGGACAGGCATGCCGCCGACTCGGGCCCTGGTCATGGACTTTCCGCAAGACCCGGCCGTCGCCGCAATCGACGACCAATACATGTTCGGCCCCTCCCTGATGGTCGCGCCGCTGTTTACCGGCGAGAAGAAACGCACGCTCTATCTGCCGCAAGGCGATTGGTACGATTTTTGGACGCATGAAAAGATCGCTGGCGGGCGAAAAATCGAGGTCGAAAAGCCGGTCGATGTGATTCCGGTCTTCGTTCGCGGCGGCACCTTGCTCCCAATCGCCGAGCCGGTGGAATTCGTTGGGCCAAAGACGCGATTCGACATCACGGTCCATGCCTTCGGCCCGAAACCGCATGGCTTCGCCCTCGACGAGGACGACGGGCTGTCGTCCAACTTCGAGAAAGGGGCCCAGAACCGGCTCGAACTGAACTGGGACGGCGAGCGCGGCGCCGTGACGACGACCGGCAACTATCGTGGGCCCGCTCGCTATCAAATCATCGCGTGGAAGTCGCACGATTAGGGCCTGGGAGTGATTGTATGCGCTGCAAAGTCGCCTTTGTTGGCGTGGCCGTCGCCGTGTTGTTCACCCATCTCGCCATCGCCGAGAGCGAATTCGCGCCGTCGGCCGAACGGATCGCGCAGTGGGCCGCCATGTTGCCCGCCACGCCGCGTGGTGTTGGCCCGACCATCGAGGATCGAGCGACCTGGCAGAGCCTCGCCCGATTGCCAGGCATCCAGGCCGTCGTCCGCCAGGCCGAGCGATTGCGAACGGAGCCGATTCCCGAAATCAGCGAAGAGCTGTTCTTGGAGTTCTCACGCAACGGCAATCGCACCCATTGCGAACGGGTCATGAACCAACACACCGAGCGGCTTGGCCGCCTCGTTGTGGCCGAATGCGTCGAGAACAAGGGGCGATTCCTGCAGGCCGTCGCCGAAGCAGCTCGCGCTCTCTGCCGCGAAAAAACCTGGCTGCCGCCCGCCCATGACCGCAATCTGAAAAATTATCGCGGCCAAGCCGTGACGCTCGACCTGCGTTCCACGGCGGTCGCCTGGAACTTGGCCACCGCACGCTACTGGCTGGGCGACAAGCTGCCGCCTGAAATCCGCACGCTCATCCGCGACGAACTCCAGCGGCGGACGTTCGAGCCCTTCCGCAAGACCGTTCGCGACGACGGCCGGAAGGGCCTCTGGCGCGTGCATTGGCTCGTCGTCAATAACAATTGGAACGCCGTTTGTTTGGCCGGAGTCGCCGGCGCGGCGCTGGCAACCGTCGAGTCGATCGAGGATCGCGCCTTTTTCGCCGCTGCGGTCGAGAAAAACGTGCGGCCCTTCCTCGACGGCTTCACTGCCGACGGCTATTGCTCCGAGGGCATGGACTACTGGAACTACGGGTTCGGCCGCTACGTCATGCTGGCCGAAACGCTGCGCCAGGCCAGCCGAGGCCGTGTCGATCTGCTGGACCAAGCCAAGGTCACACAGATCGCGCGATTCGCACGCCGCATGGAGATCGTGTCGGGCGTCTATCCAGCCTTCGCCGACTGCAACCCGGCCGCGCGCCCCGATCCCCGCATTGTCGCCGCGATCGACCGTCATGATGGAACCGAACGGAACGATGTCGGCGTTGCGACCCTTGGCCGCGATTCGCATCTGTTCTCCCTGGCCCTCTTGGATTTCCCCTGCGCGACGCCAAAAGCTTCGGCGGCGAAAAAGCCCGCCGTTCAGCCGCCGCGCGACTGGTTTCCCAAGGCCGGCGTCCTTGTCTGTCGCCCCGGCGATCTCTTGCATGGTCTTGGCGTCGCCATGAAAGGCGGCCACAACGCCGAAAACCACAACCACAACGACCTCGGCTCGTTCGTCGTCGCGCTCGATCATTCGGCCTTGATTGTCGATCCAGGCAACGAGATCTACACGGGACGCACCTTCGGCCCGCATCGCTACGAAAGCAACGTCCTGAACTCGTTCGGCCACGGTGTGCCGCGCGTCGCCGGCCGCTTGCAGACCGAGGGCCGTTCCTCGGCCGCCCGCGTGGTGAAGACCGAGTTCACCCCCAAAACCGATACGCTGGTCCTCGATCTCGCCTCGGCCTATCGCGTCAAGGAACTTCGGAAGTTGGAGCGGACCTTCGTCTTCTCACGCGAGGGACGCGGCTCGCTGACCGTCAGCGACGCCGTGGAATTCAGCGCGCCGCAGACGTTCGGAACCGCAATCGTCACCTTCGATCGTTGGCGGTCGCTGCGTCCCGACCGGCTCCAGATCGGTGAAGGCGACAGTTCGATCACGGCCACGATCGAGGCCGTGCGCGGCCAGTTCTCGATCACGCCGGAGACCATCCACGAGCAGTTGCCCGGCGGCCGCGCCCCCGTGCGGCTTGGCGTCGATTTGAAACGGCCCGCAACGTCGGCGACCATCCGCATACGGATTGCTCCAGAGAAACCATCCGAAGAACGCTAGACGCCGCTCACCGCAACGCCATTGCCCCCGTTGCGATCCATTAGCTGGCCGGACCGGCGCGCGTGTGATAAGCTGCAGGCTTGCCAGAGAGCCGGCTTGAGACGATTGGAGGAACTTGATGCGAGTGTTCTCTTTCCTGGGCGTTGCGGCGCTGGTGGTGGTTGGATTCTCGGTCGCCGGCGCTTTGCAGGCGGCCGAACCGCTTTGGGTCACGACGCCCGGCTCGCAGTGCCCTTTGATTCGCAAGCAGTTCGTGATCTCGGCCAAGCCCACCCGAGCGGTCCTCCGCATCGTCGGTCTCGGCCATTACGACCTGCGAGTCAACGGCCGTCGGGTCGGCGACGCCGTGATGCGCCAGCCCTGGTCGCAGTACGACAAGACGATCTACTACGACGAACTCGACATCACGTCGCTCTTGCGCGAGGGGACCAACGCGGTCGGCGTGATGCTTGGCAACTCGTTCTGGTTCAATCCGCCGGCTCCGAAAGAACGCTATCACAAGGAAGGCGCGGAGACCGATTTCGGGCCGCAGTATCTGCTCTGGGTCGCCGCCGACATCGACACGGCCGATGGCAAGCACAGCCGTCTGACGACCGATGCCACCTGGAAAAGCGCGCCGGGACCCCTGACGTTCAGCCACGTTTACGCGGGCGAGGATTACGATGCGGGGCTCGAACGGCCAGGCTGGGATTCGCCCGGCTTTGACGATCGAGACTGGAGCCCGGTGGCCGTCGCGCGAACGCCCGGGGCCAAACTCGAAAAACAAGACTGGCCGCCCATCCGCGAGCAGCAGGTGTTCCCGGCAAGACAGATCGTCAGGGCCGGACCGAACGTCTTCCAGGCCTTCTTCGGTCAGAATGCGTCCGGCATCGTGCGATTCACCGTGGAAGGCACCCGTGGGCAGAGCTTCACGATCCAGCCGTCGGAATATCGAACCGACGAAGGCCAGTTCAAAAAACCGCTCTGGGGAACGCCCGTCCTGTGCCGCTACACGCTCGCGGGCGGCGGGCCCGAAACCCACCAGTGGCTCTTCTTCTACCACGGTTTTCAAGCGGTCGAACTGGTCGACGCCCTGTTCGAGGGCCAGCCGAATCCCAACGGTCTGCCCGTCATTCGCCGCATCGAGCTCGTGCACACGCGCACCGATCTGCCGGAAGTCGGCCAGTTCCGAACCTCCAGCCCCCTCTACAACGACACGCATCGGCTCATCGATTGGGCGCTGCGATCCAACATGTCGTACGTGATGACCGACTGTCCGCATCGCGAAAAGCTCGGCTGGCTCGATTGCTGGCTCCTCGCGCCCACCTACAACTACCGCTACGACTGCCGCGACTGGCTGTCGAAAATCACCCGAGACATCCGAGACGCTCAGGAGCCGTCGGGCCGAATCCTGACCGTTGCGCCGTCCTATCCGGGCATGCGATTCCCGGGCCCGTTCCACTGGACGCCCGAGTGGGGCGCGGCCGGCGTTCTGCTCCCGTGGCACCACTACGTTTGGTACGGCGACCCTCGCATTCTCCGCGACAACTTCGATTGCATGCGCCGGTTTGTCGACTTCGTGGCCTCGACCTCGAAGGATCACATTGCCCCGGCCGGTCTTGGCGATTGGTACGACTACGGACATGGCGGCCCGCCGGGCGCAAGCCACTTCACCCCCGCCGAGCTGACCGCAACGGCCGTCCAGGCAATGTGCCTCGACGCCGTCGCCAAGGCGGCCGATGTCCTCGGTCGCCCCGCGGACGCGACCCATTGCCGCAAGCTTCAGCGGAAGACGGCCGCCAGCTTCCTGACCCATTTCTACGACCGCAAATCGCACACCTTCACCAACCATGGATCGTGCCAATGCGCCAACGCCATTTCGCTTGTCGCAGGACTCGTGCCGGACGAGGATCGACGGCCCGTGCTGGACGCCATCGTTGCGGATGTCCAACGGCGCGGTTGGCAGCAGACGCCCGGCGACATCGGGCACGTCTTCTTCATCCGCGCGCTGGCCGAAGCCGGCCGGTCCGACGTGCTCCACCGCGTCTTCTCACGCGACGGCGTCGGCAGCTACGGCGGAATCTTGCGAAAGGGGCTGACCGCGATGCCCGAAACCTGGGACGCCATGAACGACGGCTATCAGTCGCAGAATCACGCCATGCTGGGGCACGTCGTCGAATGGTACTACGGCCACGTCGCCGGCGTCCGTCAGCAGCCAGGCAGCGTCGGCTGGACACGGCTCCTGATCGCGCCCGAGCCGGGGCCGCTCGCCGAGGCAACCGCCAGCTTCATCGCCCCGACCGGCCGGATCGCCAGCCGTTGGTCCGTCCGCGGCGCGACGTTCCGTCTCGACGCCGAAATCCCGCCCGGCGCGACCGCGCGGCTCGTCGGCCCCGACGGCGCCCACCGGGACGTCGGCCCCGGGCGTCACACGCTCGAGTGTGCGGTTCGACAGTCCAAATAACGAGCTCCGCAATGCTCCCGCCGGTTTGCGGGCCAGTGTCGCGGAAGTATAATCAACCAGGAGACGTCTTCACCCGGGAGATTGGCCGTGCGTCGTGCGTGTCTAGGCTTGTCGTTGTGTCTGGTGGTCCTGCTGGTCGGCGGTTGCGGGCCGGCGCTCTCGCAGAGCGAGCTGGGAACGGTCGTCGGCGACTTGCCGAAGGTTGCCGGGGCGGATAAGCCTTACCAGATGCCCCAGTTGGGCCCGCCGCTGAAGGACGACGATGACGACGATGTTGACGTTCACAGCCTTCGCTAGACCGCCCAGGCTGCCTCTCGTTGCCGCAGCCACCGCCCCTCCTTCCTGCAGGCCAAAACGCCAACTGGTGTTGAACGGCTCAAATCGCCCTGGACACGACGGCGGAAATCGGTAATCTATCGCGCCGATGTACCGCTTTTCTGCGCTGACGCTGAGCCTGATGGGGTCGCTGCTGGCCGGGTGTGCCGGTCAGACATCGCATGACGACCCGTTTTTCGGCTGCACGCGGGTCCCGCCGCCCTCGACCGGGGCCGTGACCGGCCGCGCGGCCGATCCCTATTATAAGACGCCGCCGGTGGTGCAAATGCCGCCAGCCGCCGCTCCCTGCCCCGCGACACCCGGCGGCACGATCCCCGGCATCTCGCCGACGACACCGGCAACGACGACGCCCGCGACAACGCCCGCGACAACGCCCGGCACACCCACGCCCGCGCCGGCGAGCCCCTATTCGCCGTCAGCGGGCGCAACCACGTCGCCGACAACATCCCAGCCTGGCTTTTCACAGAACATGTTGGCGCCGCGGCCCCTCTCCACCTCGCCTTCGCGAAGCACGGCCGCCCAGGGCACACCGGCTTACGCCCCTCGCTATGTCCCGCCGGCCAACCCGGCCACGACGACCAACGGCGCTTCGACCTATCCCGGCGTTTCGACATCGACGTTGCCAAGCGCGAACAGCGCGACGCCTTCCACGACTGGTCCGTCCGCAACTACGCCGCCGGTGGTTGCACCGTCGGCCGTGACGCCCGCGCCGGCGCAACCAAATTCGGCAAGTGCGGCCCCGCAGCCTGCGCCGGTGGCGGTCAGCCGCATCGGTTCCTCGTCGGCCGACCGCAGTCCTCGGCCCGTGGATGATGGCGGTGGCCCCTGGAGCGTGGCCGGTCGGGGCGGCACGCCGGCGACGCCGGCCGCCAGTTCGGCAGTGCCCCCGGGTGGCCGCGCGGCCGATGTGCCGGACATCACCGACTTGCCGAAGGCCCGTTGAGGGCGTAGGCTGGAGGGCGGCACGCCGCTTGGCCGCTTTCTGAGGTCGCGGTCGCCCCGCTTCTCGGAGATGCAAGAGTCCGTTTGAAACGCCGCAATAGGATTGGTCCCGCAATGGGCGACCCGGGTCGCCTGTTTCATTCGGGCTGAGCCTCGGAATCAGACCGGTGCGTTCCACGCATCCGAAAATCCCATGTTGAACTTCGTCGAGTCGCACTTGTCGGGATTCGCCACCGGCATGAACCGTTGGAGACTGCAGCGTTGGGCTGGCTTGGTGCCGAAAATTGGCGACCAGGAGCCGACGCTCAAGCCGCTCACGGACGAACAGCTTCGCAAGCGAAGCCTTTCGCTTCGGTATCGCGCCAAAAGCGGCGAACCGCTCAGCAACCTCTTGGTCGAGGGCTTCGCGCTGGTCCGCGAGGCGGCCCGCCGAACGCTCAACATGCGGCACTTCGACGTGCAGTTGCTCGGCGGCATCGCCATATTCAACCGCTCGATCGTCGAGATGCAGACCGGCGAAGGCAAGACGCTGACGGCCACGCTGCCCATGTATCTGCACGCCCTGATGGGACGCGGTTGCCACTTGGCCACCGTCAACGACTATCTGGCCCGCCGCGACGCCGACTGGATGCAGCCCGTCTACCAAGTGCTTGGCATGTCCGTCGGCGTGATCGAGACGTCCATGTCGCAACCGCAACGACGCCAATCGTACGCCTGCGACGTGACCTATGGGACGGCCAAGGAGTTCGGCTTCGACTTCCTCCGCGACCGCCTCTTGCTCCGCCGGATCAGCGAAGGCCAAACCGATCTGCTCGGTGGCATGTTGGGCCAAGGCCGCCCGGCGGGCGACGAAAAACCCGTCCAGGGCGAACCCTACTTCTCACTGGTCGACGAGGCCGACAGCATCCTGATCGACGAGGCCCGGACGCCGCTCATCATTAGCGCGCTGCCCACCGAGGAAGAAAAACTGGCCGTCAGTTGCTACAAGTGGGCGGCGTCCGTCATCCACGAGTTCGTCGATGATGTCGATTACGAGTACGACCACGAAAAGAAAACGGCCGAGCTAACCCGCGAAGGACGCCACCGCGTCCGATATCTCGAGAAGCCCACCGAGTTGGACACGGTGGGCATGGTCAATATCTATCAGTACATCGAACGGGCCATCCTCGTCGATCGCGAGTATCACAACGACCGTCAATACGTCGTGCGCGACGGCGAAATCGTCATCGTCGACGAATTCACCGGCCGCCTCTCCGAGGGCCGAAAGTGGCGCGACGGCATCCATCAGGCCGTCGAGGCCAAGCAGGGCGTCGAGGTGACCGTGGCCACGGGCCAAGCGGCCCGCATCACCGTCCAGGACTTCTTCCTACGCTACGAACACCTGGGCGGCATGACGGGCACGGCAATGGGGTCCGCCGGCGAATTGCGACGCATCTATCGGTGCCACGTGCTGCCAATCCCCACGAACCGCCCCGCTATCCGCAAACAGTTGCCAAACCGCGTCTTCGGCACGGCCGACGCCAAGTGGATGGCCGTCGCCGAGGAAATCCGCGAGGCGCACGTCGTCGGCCGACCCGTGCTGATCGGCACCCGTTCCATCGACAAATCCGAGTCCCTTTCCAAATTGCTCGACGGCATGGGCATCGATCACAGCATCCTGAACGCGAATCATATCGCCGCCGAAGCGGACATCGTCGCGGGTGCCGGCCAACGCGGCGTCGTGACCGTCTCGACCAACATGGCCGGCCGCGGCACCGACATCAAACTGGGCGAGGGCGTCCATGCGATTGGCGGCCTCCACGTCATCTGCACCGAAATGCACGACTCCAGCCGCATCGACCGGCAGTTGATCGGCCGTTGCGGTCGGCAGGGCGACCCGGGCACATTCCGCCAATACCTCAGTCTCGACGACGATCTCCTGCTGGCCGGCCTTGGCCCCGACAAGTCGCGGAAGCTCGGTGAACGCGGCGAGCGATCGCCCGAGGGCCCCTTCGACCAGCTCGCCAGACTCTTTCGCAAAGCGCAGCGAAAGGTCGAACACCGCCACTTCCGCCAGCGCAAGTCGCTCATGTATTTCGAGAAAGAGCGAAAGAAGATCCAACGCCAAATGGGACAAGATCCGTACCTCGACACGCCAGGCTAAACGCGACCGAGTCCGACGACGTGATCCGTGCGAACCTGCACGGTGACTTTCCACGAGGATGCCATGAAGATCGTTCTGGCGGCCGCTCGCCCGCGGATCCCTGCTGGCCACGAAGACCCCCTGACGCCGGCCGTCCTCAAGAGAGTGCTGCTTGAAAAGGCCGACCTTCGGCCAGGTCGCGTGCAAATGCTGAACTGGGCCACGCTGGGCGTCGCCAAGCAGTTCGCCCGCCATTATCACGAAGACATGCAGGAGGTCTTCGTGCTCGTCAGCGGCCAGGCCGAAATCACCGTGGAGAACGAAACGGCCGCGCTCGGTCGCGGCGACGCCGTCGTGATCGACGCCGGCGAGATTCACCAAATGCGAAACGTGGGAACGGAACCCGTCGAGTATCTCGCCCTCGGAATCACCAGAGAGACGGGCGGCCGGACGGTCGTCCTGAACCCGTAAAACGCCGTCACCCAACCGACAAGATCGCCGTCGCTTCGTGCCGCATTGCCACGACGATCGGCAGCTCTTTTCCCAAGACCCGGCGATGGGTCTTCAATGCCGCGGCCGGCGTGTTGTTGTCCTGGGAAAGGTGGGCCAGACAGACCCATTTCAGCCGCTGCGAGGCGCGACGGTGCAGCAGCTCGGCGGCCTCGCCGTTCGAGATGTGACCGCCAGGCCCTTCAATCCGCTTCTTCAGAAAGTCGGGATACGGACCGGTGGCCAGCATCCTGGCGTCGTAGTTGCTCTCGAGAACGACCGCATCCAAGGAACCGACGATCGCCTCGAGCTCGTGGAACACATGGCCCAGGTCGGTCAGAATGCCGAGGCGTCGTTTGCCGTCGTCGACGACGAACGCCACGCCATCCACGCCGTCATGAGGCGTTCGGATCGTCTCGACCGTCACGCCGCCTAAACGGATCGACTCGCCCGCCGTGAACGGCCGAAGGTCGGCGATCGCTCCGAGCCCGTACCGGCCGGCGGCGGCGTACGTTTTCTCCGTGGCGTACACCGGCAAACGGAATTTGCGGTGGAAAACGCCCATGTTCCGCGCGTGGTCCGCATGATCGTGCGAAATCAGCAGCGCGTCCACGTCGGCGATGTCCCGGCCGTGCCGCGACAACCGTTCCTTGGCGCGACTGCCGCTGATGCCCGCGTCAAAAAGCAGCTTGACGCCCTCGGTCTCGACGTAAATGCAATTTCCATTGCTGCCAGACTGGAGGGAGACGACGTGCATCGCGTCATTGTAACGATGCGCCAGGCGTCATGATAGACTCGGAAGCGCGGAAGCTCGTGCGCCGGCTGATGGCGTTGTGTCTCGCCGATCTGATCGGTGAACGTCGCGAGTTGCCTCTTCCGACCTGCCCGTCTCGGTGCGTTCCCGAACATACCGGGCCAGCGACTGACGCGACGGGCTGCCGGCTGCCAGATCGAATCGCACGGGAACCGTGACGCCGCACCGTTTCCACCAGTCGCGGCCCACCTTGCACGACATAACGTCGGACAGCGTCCGAGCACGTTCCAAGCCCGGCGGCGGCGGCCGATGCGATGCCGGCAGCCAACCCTCGAAGCCATAGCGAGGCCACGTGTAATAGCCGTTCTCGTCGGCCGTCCGGCCCGCAACGGCCTCGATCCGGCCAACCCCGAGCCGCGCAGCCCCCCGGGCCTGTCGGTGGAAGATTTGGAGGCCGACGCCGTGGCCCCGCAGGACTCGCAGGTCGATTCGCAGCCCGTCGATCCGCAGCACGGCGGTCGTCTTCGTGCGATGCAGATAGAAGTACCCTCGCACGCTGGAAACGGCGTCTCGCATCTCCAGGTACAAGTGTCCGTCGGACGCGCCGACCTCGACCGTCGCGGTGTCCGGCGCGCCGACGAGGTTGGCATACTCGCTCGGTGCCAGCGGACGGCCAAACACTCGCCGTGCGATGCGTTCAACGCTCCGTTGCTCGCCGAGCAAATAGGAAACCTCGGCCCGGCTGTGCGCGGACCAAGGCAGCCATCCGATGGCAGGCAGTGACGCGTCTCTTTTTCGCATCCCAGTTGCCGGATCGCGTGAAGACGCCTTGCCCGCTTCGAAAACCGCTCACGCTCTCTGTCGCCTCGACGAAACTTAGCCGGCGCAAGCGACAGCTTGTTGTCACCGCGACGGGACATTGCACGGAAAAAGTTGGGCCGCCGCGCACGCTGTTCGGGTTGGCGAAGGCATGAGGGGATGCCGCATTGGGGGCCCCCAGAGATGAGTCGGCAAACCGCTCGTGGGCGTCGTCGTGGAAGTGCCCAGGACGCCAGACGCGTTTCCGTGCTCGATCCGG
Organism: Thermoguttaceae bacterium; assembly: GCA_039698035.1. Lineage (GTDB taxonomy): Bacteria > Planctomycetota > Planctomycetia > Pirellulales > Thermoguttaceae > JAJFUI01. Next base: position 1,775 of record JBDKSW010000005.1, on the reverse strand, counting down.
GAACGAAAACGACTTGCCGAGGCCGCCTAGTTTTGCCAAGCCCCACGTGGCTTGCCGTTACAGCTAATGTGAACGGTAAAATCTGCCGATTCGATACAGGACGGACAATCGTTACGTCCGTAACTGTTGCTACCCATTCACATGCAGTGACACTCTAAGGGGGGAGTCATGGCTGTTTCGCGGATCGCATGTCTATGTGCCGGCGCTCTGGTGGCCGCCGGAATCGTCTTTTTCCTTGGGGCAACCGTTTCGGCCGGAGCCGAGCCAGTGCCCGCCCAGGCGGCCCTTCAGCCGGCGCCGCAGCCCGACTCGTCGCCCGGCCAGGCCGCGACCACATCGCAACAGCCCGCCGAGAGCCTGCAACCGACCGCCGCATCCGACCTCGCGACCGAGGACCCCGACGAGCAATGCGCCATGTTTTGCGGCATGCCGTGTTGCAGTCCGCCCGGCCGCATTTGGCTCCGTGCCGATTACCTGATGTGGTGGACCAACGGCGTGACGTTGCCACCTCTCGTGACCACCAGCCCCCAGGGCACGGCGGTCGAGGACGCCGGTGTGCTTGGCCTATCGACCACAACGATCCTCTACGGCAACAGCACCGTCGGCAACCAAGGCCAATCCGGTGTTCGCACCACCATGGGGATGTGGCTCGATAGCTGCCACCGCTGGGCCGTCGAATTCGACTACCTCAACCTGGGCGGATCCAGCGATAGCTTCAGCCAAACATCGACCGGCGAAACGATCCTTGCACGCCCGTTCTACAACGTCGAAACAGGCTCCCAGGCGAGCGAACTGGTCGCCTATCCCGGCGTCGCCATCGGGTCGATCAGTGTCGATTTCAAGGACTATTTCCAGTCGGCCGGCGCCCTGTTCAGCTACAACCTGTGCTGCTGCAACTCGTGCGGCAACGAGTGTGATTCGTGCGACTCGTCCGAACAATCCTGCGGCTCCTGTGTGCCACTGCTGCAATGCTGCCGCACCGACTTGGTCGCAGGCTTCCGCTACTACAACCTGGGCGACTCGCTGACCATCCACGAGACGCCGACCCTCACCGAAAGCGTCGCTCCGCACGATACCATCGCGACGTTCGACATCCACGACAATTTCCGCGCTCGCAACGACTTCTACGGAAGCGAGCTCGGACTGCGCACCCGTCTGTACCGAAACCGGTGGTCCCTCGACGTTCTCACCAAGATCGCCCTGGGCATCAATCATCAGTCGGTCAATATCAATGGAACGACGGATATCACCACCGCCACGTCGACGGCCTCATACACGACGGGCATTTACGCCGGCCCCGACAACTCGGGCGTCTATCAGCGCGACGTGTTCACGATGATTCCCGAACTGAAGATCGAGCTGGGATACCAACTCACCCAGCATTGGCGAGCCTTCGTCGGCTACGACATCCTCTACTGGGGCGACGTTTGGCGTTCGGCCAGCCAGATCGACCTGAAGCTCGATCCACGCAACTTCCCGCCCAGCACCGAGACCGGGCTGCCGTTCCCCGAGTTCTCTGGCAAGACAAGCACGTTCTGGGCCCAAGGCATCAACGTCGGCGCCGAATTGCGGTTCTAACGCAACCCGCGGAAACAACAGCACACGTCCTCCGAAAGACGCCCAGGGCCCACGGCCTTGAGCGTCTTTCTTTGGTGCGTCAGGCATGACGCGCAGCGTCATCCTGACGCTGTAACCGGCGAGCGAAAGCTTGTCCGGGAATTGACTGGCCGGATGAAAGTTCCGGCGGAGACCTTAATGACGGGAACTCCTAGCCG